>CABLZX010000011.1:0-96948 GCA_902383995.1 uncultured Brachyspira sp.
TTTCCTGTTGATTATTGATTAGTGTCGGAAGTGTCAGTGCAGCTACCACTCCGATTATACCGAGTGTTATCAATACCTCGGCTAAGGTAAAACCTAATCTTAACTTGTTTTGACCGGCGGCGCTACATGGCTCGTTGCCTGCACCAATAACTCTTAAGGAGCTTAAACTACTCTGCCCCCCCCCCGAAAAGTCTTGTCTTCACTGCGTTTTGCATAACTTAATCTCCTTTTTTAGTTTTTATCTTATCTCAACTGCTATATCCATTTTTGTATCAATAGAAGCTGCTGCTCGCAAGGGTGTTCAAAAAAAGAATATACCTCCTTATAATTTTTATTATATACTTTTTTCTTCACTCTTTCAAGACTTTTGTTAAGAGGATGACAAATTTAAGAAATTGAATTATAATTAGATAAAAGTTAAATGAGGACTAAAGAATGAGAGAATTACTTGAAAAAGGTCAAAGAGTTATAATGGTTCCGGCAGATTTTAAGTTTGCCAACAAAGGTGTAATTACAGATGTAAACCCGCAGGGCTTCAGTCTTGAGTTGGACTATAAGCCTGAGGGTATTCTTAAAAGTAATTATTGTGAATTTTATCTTGATACCAAAAACGGAACTTTGTATTTTGATTCTTATGCAAAATCTATTGATGGTAACACTCTTTTAATTGCTAATCCAGCTAAACATAAGTTTTTACAAAGACGACGGTTTACACGTATTAAATTTATTCATGATGTTGAATTATTTACGGACAGTGTAAATCATAAAATTACCACTCTGGATATTTCAGCCGGCGGTATGAAATTTAAAACAACTGAAAATGTTAATATTGAAGACGAATATAAAGTCACTCTGCCTTTGACAGAAGATATGAAAGTTACCTGTAAATATATACCAATAAGAATTGAGAAAGGCGATGACGGCATATATACTCATTCAGGACGCTTTGCCTTCTTTGATAACAAAGACAAAATGACATTAATTCAGTATTGTGCAAAACGAAGCATTGAAATTAAAAATAAATAGATATGGGTTTAGTAAATTTATTAAAAAAAACATGCCGTAAAACATTATTCACGACACCTTCTCACGGGCAACGATTTTTTATATATCATAAGCTCAGAAATCTTTATAAGTATGACATTTCAGAAACTGAGGCTTACAACCCTCACAAAGCCCTCTCAGAGGCTCAGGAAGCTGCTGCAAAGATTTACGGTACTAAATCTACAAGTTTTTTAACAAACGGCTCTACAAGCGGGATAATCGCCTCAGTTTTAACATGCACTGACCAACACGACAAAGTGCTTATCTGGGAAAATTCACATCCTTGTCATGCTAATGCAGTAAGGCTTGCCGGAGCAGTACCGGTTTATTACCAGCTTGAAACTGATGATAAGTTTGGAGTTCCGCTAGATGTTAAGCCCGAATTAATAGAAAATATCATAAAAAAAGAAAACATTAAAGCTTTAATTGTTACCTCACCGACTTACGAGGGAATTGTATCTGATATTAAAGCTATAAAAAAGGTATGCAAACATTACGGAACTTATTTAATTGTTGATGAAGCTCATGGTGCTTTATATCCGTTTTCCGAAAATCTGCCGCAGAGTGCAGTAAAAGATGCTGATTTTACAGTTCAATCTTTACACAAAACTGCAGGCGGACTTAATCCCACAGCCCTGCTTCATTGCAACTGCGGGCTTGATGTGTCGGAAGCTTTAAGTTTGATAAATACAACCTCTCCATCCTATCCGCTTCTTGCTTCAATCGAGGCAAATATAAATTATCTAAATTCAAAACGCGGGCGGAAAAATCTCGAAAATATTATTTCAACAATTAAAACATTAAGGTCAGAATGCAGCAACTGCGAATTTTTCGGAGATGATATTACCAAAATTCTCGTGAAACACCCTAATTACAGCGGTCATGAGCTTTCTGAAATATTATTTGAAAAATATAATATTGAAGATGAAAAAACAAATGATAAATCAACAATGCTTTTGTGTGGAATTGGGACATCAATAAAAAATATAAACAGGCTGTTTAACGCGTTAAACAGGATAAAATAAATGTTACATTTTGTAAAATTTGACCGTTAGTTTTTAAAGATTTTACCCTAAAAAGCCGTAAACCATAGTAAGAATATGTTACGATAAGAAATTTTGGAAAGGAAAAAATCGTAAACTATGGGATTGGCAGCATCACAAGCTAGATTATTATCAATCACATCTCGTATGGCTGACAACGAGTTGAGATCACAGATAATTAATAATGCTAAAATGCGCCTCACATCTGAAAGTTCTCAGGCAAGTGAGGAGTATGTTGATGCTTTAAATAAAACACAGTTAATGATGAAAAATTACAACACTGCCGGAGAATCCCAGTATCAAAATTTGACATTTAACAGTTTGACAGCATACAGCGCATATAATAACCAGTACGGTTTAAGAGATAAGAGCGGGCAGCTCCTTGTATCAGAAACTGATGCTGCAAGATTTGAAGAAGCATTCAAAGCAGCAGAACAGGATGAATCCATCCTTGAAGGCGATACTGAAGGTTTGAATGCAAAAGCACTTGAAGAATTTTTGAAATCATATGGTCTTGTAAAAGCAACTACTTACTTTGAAAATCAGGATGTCTTTACAATCGATCCGAATATCCAGAAAATGTTTGAAGGCGACATGATATACAATACAGATGGCACCAGAGTATCAGGTATTCACTATGGATATGAACTTTCAAAAACATCTACAGAATACGGCATCTACCTTGAATTACTTGACGACTACCACAAAAAAAGTGATGCTTATACTAACGCAACAATAAAAGAAATGCAGAATACCGTATATGGAACAACCGGAAACGGTGATACATATAAGAACTGGTATAATAAAATGTCAGAGCTGGATGCTGTGTTCGAAACAGAAGAAGATGCAGACCATAATGAACATATTAAAGCACCGGCAGACGCTGTATCTCAGGCACAGCAACTAAGACAGGCTATGCAGGAGATTTATAATGCCCTCAAAGGCAGCCTGAAGAAAACTGAAGAAGGCGGAGATGGTACATTTGCTAATGCAATGGATGAATACCTTTCTATGCCGAACGTAGGTGATGTTCAATACGAAGAAGTCGGTGTTGCTCAAAACCGTGTTCCTATGGGGACAATTGATGCTGTAAATAAACAGGTAATTTATGATGAAACCATGTTAGAAGGTCTTGACCAGGATAGTTTGGATTCTAACGGGTTACCGCCGCTTAATGAAACATTACCTGGAGATTACCTGGACGGCAGCTATACAGAAGTTATTAAAAGTACCGTAACAGATGTTGAATATGTTGAATCTACAATTGCTATGTGGCAATATTTCCAGTCAAACATTATGAATGCCCTGGATAGAAGTGATTTTGCAAAAGGAACTGAAGCCCAAACTGCAAAAGCAGAGTATGAAGCAGCAGCTAAAAAATTATCAATGTTTATATTTGGTCAGGATGTTGGAACAGAATTCTATGATAAACTTGATGATATGGAATGGTGCGCAGGCAAACAGGTTTGGGATGAAGAAACAGAAATGTGGGGTACAATATTCCCGACAACAGCACTTGATCCTAGCGAGGGCGGCGTAGTTGTTGATGATGAATCTAAATGGGTTGATGTAACACAAGAAATTACAACAACAGACCCAGTAACAGGCGAAAAAACTACAACTACAGTTAGCACTAAGTATCAGCCGAACTTCCAGGCTATACTGGATGTATATTTATGTGAAAAGATGATGGAAGAATATGGTGTTCCGAAATATACATGGGTTGATGTTAATAATCCTAATGAAAATGCCGATGCTAAAGCCCAATGGTACACAAATTTATTTGAAAGAATGATGGAAGGCGGTTATAAAGCTCTTGAAAACGGTCTTGCATCAAGTTCTGAATGGCTGCAGTTTGCATTGGAAAGCGGATTAATATCAATGGAACAGGTCAACGATGACAATAATTGGGTTTCTACTATGTATACAAACTGCAGTGATATTACAGAATCCTCAGTAGATATTGATATTACAAAGGCTGAAGCAGAATACAATAAAGCCATGAATAAAATTGAAGCTAAAGATAAACGCTACGATTTAGAATTAAAAAATATTGATACTGAACACCAGTCTTTGCAAACAGAATACGATTCAATAAAGTCTGTAATTGATAAAAACGTAGAACGAAACTTCAAGTATTTTAACGCATAAAGAAAATCTTTATACGATATAAAGATTTTGTAAGGAAATCAAAGTTCATAATTATTTTGAATTATAATAAGAACATAGGTTAGAAAAATAATTGGAGATAATTATGGAAACAGTTAATGAAATTCTTACAAAGTTAGAAAATGCAGATAACACTACTAAAAATGAACTTGAAAATAAATTAGTTGAACATGGAACAGAAGTTTTGCCTCAATTAGTTGACCAGTTACAGGTTGTAAGAGGTATCAAAAGAGGTGTTGTTGCTATGACTTTAATCAGAATAGGCGATGCTTCCATTAAATATCTAGAAAAAGCTGCTCAGGAAAACAAAGATTTTGAATGGGTTGCAGAATATTTAATCAGAGAAATTAAAGGCGAAATTGCCGCTTAATACAACTTTTATGTACAACTCACTAAAAGCCTGCCGTAAAAAGCAGGCTTTTTTGTGTTAAAATATATTTTATGGATAAGTGTAAACCTTTTTTGTTTTATATAACTTTATTTCTGCTGATAGCCGCTATATGTGTGAATGCACCACATTATGATTTTGATTTATGGGCAAGGTTAATAGCAGGAATGGGTGTTGTTGACGGCGGGCATGTTTTAAAACAGGACTTTCTCTCTTACACGCCTACACATATCTGGTATGACCATGAATACGGCTCCGGTATAGTGTTTTATTCTTTCTTAAAACTATTTGGACCATACAGCCTTATCATTCTGGAAATCATTTTATACTTTGGAATATTTTTTACTGCCTCCAGAGTTATTAAGCTGGGAAATAATATTTGTCCATACAACATATTGTTTTATCTTTTCCCTGTTATGGCTCTGGTTGAAAACTTCAACAATCCTATAAGATGCCACCTGTTCAGCTTTTTACTTTTTGCCGTTTTTATTTACATTCTAGAACTTGCAAGAAAAGGAAATAACAAACCGTTGTTTTTAATCCCTTTGCTGGTAATCCTCTGGAATAATTTACATGGAGGAGTTGTGGCAGGCATCGGACTTGTATTCATGTATGCAGTTGGAGAATTTCTTAATAAAAAGCCGGTAAAGAAGTATATTATTACCTTGCTTGTGTCTATTCCTGTTCTAATAATCAATCCTTGGGGATATGATTATATAAAATTCCTGCTTATGGCAAACACAATGAAACGACCGGATGTAGCTGAATGGTGGGGATTATTTTCAAAATTTCATTTATTCAGACAAATTCCATTCAAAATATTCATGTTTGGAACCCTTGCATCTGAGCTGATATTATTCTTTAAAGGAAGAATGCATAAAAATTTAAAAGAGTGGTATATTAACCTTGATAAGACAAAATTCATAGTTCTTACAGCAACACTATACCTTGCAATATCACATATTAAGCTTCTGCCGTTTTTTGCAATTGCAGGAACATGTTTTATGTATGAAGACTTTTATAAGCTTGTAAAAGCTATAAAAATGCCGGTATGGAAGGATAAAGTTATTTATTCTGCATTTTTATTTATTACTTTATTTACATTTTTAAGCAAAGATATTTCTGTACCTGTAAATACAGAAGCCTATCCGGTAAAAGAAATAGAATTTATAAAGATTAACAATATAAAAGGAAACCTTCTGATAAATTTCGGGCTTGGAAGCTATGCCTCCTACAAATTATATCCACAGAATCTTATATTTATGGATGGCAGATATGAAGAAGTCTATTACGATGGAATGGTTCCTTTATTGAAAAAATTTTATCTGGTAAATCCATACTGGAACGAAATCCTCGAAAAATTTCCTCCGGATGTAATGGTTATAGAAAAATATTATCCAATATACGAGGTATTGAGCAAATCTAAAGTTTGGTGTAATGTATTTGAGGGTGAAGCTTTCGGGGTATTTGTACCTGCCGGTCATAAAAAACAGACCTATAAAATGCCTTCAAATGATATTCAGTATTACAAAAATACATTATTTGATACATCTATAAAATTTTAATTTAGAGTATAATGCAAATATGAAAAATAAATCTTTTGAATACACATGCCTTTTCGGAGGAGGAGCAATAAGAGGAGCTGCATATTGCGGAACAGTAAAAGCAATGGAAGAATTAGGAATTAATCCTAACACTGTTGCAGGGTCTTCTGTAGGTTCTATTATTGCAGCACTGTTTGCTGTCGGTTATTCTGCCAAAGAACTCAGAGAAATCTTTATGCAGGTAAATTTTGAATTATTCAGCGATATACAGTTTGCATTAGGACCGCAATTTGCATTGAGTAAGGGGGAAGTGTTCCTTGACTGGATAAGAGATTTAATAGAAAAAAAATATTACGGCAAATCATACAAAAAAGGAACGCATAAATCTGTTACGTTTGCGGATATTAACAAAAATCTTGTTATTATAACAACAGATTTATCAAGTTTTCACTGTAAAGAATTTTCAAAGTCAGAAACCCCAGATTTTGAAATAGCTACAGCAGTAAGAATTTCATGCAGTATGCCAGGTCTAATGAAACCTATAGAATACAATAACAGGGTGCTTGTTGACGGAGATCTCCAAAAAGGTTCTCCTATGTGGAAGCTTTCAAAAAATTTACAGCCTGAAAATGAACGTGTACTTGAATTCAGGCTTGAAGGCGACTTTGAAGGCAATGATAAAAATACAATCGAATATATAAACTCTTTATACAGCTATGCAACATCAATAGCAACAGAATTTATAATGAGTATTTATAATGAAAAAGATAAGTATGATTATATTGTAATCAATACAGGAGATGTAAACATAGTAGACTTCAATATGCCAAAAGATAAGCGCTCAAATCTTATGGAAATTGGTTATGCGCAAACTATGGAGTATTTTAAGAAAATACTTCCTCTAAAAAAGTCAAGGCTTGCAGAGATATATTTGGAATTATCAAATAAGCTTAAGAAAATGAAAAAAAATATTACAACAAATAATATTTCTAAAGCAAAATCAGTTCTTGGTGATATGTTTGTATACGTTTGCGACTATGTGAACATAATTGATGAGAAAGATTATTTGAAACTAAAAGAATTTAAAGAGGTTTTTGCCGGTAATATTGCATATCCGGCTTTATTCGGCAAGACAAAGATAAAAAATGAAAATCTTGTCATGGCTGTTCTTGAACAAACCCAGCAGCAAATAAGTGATAAGGCAGAAGAGCTGGCATCTTATGCTCAAATAAATGTTTGACATTCTGTTTTGTTTTGCTTAAAATAAAAAATGTGATTGAAAATTAAATAAGCCCTGGTGGCGGAATCGGTAGACGCGTTGGACTTAAAATCCAATTGGGTGAATAACTCAGTGCCAGTTCAAGTCTGGCCCAGGGCATATTTTAAAACTTCCTTTATCAGGAAGTTTTATTTTATATTAATTATTAAGAATTGTTAACCGTCAAAACGCCTATAACATAAGGGGTTTCAAATTTATTTAAGATGCGGTAGCAATATTTATCAGTATCTACTTTTTATATATATAGTATATAAAAAGAGGATATTCTATGGGCTTTAGCTTAAACAATTTAAGTAATTCATTGCTAAAAATGGGCAGCAGCTTTTTACAAATGGGAACATTCTACGCTGCAACCAAAGCTATAAATCATGGCTGCGGAGGTTCAGTATTTGGCGGCTGTTGTGGAGGCGGAGGCTGCTATGGAGGATATTACGGAGGAACAATCTATAGTGGTGGAATATATAGTTCAGGTTACGGTTTAGGACAAATTGCCGCAGACAGATATATGATGGGACAGGCTTATGGTCAAGGTGCAGCATTGTATCAGCAAATTTCCATGCTTAACTCCGCTTCACCGATGATGGTTAATCCTATGATGAATTTCAATACTTTTAATACAACAACCTCTACAACCCAGAAAGCCCTTGAAAAAACAAACAATCCTGCTGCGGATAAAGTAGCTGAGGGACAGGATACGTCTTTAGCTGAAACTTTTGAACAGAATATTAAAGATAAAAAAGATACCCAGTTCGTAAGCTCAGACTGGAAAGATATGCCTGAAGGCATAGAAAAGAATGATATTCACATGGATTCTTCAGACGAGTTTGGCAAGTCATATATTATGCACATGGATAAAACAGCAGGTAATTCAGATGGAGAGATTACTCTTGATGAATTTAAAGCATACAACATAAAAACTGATTTAGATGCAAATGCTACTGACAATTTGAAAAAAGCAGCTAATACAAGTTCAGAAATCATATTCAAAAAGTTAGATCAGAACGGTGACGGCAAGCTTGATTGGAAAGAAATGTCTTCAATGTTTACCGTATATGACTCACTGTCTGATGGCAAGTATGACGGAGTTATCACAAGTAAAGAACTTGAAACAGGAAATAAACTTATGTTAGATGCGAATAATTTAACAATCGATAAAAAGCTCCGCAGTGCTTATAACGATTTATACGGCCAAGCAGAATAATACTTAAGAAATAAAAGGCATAATTCCTGACCAGTTAAACGGTTTTGTATTTGCAAAATGAAGCAGTTTTCGGCTGTCTAGAGCTTTCATTTTGGCAAATGCAGCATCATAGTCATCATCCCCTTTCATTGTAATTATCGGGATAAGCGCTTCATAGGCAAGTTTTGTCACTTTTGCATCATAATTAATAGCTATTGTCTTAATGCCCAGTTTTAAGGCAACGAGCACTGCATGAAAACGCATTGCAATCATATATTCAAGATGAGACATTTTAAATATGAAATCATTTTTTGTAAGAGAATGAATTACTTCAGTATTAACTTCAGGATTCATTGTCTTTAATATTTTTTCAAATTTTAAACAAATTTTATAATCAAGAGCTTTTTGAAAAGCATAAATCTCGATTTTTCTGCCGGGAAATTCCTTTAAAATCTGTTCAGCAAGACGATTTAAAAGGACATCATTCATAGTTTTGTAATCTCTAAGCTGAACACCAATTGTCCCATCCGGATTGGCAGGAGTTACCTCAAGAGAAAATACCGGGTCATTTACAAGAGTAGCCTTTACTCCCCAGCTATTTAAAAGTTGAAGGCTTTTTTGATCTCTAACAGATACAAAATCTGCTTTGAGCAATAGTTTTTTTACAATCTCTACAGACTTTTCACGATTTAAAGGACCTATCCCCTGTGCAAAAATTATTACTTTTTTATTCATAGCTTCTGCCAGCCAGATTATTGCAGAATAATATAACAAACTTTTGAAACTTGTAACATCCTGTAAAAGGCTGCCTCCTCCGGAAATAAGGACATCAGAACGGGACATTGCAAGAAATAGAGAAAGTAAACTAAAATTTTTAACAGAATAAACCTGATAAAGCAGGGAGGTTTTTTTAGGATTTTTAGAAATTACTGCAATATTATTACCAAGAGATTTTAATTTATCAACGATAACCCCAAGAATAGCGTCATCGCCAAAATTGTCAAAGCCATAATAACCTGATACAATTATACTTTTTGCCATTTAAAATCCGCAGCCTCCGCGCATAATAGAATAAACTTCATCTTTATAAGGAATAGATTTAATAGCACCAATCTCCTGAGCCTGTAAACCTGCAACAATACCAGCAAGTTTAACTGCTTCAACATGGTTGCAGCCATGGGTTATTGCGTGCATGAAACCGCCGTTAAAAGCGTCGCCTGAACAGGTAGTGTCAACAGTTTCTTTAGTGAAAAATTCATTAAAAAAGATATTTCCGTTATAACCTGTATAATAACCGCCTTTAAGACTTGATTTGATGACAATTGTACTAACCCCCATATCCCACAGTTTTTTAATAATATTTTCTGCAGATTCAAGTTCAAGAATATAAGTTGTATCATACTTGTCATTCATAAAAAGAATATCAACATTCGAAACAATTTTATTAAAACTTTCTTTTGCATTTTCTTTCGTAGTGCACAAAAGTGAGAAATTAGGGTCAAAAGCTGTGGTAATATTATTCTTTTTAGCAAGTTCAAAAGCTTTTAAAACAGCTTCTTCGGCAGAAATAGACAATGACATAGTTGTGCCGGAAGAATATAAAATTTTTGCACCAGAAATATATTCATCTGAAATATCATCAATCGAAAGCTTTGAAGGAGCAATTTTTTTTCTATAGTATACAATCTCTTTATCAGCATCTGCTGGTCTTGTTATAAAATAAAAGCCGTTCGGTTCATTTGCCAGCTTTACCTGTGAAATATCAAGCCCCTCAGCCTGCCAGGAATCCATAAGAAACTCCTTAAATGCATCATTACCGACTTTAGTTATAAAACCGACTTTTGAGCCTAATCGCAACGCAGAAATAGCAGTCGCAAGAGCATCTCCGCCGTAATATTTATAAAGGCAGTCCGCACTTGCAAGGCTTGTACCTGCCGACAATTCTATTAAACATTCCCCAATCGCAACAATATCGAGTTTTTCTTCCATATTATCCTTTCAAATCATTAAGAACAGTTCTGGCACGTTTTGTAATCTCATTATAAGAATATCCCTCAAACAGGTCACGTCCGACACCTGCTGCTAGAGCTCCGGCTTTTATATAAGAAGGAACTTCAGACAGCTTAACATTTCCTTGCGGAAGAACCTTTAAAAAAGGCATCGGTCTTAATATATCTTCAACATACAACGCACCGCCCAGAGCTGTGACAGGATAAAGTTTAATCAATGGAACTCGGGCTTTCCAAACATTATAAGCTTCATTTGGAGTTGAGGCGCCTGCTATAAAAGGGATTTGCTTATCTTTGGAAATTTTAACCAAATTCATGTGAAAAATAGGTGACGATAAAATTTCCGCGCCAACACCTAGTGCAGAAACAGCCTGCAAAGAAGTGATTATTCCGCCTGCACATACAGTAATATCTTTTGATATTTCGCCTATAGCACCATATATATCTGCATTTTCAACATTAATTTCTACAACTTTAATTCCTGCATCAATAAGAGCCTTTGTGGTATCAATTACCTCCTGCGCATTTGAATTACGTATTATAGGTAATATTTTTTGTTCTGCCAGCAATTTGATTAAATTTTCGTTCATAATCTATCCTTTTTTCAGAATTTATTATATCATAAAATATAGGATTGGGATTTGTGAAACATGAAGAAGTTTAAATCGAAGTTATTTTTTATAAAATCATTCTTTTTGCATTTATTTTTATCGCTGGTGGTGATATTTCTTTCCTGGCAGTTTATAGAGCCAAATGCTTATAATTTTATGATAAAAAACTTTTCTGCCACCAAAAGCGGCTCTGATAATATTGCAGTAATTGTTATCGATGATAAATCAATAGCATATCACCGCTGGCCTTGGCCAAGAGAATATTACGCAAAAATTATGGAATATCTCAATGACTATGCAAAACCTGAAATTATCGGATATGACGCGATACTTACTTCACTAGATAAAGATAATCCAAAATCTGATGAATACTTTTTTAATACAGTAAAAAGAATTGACAATCTTGTAACCGGTTTCAGCCCGCTCCAGCAGCCTTATGAAAACGAACAGGAAGGCAGAAAATATGACATAAAATTTATGAATAAATTCGGGGTTAATATTATCCAAAAGTATGAACCATACGATTTTGGAAGATATAAAAGTATCTCTGAATTTCCAAAGCCATATTTTGATGCTGTAAAACGGGTCGGCTCAGTGAATATTTCACAAAACCCTGACGGGTACTTAACTTACATGGATCAGGTAGTATCTGTAAACGGTAATTACTATCCGTCACTTGGATTAAGAATGTACATGCTTTTAAATAATACAGACAGCATAACCCTTTTGCCGGATAAGATTTATATAGAAAAAACAGGTCTTACCATTCCAGCAATTGCCAATTCAAAAGGGATACAAAATTTAATCCGTTACTATAGAGTAAATGACAGCGATTCCTATACCCACAGGAAATATTCTGCAATTGATATTATTGATTCCCTTGAGGCAATAAAAAAAGGGCAGAAACCTGCAATCAATCCTTCTGAGTTTACAGGAAAAATAGTTTTTGTAGGCGCGAATGCCAAAGCTGCAGCGCTGGCTCTTGAAGATGCACTGCCTACGCCGGTTTTACAAAAACATCCCGGCGTTGACATTCAGGCGACAAACCTTGATAATCTTCTGACAAAAGATTTTATAAGACAGACCTCACTTTTGCAAGATTTAGCGATATTATTTACGATTACTGTGTTAACTCTTATAGTTATAAGTAAATTTTCATATTTTGCTTCTTTATTTTTGCTTATATTGATTGCTGCATTTTATATAATGTTTTCTATAGTGTGTTATCAGGCCGGTTTTGCAGTTAATGTAATAACTCCTATTGCCATTCAGCTTTTGACTACAATTTTCGGCTACTCATACAGATTTTTACTGGAAGGCAAAACCAAAGAAAAAATAAAACAGGCAATGGGCAAGTATTTATCACAGGATATTATGAAAAATGTTGTCCAGAACATTGATGATATTAAACTCGGCGGTAAGCGTGCTAACGTAACGGTTTTATTTGCAGACATCCGCGGATTCACAAGCATGAGTGAAAAGATGACAGCGGAAGAAGTTTCAGTAATATTAAATGAATATTTCACTGAAATTGAGCCGATAATCACAAAGTACAACGGCGTAATCAATAAGTTTATCGGTGATGCTGTTATGGCTATATTTGGGGAGCCCATACAGGACATAAACCACCCTGTTAATGCAGTAAAATGCGCAAATGATATGCTGAAAAAAGTTAACCAGCTTCAGGATAAATGGCTTTTTGAAGGAAAACCTAAAATAGAAATAGGCATAGGAATTAACACAGGTGAGGCCTTTGTAGGAAATATAGGTTCTGAAAAACGACTTGAGTATACTGTAATAGGTGATACAGTAAACCTTGCAAGCAGAATTGAAAGCTATAACAAGGTTTACAGAACAAACTTTTTGATAAGCAGCTCCACATATTCCTACGTAAGTTCAATAGCTGATGTTATTAAAATCAGTGAGGTTCAAATCCGCGGTAAGGCAAAAAAAATGGACATATATGAAGTGTTAAGATTAAGCTGAGAATAGTCCGATGATAGAAAACTTAGATCAGATAAAATTAGCTATTGATGTTGAAGTCAAATATAAATATATAGATATAAGAGGAAAAGCACAGTGTTTTTCAGCTTTTATAAAAAATGAAGCCCGAAAAATCTATAAAACTTCCGGTAAAAACCCGCGCTGGCAGGTTATTATTGAAACATTTGAGCACTATCCTTTTGCCTCAGTGAATGAGAGAAGAAGGGCTATTGATCACCTTATAAAAGCAATAAAATCCGAGCTTCAAACTAATATAATTCAGCAGGATGCAGAAACTTCCCGTAAAGATATTCCAAAAAATCCAAATGAAGTTGATGTTATGTATGTCAAAGGTGTTGGTCCAAAACTTGCATACAAATTAAACAAACTTGGAATTTATACGGCAAATGATTTAATGTGTTATTTTCCAAAACGCCATGTCGATTACTCATCAAGAACATTAATAAAAAATTTGAAAGAGGGAGAAAATACCACTGTTTTCGGTTATATAAAATCAGTTTCCGCATTTAACACAAAGAATAATCTTTCAGTAGTGAAAGTCACAGTTGCAGATGAAACCGGAAGGCTGGAACTGAGCTTTTTTAATGCAAAATCAAATAGATTTACACTAGAAAGAACAAAAGCTCAATTCCCGGTCAACGCAGGAATAATGCTCTCCGGTACTGTAAAGCTTAATAATTACACCAAAAAACTTACAATTGACAAACCGTCTTATTCAATAATGACAGGAGAATTTCTTGAAAGCGGCAGCCTGCATCTTGGCAGAATTGTTCCAATATATCCGGTTTGCGAAGATTTAAGCATTAAGACGCTAAGAAACGCAATCCACAATGCACTGGAACTTTATAAAGATTATATTACCAATATAGTTCCTGAAGACATCAGCGAAAGGCTCGGGCTTCTTGATAAAAAAATTGCTGTTATGCAAATGCACTTTCCTGAAAATATGGAAATGCTCGAACGTGCCAGATTTAGCCTTGTATTTGAAGAATTATTTCTTGTTCAGCTGAAGCTTGTCAGACTGCGCGAAGAAAATAATACTCATTCAGCGCTGGCACTAAAAATACAAAAAGACGGACTTGTTCAAAAATTCATTAATAGTTTGCCGTTTGAACTTACAGCAGGACAGAAAAAGGCAGTTAATGAAATTCTAAATGATTTAAACTCTGATAGACCAATGGCAAGACTGCTCCAAGGAGACGTCGGCAGCGGGAAGACCGTTGTTGCCTGCATAATGCTTCTTGCCGGAGTAGAAAACGGTTACCAGGGAGCTCTCATGGCGCCGACCGAAATTCTTGCCCAGCAGCATTATAACAATCTTATACAATGGCTTACCCCGCTGGGTTTGAGTGTAGGACTATTTTTAGGTTCACAGGGGAAAAAAGTCAGAGAAAGCTTTCAAAAAGACTTACGCAACGGGCAAACAAATATTGCTGTAGGCACACATGCACTTATTCAGGATAATATTGAATTTAATAACCTTGGTGCAATAGTGGTTGATGAACAGCACAGGTTTGGTGTGAAACAAAGAAATATCCTCCGCAAAAAATCACAAAATCCGCAAATGCTTACAATGACAGCAACGCCAATTCCAAGAACACTTGCAATGACTGTCCATGGAGATTTGGACTTAACCATAATAGATGAACTTCCTAAAGGACGTCTGCCTGTTAAAACCTCTCTGACAGGCTCGCACAGGGGAGTTTATGACCTCATCAGGCAGCAGATTGAAGAAGGCAGACAAGCCTATGTTGTATACCCTTTGATAGAAGAAAGTGAAACCCTTTCTGCAAAAGCCGCAACTAAAGAAGCCGAACACCTTCAGCAGGATGTTTTTCCTCAGTTTAAAGTGGGACTTTTGCATGGAAAACTTAAAAATGATGAAAAAGAACAGGTCATGAATGATTTTAAGAATAAAAAATATGACATCCTTGTTTCAACAACTGTAGTTGAAGTCGGAGTTGACGTACCAAATGCAACTGTTATTGTTATAGAAAATGCAGAACGTTTCGGGCTATCACAACTTCACCAGCTGAGAGGCAGGGTTGGCAGAAGTGCACTCCAGTCTTACTGTGTCCTTGTCTCCGGAACAAAATCACAGGAAACCAGAGAACGTTTGAACATTATGACCCAAACGAATGACGGTTTTGTCATTGCTGAAAAAGATTTACAACTCAGAGGCCCCGGAGAATTTCTGGGAACAAGACAAAGCGGTCTGCCCGATTTAATTATATCAGACATAGTTAAAGATGCAAAAATTCTTGAATTAGCAAGAATGGAAGCAATAGACTTTATAAAAACTCATAATATTAATGATTACCCGCTTCTGCAAAAAGTTACTTCGCTTCAAATGTTTAGCGGACTGGATATATAAGTTAGAAAACCGCCTAAAACGGGCATAATACATATATAAGGGATAGAATTGTTAACTTTTGTAAAGTAGTATTTTCTGAATTTAGCAATTATCTAACTAGTATATACTTTTTATATATAAGAGTATAAAGTATGAGGTAAAGCTATGAATCGGATGTATCGAGGTCCGCTCGGCGGTTATAGACCAAATCCTTGGCATGGTTTCAGCTGGGGCAGCAAGCATACAACATATGTCCAAAACAATTTCTTTGGAAGTCCAAGACCACCTATAGGCGGCGGATTTGTTCATTTCGGCGGTTTTAGAAACTACGGATGCGGCTGCAACTGCGGTATGGGCAGCTTTGGAAAATGGATGCTCGGACTTGGAATCGGTACAACTTTCTTAGGCGGAATAATGAACGCATTCGGCTTAGGCGGAGGAAGCGTAAATAATAATTATACTACTGTTATTGATGACAGAAATAATTCAACACATACAACAAGACGGGAAAGCACACGCAGTGATTCTAGTATTTCTTTAAATTCAATGCAGCAACAGCTGGATAAAATGCAGCAGCAATTAGAAACCCTGACAGAAGAATTACAGAGAGATAATAACAGAAACCGGGTAGGCGACAGTGATACAGATGCGGATACTGATGTTGACGTAGATAATGATGATGAAAGAATATCAGGACATACCGGTACAGAAGATGCTGACAATAACGGCGACAGCGATAATGATTTAACACTTACACCAGGAGCCAGAAATATTTTAACTACATCACAGATTCATGCAAATGATTATAATGTAACCAAAGGTGATACATGGTTTCATATAGCAGAGGGAATGTACACCGGTCCTAATGGTGCTAAATTATCACAGGATGAAATTAAGGCAATCTATACAGCATTAAGAGCTCAATATGTAGATGGAGGTCACGTTGAAAACGGACAGGTTCTTGATAAAAATAACCAGCCTGTAAATATCAGCAATATGGACTTGCCTAGAGGAGTTTTAAAATTACCGGATACATTAACTATTAACGGAAAAACATACAGCTATAACAAAGATGGTTCTGTTACAAAGGTAAATTACACTCCTGGTAACGTAACAAAAGCCGGAAAATATAATGCAAGACAAACAAGCGACTCAAAATGGATTGCAACAATCAACGGACAAGACTGCGGAACAACAAAATATGACTCAAAACAGGAAGCAATAGATGCAGCTAAAGCAATAATCGAAGAAGAACTTTCAGGAAATGACAACAAACCAATTACCGAATAAATTAAAAACCGGCGCCAATGTTGGCGCCGGTTCTATTATATCAATTGTAAAGAAATGTAACACAAATTATAATAAAAAGGCAATTTTTAAAATAGTATATACTTTATATATATAAGAGAGTAAAACTACGGAGAGAGTATATGGTTTACATGCAGCCTAGAGCAAACTTAAGTTCAGTTGGACGCCAGCCGTTCCGTCCGGGACAATGGCAGGGGTTTAGAGGCGTAAGTAAAAATACAACTTATGTCCAAAATAACTTCTTTGGCGGCGCATACGGCGGCTATTATGATAGTGCATTAAACTATTACAATACAGGAAGCTGCTGCAATGGTGACAGCGGAATGAGTAAAGGCATGAAATGGCTTATGGGGCTCGGTGTTGGTACAACCTTACTCGGAGGAATATTATCTTTATTCAAGAAAGATAAAAACGAAGAAGCTGGCGGTCAGCCTCCTGTTGATACAACATCTGATCAGATGCGCCAAATGCAGGATCAAATTAATAAATTACAAAAACAGTTAAAGGATGCACAGGCTGCTAAAGAACCGGTTGCAACAGCACCTAAGCAACAACCAAAGGTGGAACAAAAGCCTCAAGAAGATCCATATAAAGATTTTGGTAAAAACGGTATCATATGCCGGGATGCAAGTGGTAACACCAGAAACATTACAGGCTTGGCAGGACAGGTTACAATAACAAAAGCCGGCAGTGCAGGTCAGCCGCCTCAGGAATTTACAATAACTGATACATCTGAAAACAGTAAGGGTAACACCTATACATATCAATTAAGCGGCACATCTTCTGATGGCAAACCAATTTATACCTGCGTTTCTAAAAACGGCCAGTCAATCAGCAGCGGCAATCAGTATACATATGACAACGGAGAACTGGTTCAATATCAGAATCAGGATGGCTTTGGCAGAGGCTTAAAAACCGATGCACAATTAAGCAGACCAGCCGGAGAAAACGGCGGCGGTGTACAACAGATTTTCACACAAACAATGGAAGTAAACACCAGCGCTGGACCTGCAACAATTACTGTTACAGCAAACTCTCAGGAAGAACTTCGCCTAAAAGTTAACGATGAAAAAAATATATCAGAAAGCTGGCAGCCTGTAACTGACATGATAAATAATAAAGGCATTCTAGATACACCATGGAGCAAGTATGCAACGGCTTCATCTACAGGACAACAACAACAATCACCACAGAGTGAAGGACAGGTATCACAGGCAACCCAGCAAGTAAATGCAAATCTTCAAAAGCTTGAGGGTGATAGAAAAAAAATGGCATCAGGGACTTTAGACAATATTAATAAGTCAAATCTCCCTGAAGCACAAAAAGAACAATTAAGACAAAAATTGGCAGACGCAACAGATACAAAAGGGCTTCCAGTACCAATAAACAGTTTCAAAGCAACAATCGCAGAAATTAACAAAGCTTTAATGGCATAGAAAAACTCCCAGAAGGGAGTTTTTTATTGCGTAAATAAAATGTTACAAACTTCTTTCACTTTATTGGCAATGTATAAAAAAAATAGTATAATTAATATACAAAATGAAAGAGGTGTTTATTATGGAAGATTTAAAGGTTGTTATTGGCTCTGACCATGGTGGGTTTCATTATAAGGAAAAGGTTATTGATTATTTAAAATCAAGGAATATACCTTTTGTTGATGTAGGTACCCATACCAGAGAAGCATGCGACTATCCGGATATTGCAAAAGCTGTTTGTGAACGGGTAATCAGCGGAAAATCAAACAGAGGGATTCTTATTTGCGGAACTGGCATTGGGATGTCAATAGCAGCAAATAAGGTACGTGGAATAAGGGCTGCATTATGCGGAGATACCTATTCTGCAAGAGTTTCAAGAGCACATAATAATGCAAATGTTTTGTGCATAGGTGAACGTGTAATAGGAGAACACCTTGCGCTTGATATTGTTGATATTTGGCTTAAAACAGGTTTTGAAGGCGGACGTCACAAACGAAGAGTTGACTTAATTGAATAATTAAAAAAGTTCCCGCTATTGCTGGCGGGAACTTTTTTTGCTATAATTTTTTCATAATAAAGGGAAAAATATGACAAAAGAAATTGATTCACACAAACTTGCCTGTGTTATTGCAGGAACATTAGACGATAAACTCGGAAAAGAGATTTCTATACTCAATATCAGTCATGTTTCGTCACTTGCTGATTATTTCGTTATAGTAACCGGGGATTCAACACCGCAGGTAAAAGCACTGATGGAAAGTACTAAAGAGCGTATAAAAGAACTCTTTGAACGTTTACCTAACAGAGTTGAAAATGATTTGAAAAATCGCTGGAACCTTCTGGATTACGGTGATGTTGTTGTGCATATTCTCCATAGGGATGAACGTGAAACATATGCCATTGAAAAATTCTGGAACAATGCGTTCAGTATTCCGGAAGAAGAGTGGAGAGAAATTTCTAAAGAATACTCTGCATACAACAGTTAAATTGAAACTTTAAAAGGCAGCTACTTTACATATTGCAATAATTTTACAAAATTTGAAGAGAAGGCTATAATAATCTTATGGAAAATATTGAGAACAAACAGGAATTAGAAAAGCAGATTAACGAAACAGTTCTGGAAATGGCAAAAGATCCTAAAAATACGGAGATTTACCACAAACTGTCACGTTTATATTTAGAGTTGCAGGATTATGACAAGGTTATGTCAGTGTTAGACAGTATTTTGTCTATCAACCCGAACGATGTTCAGGCTCTTGTCGGTATGGGAACTATGTGGTTCTATGAAAAGGATTTTAGAAAATCTTTGTCTTACTATAACAGAGCTCTTGAAATTAATCCTAAAAATTATTTGATTTATTACAACATAGGTAATGTTTTTGCAGAATGGAAAAACTTTCCTAAAGCTTTATTTTATTACAACAGAGCTATTGACTTAAATGCTTTTAATCCTGAGATTTATAATGCAATAGCACTTCTCTATTATGATAATGAGGATTACATTGAATCAAAAGCTTACTATGAAAAAGCGCTTTCGCTTGACCCTGAGAACTTAACAGCTCTTGTTGATATGGGTAATGTATGCTTCAAATTATTTGATTATGAAAGAGCTCTGGATCTTTATAAGAGGGTTTTTGCACTCAATATAGATAATAAAGTTGTTGCAATATGTATCGGTAATACTTATACACTTATGCACAAAAGGGAAGAAGCTTATTCATATTTTGAAAAAGCGCTGACTATGGAAGGTGATAACTACAGAGCTTATATCTGTTATGCAATTTCACTTTCCGAATTTGGCGAATATGATATGGCTATAGAAATGTATAAGAGAGCAATTGAAGTATTTCCTAAAGAGCCTAATGCTTATGAACTTCTTGGCAACCTTTATACAAACTTAAACAGACTTGATGATGCCATGGCTGAATATAAAAAGATTCTGCATTTTTCACCTAACAATGCAGAAACTTATATGCTGTTAGGAAACGCTCATTACCTCCAGGGAGATATAGAAAAGGCTATTGCGTCATACCGTTCATCTATTAAAATAGAACCGGATAATGATGAGCATAAACTTGTTTATTTCCAGGTTCTTGATGAATATATAGACAGAAAACGCAAAGGCGATGTAGGACAGGAAGCATAATGTATTCTTATAATAATAGTGAAAATCCGTATATGATAGAAAGAATCGTTGCGGCTTTAACTTATCCCACAATGGGGATGATTGGTTTTATATGGCTTATTTTAGGTTTGATAACAAAAGCAAGACCGAGAGTTTTTACATTATATCATATTTACCAATCTATATTCCTTTCCATTGCATATGTTGTATTATCGCTTTTGATTGGAATTGTTGTTAATATATTAAGTTATGTACCTTTAATAAATAAATTGGCAGCACAAATTGTATTTTGGACAAACGCGCCGGTATTTTTCGGATATTCAATTATACAAACAATTATTTATGCAATAATCCTTTATCTTGCAGTGTTTGCATTTATGGGAAGGTACAGTTACTTTCCATGGGTTTCCGAGATAATTAAGGAAAATATTCGCTAGCAGACACAACACATATCGGATAAAAAATTTTGACGTATACTATCCGGTTTAAGCATTCCGGTACAAGATGCGTTTTTGGGAAAAATTATCCGGACGGCTCTGCTTTATACTATACGCAAAGTTTTAGGGCACATTCTTTAAAGCCGGAGATTAAGATTTTTTTGATAATACAATTGCATTAGAAATAGGTATGCCTCCGTAAACCTGCGGTTTATTAACAATTTTCCCGTTAACATACATAACAGTAGAGCCTCCTCCGTCAAGGTTTATTGCGCCAACACAGCCAATAGATTTCATAAATCTTGCAAGCTCCATTAAAGTCATACCGATAGAACTGCCTTCTCTGCCGTCAACTGCAACAAGGATTAAATTGTTATCTTCAGTGTATCCTATTGCACTGCGGGGATTTCTTCCGCCTATAGCTCCAAGTTTCTGGGCAGTCATATCAACAAAGACTTCGCCGTCTTTGATAAGATACGGACCGCCGCTGATAATATGTTTAACATTTTTCCACTCAGGAGTTGTATTAACCTCAAATTTAACTTTCTTATTCTTTAAAAGCGGCTGCAAGACTGATTTAGGGCCGGATATAACATAGCCGTTTTCAGGAATAGTAATAGGATTTGCTGAGGCTTTTGTAATAACATTATCTTCAACAAGAAGCCCCATACCATATTTAGGAGCATAAGGCGAAGTCTTGCCCCACTCCGGAGTATAAACTATAACGTGTGTAGAAAGCATTCTGGGCTGGTTAATGTTATTAACCTTAATAGTTGTTCCCGAACCTTTTAAAGAGGCATCCAGCTGCACTCTGGCAACGTCAAACCGATTTTTTTCACCTTCATCAAATATGCCAAGAGCAACCCTGTCGTAAACAGGACCTGTGTACATCTTTTTATCAATCATTAAAGTTCCGAGAGGAACGCCCGTTTGAGGCTTAAAGTATGTACCATTCAATGCTACAATTGAATTTGTATTTTTGGCAATCGTTGTAATTGTTCTTCTGCTTTTTAAGTTATTTGAAGTTGAGGACAAAGCCGGTTTTAACTCAAATTCGTCAGCAAGCTTTAAATCCATTTCTACAACATTAATTCGTACCGGTCGGCCATTATAATACTTTGTGAGTTTAATATGCTTTACCCCGCTGCCTACAGTGCTTATAAGAGAATTTGGGTATTTTTTCTTAATCTTCTCATCGAAATTTTTTGAACGGCTTTCCATAGAGTACTCATTTAGAAAATGCTCTTTAATTTGTCCTGTGTCAATGCCCATAACCGGCATATCAACATGAGCAACCTGCATATCATCCGCAAAAATTGGCGAATTAAAAATAATGCTTTGCGAAAATACCAGTACCCCTATAATCGAAGCACTCACCGCATACTCGATTAATTTTCGAAATTCAGGCATGTCAAATAGCGTATCCATAGCGTCACCTCAAGAATTTAAAAGTAACCGGATACCTTTTTGATTAAAGAGTGGGGTGGGGAATAACACTCATCAGAAACCTGCTTTTTACTCTAATTGAAAGTTTCCTTATAACAATAAAGTTTTTTCAAAAGAGCCAACCATTTTACAGGGACTTCTTACTACTATTGTAACATATTTTTACAAATAGCGCAAGTTCTCTGATAACAAGGGTTTTACAAAACTAAATAGAGGTAAAATTACACTTATTTTAAACAAAAACACAACGGCATAAGCAAGATTACAAGGATTAACAATACTCCGAATATAATATCAGGTAAATTTTCAAATTTTGAATTATACATTTAAATTTATTTCCAAATAATATTACATGTAATATTAATAATATGATATATCATACATTTTGTCAATCATATCATATTGTGAAATATAATGAAATAATGATAGTATTTAAGCTAGATGACTTGATATGGCAGCATAGAACAACTGCTGAGGATATTTTTCAAAAAACAGGAATAGGAAAATCTACTATTTCTACAATAAGAAATAACAAAAATATAAATATAAGCATCCATACCCTGAACAAACTGTGCAAATATTTTAACTGCACGATTTCGGATATAATGGAATATATTCCTGATAAGGAGAATTAATCAATATCAACCGGTTCTCTCTGGATTTTTTCTATTGCCTCGCGAGCGGTGAAGACAAGAGGTTCCGGCACATTTGATATTGTGGTGAATTGTCGCAGAACATCAACAACACGTTTAAATGAACGGACAATATCACCTTCGCCAATATCAATCTGTTCTGTTATCGTTTCCCACTCAGCACCTTCAACCCAGAGTTCTATTAATGAACTAAAATATGGATTAATATACAGAGGAGCTTCAACTGAATATGAGTTTTGAATTTTCTCAATTTTTCGCCTGATATTCCTTATCTGATTTAAAGTCTTTCTAACAGGTTCTGAAATAGGAAGATATGGAATATCAATCCTTAATTCTTCTGTAGTTATGGCACAAACAACGGCAGCCAGCTGAGCCGGAGTAAGATTTTCCAGAAGATGGGAAAATATAATTTCAGCAATAAATAATTCATTCTCAGAGCGGATCTGTGAAGTTGTGACACCCTTTTCTGTAGGATAATCATCTTTTAAATATCCAAAATCCTGCAATACACTTCTGTGCGCAAGAAACTTATTCCAAAAAATATCCCGCTGCCGTTCGATTTCTTTTTGGAGTTTCTTTTGTTTTACATGAATTCTTTCAATAACCTCAATACTTTTTGAGTGTTTTTTGTATAATTTACAGTTATCACAGGCAAAGCAGTGCATTTTTTCAAGCATTGCCTTTGTTTCTTTCCCAAATTGAACAGCTTCCGGAGAAAGCGGTCTGTTTTTAGCCCGCTCCTGTTTGCATATCTTCTTATAAGTCTGCCTGTTTTGAACATAAATATGACGTAGTTTGTCGTATTCAAAAAGCTGTTCATCAGAATGCTTAAAAGGACAAACAAACATCCGTTCTTTAATTTCGTTATCAAGCACACACTGCAAATCAAGAAGCGGCTTCAAACGAGAACCTGATGAAAAATACCCGAAACTCTTAAGGATAAGTTCTTTAGCCTCATCAAGACTGAAACGCTGAAGCAGATTAAGAACCATAGAATAACTCGGAGAAAAACGGCTTTCTAAAGGATTAGCCCCGCTCAAAACGAGTTCTGCCACCTCTTCAGGTGATTGAAAAGGCGTACCGACAACGGTTACATAACCGACTTCATCCATTCCTCTTCGCCCTGCGCGGCCTGACATTTGCAAAAATTCACTTGCAGTAAGCATCCTATGCCCGCTGTCTGTTCGTTTGCTGGTTGAGCTGATAACCGTAGAACGTGCAGGCATATTAATTCCTGCGGCAAGAGTTTCTGTTGCAAACACAACTTTTATGAGCCCTTTCTGAAAGAGCTTTTCAACAAGATTTTTCCAGGCAGGCAGAAGCCCTGCATGGTGAGAAGCCACACCGCATAAGAGATAGTCAATATGCTTATTATTATAAAGATGCGGATTTTCAGCGATATATTCATCTATAAACTGTTTAATCTGTGCACGCTCGCCTTTTGTAACAAGCTCCAGCGAAGCACATTTTTCCATCTGTTCATCACACTTTTTTCGCGAAAATGTAAAATAAATTGCAGGAAGCATATCCTGAGCATGAAGGTTTCTAACAACATCTTTTACATAAGAACGCTGTTTTTTTCTGTTATGTCCGAACTGTTTTTTTTCAGGTCTTATTTTTTTATTAAGCTGCCCGCTTGGTGTAAGTAAAGGCAAAAGCTTATCAGGCTGAGAACTGTCAAAATAGAAAAATCTCAGCGGCACAGGTCTAAAGTCTGTATCAACAAGTTCTGTTTTTGAGTGAACTGTGTTTATCCAGGCAGTAAGTTCATCCGCATTAGCTACAGTTGCCGAAAGTGCAATAATTTGTACGTTTGTCGGGCAGTAAATAATGCTTTCCTCCCAAACAGTTCCCCGCTGCTCATCGTTCATATAGTGAACTTCATCGAGTACAACATACTTAACATCTTTCATGTTGTCTGCAACTGCACCGAAATTCGTGCCATAAAGCATGTTCCTAAAAACTTCTGTTGTCATAACAACAATCTGACCGTTTCTGTTTATCGAGGTGTCGCCTGTCAAAAGTCCGACTTTTTCAGTACCGTATTTTTCAGAAAAATCATAGTATTTTTGATTAGATAAAGCCTTTAAAGGCGTTGTGTAAAAAATTCTGGTGCCGTCCTCCAATGCTCTGTGAATAGCATGCTGGGCAATAACAGTCTTACCGGCACCGGTTGGAGCGCACACAACAACACTTTTGCCATTATTAATTAAATCACAAGCCTCTTTTTGGAAATCATCCAGCTCAAACGGGAACTCGTACATTAATACTCCTTTTAAAAGCTATATCTGAATATATTATGCCACAAAACGAAAGAATTAACCACAACTTTACAGCTCTTTGTAAATTCTTCTATCAATTCCAGGCGCTATATAACCAGCCGTAATCAGCGTCATTGGCACAGCATAGATAAAGCAAGCCCATCCCCAAGGCTCTTTATAATAAAAATACATAAACAGTCCGAGAATTATAAATAAAAGCTGCCTCATCAGGTTTGTTTTAAGATACTTTCTTATAGAAAAATCTCTATCCGAGAAATTATATCTAAAAAACATGTCTATAATCTTAGTCCAAATAACAAAAGCGGCATACCAGAAATAAACAAAGGTACCAAAATACAATACCGGAAGCCCTGCAAGAAGCTTTATAAAAAAAGGAATATTGATATAAAAATACTTAATTATAAGTATTAATTCACAAAAAAATGCAAAGATGCGGTGAAACGCGCTATCTTTATAAGTAAACGGTTCCTCCAGCATCTTCAATAATTTATCTATGCTAATTGACATATAATTAACCTAAATTTTATCAAATCCTGTATATTTTCTGAGAACTTCCGGAATTATAATTGTGCCATCTTCTTGCTGATAATTTTCAACAATTGCAGCAAACGTCCTGCCTACAGCAAGTCCGGATCCGTTAATTGTATGTACAAATTGAACTTTTCCTGTTTCTTTATCTCTGTATCTGATGTTAGCACGTCTTGCCTGATAGTCGCCATAATTTGAACAGCTTGAGATTTCCTTATATGTCCCGTAAGACGGCATCCAAACTTCCAAATCCCAGCATTTATTTGCAGAGAAACCAATATCAGCAGTACATAAAGCCTCGCGTCTATATGGGAGTTCAAGAAGTTGAAGCATTTTTTCTGCATCTTCTGTTAATTTTTCATGTTCTTCCGGACTAGACTGCGGTGTACACAATTTTACCAGTTCTACTTTATTAAATTGGTGAACTCTGATAAGACCTCTGGTATCTTTACCGGCAGAACCTGCTTCTCTTCTAAAGCAAGGTGTATATGCAGTCATATACATAGGAAGCTGGTCTTCTGAAAGAATTTCTCCTGAATAAATATTAGTAACAGGAACCTCTGCTGTAGGGATAAGATATAAATCCTCGTCAACACATTTATACATATCTTCTGCAAACTTAGGAAGCTGTCCTGTACCGGTCATAGTAGCAGCATTAGCCATAAACGGCGGCAAAATTTCTTCATATCCCTGTTCTCCTGTATGGTAATCAAGGAAAAAGTTGATAATAGCGCGTTCCAGCTTTGCACCTTTACCGCGGTAAAGAGTAAAGCGGCTCTGCGAAAGCTTCACGCCGCGTTCAAAGTCAACAAGATTTTTTTCTTCGCATAAATCCCAATGAGCCTTAAATTCAAAATCAAACTTTCTTGGTTGCCCCCACTTGTAGACTTCAACATTATCATCCTCAGAAGTCCCGATTGGAGTTGTTTCATCAGGAATATTAGGAATATGAAGCAGTAAATCACGCTGTTTTGCATCAAGAGCAGACTGTTTTTCTTCCAATTCTTTTATATCATCGCCTATTTTTTTAACTTCAGCCTGAACAGCATCGGTATTTTCACCTTTTTTCTTCAATTCGCCGATCATTTGGGAATCTTTTTTTCTTTTTGCTCTTAATTCATCAGCTGCAGTTTGGATTTTACGTCTTTCTTCATCAATCTTAATAACTTCATCTATTGATAATTCAGGATTTCTTCTTTTTAAAAGTTCATTTATTTTCTCAGGGTTTTCCCGGATTAGTTTTATATCAAGCATCTCAGTCCTCTTTCATGTTAGGTAATAAGCAAAGATATTGTAAATTAAATACAAGTAATAATCAAGATTTAAATAATTCCGTACAATAAATCTATAGATTTATTGCAAAAATTTGGAAAAAATAGGATAATATTGTTGAGGATATGTGTCATGAAACTATTTAAACAACTTTCAGAAAAACTCGGTACAAATGGCAAAAAGGTTTCAAACCAGGGAATGATAAAGCCTATAGATGTCAATTTTGATATTTCTAAAAATGAATTTTTAGACAATTTGACAAAGCATGCTGTTAAGCTTTATGAAAAAAAATGCGACATAAAAAATTTTTCAAAGCTTGTTTTATCAAATCCTGAAAACACCTCTCATAATGAACTTGTGGAGGAACTATTCCAAAAAGGTGTTATTGATCCTCTGGAAGATGAAAAGCTTGAGAAACTGGCGGATAACTCCAGGTTTTTAAGGGATTTAGGTTTATTAGAATAAAAAATACCTGCTTTTACGGCAGGTATTTTTTTAGATTAAATTTTATAAATTTTTGATAACAGCATCTCTAAATTCGGTAGTAGAAGCGGTTCCGCCAATATCGACAGTGCTTATACCGCTTTTTAAAGTTTTATAAAGTGCTTTCTCAATTTTTTCTGCATAAGTATTTTCATTGATATACTTTAGCATCTCAACAGCAGAGAGCAGAAGTGCTGTAGGGTTTGCTTTATTTTGCCCCTTAATGTCAGGAGCTGAACCATGAACGGGTTCGAAAACAGCACAATATTCTCCAATATTTGCCCCCTGCGCAACACCTAAGCCGCCGATTAAACCGGCAGTCAAATCTGAAACTATATCACCATAAAGGTTTGGAAGTACTAATACATCAAACTGTGAAGGATCTTGCACCAGCTGCAGACATAAATTATCCACAAGAATTTCTCTTTGTTTAATTTTAGGATAATTTTTTCCGATTTTTCTAAAACAATCCAGGAACAATCCGTCTGAAAGCTTGCAGATATTAGCTTTAGTAGCAGCACAGACTTCTTTTCTTTTATGTTTTACAGCATACTCAAAGGCATATCGGCATATTCTTTCAGAAGCTTTTCTGGTGATAATCTTAATACTTTCGGCAGAATTTTCATCAATCTGATGTTCAACACCCGCATATAAATCTTCGGTATTTTCTCTAACCACAACAAGATCAACGCCTTCAAATTTTGTTTTAACATTAGGAAGATTTTTGCATGGTCTGATATTTGCATATAAGTCTAAAGCTTTGCGAAGCTGTACATTTACAGAGCGGAAACCTGTACCAATAGGGGTAGTTACAGGGGCTTTAAGGGCAATTTTATTAACCTTAATAGATTCCAATACTCTTGGAGGAAGCGGTGTTCCTTCTTCAGATACGACATCAGCACCGGCAGTTTGAATATCCCAGTCAATTTTCAACCCGCTGGCATCAATAATTCTTACAACAGCATCAGAAATTTCAGGTCCTATCCCGTCTCCGTTAATTAACGTTATTGTTCTCATTTTTCTTACTCCTAACTATATGTAAGTATCTTTTAAATTCTTTGTAAAACCCGCAGCTTTTTACTATCAGACTTTCTTCAAGAAAAACATCACCCTGCACAAGAGCACTTAATAACGGACAGTTCAACTCTTTAACATAATTTTCACAGGTAATGCAAATATCCTCGTCCTCAATAAAAATTTTTGAATCACTACAGTACATATAAAAATATTATACGCTTATTTCAGGGTTTTGTAAATATATTACTTTTTAGAAGCAGGTGGACCAGCCGGATCAATTTTATCCTTCCATGCTCTGATAATACGATTTTCTATTATCTGCAAATCTTTAGCATCATATTTTTCATAATCCCTGGGCATATGTATATAACTCCAGGCAGCTCTGATATGCTCTTCTGTATCAATAGGATATTTATTGTTCACCGGGTCAGCAAATTCAACACTGCCGTACTTCTTTTTTCCTCTATTCGGGTAAACATCTTCTCTTTTTTCCATTATTTTCTCCTTTTTAAAAAAGAATATAATATTAAAAGACAAAATAATATTCCCCGCCAGCTTTTATTCAAAGGGGATTTTTGAAATATTAAAATTTGTAACATAAATATATTAAAAAGCAATTTTGCAAGGACAAAAAACTTTATATAAGTAAGGTAGGTAAAAGGTAGTTATAAAAGTTTAAGGAAGTAAGTTATGGTTATGGGAATTAGTGCAACAACCCTAAATAATGCCTGGCGCTACGTACAACGTGCAGCAAAAATTGCACCTGATTTTATAGTAGGCACAGGAAATGAAGCGTTTTCCAAAACATTAACAAATACCTTCAGAGGTGTAAAAGGTGCAGACGGGAAACGCACAGGCGGCTTATATTTCAAAAACTTCTGGTCACAATTCAAAAATGCAATAAAAGCATCAGAAAAACATAATGCAAGCGTAAGAAAGCTTCATGGTGGCTTCTGGAAAGATATGTGGTATCAAATAAAAACCACACCTAAATTAATAGGAAAAGGTTGGAAGGTTGGTGCAAAATCAGCTGTAACCGCCGGGAAAAACAGTTTTTGGGGCGGATTAAAGGGTTCACTTGGTGCAGTAGGTAAAAGACTTCCTTTATTAGGCGGTATTCTAATGCTTGCTGCAGAGATCAAAAATATTAATGGCGGTATGAAAGAAGGCGGTATTATAGGCGGAGCAAAAGAAGCCGGTAAGTCTGTAGCACGAGTTGGTACAGGAATGCTGGGTATGGCTCTGGGTACAGCATTAATACCGGTTCCGGTTGTAGGAAGTATCGTTGGCTATATGGCTGGTGACTGGATTGCAAAATTAGTTGTAGGTAAAAATTACACAGAAAGACAAGCAGAAGCAGAAGCACAAGCATCAACACAGAAGGAAATAACCGGAGCAGCTCAGCAGACAACAGGCAGCGTGTTTGATACAGGTACAACAAATCCATTCGCAGCCGGCACTGCAATGACTCCACAGGAAATAATGAAACTCCAGATGCTTTTACAATCAGGCTACGGACTAAATAATGATTTCTTAGGTCAGACAATTTCATACAAAAATTAGGGTAAAGGGTAGCAGGTAGTTATAAAACAAATATTCCCACCCGACAAACCCAGACGGAAAGGCGTTAACCCCCATTAATGCCTTTTTTGTCTTGTTTAGGCAATTTTTTAAAATAAAAATACTTTATATAAATAACAGGGGAAATTTTTAAATTTATAAACATGGGGAAAAAATGCCTTACGTAAATTACAATTTAACAGATTTAAACAATATAGCTAAATACACTACAGGTGCTGCAATTAACCACACCGACATAAGTTTCAGTGACGGCGTAATCGGATATGGTGTTCTTGCAGGCGGCGCCAAGACAATTCAGGGCGGCAAGTGGCTCTGGAAAAACAGAAAAGACTATAAAGGCGCGATAAATACTGCCAAAGCAAATTTCAAAAAACAAGCGGCATTAGAACGCAGCCTGAAAGGTAAAAATATCTTTGAAACCACAAAGAATTTTGCCCAATACCAGAAGACAACACTTGAAGCAGGCAAAACTGCAAGCGGGACAAGCAAACTTGCAAAAGCTGGTAAATTCGTTAAAGGAAACGGAGGATTTTTCCTTATTTCATTAGCCTGCGAAAGTCCTAACATATATAAAACTTATAAAGAACTCGGAGCAGATAGAGGACATAAACAGCTTTTAAAATCTGCCGCAATCGTTGGAGCTGAAACCGTAGGCTATGCTACAGGAGCGAAAGCGGGTGCTGCGATAGGAGCCTCCATCGGTACTGCAATCTGCCCTGGTATAGGAAGTGCAGTAGGTGCAGTTGTAGGAGTCCTTGTCGGACTTGCAGGAAGCTGGCTTGCCGGTAAAGGTATGCGTGCTCTTGTCGGCAAAAGCGAACTGGAAATTGAAAAAGAAAATCAGGCAAGAAGAATTGTATTGCAAGCAAGTACACACCCTGAATTTAAAGAAAAACTAATGGCAAAAACAGCTGAAAAATTACTAAGTGAAGAAGCTCAATTCAATCCTGATACACAAATCGCATTACAGTCATTAAGGAATATTGGAGCAGATAATACAGATGAAACCGAAAATCTGGAAGAGGAAAAAGCTGCTCTTCCACGTTCGGAAAAGCCTTCTGAAAAACAGAAGAAGAGCAGTATTGATAAAAAGCTGGATGATTTTGCCAGAAGAATAAATTCTAACGGATTTTCTGCTTCATACCCGATGATGCTGGGTTTAACAACATAAAAAAAAAAGAACTGATTAAATCAGTTCTTTTTTTAATGGTTAAAGTTTTGTCAACAGTTCGTTTTCTTTCGTAAATCCGCATTCAATTACGTTATTAAAGAATTTTTCCAATGCGCAGGAAATCTCATCTTTCATTTCTTCTTTAATTTCTTCACGTGCCTGGTTGAATGACATACGAAACAATTCATCATAATCCATAAGTTACATAACTCCCATTTGACTATCACATAAATAGTTACGGCACGATTTTGATAAAACTTTAATATTATAAAGTTTTTTGTTACAAAATTTATAAATATTAGAAAATAATTTTCATTTAAAGTACAATATAAAAATAGGTGGAAAAGGAATTAGAAAAGCTATGACAACAAGTTTTCATTTAACCAGTTATGATTATTATTCCAGCAGGAATGATATGGAAGTTATTTCAAACATTGTAGAATCATTAAAGAAAATTCTTGAAGAAGATAAACGCGAACCCCAGCCATTATTTTTGAAAACATCTGACAATCTTATTTTAAATATTGCCAGAAAAGTTGTTCAGGAAAAGAAAAAAACATTCCTTATTGGTATAACCGGCGAGAGTGCTTCCGGGAAAACAGTCTTTGTAGATAATACCATAAAAGCCTGCGTTAAAGACAAGCGCGAAGGCATTTATACAGTAATCCGATGCGATGATTACTATAAAGATACATCCAAAGAACTTAAAGCTGCTGGGAGTTATGAAGAACTTTTTAAAACAGGCTTTAGTTTTGATACTCCCGAGGCAATTGACCTTGAATTAATGAAAAAACATTTAATGGGATTAAAAAAGGGCGAAACTATAGTATCTCCGGATTATAATTTCGTAACCTGCGAGTCTAATCCAGACGGGGAAATTAAAAAGCCTGCCAAAGTAGTTCTAACAGAAGGATTGTATGTATTGAATGAAGGTCTTAGAGATATTATGGATGTAAAAGTTTACGTTTACACTCCGCTGGAAGTGATAAAAGACCGCTGGTACAAAAGAGCAGCATTGCGCGGAAAAACAGGAAAAGCAGCAGACTTGCAATTCCAGGATGTAAACAGAACCGCCCAGCAGTATATCAGACCTGCATATCAAATCTCTGATGCCGTTATAAACGGAATGGTATCACAACAATATATCCAGGACATTACAGACAGAATATTTAATACTTTAAAAAATATAGAATACTAAAAAGAGCCGGATTAATCCGGCTCTCAAAGTATTTATAAACGATTTTAGTCCATACAAGGGCATTTTGGTTCTGCAATATAAATTTTTTGTGCAGGAATATTAGCCCTCTGGCACCCGCAGTCACATTTAGGGAAAGCCTTAACACAGGTAGGACAAACCGGAGCCGCTGCACCTGTACAGGTATCACATTCCTTAACCTTAACTTTGCAAGGATCACAGTTTTTAAAACCTTTAAAAGGGTTTAAACTGAAACTTGTTTTATTTTCGCCAATGCCGATATAAGGCAGAGGGTTAAGGTAGGACAGATAAGGCAGCGGATTTAAGCTTTGAATACCCTGCCATGCAAAAGCACCCTGTGCTGGTACAAACAATATACTAAAAACGCCTAAATACATCAAAAATCTTTTCATACATATCTCCTTAAAATTTTTTAATAACCTTCCGGTTACATATCTATTTTAAACTTTTGAAAAGATTATACGATAGCCGTTCGGATTATGCTTATTAAACAAATTTACTAGCAAAAACAGATAAAAAAAGAGCCTGAAAAACATCAGGCTCTTTTTGATACGTTTTAAAAGCTATTATAAGTCAGTTTTAACTTTTGAAACTTTAGCATCTTTCAAAAGAATAACATTAATAACTTCACCGTCCTTAGCATGGTAGTTCAGACCTTTAGTGATTAAACCGGTTGCCAAACCAACACCTGCACCGACCGGAGCACCGATAGCAATACCTGTACCTATCTTTGTAGGATCAGGAATAAATGCAAATCCAACACCTGCACCAATACCAACAGCCCCGCCTGTTACAGTATATAATGCAAGCTTACCGGCAGTCATCCAAGGACCTTCTTTTAAAGCATAATTTTTATAGAACGGTTTAGCAGTCAATTCAACTGTTTTACCGTCTGGAAGAGTAACTGATTCTATTTGAGCGTAAACTCTTGCGTTTTTGTTAAACCATTTTGGATCCTGAATGTTTAAGATTTTTCCGTTGAATTTTGTCCCTTCCGGGAAAATAATTGTTCCTTCATCAGTCGCAATATTTTTATCTGCTACAAAATATACAGCATCTCCAGCTTGAGCTGCTTCAGATTTAAATTTTTCGCTGAAAGCAACACCAATAACATTGCCTTCCTGTACCAGATTACCGTCTGACATAACTCTTACTTCATTGTTAGGAGCTTTTCTTGAAACATTCAAATGCTCAATTCCCAATAATTCAGGTTTTTTATACTCTTCTTTAACAAGTCCGATTTTATCTTTAAGTCTTGCAAGAATAACAGCTTCTTCAGCTCTTGATAAAATATCATTTGGTCTTAATTCACTAGGCTTCGGATAGTTAACATAAATACCATAGTTTAAAGATTTAGCCCAAGGAGCTTTTGCCCAGGAAGGAACAGCTCCTGCATCAGAAAATCTTGATAGAACTGAAGCATCTGCATTCATATCTTTTGTAATATGGCTGATTACAGATTGAGTTTCTGATCTTGTCATAAGTTTTGCCGGTTTAAATGTATTATCCGGATAACCATAAACTAAACCCAGCTGCTGTGAACGTAAGATAGCGCCATAAGTAGCGTCAGTTGATTTTACATCAGTAAAAGAGTTTTGAATTTTAACATTCAAATTATCATTTGATAAAAGTTTTAACAAAGCCTGAACAAAATCTACTCTTGCAACACTGCCTTCCGGATTAAATTTACCATTCTGAAGAGCCATAATATTGCCGTCAACGACTTCATTAATTTCTTTTGCAGCCCAGTAATCCTGACTTACATCCGGAATATCTGCTGCCATAACCTGCACAGCACCAACAGCCATTAGACCAAGTGCCATTACACTAACCGCAAAATTTTTCATTTCCTAATTCCTCATAATTTACACTAGCAAACGATTTATTTTTATAGTATATATTAATTAGAATATTTTGTAAAGTTATAGAGAATAGTATAATTAATTACAATTATTTGCCCTAAAATATAAATAGAACAAGGAGATTAGATGATGAACAGTTTTACCATGACTAAAATTGTTGCAACACTTGGGCCTGCAACAAGCACGAAAGAAATGATAAAAAAACTTTTTGAAGCAGGCGTTACAATGTTTAGATTGAACTCTTCACATGGCGACGTTGAAATGCACAAGAGGAATTTATCATATATAAGAGAAATTGAAAAAGAAAAGAAAATGCTTATTCCGGTTCTTTTGGACTTACAAGGACCAAAAATCAGAATTGGTAATCTTGAAAATCCTATTGAACTAAAAAAAGGAGAAGTATTAAAATTCCGCCACCAGAGCGAAATGACAGATGACATTATTCCGGTAGACTATAAAGGCATGGCCGATGACGTTACTCCGGGTGAAAAAATAATGATTGATGATGGAAAAATCCAGCTTGAAGTCGAAAAAGTTGAAGACAGGGTTATCTTTGCAAAAGTTTTGACAGACGGTCTTTTGAAACAAAGAAAAGGCATCAACATTCCAGGATCACAGGGAAGCCTTGATGTATTAACCGCAAGAGATTTAAAATTCGTAGAATTTGCTGCCCACAATGACATTGACTATCTTGGTCTTTCTTTTGTAAGAGAAGCCTCCGATGTTGTTAAATTAAGACAGCTTTTAAAAGAACATGGAAACGAAACTGCAAAGATTATTTCAAAAATTGAAAAGCCGCAGGCTGTAGAAAATATTGACAGTATCATTGAGGTTTCTGACGGCATAATGGTAGCAAGAGGCGACCTTGGTATTGAAATTTCAACCGAGAAAGTTCCTATTGTACAAAAAACAATTATACGTAAAGCTAATACAAAGCGTAAAGTTGTAATTGTTGCAACACAAATGCTTGACAGTATGATAGAAAACCCTATTCCGACACGAGCAGAGACTTCCGATGTTGCAAATGCAATCCTGGACGGTACCGATGCAATTATGCTTTCAGGAGAAACTGCTGCCGGAGCGTATCCTGTTGAAGCTGTTACCATGATGAAAAAGATTGCAGATACAGTAGAAGAATCTCCTTTTATGAGAAAAAACAAGTTCCCTAGAAAAATGATAGAAGAAGAAAAAGATTCTCAAGCTATGGCTATAGGTATGTCTATTGCAGATATGGCAAAGAAAATGCCGATTAAAGCCGTAATTGCTCTTACTGGCAGCGGTTTTACAGCATCCTTTCTATCTGAAGGCAGACTGAGTGTTCCAATCTTTGCCTGCTGCCCGAAAAAGGAAATTTGCAGAGATATAAAATTATACAGAGGTGTTTATCCTATTGCACTTGACTTTGACGGTAAAATAGATAAACAATCTCTTAAAAAAGTGGATAAATTCCTTACAAAATATCTTGGCTTTGAAGAAGGCGATGCCGTTGTAATTACAGGTTCTGTTCCTGAATTGCTTGTCGGCGGAACAAACTTTATCAAAATCCATGTTGTAGGCACTGTGTGCTAATTAAAAATCACAAAAAAATATAAATAAAAAAAAGCCCCTTTAAAGGGGCTTTAAATTTGTTTTAGGAAGGTAGGAATAGGAAATAGAATCTCTCTCTTTGTTAAACGGATTTTTACTCTCTCTTAGTGTTTATTTAATGTTTGCTCTCTTATATATATAAAGTATATACTTTTTGTCTAATTTCAGCGTTTAGGTTTTTTGTTACAAAACTTAATAAAAATTTTCATGAAATTAAACTTAATACTATTGATTTTTTTTAAAGATTAAGATATTCTAGTAATGTGGTAGATAAACATGTTTTGAGGGTGTAAATGTTAGTTTCTTCAATTGCACGATTTAACGCGATTAATAATATGAACAATGTCGCAATGAATATGATGAATGCGTCAAATACGGCAATAAATCAGGTCAAGCATACATTTGGAGGGGAACACAACCTCAGCATGCTTCACGAAATGGATAAAAAAGTAAGTCTTGATTTAGCATCCAATAGTCTTTTGTACAAAATATCATCATTACAGGAAAAAGCAGCCCGTAAGCACCAAGACAATAACAATTGCAAAAAGTCTTTAAATGTTTTAGCTTAACTGGCTGGAAACATGTTAATAAATTAGATAAAATACATTCATGCCTGCCTAAATAAAATTAAAACTGGAGCAATTAGGAATGCAGAGATTATGACAGGCGCAAACAGCTGCAACTTCTTAAATAAAGGCACCTATGGCAAACAAATCTATATAGTTTCATACAAGGATGGAAATCCCTATAATAAATTGAAATTTCCTTTGTAAAAATGCAATGTGAACTCTAAGAAGCGGTTTCTTCACTAAACAGGCGGCTTAAAATGAAATATGAAGACACTGCCGGAATCAATGTGATAACAAGCAGAACCGGCACAATACCCTTTGCCTGTGCAACAAAACCTACAGCCGACATTACAAGGGCAACTACCCCCCAGGAAAATCCGTTTATAAAACCGCCGATAATACTTTTATACTGCGGCAACACACTCTGCGCCATTACCATAGTAATCGGCATAGCCATTCCTGTACAAAAACCCATTAATACATATACAACAAAAGATAGAACAGGATAATGCTGGTAAAGCAGAGCAAATGCAATCATCAGAGGCAGAGTGGAAACCATAGAAAAATAAAATACCTTTTGTGCACCAACTTTGTTTTCAACACTTCGGCTGATAAAAGAACCAATTCCTGCTGCAAAACTAAATGCAAATAACGCTGCTCCGATATGGAATGGTTTATAACCGATACTTTTCCATAAAAACGGAAGCAGAATTGAAGTTGATGTTGTAACAAGAGTTTTAAGCATGGCTATAATATTCAGTATATTTAATTTTCTGTTAGTTAAAATATCCTTAAAAGTTTTTATAAAATGACTGTTAGATTTAGCGGTTTTATCAGAATAAATCTTTGGAACAAAATTAAACATCAAAAGAACCCAGCACACACCAATTACAGAAAGGTATCTTACACTATCCAACCCTAAATATTGGGTAACATAAGCAGAAATAATCGGTCCGAAAGAATAACCCAAAGTTCCTAATCCGATAAATATACCCATATTTCTGGTAACATCTTTACCGGCAAATCTAACAGAAAACCCCAGTGCCTGCGGATGAAAAAGGCTTGACCCAAGACTTCCGAGAATAACGCACACAAGAAGCGGGAAAATATGATTAGCACTAGGAGCAAAAGAAATAAAGACCGATGTCATTAACAGCCCCCAGAAAATAAATACACGCTTTAATATATTATCGGCAAAAAAACCGAAAATCGGCTGCAATAAAGATGAACAGATATGAGAAATACTTAGTATAATAGTAGCCAGCGCCATTGAAATTGCTAATTTCGCTGCAATAAACGGCATAATAGGGTTGAGCATACCTGTATAAATATCATTAATAAAATGAGCAATATTTAACCAAATACGGGGTTTCTTTTCTGTAAAATTTTCCATACAACAATTATATTAACAAAATAAATTAAAAATCAATTAAATCTCTAACCTGGACACCGAGCTTATCTGCTATATCAATGAGAAGCCCCAGGCTAATACAGCGTTTTGCAGTTTCAATTTTAGCCAGATGCTCTCTTGAAATATCCAGCATCTCTGCAAAATGATTCTGGGAATATCCCTTCTCCTTACGGACTTTAAAAATTTTTCTGCCCAATTGTAAAATTTTTGTAGTCTTATTGTCCATATTTTTATTTTCATATATAATTCAATTAAGTATGTAGTCTAATTGAGAACAAAATGGAGTAAAATTATGAATAAAGGCTTTACACTTGCAGAAGTATTAATAACACTAGGAATTATTGGAGTAGTGGCAGCATTGACGCTTCCAAATATAGCCGGGTATTACAAGAGAAAAGAGAGCAGCGTACGAATAAAAAAGTTCTACAGCACAATGGAGCAGGCAATAAGGCTTTCTGAAATAGATAATGCAGAAGTTATGTATTGGGACAAAGAAAGTATGGATACAGATGATCCTGATTTTGGGACAAATAATCCTAAAAAAACCTTAAAATATTTTTTATCCTATATTGAGCCATATTTAAAATATACATCATACGACACAAAGGGAGAATATATCGGTGATGGAAATGAGCCGTCAGAATTACGAATAAAAATGGCAGATGGAAGTCTGGTATATTTATTTAACGGGAGTTGTATGGACATGATTCTCGATGTAAATGGTCCAAAAACTCCTAACAAATGGGGATACGATCTTTTCGATTTTTTACTTTGCAAGGACAGTGCTCAAAAATCAAATTGCGGAGGCTCTAAACACTGGTGTACCTATGGTCCGGCGCAATACAAAAACAGAAAAGAAGCTCTGGCAAAATGTAAAATAAAACCACAAACTTGTAGTGTTCTTCTGCAATATGATAACTGGGAATTTAAAGAAGATTATCCATACAAATTATGATTTTTTCGGTATAACAGCAGCATGATGACAAGAGCAATTATAATCCAGCATACTGAAATAATCTGAGCAACAGGAATTCCGTAAAGATTAAGCGCGCTGTCTATCCTGATATATTCCGTAAAAATTCTTACAAGAGAATACAGTGTGAGATACAAGCAAAAAGTAATCCCGGGCTGTTTTTTAGCAAATTTTTTCATGGCAAAAAACAGGAATATAAAAATAATTAAATCAAGTATACTCTCATATAAGAAAGCAGGATGGAAAAAATTATAATCAGCATATTCTAAAGGACGCCTTGCGAGCGGGATAAAGAGCTTCCATGGCAGATTTGTAGGGAAACCAAATGCCTCTGAATTAAAAAAGTTTCCCCACCTTCCGATTGCCTGCGCTATTGCTGTTCCGCAGACAAAAGCATCAAGAAGGTTCCACACCGGCAGCTTATGTTTTTTGGCAAGAATTATAAGTATCAAGATACCAACAGTCACCCCTCCATGAATTGACAGACCGCCTTGCCTGATAAACAGGATTTCGCCCGGATGATAAAAATAATACACAGGATTAAGCAGACAATAATACAATCTTGCACCCAGAATACCTGCTATTATTACATATGCAGAAAAATCCCAAATGGCATTGTAGTCTTTATCAGGATTATATTTTTTGAAAAACAAAAATGCAGTATAAACCCCGATAAGACATGAAGCGGCAAGGATTAATCCATAGTAATACACAGGGAAATCAAAAACTCTGAATAAAATATCCCCCGGAGATTGAAATACCATACCTTATTCTGCTTCAACCGGCGCCTTTCCCGCATTATTTGTTTCCGCAATAGCCGAAACCTTTGTTTCCAAGTCCTTTATCCTTGACTGTACATCCTGGGCATCTTTGGCTTCAGGAGATTTGTCAAGATAAATACGGTAGTTTTTAACAGCCTCATCCATTAACTGTTTAGCTGTCTGAGAAGTTTTTGAAGAAATATCCGGCAATTTACCTGCATCTTCAAGTTCTTTTTCCGGAGCCTTTTGAATATTGCCTGCTTCATCCATAACAAGCACACCGGAAAGCAAATCAGATGCAAGATTTTCCTGTGTAACAGCTATAGAATAATAAGTATCAGCAAAATCAGGTTTTAAATTAATAGCTTTCTGATACGCTTCTAAAGCCTTTAAATATTCCTCATTTTTTGTATATGCAACAGCAAGGTTATAATGGGTTTCAAAAATAGAATCGTCCAAATCAACACTGGATTTCAAGCGTTCAATAGCTTCTTTGTAGTTTCCCTGCTCCATAAAAGTCATAGCTTTATTATTAAGTTCCTGTACTGCAAAATTATTAATACAAGCAGTTGTAACAACAGGTATAACTAAAATACTCAATAATAGAAGTGCTTTTTTCATATAACTCATCCCTCTTTTTAAAAACACATTTTTTAGATATTATAAAATAATAATAAAAATTTGGCAAATTTTCAGATTTGGGTTACAATAGACGTATAAAAATGGTTATGTGTTAAAATTTAATAAAAGGAGAAAAGCATGTCAGAAGATAAAGTAGTAAAATTAGGAGCAAAGAGGAATAACCACCCGAAAGAAGACCGGGCTTCTGATAATGCAGAGCACAGTAACGATGAAGTTGTATATTGCAGTTTCTGCAAACGTCCTAACACACAGGTTTTAAAAATGGTTCAGGGTCCGGGGGTTAATATTTGTTCAGAATGCGCAATGATTGCTGTGCAGTATTTAATTCTAAATGACAGGATGCCTTCAGCAGAAGCGCAGCAAATTCTTGATGCTTTTTGGGGGAAAGCCAGAAGATAATGATTAACCAGTCTAGAGAACTCAATCCATTTGAAGTAAAAGCAGAACTGCTCAGACTTATTGCGGCATATTCCAAATCCGGAAACGGCGGGCTTTCAAATTGTGATTTTTCGCTGCTTGACTCCCAGCAGAATAAAAAAATTATAGAAAAACTTTTGTTTAAAGAGCTTATAAACATAAAAACCGGCAGTGAAAAAATTATAAGATTTCTTCTTGAACGATATGTTGCACGCGAAGATTTGATTAATCAGCTATGGGCGATTTTAAAAAATAATATGGCTTCAAGTGAAGTAAAAATAATTGTGCTGAGCTTTCTAAGAGAGTTGGAAACAGATTGGAAATATGAAGATTACAGTGAATATACAGAAGATCTTGATATAATTGATGAAGATACCAAACAGCTTCTTGATACAGCAATAGTAAACCCTGAAGTACAGATTGACTTTCTTGATTTTTTAAACGCTGTCGATAATAAAGACAAAATTCTTTTGATAAAATCACTTGCTGATGATTACACTCAAGATGCTCTTGCAAATATTTTAGTACCTGTATTTTTATCACAGCCGGATTCAGAAACCGGCAGGGAAGCACTTGCTATTTTAGGGAATTCACGTTCCCAGCTGGCATACCACGCGCTTAATACAGCTTATGATTTTGTTAGCTGTGAATTGAAACCGCTTATAAAGAAAAATCTTTCAATATTAAAACTTGCAGGAATAAGAGAAGATAATTCACATGAATTTTATAAAAAACTTCTATCAAAAACTCGTCCTTACAGATGCTGTATAACATATCCGGACGGACATGGAAACCAGGCGCTGATTTTTTCAAGAACAAATTCTGAAAAAAGAGTTCAGTTTGCGGCAATAGTAATGAATGATTACAACGGAATACGCGACTGTTTTGGATTTAATGATATTTCTGAATTTGAATGCGATAAAATTATTGAAAGATTTTATAAAGGGGAAAAATCACTTAGCATCTCTCCAAAAGCCTTAAAAACAATCCTTTTGTACGCTGAAAAAATATCAAAGAAAAAAGCTAACAACTGGCTTCTTCCATATGAATATATCTGCTGGAAAAATCTGCTTGCCGATATTGACTATGAAACAGATGACTTCAAAACACTGCTTTCAAAACAATATGAGTTGAAAAAACTTGATGAGGACAGTTTTGAAAAAATTCTCAATATAGATTTTATGGAACACTGGTTTCTTGACAGCGAGTACAGTACAGAATTTGAAGAGTTTCTCGCCAAAATGAACCATATGCTGAAATCAGATATTAATACAGTTGATTTCGACAAACTGGTTAACGGGAATAAAGATATAATTTTCTACGATGAAGAAAAGCATACATGGCGGGAAAGACTTCTTGTATCAGCTTATCTTAAAATGCTAGACAAAAAACACACCGAAGCAGAGCTTCTTTATAGTCTTTATTTTGATGAAAAATATATCAATGAGCTTTATTTAAATATTTTGCGAAAAAGTATCTATGAATATTATTTTTCATTAAAATTCAATACCGACGAAAATCAAAATCGTTTTACACTCGGTGAACTCGATTTGATAATTGAAAAAATCGAAGAAAAGTGGGTGAAAAATGTATAAAGTTATGGCGCTGGATGTAGGGACAAAAAGAATCGGGATTGCGCTGAGCGATTACCTTTTAATGCTTGCAAACGGTCATTCATACATACAGCGAGCACCGGAAGATAAGGCTATTGAAACAATTTATAAAATAGCAAAAGAAAATAATGTTAAAAAAATTGTAGTAGGTGTTCCTCTAAATATGGACGGAACAAAAGGCTCTCAGGCACAAGACTGCATTAATTTTGCAGAAAAAATCAAAGGATATGAAGTATTCTATGAAGATGAAAGATTAACCTCTGAAACTGCTGAAGAAAATTTGCGAAATAAAAAAATTAACTTCATAAAAGACAAAGGTTTAGTTGATATTGAGAGTGCTTGTATTATACTGGAACAGTACCTGTCAAGAAAACAATAACAGAACATATACAAACAGAAAAGAGGCGTAAAATGGAAAAAGACGAAAAACAGTTAATTGAAACAGTTGATGAAGACGGAAAAGTTATTACATTTGAACTATTTGATATAGTTGAAGTTGATGAACAGGAATATGCCCTTCTTCTTCCTGCAGAAAAAGAAGGAGAAAGCGAAGATGATGAATTAATCCTCATGAGATTAACAAAAGACGGCGAAGATTACTTATTTGAAACAATCGACGATGACGATGAGTTTAATAAAGTCGCCGAATATGTAGAAAATATGGATGAAGAAGACGAGGAAGAATAATTGTTTGAAAAGTTTACGGAAAAAGCAATAAATGCAGTCGCTGAAGCACAAAAAATCGCTCAGGAGATGAATTCTGAATACATTTTGTCAGAACATCTTCTGCTTGCGCTTGTAAAAGAAGCAAAGGGAATCCCTTTGAAGATTTTTAAAAACTATAACATAACTTATGAGGCTTTATTTGACGAAATCAGCATTAATTTAGATATTTCAAAAGCAAAAAGCCCTAATACTGTGCCTAACTTCAGCCATCACGTAAAAAATATTCTGAAACATACGCTTGATATTGCAAATAAATCAGGCAATCCGTCTATTCTTTATGAACATTTATTCTTAGCCGTAATTAATGATAAAAATTCAAACAACGTCAAAACCCTTGAAAAATTAGGCTTTGACATATATGCTTCCAGAACTCTGCTTCAAAAGCTGGTTCAAAAAAAAGTAAAAAAACTATATCATCCGGAAATTGACGATAACCGGGAAGTTGAACCTAACCGCTCAGAGGAAACAGATGCGTTGTTTGATAGTGCAGAATCTACTGCAGTATTTGAACGTGCAGTAGCAAAGCTTTCTGCTTCAAATTATGAAATTCTTGGAACAGAACAAATTGTATCTTCAATTCTTGAAGATAAAGACGCAGAACTTACAAAAATTCTTGCACAGAACGGCGTGACCGAAAAACTTTTTGATGAAAAACTAAAAAATATACAATCAAGGCAGGCTGAGTATGAAGGCAGACAAATAATTTTTACGCCTAACGCTTTTACAATAATGAACTCTGCACTTCAAACAGCAAAAGAACTCGGATCATCCGTTGTACTTCCCGAGCATATTATACTTGGCGTCTTAAAGACTAAAAAAGGTCTTGCATACGAAATTTTTAAAGAATTAAAAATTTCTGATGATGACCTTGCGCACAGCATAATAAAACCGATAGAAAAACAGATGCCTCAGACACTTACAATTTTACGCCTGGCAAAAGAGGAAGCAAGACGGTTAGGACGAAATGTTGTCGGTACAGAAATGTTTCTTCTTGGAATTATAGGAGAAGCAGCAGGTGTTGGTGCACAGGTTCTTGCAGAGCTGGAAATTAACATAAAAGATGCGCGTAAAACAGTAGAACAGCTTATAGGTTTCGGAAACGAGTATTACGATAAAGAAATTGTATTCACAAAACGTGCCAAAAGAGTTCTTGAAGCCGCCTGGGAGCTTGCGAAAAAAGAACGCAAATCAAGAATTGAATCAGCACACATGCTGCTTGCACTTACAACGGAACCAACATGTATTGCAATGAAGGCGCTTGAATTGCTTGGCGTTGATGCAGTAGAAATACGAGAAGGCGTTAAAAAGTTTAAATAATGAACAGCATTGTTGAAACTGTTAATTCATTCTTAGAAAAATACGGGATAAAATCATCCGGTAAAAAGATACTGCTCGGGTTTTCCGGGGGTTATGATTCGCTATGTCTCTTGAATATCTTAAAAGAATTAAAAGTTCCGGTTGCGGCAATTCACTTAAACCACAACTGGCGGGGGGAAGAAAGCAAAAAAGACGCTGAATACTGCCATGAGTTTTGCAAAAAAAATAATATTGAATTTTATATGGAAACATTGCCTGATAATGTTGCCAAAACAGAAACTGCCGCAAGAGAGGCAAGGTATGAATTCTTTAAAAAATGTGCGGAAGAATTTAACAGTGATTATTTTTTTACAGCCCATAATGCAGACGATAATGCAGAAACTGTTCTCTACAGAATAATAAAAGGAACAGGACTCTCAGGGCTTTCAGCTATACAGGAAAAACGCGGAATTTTTTACCGCCCCCTCTTATCAGTTTCACGCTCAGAAATCGAACAATACTGTATAGATAATAATTTACATCCTAATATTGACAGCTCGAATGAAAATATAAAATATAAACGCAACCTTATCAGACAAAAAATTCTTCCTCTGTGTGAAAATATCAATCCAAAATGCAAAGATGCACTAAATTCACTATCAGAAATAGCTGCACAAGAAAATGAACTTCTTGAAGAATATATTAATAATAAAAAAGCAGAAATTGGAAATTCAACAAAAAAATTTCTAAAAGCCTCAACTGCTGTAAAAAACAGAATTATTTATGAAATATTTGTAAAGAATAACCTTGATTACGACAGGGGCGGGATTTTACGAATAAGAAATTTCATAATAGAAAATTCAGAATCAAAATCAGGGAAAAAGTGTTCAATAACAAAAAATGTTTTCATGTTTGTAAATGAAAAATATTTTGAAGTCATAAACAGGCAGGAACACTTAAAAGAAGAAATCAGCATAAAAAAAGAAGGGGATTTTGAAATCGGCGGTTACATTTTTTCCATAAAAAAATGCTCAAAAATTCCCGCAAAGTTTCCTGATGATATGGAATATACAGCATACGCCGAGCTGCCGGAGGTTAATTTTACTCTTCGTACAAGACGCGATGGCGATATTATCCGCCCTCTCGGCACAGCTGGAACACAAAAGTTAAAAAAATATCTTACTAACAAAAAAATACCAAAGCACATAAAAGATGAAATGCTGTTTCTTTGCAGAGGGAATGAGGTTCTCTGGGCAATCGGCACAGGAATAAGCAGCACGATAAAAGTTGAAACAAGACCAACTCATGTGCTAAAATTAGTAAAAAAGGAAGGTTCGTTATGTTAGATATAAAGCTTGAAGATATAAAAGTATTGTTTAGCGAAGATGAGCTTCAAACAAGAATTAAAGAACTCGCCGGAGAGCTTAATGAGTTTTATCAGGGCGAAGAAGTTTATGCGATATGCGTTTTAAAAGGCGCTGTAATGTTTGCAATCGACCTTGTTAAATCACTTGATATGCCATTAAAAATGGAATTTATAAGACTTTCAAGCTACGGTACAGGGCGAAATACAACCGGCAAGGTTAATGCAGTTGATATATCGCTTCCGGATTTGAACGGTAAAAATGTGCTTATTATTGAAGATATAATTGATACAGGCTTAACAGCCAAGTTTTTGATGGATTTTATTGGCTGTAATTTTAAAACTAAATCAACAAAATTCTGCTCGCTGCTTGACAAAAAAATATCCAGAAAAACAGAGATTGAACCTGATTACTACGGATTTCATGTTGATGATAAATTCGTTGTAGGCTACGGGCTTGACTATGAAGGGTATTTCAGAAACCTTAGATTTATAGGCTATGTGGAGTAAAATTGGATAAAAGCAGCTTTTTTAAAAACGCAATCTGCAATATAAATGAATTTTACAAGCAGCAATATAGTGAAGCCAATGCAGAAAAGCTTATTTTTGAAACGCTTAACAAGCTTGTACAATTTAGTTGCGGCAGAATTTATATACAAAGTCTTGATGAGTATGAAGTTAAATATAAATACGGAAGTACAGCAGAGAAAAATTCAATCAGAGAAGATTTAAGCATAAGCGGGTGTAAATTTGGTTATATTGAAATTAGCAGAACAAACAGCTTTTCAAATGAGGAAATAACAGTATTTAAGACATGTTCGGTCATCATCGCAAATATTATAAAAGATATTGAACTGTCAGAAATAATAAAGATGCAGGTGAAAGCGCTTCAGGACGGGATAGAGGAAACAAAAAAACAAAATAAGAAAATCATAGCAGCAGATAAGGTTAAAAATTCATTTCTTGCAAATGTATCACACGAGCTGCGTTCGCCTCTTAATTCTATTTTAGGATTTTCTGAACTGCTTCAGGAACAATTTATAGGCCCGCTTAACGAAAAACAGCTTGAATACGTATCGGATATAAGAGTTGCCAGTCTTCATCTTCTCGGCATGATTAATGAAATTCTTGATATATCAAAAATTGAATCGCATGCTATGAAACTAAACTTAACAGAATTCAGGCTCAAACAGAATGCAGAAGAGGTATTAAACATTTTAAAGCCGCTTTATAAGAAGAAAAATATAAATACATCTTTGAATATACCGGAAGAATTAATCATCAGGGCTGATTACCAGAAAATTCAGCAAATATTTTTTAATCTTATAAACAATGCAATAAAATTTACTCATGAAAATGGTGAAATTTCAGTTTCATCAAAAACTGCTTCAAATAATTTAATAATATATGTGTCCGACAACGGTATAGGAATAGAGAGAAAATATTTAAAGAAAATATTCAAAAAATTTGTACAGGTTAATCCAGACGCCTCAAAAGAAAGTTCTACAGGGCTGGGATTGACTATTACAAATGAGCTGGTTAAGCTGCATGGAGGAACAATCAGCGTTGAAAGCAAACCGGCGGAAGGAACAACTTTTATTATAAAAATTCAAAATGTTGTAATTTAACAAAAAAAATGATAAAATAAAATTAGTTATTAGATTTGGAGGTATATAGGGTGGCATCTATCAAAGACGCATATCAAAGTACAATAGGAGAGAGTTTTACAGGATTGAAACTTATATTATGGTCAATCCCGTTATTCTGGTTCAGAGAATGGATTTTTGCAGATAAGCCAAATATTGCTTTGATTTCGACTATTGGAGCTGCTTTTTTAATACTCATATCCGGTTTTCTCGTTGAAATATCTTACAATACCATCGCTAAGAACTCTGAAATCGTTCCGGGGGCAAACTTTTTGTCTATGGGCTTTAACGGATTTTTGGGGCTGCTTGCAACTGGCGTATATGCAGCAATCTGCTACTTCGGAGCGAATTTTGCATGCGGCTTTGTCAAAACAGGAGATGCTGCAATAGATATGACCCTAGAAATAATGATATGGTTTATTTTCTTAGGTTTTGCCTTTGCTGGATATATTATTTTTATAAGACGTTTAAATGTATTTGAAGCATATAATCCTATCAAATTTATGAAAGCCTATCCTGAAGCTTTTTTAAGCGGTGCTTTCTTAGTAGTAAAACTTGCAATTATAAATGCCATTGTAATCGGTTTTATCAGCTATTTGTTCTGGTTATTTCTTGGATTTGACAATTACCTTATAAAATTTATATGGTGTATAACTATTATGTATAATCTTGTTATTGGTGCAAATTATCTTGCACAGCTGAGTGAAGAAATATTTGCCTTTGAAGAACGATTAAACGACAATAATTAGTTAACCATTTCTCTAAGTTTTTTCAACTTGTCGCGAATTTCAGCAGCACGTTCAAAGTCAAGAATTTTAGCAGCTTTGTGCATGTCTTTTTCGAGCTTGTCAATAAGTTTTGGAAGCTCTTTCTTATCAATCCCCATATCAACCATTTCTTCAGCAACAATATCTTCAAGTTCACGATAGCTTGCAACAAGAGATAGCAGGTTATTCTCAATAGGCTTCTTAATAGTCTGCGGTACAATACCGTATTTTTCATTATAAGCAAGCTGAATTTCTCGTCGGCGGTTTGTTTCATCAATCGCTTTCTGCATAGATTCAGTCATCCTGTCAGCATACATAATAACTTCACCGCAAGCATTTCTTGCAGCACGCCCGATTGTTTGTATAAGACTGGTTTCTGAACGCAAAAAGCCTTCTTTATCGGCATCCATAATCGCAACAAGCGAAACCTCAGGAATATCCAGCCCTTCTCTCAAAAGGTTTACACCAATAAGTACATCAAACTCACCCAGTCGTAAATCCCTCAAAATTTCCACGCGTTCAAGAGATTGAATTTCACTATGAAGATACCTTACCTTTATACCTTCCTGTATAAAAAAGTCTGTCAAATCCTCTGCCATTCGCTTTGTAAGTGTTGTAATCAGTACACGCTCATTCTTTTCAGTGCGTTTTTTAATCTCTTCTTTTAAATCATTAATCTGTGTATCAATAGGACGAACATGAATTTTCGGATCAACAAGCCCTGTAGGTCTGATAATTTGTTCAACCATCTGTTCTGAAGTTTTACGCTCAAACTCGCCTGGAGTTGCTGATATATATATCTTTTGTCTTACCTTTGAGAAAAATTCATCATTTGTAAGCGGTCTGTTATCTTTCGCACAAGGAAGACGGAAGCCGTATTTTATCAAGGTATCTTTTCTTGCAGCATCACCATGGCTCATACCTTTAAGCTGCGGAAGAGTTACATGGGATTCATCAACTACAGTCAAAAAATCACCCTGAAAATAGTCAAGAAGTGTAGCCGGCGCAGAACCCGGAGGTCTTCTTTCAATAATTCTTGAATAATTTTCAATACCGGAGCAGTAACCCATTTCTTTAATCATCTCTATATCATATTTCACTCTTTGTTCAAGACGCTGAGCTTCAACAAGCTTGTTCTCATTATTTAATTCTGCAAGCCTGCATTGAAGTTCCTGCCGTATAAGCGCAATAGTATCATCAACATTTTCATCATAAGAAAGATAATGTACTGCCGGATAAATTACAGTCTTATCAGGCATTTCAAGAATTTCACCGGACACATTGTCAATTCTGACTATTTTTTCTATCTCATCTCCGAAGAAATAAATTCTTGTAACTATTTTTTCATAAGCAGGCATAATTTCAACAATATCGCCTCGCGCTCTGAAAGTGGAACGTTCAAGCACTAAGTCATTTCTTGTATACTGAACACTCACAAGATGGTTTAACAATGCATCTCTGTCAATTTCATCTCCTACTTTAAGCTCAACTGAACCTCTGAAATAATTTTCAGGAAGCCCCAAACCATAAATACAGCTTACAGATGCAACTATAATAACATCATTTCTTTCATAAAGACTTCTTGTTGTATTGTGTCTTAAACGGTCAATTTCTTCATTAATAGAAGCTGATTTTTCAATATATGTATCAGTTCGCGGAATATAAGCCTCAGGCTGATAGTAATCATAATAACTGATAAAATATTCAACAGCATTATCAGGGAATAATTCTTTAAATTCATTATAAAGCTGAGCTGCAAGAGTTTTATTATGTGCAATAATAAGGGTAGGTTTCTGTATCCGTTCTATAACATTTGCAATAGTAAACGTTTTACCGGAGCCGGTAATACCTAGCAATGTCTGGGCATCATCACCGGCTTCAAGTCCGTTTACAAGCTGATCAATTGCCTTTGGCTGGTCGCCGGCAGGGGAATATTTAGAATTTATTTTAAACTTGCGTTCCATAACAAAAGTGTATATCAAAATTTAATAAAAATACAACTGGCAAATTTTAATATTTACGGATATTATATATGCAGATAAGGAATTCCTAAATTGCTTCACCCGATAAAAAACAGTACTAATTTTACAAGCATAACTTCCATACTTCACCCAAAAGAAAAAAAGGAGAACAAGAGTAAATATCACGATCCTCTTAATAACTGGTGGGTAAAAGGAGCTACATACACAAATGAAATAGGTACTACAATCCATGAAATTTCACCAAGACTGGCGCAGATATTGTGGATACCATCAATAATGTACCTTGGTGCTGATATTTATGATAAATACAAAAATGACAAAAATCATTATAAACCAAGCGGTAAAAGAGGAATTGAACGGGTTATCTATCAAGGTGTTGCAGGATTTTTACTGCCATCAGGAGCAATTTATCTGGGACAAAAGCTTACCTCTCCGGTTATAAAGTTATTTAACAGAGGGTTAAGTGTCAATGCACGTGAAAATACACTAAAACATATGAGAGATGCTGTTAATCAGTGTATAGGCGACATGTATGACGACAAAAAGAGATTCAAAGATTTTATGTTGAACTCACTGGAAAATAAAATTACGTCATGCCGGAATGAAAAACAAACTGACGGATTTTTGAAGAAAATAATTAAATTTAACAGCGGCGCTTATGCTCTTGCCAATGAAGACAAAATTAAAATTTTCGATTTTGCAAACAAAAATATTAACAAGCTGTTTGATGTCCAACAAACTCTGCGTAAAGGCAAAAAGCCAAAAGAAATCTCTAATTCCTGCTATAAAAAATACTTAAGAGAAGTTCCCGTTCTAAGAAAAATGTACGGGCAGGACAATGCAAACCATGCAATAGGATTTGTATTAAAACATTATGAGAGTAAACAGCTTCTAAAAACAAAAATATTAAAAACAATAGGTGGTTTAATATCTCTTGCAGTATTATTAAAGCCAATTGACTATTTTGTTTCAAAAATTCTTATGCCAAAATTTGTAGATCCAGGCATAACAAGATTTAACGCAGCTTTGCTTGAAAGAAGCTCATTGAAATCACACATAAAAAATATTGAGCAAAAACAGCAGCAAAAGCAGGTAAGTTTTACTGATAGCGCGCAAGAAAAGAGCCGTAATTCTTCACCGGAAGAGTTTCAGAAACCTGAGGAACAGCTTCCGTTAAATCCTCAGGCTGAGGAGATACCGGTTCAGGAACTTCAATAGCCGAAAGAACAAGAGAGCCGGCTTTATTCAGTGATAAAGCATAAATTGCTTTTAATTTATAATTATCAACGAAAACAATAAAATCAAATATTTTTGCAAGCGCAGCTTTGGCAGCTTTTTCTGTACATTTTTCACTAAACATTATTGATGCAGAAATCTTAGCAACAGCAGCTGCAACAGAATCCGCCCTTAATGCTGTCACAAATCCATGCAAATCAGAAAATGAATTTATTATGTAATCAGTATATTTAACGGAATTTAAATCAGTAAATATATAAGATGGTGCCATAAGTAAAACTGAAGTCATAAGATTTTCAAAACCAGCGTCATCAAGTGTTCCTGTCACAAATGTTTCCGCACAAGGCGGCAGCCCGGTTATAAGCGGGAATTTTTGAACAAGCACTGAACGGACTTCCGGGAGTTCATATAACATAGCAGAAATTAATGAAGATTTACCGGAATTAAGTTTTCCTGCAACCAGAATATTATGTTTTTCGCTTAAGTATGATTTGATTAAATCAGCTGCCTCTGAGGATAGCATTTTTGAATTAATAAGGTATTCAAAATCAATTTTTTTGCGTGCGAGTTTACGGATAATTATTTTTGCACTGCATACAGGAGGTAGAAGAAGAGTAATCAAAAGATTCTCAAGCTTTAGATTAATTATGCCTTTTTCAGCATCTTCTGCTGAAAGCTTCAGCAGGGCATCTTTTATTTTTTCAAATTGGGCATTATCAAGTTTTATATCCGACAACTCTATCCTGCCTGACCTCTCAACCTCTACTTTTCCATCGGAACTAACAAAAATAACGGCAATATCTTCGCTAAGAATAAGAACATCCAATGCTCCGAAACCAAATACAGAATTCATAAACATAGTAATAAATTTTTCTTTCTCTTCCTGCGAAAAATCAACCCCAAAATCTTTAAGCTTTGCTGAAACATAGCTTGAGATTAAATCGTACTGTTCAGTTTTTGTATATTCGAACCACACCGGTATTGATGCAATCTTTTGAGAAAGCGACTTAACCAAATCAGCAAAAACAGATTGACTATCAATAACAGTATCCGGAACTTCTTCTTCCGGAACAGCATCCTCTACAATTTCAGGTAACGGTATATTTCTAAATCTGTCTTTTATTGCCACTTTAGCCTCTCAGTATATTATTTAAATTATCAACAGAGTTTGAAACAAATTTTTTAATGAGTTTCTGTCTGTGAATAGTATCTGCAAGATGGATAGCAAGCTCCCTATAGCTCTGTGCTACATTTGAAGAAGCATTCATCTCCGAAACCGGAACACCTTTGTTTATTGCAGCCATTAATGAAAAATAATTATTTGGAATTTTCCAGTAAATTTCTTTATTAAGCAGCTTTTCAACATCATCTGCTTTTATTTCGTCATTTTCCATATATCGGTTGATAACAACTTGAACTTTCTCATTGTCATATCCGAGTTTTTCAAATAAATCCAGACACCTCTGGCAGTTTCTCAGTGCCGGAAGGTTGACAATAGTCACAAGAAATACCATGTCAGAATTATCAAGTGCAGTTATTGTCTTTCCGTCAAATGTATTATCGGTATCAACAACTATATAAGAAAAGGTTTCTTTTAATATCTCAAAAAGCCTTGCCACCTGCTTTGGAGAAATATCCTCCGCCTGCTTGAAATAAGGAGGATCTGCAAGAACATACAGACTTGTATCCTTATATTTCTCAAGAGTATTAAGCATAAAATCTTTATTCAACTTATCTAAATTCTTAAGCATATAAGAAATATTAAACGAAGGTTTCAAATCCATAAAAGTGGTAATATCGCCTAGCTGAAAATTCAAATCTATTAGAGCGACATTCTCTTTTGTGGTTCTTGCAAGCTCCAGAGCGAGATTTGACGCGATTGAAGTTTTTCCAATACCGCCCTTATTTGAAAACACCGTAACCATACGACATCTATTGGATTTACGGTAATCATCATTCAGTTGTTCTTTAATTCTCGCAAGTACATCGAAAAATTCACCTTTAATAACCGGAGAGGACAGAACTTCCTTGGCTCCTGCACGCATTATCTTTACAATAGAATCAACAGTAGGATTTTCATAAATTGCTGCCACCCGACAATTGGAAAAGTCCTCAGTAACTTTTCTGATAAAATCATAATATTTTGCAGAAGGATTTTCCAAATCAACAATTAAAACACACTTTGGCAGTGAAGAAATAGTATTATAAATATCAGAAAAATCAGAATAGTCTTCAAGTAGCTCAAATCCATCCGCCTCGCTCAAATATAATGATAGAAGCTCCTTTAATCTTTGCCGGGCTGATAAAATAATTGTAGAAATTTTTTCTGACATAATTCCCCTTATAAAAGGATTTTAGCATATTATCAAAATAAGGGCAAGTTAATTTAGTCTTGTACTGCCATTACAGCACAGTGACAGCAAGCCTAAAACCTCAATAGCATTATAATATTGAAAAGTTCTGAATAATTTGTTAAAATAATAGAGTTAAGAAGAAAAGGAGGATTACATGCAAAATACAGTTATAGCTTCAAAACTAAGAAGGGGGGGGGGGTACAGATAAAGCCGCATCCTTCTACTCAGATTTCAACAATAATCAGAATAACAAGCGTAGAGCTTTTTTAAAGGCATTTTCCTTTACGGACGCTTTCACATTGGCAGAGGTTTTGATCACACTTGGCATTATAGGTGTAGTCGCGGCAATGACGCTGCCATCACTTGTTGCAAATTACAAAAATAAAGTATTTTCAAACCAGACTAAAAAGACATATTCAACAATTTTAAATGCAATGAATAAATGGCAGTATGAAACGGGTGCGTCTGATTACAGCGGAGTATTTATACAAAGCAAAACTACGAAGGCACTTGCGGACGAATTCTTTTCATACTTGAAAATTATTAAAAAATGCTACAGTGGAACAAACGGCTGTATGTCATTTGAGTATAAATACCCAAAAGCTAAAAATGACGGGCTGGGAAAGAATGCCGTTCTTAAAACAAACGGATATCATAAAGTTATACTTGCAGATGGCTCTTCTGTAGCCATAATGCCCTATATTAACGGAGATGCCGACTGCGGACGAATTTTCACTGACAAAGTTACAGACAGCAACGGGAACTGGATTTCAGACGGTAAAGGAGGTTATGAAACGAAAGAGACTTACTCAAAGCAATGTGGAATTATGATTATAGATGCAAACGGTTTAAAAGGTCCTAATCAACTTGGAGCAGATGCTTATTCTTTTATTATTACAAATAAAAAAATAGCAAATTGGCATACACAAATAGACAGTGCAATAATTGACGAAAGTTTAAATTATATTGATTATAATACAGGCGCAGACTTCAATTAAAATAAAAGAGGGAGATTTTAATTCCCTCTTTTTGTATAAAACGCCCCGTACAGATGTGATTTTGTTACCTGCTGAGCTCGCAGGTGGGTGAGCGCCTCGATAAATCCGTTTCCCGCTGGCGAAGCAAGCTTCGGCGGGTATACTTCAATATCTGACAGAGTCAACTCTCCCTATTAATAAAAATGTAGGAACAAAATTGAACACCTGCACAGAGCAATTACATTATAACAATATTTATTCTAAAATACAACCCGCCTGCCGTCTATTACTAACTGCGCATTGAAAGCATTTCTAAAGCTTCACGTTCAAGAGCTTCAGAGCGTTTTAAGGCTTTATCAGCTGCAGTTGTGTCCTGATTTTCCGGCATAATCTTTGCAGGAGCTGAAGAAGGAACATAATTTCTTGGAGGTTCAGCATTATTATCAACAATCTTTACCGGTTCAGGCGAAGGTATATATGTTCTTACCGGTTCACCCGGAGCCTGAATTTCACCTGGCTGCTTAGGATTTGTCTGAGAAGACAACGGGGTCTGATAAGGAGTTCCGGCCTTATACATATTTAAAAGGTTTGTAGGACTTGTATTCACTACAGGTTTAGGCTTATATTGATTTAATAAGTTTGTAGGGCTGTTATTGCTTACAAACGGCTGTTGTGCTGCCTGCTGCTGTTTTTGTGCTTCCTGTAGCATTTTTAACAATTCCTGCTGCTGAGCTTCTGTCAATTCAGGCTTTTGTTCTTTACCATCATCAAGTACAGAATGCTTAGGTTTGCCAAAGAGTGCATGAGAAACCTTTATTCCTAATTTATTAAAGAAAGGCATTATCATAAACATTGCAAGAACAATTCTCATCGGATAACCTGCACACTGCTTGAGCCAGTATTTAGGATTTCTGAATACATCTTTAAGTCTGCCTTTAAATCCGCCTTCTACAGCATGTTTAGAATATGGTCTGATTTGCTCCAAACCTACTGTGATTATGCGGCCTATTTTCTTGCAAAGTTTTGCAAATGGATTTTTTGTTCCTGCCATTAACTGATCTTTAAGCACTTTTCGTTCTGCTTTATATGCCTTCTTATTGCCAATAAAGAAGCCACTTGCTACTTTTTCATTAAATTCTTTTACAGCCTGACGATACTTGGCAACAGCCTCCGGTGTCATACCGGCATATTGCATACCGCCCAGTTTATGCATCAACTGAATTGCCGCAGGCATAAACATGAAGAAACCTACAAGTTCAGTTAATCTTTCTGTAAATGTTCTGAGTTTATCACCTTTTTCAGCCTGTGCTGTTCTGATTATAGCTTCAGCAACGAACCAGGCCTGCATCATCGCAACGAGTTTGCCGCCTGCAACTCTGTTTGTTGCACCTTCGAGGAACATATTTACATATTTAGGAAGAAGCTTGCCGAGTTTTGTTTTGTGGTAAGGGTTATCTATACCTTTTGAACCAATAAGTTTATTGGACATTTCAGAAAACTCTACTTTACGTCCAAATAAGTGCCCCCAGACTTTATTCAGCGTACTGTTATCATGTACATCAATCTTTGAATATACACCGGGTTTAACCTTTTTACATGCATTTATTACATCGTCAAGGTGCGAGTGAATATCTTTTTTAACAGCTTCAAATGTTTCTAAATCTGCAAAGCCTAGAGCTTTTGCCTTCAATTGCTTAAGTTCGACAGCCCTTGAACCGGCATCAAGAGATTTAAAAGCTTTTACAGCATCATCGGTTTTGTCAGGCGAAAGAAGCCTGAATTCTTCTGCTTCAAGAATTGCACGTCTTGCAGCATCAGCAGCTTTGCCTTTTCCTCCAACATTTTGAATTAACGCTTTAACACGTTTTATATCATCGGCAGTTCCGCCGTAGCAGTCGAGATCTTCCGCATATTTAAGAGGTTTCATAAAGTTATCTGCAATCTGCGGATAATCGAACAACAAAGCCCCCTTCATACCGCCAGCCTGTCCTAATACGATTGGCAGCTCCGGTTTTGAAGGGGTTTTATCAAATGCTCTGTATACGGCTGATTTATTAAAAAATTTCTTTATTGAACTTGCGGCTGAATTATAAGAATTTTTCAACCAGTTTGCAAACCCGGATTTTCCAAAACTGCTGTTTGAAATACCTTCGCTTACTCTATCACCGAAAGCTCCCATTTTATACTGGATTGAATCAGTATAAGAAGCACCCCTGCATTTTTGGGCAAACTTGTCCATAGACTGAGCAAGTCCGTACCATACAGGAATTGCAACACCAAGCTGCTGGATTGGATTTATATCTTCCAATTGTCCTAAACGGCTTGCCACATATGAATCCTGAATATTTTGTTTCAGTTTTTCAGGATCAATCTTTTCTCCCTGCATTGGCGGTAAATTTTGTGCCGGACTCTCCGGCTGCATACCAAATCCTGCGCCGGCAGTTCCAAATGGAATTTTGTTGTTCTTTATATTTTCCAACATAACTTTTCCTATTTACCCTATATAAATATAAAAACATCAAAGTTTCTAAAATTGTGTTAATTTTTAAAATTTTACAGAATTGTTAAAAAATGTAACAAGTTTATAAGATTCTGAAATTTTGTCTTAAGTATATACTTTATATATACATAAGAGAGAGATAAATAAGAGAGGCGCATATGGCAGTAGCTAATTTGAAAAAAATTGATAAAAAGCTAAAAGATATGTATCAAGATCAAGTTACAACAAACACATCTGGTGAACCGTATGTTGACAGATCAGAAGTTCTGCTTGCGCAAATGAATTTTATCGCAATAGCCAATAAACAGGCACTGCATCTGATGTAAAAAGTTTTCAATAAATATAACATAACTCCAATTAATTTTTCCCCTACAAATTTTGTACCTGATTTTCTCCCGAAGATCAGGTTTTTTTTATACTCAGAGGATAAATAATAAAAAAGACCGCTTATGCGGTCTAAATTATCTCTCTTTTAATATCCTCTCTATGAGAAAGCTTTAAAGCTTCTTTCTACGTTCTTATCTATTGTGCTCTTAATTGAATCATATTCGGTTTGCAGTGCGCTGTGTTCAGTATCCAGATTTTTCAAATCGGTATCATACTGTTTGTCTTTTGCTTCTATTTCTTTCAGCGCTGTATTGTATTTTACTTCCGCCTTTGTTCTGGCTACTTCATTGCTCTGTTCGGATATATCAGTTATTGAGGTGTATTCAATTGATGTCCACGTTACATCGGCAAGACCCATTCCTTCTTCTGTCGGATTTGAGAATTGTACCTGTTCTATTGTTATAATTCCGTTCTTAAGAGCAAATTCAAGCCATTCAGGGCTATTCATCAGACCATCTTCTAATATTACATAGTTTTCGTTTGTTTTTGAATCGGAAATCCAGCCCATATCTTCGGTATAGTTTTCATCATTCATATAGCCTGATTTGAAGTCGCTTTCGCCGTTCATACGATGCCAGAGGTTTATGTACCACTGACCTTTATCATTATCGGTCAACTGACGAATTACTTTATCTATATATATATCTACTTCAGGCTTTTTAGGTTCTTCAGCCAGCCATTCGTCATAAGCAGTTTGATAGCCTTCTTCATCAAACTGTTCGACTTCCTCTACAGCAAGTTGTTTCAAGTCATGTTCAACAAAATACCAAAACATTTGCAAGTGCTCAGGATTAGCAGTTCCTCCAGTTGCAGAACCGTCATAGTCACCATGAACAAGCCATAATAAATCTACAGCTCGCTGATAAACTGTCATATTTGGATCAGATGGAGGACCTCCGACAGTTACAGTACCATAAGAAGTAGTAACTGTTTCAGAACCACCAGGAACTTCATACCCTGAACAGTTGGCATTCTTTAAGCCTTCTGTAACATCTTCAAAATTTTCCACACCATGCAGAGCAGAATTCCAATTCCAACCTCCAGATGTAACAACTTCAAATTGAATTCCGTCACTTGTTGTGTGTACACCTGGTCCAATAGCATCAGATAATACATGCATGTAGCAATTTGAGCCTCCAATAGCACCGCCTAAACAGCCGCCTGTATTAATAAACTTTTGGTATAATTCATTATCTTCGCTAGGAACCTCAACAATCTCAATAAAGTCTTCTCTTTTAGGCTCACTGGCTTTCCAATTTTCGTAGCGTTCATAATAATCGCCCATTATTGTATCATACTCAGGGTTTTTAACCTGAACAATCTTACCCTGATCTTCCGGTCCAAGCAATCCGTATTTATCCAAAAATTCTTCCAATGTGTCGCTTGTTTCGAAGTTGTAGCCGTCAAGTTCACTTACCATTATCTGACCAGCTGCATTTATCAACCCGTACTGATTTTTTAATTCACCGTAATAGGACAAGCTGTTGCCGGTTAGGGCACTTGTTGTCTTATTACCGGATGCGTCATAGCTTATGAATTTTAATTCTGTATCATTTAAGGCTTTTATATATTCGTCGCTTGCCTCCTGGGTGCTGTCTGACAAGCGTAATTTTGCATTAGTTATCTGCTGCGCTCTTAACTCATTGTGGTTAATCCGCGCAGTTATTGATAACAATCTTGCTTGTCCTGCTGCCATTCCCATGTTTGTTTTTCCTTTTAGTAGTACTTTCCAAAGATGACGGCACATTTAAGGAAAAACTTTATAAATATTCTGAATGTTGTAACAAAATTTTACAATATCTATGAGAAAGCCTTAAAACTTCTTTCTACGTTCTTATCTATTGTGCTCTTAATTGAATCATATTCTGTTTGCAGCGCGTTGTGTTCAGTGTCCAGATTTTTCAAATCTGTATCATACTGCTTGTCTTTTGCTTCTATTTCTTTCAGCGCTGTATTGTATTTTACTTCCGCCTTTGTTCTGGCTACTTCATTGCTCTGTTCGGATATATCAGTTATTGAGGTGTATTCAATTGATGTCCACGTTACATCGGCAAGACCCATTCCTTCTTCTGTCGGATTTGAGAATTGTACCTGTTCTATTGTTATAATTCCGTTCTTAAGAGCAAATTCAAGCCATTCAGGGCTATTCATCAGACCATCTTCTAATATTACATAGTTTTCGTTTGTTTTTGAATCGGAAATCCAGCCCATATCTTCGGTATAGTTTTCATCATTCATATAGCCTGATTTGAAGTCGCTTTCGCCGTTCATACGATGCCAGAGGTTTATGTACCACTGACCTTTATCATTATCGGTCAACTGGCGGATTACTTTGTCTATATACATTTCTACTTCTGGCTTTTCAGGTTCTTCAGCCAGCCATTTTTCATATTCCTCCTGATATTTTTCATCATCAAATACCCATTCTTGAACCTCTTCATTAAGGGCATACTTCAAATCATAAAATACAAGGTGTTTTGCTCTGTTTAAAATTTCATCATAACGAGGATCACCAGGTCCTAAACTACCGGCACTCTGATATAATTCCTGAGAATCCCAGAGTAAATCAACAATTTTCTGAGTAATAGTTTCTGACCCGTCACAATTTTCGTGGTACTCTGTATCCTCTTTTCCGCAGCAGTGCATACCTTGCAACTGTTCACGTATTTCTGCCATGGTTGCTGCGTTTCCGTTAACACCGCCGCTGCCGCCGGTTGTCCACCAATGATAAAACGGGTTTGCATTACTTAAATCTTCTTTTATCTCAAATGTATGCTGACCATCAGAAGTTGTATAAGTACCTAGATCTAGTAAGTGGCTTAATACATCTCCCAAATGGTACAAGGCGCTTGAATCATTCATTACAGAAGACCAGCAGCCGGAATCAGTACCGCTTACAAACTTGTCATACAATTCTGAGTTTTGAACATAAGAGGTTTCCAAATTCCAAAACTTATCTCTATCATCAGGATCAGGTTCTTGTGCCTTCCATCTTTCATACTCATCGTAATAACCGCCCATTATTGTATCATAAGCCGGGTTTTTAACCTGAACAATCTTACCCTGATCTTCCGGTCCAAGCAATCCGTATTTATCCAAAAATTCTTCCAATGTGTCGCTTGTTTCGAAGTTGTAGCCGTCAAGTTCACTTACCATTATCTGACCAGCTGCATTTATCAACCCGTACTGATTTTTTAATTCACCGTAATAGGACAAGCTGTTGCCGGTTAGGGCACTTGTTGTCTTATTACCGGATGCGTCATAGCTTATGAATTTTAATTCTGTATCATTTAAGGCTTTTATATATTCGTCGCTTGCCTCCTGGGTGCTGTCTGACAAGCGTAATTTTGCATTAGTTATCTGCTGCGCTCTTAACTCATTATGGTTAATTCGCGCAGTTATTGATAACAATCTTGCCTGTCCTGCTGCCATTCCCATGTTTGTTTTTTCCTTATATTACATATAGGTCTACGGAATTTTTACAAAAAACTTTAGATTTAACTATCAAAAATCGTTACATTACTTTACATAACTGTAAGTTATATGCTAAAATCAGAATATGAAATTATGCGTTTTTCAGGGAACGTTCAATCCCATACATAATGCACATTTGGGTGCTGCTAAATATATTATTGAAAAGCTCCATTACGACAAAGTAATTTTTATTCCGGCATTCCGCCCGCCTCACAAAGATTATAAAGAGAGCTATTCAATTCACAGACTTAATATGGTAAAGCTTGCAGTCGAAGGAAATTCGCATTTTATTGTTTCTGATATAGAGTTTAAGCGCTGTGACACATCTTATACTTATACGACAATTTGTGAGCTATATAACACTTTTAGCGTTGAAGGTAAAATAAAATTTATTATAGGAACCGATGCTTTTAAACGTATAGAAAGCTGGTACAAAGCTGATGAGCTGAAAAAACTGGTTGATTTTATAGTTTTTATCAGAGAAAATAATTTTAACCCTGAAGAATTTAGAAATTTAAAAGAAAAGGGTTACAGCTTTGAATTTATGCCAATGGAGTTTAATGACATATCTTCAACCGAAATAAGAGAAAGAATAAAAGCCGGCAGATCTGTTACAGGTCTGGTTCCGGAAAAGGTAGAGGAATACATAAAGGAAAATGAATTATACAAAGATTAACGAAACAGAAATAAAAAACTGGTTGAAAAAAAACCTTAACAGTGAAAGATACAGCCATTCACTGGGGACAGCGGAATGCGCAAAAGGACTTGCCGCAAAGTTCGGGCTTGATGAGGAAAAAGCTTATATAGCAGGATTGCTGCATGATTGTGCAAAATGCTTTCCAAACGAAAAACTTCTGGAAATTATAAAGGAGAATCTTCAGGTTGAAGAAGCCGAAATGCTGAATTACAAAACTCTTCATGCTCCTGTAAGTGCATATTATGCAAAAAACTACTTCGGGGTTGAAGATAAAGAAATTCTGTCTGCAATAAGATGGCACACACTAGGACAGCTGGAGATGACAGATTTTGAAAAGATAATTTTTCTGGCAGACAAGATTGAGCCAAATACAAGAGATAAAGAATATTCAGCAGTAATCCGAAGCTATTTAGACGAAGAAAACGGCTTAAATAAAGCATTGTTAAAATGCTACAAAGAAACCATTAAAAGCCTTGTGAAGCGCGACTTGAAAATCTGCCTGCTAACAATAGAGATATATAATAAACTTCAAGATAATGTTTCAGTTAGTTAATGATTTGACATAAATAAAGCATGTTCATGGTAAAATTGTTACGGTAGAAGAAGGAAGTATTAATGAAAGTATTAGAGATAAAAAACAACTTGGTAAAGATTTCATATACAACTGCGGACAATCTTATTTTGGGTGGTTTTGTTATAATAGAAGATGAGCAGACTCCGTACGTTGCACAGGTCTTGAGCCTAAAAGCTGACAATGGAATTAATTATGCAATCGTAAAACTTTTATTTACTTTTAACGAAGAAGGCATAGTTAAAAACTATGACGGAACAATTCCTTCTTTAGACTCATCAATAACAAAACTCTCATCAGATGAACTTCTGGATATTCTACCGGTTAATATACCTATAGAGATAGGCGAACTTGCACAACAGCAGCTTATTTTAAAAGTTGACAACTCAATTCTTGAAAAAAACCTTCTCATCTGCTCTGAAAATCAGGAAAATACCAATACTCTTATTAGTAATTTTGTTCTCCAGCTTGAAAACAATAATGATAAGTCATTAATATTTGATATTGACGGAAGCTATCCTGGTGAAAAGCTTATATTCGGCACAGATTTCAGACTTCCGCTTAATTATGATACTATTAATTATATCTATGAACATGATTTGGAAGATGTTGATGCTGGCAGTAAAGCAGTTATCCAAGATATATTTCTTGAGGTTCAGGAATATTCCAAAACAGTTCTTGATAAATTTATACCTTTTGATACCTTTATAAACGTTGTTGACCAGCAATACCGTACAACAGGTATTACCGAGCTTATACTTTTAAAAAATAAATTACTTAAATATAAAGAGCAAAATGTATTTGCTCAGGATGCAAAAGATATACAGCGACTAAGAGCTGTAATCAGGGCAAATTCATCTAATATTCTTGACATTTCAACAATTGACGAAAAATTACAGAATGAAGTTATTTCTTATGTTTATGATGTGATAGATGAATTGGACTTATTTGTATATACTTTCACCCAGTTTACAAATGACAACGCTGACAAAAAGCTAATCAGACACATGATTTCTAAAGATAAAGCATATACAACTATCATTTGCAGCCATAATTTTAAATACTTATACGAGCTCAAAGAGCGTGCAAATAACCTGATTTTATTTGCACCTCAAACATTGCAGCACGATTTTGCAGCATATAATACATTTTTAAACAAACTTAATCCGGACGAATTTGTAATTTACGGAAAATCTACACAAAATATTCCATTAATAGTTGAACTTGCAGCAATTGAGCCTGAAACTGAAGAGGATAGCGTTATGACAGAATCAGCTTCAAATCAGGATGAAACTCAGGAAGCAGCTGTTACAGCAGAGGATGAGAACAAAGAAGACGAAAAACCTGATGATTTTTCAGATGAATCTAATTCATATTCATACGAAACTTTAATCGAAGATACCGCACCTGTTCAGCAGGAAGAACAGCCTGAACAGGATACTTCCGTTGAAACTGAAGATTATTCTTCTTATGAAGAAGAAAAAGAAAAAGCTGTTCAGGATGAAATTCAGGTAGCTCCGGAACAAATAAGCAATATTATAGATGCTGAAATTGAACAGGAAAAAGCAGAACTTCCTGAACTATCAATACAGGAGGAGCCGTTAATAGCAGAGCCTGAACTTGATGTTATTCAACCAGAAACACCGGACCCTGCGCCTGTAGCAGAACAAATAATTGAAGCAACGCCTCAAAATGAAATTGTAGAAGAGGATGAGGAGGAAGAAGGATTTCCTGAAGTTCTAGGGGTTCCGGAACCTCAAGTAGAAAACATTTCAGCTTTAGAACCACTGGCAGAAGAGGTTCATGAAGATGATCTTTTGATGAATCCTATTATTGAAGAACCTATGGATATGCCTGTTCTTGAATACAATGATGACAGCCTGCCGATTATAACAGAACCTGAAATCGTTGAGGAAGAAAACCCTGTTGATAAAGTAGCAAAAGATGTCGATGAGCTTTTATTTTCCCAGGAAAAGCAGGAAATTCCGCCTATTGATGAAATAGAGGAACCTGAGCCTGAAACTGATTTGACAGAAGATGACCTGAATTTTATCGAAGACATTAATAATAATGTAGAGGAAGAAAAGCCACCTGTAGTACCTGTATATCCCACAGAAGATCCTGGTGAAGCTCCGGCATTTGAACAAGGTGACAGAGTAACACACCCAAAGTACGGCGAAGGCGTAGTTGAGAAAATGATTAAATACGGCAACAAAACCCTCTGCTCAATCAACTTTGTGAATGTAGGCAGACGTTTGCTTGATCCGGCTATTTCAGAAATGTCAAAAGTTAATTAGAACTTCTGAGTGTTGATGCTCCTTTTAAATAAACAAATTCAGGAGTAAAACTGTCATCACAGTTTAAGACAATAAGAACCCTCAAACACATCTTTAATGCTCCCGGAACGTTTAATTCGTTAAAACACATCATTGCAACATTTTCCCAGCCGAGATCTATTCTTGCAAACTTCGCCGGAAATGCAGCATTTAAATCATCTGTTAAAGTAAAAATTGCATGCGAAATATTTTCAGGAAGAATACCATTTCGCTCAACCATCTCGTTCAGTAATTCTATTACTGCGTCCTTAATAGCACTTGCAGTATTTTCTTCTACAGTAATTGCACCTCTTATGCCTTTAACACCCATAATTAAACCTGCTTTTTTACTCCGTTGTACCAGTCGCGGGCAGGCATTTCGCCTTTGCCTTCAGGTTTAACTTTAATAAGCATAACGCAATCTCTGCCGCAGGCAACTTTAACACCTTCTTTTGTAACTTCAACAAATTCACCCGGCTTTCCTGCACCTTCAACAACTTTAGTCTGCATAACCTTGATTAGCTTACCATTATACATAAAATGCGCAGAAGGGAATTTATAAATACCTCTTACAAGGTTATGGATTTCGCGTGCAGTTTTTGCCCAGTCGATGACCGCTTCTTCTTTTGTAAGCTTATTTGCCATGCAAACGCCATCTTCACACTGTTTAACAGGTTTTATCACACCGTCCACAAGCCCGGTTAGGGTTTTCTCCAAAAGCTCAGGCGAAACAGAACTTATTTCGGCAAACAAATCCTCACAGTTCATCGTATCAGGTATCGGAATAACATGTTTAAGACAAACGTCGCCGCAGTCAAGCCCTAATTCAGTAATCATTGTGCAAACACCGGTTTCTGTATCTCCGTTAATAATAGCTCTTTGAATAGGATTTGCACCTCTATATTTTGGAAGCAGTGATGCGTGCAGGTTTATTGTTTCATATTTTGGAATATCCAAAACATCCTGCGACAAGATCTGCCCAAATGCGAATGTTACAAAAAAATCAGGTTTTAATTTCTTTAACTCATCCTGAATTTCAGGCTCTTTTCTAATAGACTTAGGCTGAAATACCGGAATGTTATGTGCAAGAGCAAATTCCTTAAGCGGGGACATTGAAAGCTTATGCCCGCGTCCGGCAGGCTTATCAGGCTGGGTTACAACCCCGACAACCTCAATTTTATCTGAATTATATAGATATTCAAGAGAATTTAAAGCTATTTTAGGTGTACCAAAGAAAACAACTCTAATCATTATTAAATTCCGCCTCCAACACAGGATCATCAATAATCCTATCAACATCAACCGGAGGAAGATCAAACTTTTTCAGCACAGCATCAGCATCAAAACGGTTGACGCAATGGTCTATAAACAGAATGCCTTCCAGATGATCAAATTCATGCTGAATAGCTCTTGCAAGCAGCGAGCCGTCAGTTGCTTCAAGGACAAAAGTTTTTCCATGAATATCTGTTGCCTTAACAGTAACATTTTTATATCTTTTTACATCGGTAAATGCTTCCGGAAAGCTCAAGCAGCCTTCCTGAGCAATAATTGCCCCCGACTTTTTAATGATTTTAGGATTAATGAAAACCATCGGAGGGAGCTGCTCTTTATCAGTAGAAGCATCTATTACAAAAACCCTGTAATTAACTCCTATCTGAGGAGCTGCAAGCCCAACTCCGTTTTTTGTATACATAGTATCAAACAAATCCTGAACAAGTTCAGTAATTTTTTTAGAAACTTTATGGACCTCTTTTGAAGGTTCTCTCAATGTTTTTTCACCGTATTTTAAAACTTTTCTTACTGCCATTATAACCTCGCTATGATATAAAATATTATACACTAAGCTCTGTGTTTTGCAAACCAAAATAATCACAGAGAAACTACAAGCTTTAACTTTTTTACAAATCCAGTCAACAAAAAAGAAAAATCCATTCGCCTACAGGTCATTTTTATCTTAAATTAATAAACTTATGAACCTGCGGAATAAGACGTATATTGCTGTATTTGGTATAAAACTTTTCAAAAATAATCTCGGAAAATTCAGAAGTAACACTAAAATCATTACCTTTCATTTCCGGCTGAAGAATTAGAAGCAAGCCGTATTTTTGTGCAATAGAAACACAAAAATTTATCTCTTCATCAGAAATTGCTTCATTAAACACAACTTTTGCAAAGCACTCCTTTTTAGATGCAAGTGAATAGAATTTTTCATAAACAGCACTGTCAATATTCATGCCTGTTGACGACTTAAGCTTTATATCTGCAGACACGACATCCACACTGTCAATAATCTTTTCTAATGCTTCCGGCAGAGTTGCATTTGTTTCCAGATAAATTTTGTGACCGTATTTTCTTATTTCCGGCAAAAAATCTTTTAGAAATGCTGCTGAACAGAGCGGTTCTCCGCCGGTAAGCGAAATTGTGAAAATTTCACCATACTCATTTATCTTATTGATTAATTCTTCTACAGTATAATCTTTAGATTTTGCAGCCTCAAAATCAGTATCGCAATAAGCACAATTAAGATTGCAGCCGCAAAACCTTATAAATAATTGTTTTGTTCCAACATATGGACCTTCGCCCTGTATAGATGTAAAAATTTCTCTGATCTTAGCCTTGTTAGTCATGGTTGATATTTTCCCGAATGTTACTCTGTGAAAGCTTTCTTAGCTTCTCATATAACTTAATCTCATCTTCGGATAAGTTTTTCGGAAGCTGTATCTCTACAGTAACAATCATATCACCAAATTTTCCGTTTGTCTTTAACCCTTGCTTTGCGAGCCGGAATTTTTGCCCGGACTTAGTCATTGGAGGAAGTACCAAATTAACATTACCGCCAAATACAGGAATAGAAATCTTCCCGCCCAGCACTGCTTCATACGGACTGATTGGCAGTTGATAAAGAATATCACTGCCGTCAATCCGCATGTTCGTATCCGGCTCAATCTTCACTTTTATATATAAATTTCCCGCATTTCCCCCTGCAAAACCGGGATTACCCTCACTGGCAATCCTGAGTTTTGCCCCTTCTTTTATCCCTGACGGTATCTTGACAGTAATTTTTTTCTGCTGCCTGTATTCGCCGCTTCCGCCACAAGATGGGCACTTTGCACCGTTTATGAATTTTCGCCCCTCACAATTCGGGCAAAGCTCTGTATGAAGCACATTTATCGTGCGTGATGTGCCTTTTACGGCTTCTGCCAGCGAAATACTTACATCCACAAAAATATCTTCACCATTTTTAGGTTCTTTTTTGGGCTTTTTGGCAGCGGACTTCTTTGTCTTAATGCCGTCTAAAATATCGTTGATAACGTCTTTCAAAATTTTATCAGATTTATAATGCTCAAAATAATCCTGTTTTGTATCAAATTCCGGTTTTTGAGCTCCGGTTTTTATTTCCGGTTCAGGATTTGGCTTGCTGCCGCTTTGCTGCTCAGAGTTACGAAAGCTGCGCGAAGCAGAGGAGTTTTTCATTTCCGGTTTCCGGTAAAATCCGTTAATCATATTGTACTGCTTACGGGTTTGCGGATTTGAGAGTACTTCATAAGCTTCGGATATATCCTTGAAAATCTCCAGGCTATCCGGGGAATTATTCACATCCGGATGATATTTTCTGGCAAGCTTTCTATAAGCTGATTTTACCTCTGCCTGTGTGCTGTCAGGGGTTACTCCAAGTATGGCATAATAATTTTTATGAGAATTTAAAACCATACTCTTTTATTAATGACTTCGTAAAAAAAATCAACACATAACCGATTAATTACAAATATCAGTACGGAATTTTTTACCGTCAAAGTTTACAGAATCAACATCGTCATACAAAAGTTCACGCGCCCTGCTCAATGTTGATGCGGTCTGTGTAAGTACGAAGTTTCTGCCTTTTTGGGTAACATACTCCATATACTCGTTTTTATAAATATTAAACGGCGTAAGAGTTGTTTCATCATCAAGCAGTTCAGTTCCGGTTACAATATTTCCTGCTGCACGCGAGTATAAAACCGCAGAAACACCGCTTAATCCGTTTAGTTTAACTGTTTCATAATCATCCGCAAACGAACCTACTGCACAAGCTTCAAATAAAGTAAACAGATTTTCATCAAGTAAATCAATAACAAGCTGAGCATGGTGATCTTTCAGGAAAGGTGTAAAACCGAGAGTAACAAAATTTTCAGCATCTGTCATGACACAATCTATACCAAGAATACCCAGATAAGGATTTTCTCTTTTTTCTAAAGATGAAAGCATATTCCGGACATTCTGCATTATATTCACAACAACGCCGCCGGTTACTTTGTAATCAGGAGCAAAAGCGCCTGTTCCCGGAGTCAACAGACCGCCGTCTCCGTTTTCTAAAAATTTATAATCACGAACAGGCATTATAGGAAGAACATGATAGCCGTCAGTAATTACATAAAATGTAAACGCAGGGCCATAAGTATAATCTTCGATAACAATTCTGGGTTCATTTTGCAGGAATAAATCAGAAACACATGTTCTTGCAAGTTTGACTGTAGAACAAGCACAGATAACACTTGTATCATTTAATTCATCAGACCCGATTACGATAGGCATGGGCGAAATTTTTACATAGTCCAGAGCAGGCTGTTCCTTTTCAAAAACACCAAATTTAGGTGTGGGAATATGAAGTTTATACATAAACTTTTTAGCTGCTGCTCTGCTAAGAGCGAACTGTGCACCGGTTGCAGAAGGGGCAAATATCAACTGGCTGTTAGCCTGAAAAAATCCTGCTGTATCAGCCTTTATTGATTTATCTGATGAAGCAATTGTTAAATAAACATCATTTTTGAGCGCAAATTCCAAAAGCTGCTGCGGACAATCTTCCCTAATATCAACACATTGCGCAACTTCTGCAATTCTACTATTTCCAGGAGCAACAAATACTTCGCCGACCATTTCATACGATGAGAATTTGGTAGCAAGAGCATATTCTTTTGCTGAACTTCCGATAATTAAAACATTTTTCTTAACCAATTTAGCCATATAATGATAATACCACAAAAAGAGGATGACTGTTAAGATATTTTAATATTTAATATAGTAAAATATGACAGGACTATATTTTTCATTAATATTAAAAATGTAGTAAGTGAGGTATTGTAAATGGCAAATATTGTAAGTTTATTATCACAGGTATTTACACCGGTTCAGACACAAGCAGCAGCCCCGGTTGCTCCAAAATCAACCAACCCTTTCAGCAACAACCCTTTTGTAAACTATAACGGTTATACTTACAATAGCAGCACTTATGCAAAGAATACCCCTGTCAGAGGCGGATATTTCGCAGGGTATTATAATGGAAAACAAAATATAGTAGGTCAGAGATTATTTGTTGAAGTATAAATTTATATGATGTACCTCTAATTATCTATGATGCTGTTAATTTAGAAGTATGATTTATACGGTGACGTTCAACTTTCAGCTTACTTTATTTATATCGGGCAGCCAGCTTTTCTAAATAAATTTTATACAAAGATAAATTCATAAAAATAAGTGTTAGAAGGAGGATTATTTACATGACACTTATAATTTATGTGTAAATTTCTTAACAATAACATGATTTTCCTGTTGATTTATAATAAACTATCTTTGTTTAGAAATTAAAAAAGAGGGGTACTGATGAAAAAAGCATTAATTACCGGAATAACAGGTCAGGATGGAGCATACCTTGCAGAATTGCTGCTTGAAAAAGGCTATGAAGTTCATGGTATGAAAAGAAGATCTTCCTCTTTTAATACAGGTCGAATTGATCATCTATATCAGGATGTTCATGATAAAAATGCAAAGTTTAAGCTGCACTATGGAGATTTGACAGATAGTACAAACTTGATCAGGTTAATTCAGGAAATACAGCCGGATGAAATTTATAACCTTGCAGCCCAATCACATGTAAGAGTTTCTTTTGACTGTCCTGAATACACTGCTAATGCTGATGGTCTCGGAACTTTAAGAATTCTGGAAGCTATCCGAATTTTAGGACTGGAAACAAAAACAAAATTTTATCAGGCATCAACCTCTGAACTTTACGGGCTCGTTCAGGAAACACCGCAGAAAGAAACAACTCCGTTCTACCCGCGCTCTCCTTATGCCTGTGCTAAGCTCTATGCGTACTGGATTACTGTAAATTACAGGGAAGGTTATGGAATATACGCTTCAAATGGTATATTGTTTAACCACGAATCACCACGCAGAGGTGAAACATTTGTTACAAGAAAAATTACACGTGCGGCGGTAAGGATAAAGCTGGGGCTTGAAGAAAAATTATATCTCGGCAACCTGTCTTCAAAACGTGACTGGGGACATGCAAAGGATTATGTAGAAGGTATGTGGCGGATTTTACAGCAGGATTCTCCAAAAGATTATGTACTTGCAACAGGAGTCACCACAACAATCAGAGATTTCTGCCTAATGGCTTTTAAAGAAGCAGGTATTGAACTTGAATTTGTCGGTGAAGGGGTTGATGAAAGAGGTATTGATAAAAATACAGGTAAAGTCCTTGTCGAAGTCGATCCTCGTTACTTCAGACCAACAGAAGTTGACCTGCTTTTAGGAGATTCTTCGAAAGCAAGAAGAGAGTTGGGCTGGGTTCCGAAGTATGATTTATCTGCTCTTGTAAAAGAGATGGTTAGAGAAGATATGAAAGAAGCTCAAAAAGAAATTTTTCTTAAAAATGAAGGTTATGAAATCCTTATACCGCAAGAGGTCTAATCCGGATAATTATTATGAAAAAACTTTTATATGTTAAACATGCATTTCATAACAAGACAAAATCTAATGATTTCCTTCAGGAAATTATAAAAACGGGATATGAAATCGAATTTTTCGACTATGACAATGATAATGATACACCGGAAAAATTTCGGGAACTTGAAGGAAAAGAGTTCGATACTGTTGTATTATTTCAGATTATGCCTCCGATTTCGGAATTAAAAAAATATATAAAATATAAACATATTTCATTCTTTCCTATGTATGATGCAACACATTTTTTTAACCGGGCTATCTGGAACGAATACAGGGATTGTAATATCATAAATTTTTCCTCAACATTGCATCAAAAATGTAAATCTCTTGGGCTCTCGTCATATTATATACAATATTTTCCAAAACCGGCAGTGATAGATAATTACGGAGAAGAAGATGCTGTATTTTTCTGGCAGAGAAGAGAAAAAATTAACACTAAAACTATTGAAAAAGTATTAAATGCATCTGAAATAAACAAACTATATCTACATGCTGCACCCGATCCTGAAAATAAAGTACCTGAACCGTCTAAAAAATGGGAAGGTAAAATTGTTAACTCAAGCTGGTTTGAAACAAAAGAAGAAATGCAAAATTACATTCAAAAAGCTGCGCTGTATTTTGCCCCCAGAGAATTTGAAGGTATAGGTATGAGCTTTCTGGAAGCAATGGCAGCCGGAAGATGCGTAATTGCCCCTGATAATCCAACAATGAATGAATACATAAAAAACGGGGAAACCGGCTATTTGTACAATCTTAAATCGCCTGAAAAAATTAATCTGAATTCTATAAGAAAAATTCAAGAAGCTTCCTACAAATATATATCTGATGGATTTAAAAAATGGGAGTCTCAAAAGTTAGAAATTCTCAAATGGTTAGAAACATCACCAACAGAAAACTCAAATATTGAACTTATGAATGAAAAGCTTTTGATAAAAAATCCGCAAAAAACTTTTTGTTGTAAAATATATACAACAACTAATTCCATAACTTATAAACTTTTTAATATAATTCCGTTAAAAATAAAAAGGAGCATAAATGCCTGTAAAAGATAGAATTATAAATGTCTGTTTATGCTGTGACAACAATTATGCACAGCATTTGGGTGTAACACTTGCTTCTATTTTAGCGAACAAAAATCAGGAAGATTTAATTAATGTTTGTATTCTTGATGGTGGTATCTCTTTCCGGAATAAAGAAAAAATTAAACAACTTTGTAATATTGCAGACTTTGGAGTAGAGTTTTTAAGCGTAAATAAAGATAAGTTTTCGCAATGCCCGATTCAGGATTGGACTCATCTATCTTTAACAGCATATTATATACTTCTTCTGCCTGCATTAAAACAGGGATGGGATAAAATCATATACCTCGATTGTGATACTGTTGTAAAAACCAGCCTTCGTGATTTGTTTAATACAGAATTATCAGATAATTATATAGCAGCAATAACAGATATTTCAGAAGAAAAACATAAAAACAGATTAGAGCTTGAGCACTATATTAATTCTGGAGTTATAATCTTTAATGCTAAAAAATGGCGTGAAGATGATGTAAGTTCAAAAATATTCTCCTGGATTGAGAAAAACGGCAATAAAATAGTTCTTCACGATCAGGATATTCTGAATGCAGTTCTTAATAATAAGATATTAATTCTCGACAAAAAATGGAATGCACAGGTTATAAGAGATTTTGATGCCAAACAGGCAAAAGAATGGGATAGTGCAAATATTCTGCACTTTATACATAAGAAAAAGCCATGGCTAAGCTATAACGGGGATAAATTTACTGCCGAATACATTAACTATCTTAAATTGACACCATGGAAAAATTTTCTGTTTAAATATTATTTATTTATTGTTCCGGTATCTATTTTCAAAAAAGTTTTAACTTTTATTTTTGAAATAAAAAATCAACGAAATACCAATAAGAAAATTATAACAATATTAGGATTTAAATTCACTAAGATAAGGAAATCAGCGGCTCAGGCTTGATAAAATAAAAGCCGAAAAGTTTGAGCATTTTCTGTCCTCTGCGCGCCCTGCACTGAAAAATAAAATGTCTTAATTGCATAGCAAGAAATATGTATTTATCTTTGCCATCAAGATATTTAGACAGCTTAAAAATAAGCGCAAGCGGTAATGAAGAATATTGAACCATGTCGTAAGCTTCTGAGAATGACAAGCTGCAAAACTTATCCAAAGATTTTTTCAGCACCCGGCAGTATTCTTCAATAAATTTAATTCTGTCGCCGGATATACCGCCGCAGCGAAAACATGCAATACACGCATTAACCCTGATACCCTTGTACCCTCCAAGCAGAAGTTTAAGGTAAACTTCATAGTCAGAAGCTATTTTATTTTCTTTATCAAACATACCAATCTCTTTAAGCACATCTGTTTTACAAAACATTGACTGGTGGCAGAAAGGCATTTTCGTAAAAGATTTATAAATCATTGGTCTTCGCATACCTGACTTTTTAGGATTATCTTCATGCAAAAGCCAAGTATCACCGTATGAAAAATCCGAACCGGAATTTTCCAGCGCACTAACAGAAAGTTCAACAGCATTATTTTCAGAAAAATAATCATCAGAGTTCATAAAAACTATATATTTACCTGAAGCTCTTAGAATACCTTTATTAAAAGCATCAAAAACTCCGCTGTCAGTTTCAGAGTAAACCCGCAGACCTTCAAAAGATTTCAAAAAATCCAAAGTACCGTCACTTGAAGCCCCATCAATAATTATATGTTCAATATTTTCATAAGATTGGCTCCGTACACTCTCAATACACTGGGCAAGAGTATCCTGACGATTAGCATTAATGCAGTTATATGTGACTGTTACGACTGAAACTAACGGCTTCATGATAAATCCTATTTTACAATAAAAATCATTTATAATACAATTAATTTATGAATAATATTTTGGTTTCAGTTATTATTCCGGTTTATAATGTTGAAAAATATCTTAAAGAAGCTATCGAAAGTGTAATTAACCAAACTTTTAAAAATATTGAGATAATTTGTGTTAATGATGCTTCACCGGACAATTGCGCACAAATCCTGGCGGATTATGCAGCTAAAGATTCAAGAATAAAAATTATAACTCACAATACAAACAGAGGGCTATCCTGTGCGAGAAATTCAGGCTTAGATATTGCAAAGGGCGAATATATATATTTTCTGGATTCTGATGATTATTATGACACAACATTGATAGAAAAAACTCTAAAGCTGTTCTCGGACGAAATTGATATAGTTACCTTCAATTTGAAGAAGTTATATGAAATTGACGAACGAAACTGCGACAGGAATTATAGCAGCGAACAACATGGAATTCACAAAGTAGATAATAAAATTTACGAAATAATAAAGGAAGAAAGCTGCCGTAATATTTTCAAAAACAGTATTATCAAAAAGTATAATATCAGATTTGCAGAAAATTTAATATTTGAAGATACCTCATTCATATTTAAATATCTCGCAGTAAGCAGAAACATCTTTATAGATACAGAAATACTGTACTATTACAGAATACGAACCAACTCTATCTTAGATAGTATACAATATAAGCCTCCGGTGGCGCACAGACTTAAAAATCTTACAAATTATGTAGAATTTTTAAAATTAAATAAAATTTTGCAAAAAGAAAGTAATGATTTTTTTGTAAGTCGGATATGGGGCTATTATGCAGCAGATATGGACCTTGAGAGTAGGTCCATATCTGCTGCATAATGGGGGGGGGCTTTTTGGCAACCGCCTCTGCATAGTAAGAGAAACTCACTGCTTGCTAAAGCATTATAAAATTAATAAAAATAATACATATCTAAACAAACAAGCCATATTAACTCTTTATTTTTTAAAAGCTCCTTGTTGTATTCTTTTTGTAATTTTCTATAAATTGGATAAGTTTATAAAAAAATTATTCCGTTACAAACATTCACATAAACTTTTATAATACTCCTGTTCTTTATATTATAAAAATGTTATGGATAAAAATGCTAAAATATTTGTTGCCGGTCACAGGGGATTAGTAGGCAGCGCAATCAAAAAAGAATTAGAAGAGAATGGCTATAAAAATCTTTTAACAAGAACCCATAAAGAACTTGACCTTACAGACAGTTCATCTGTTAAGGACTTTTTTAAATTGGAAAAACCGGATTACGTAATTCTTTCCGCAGCAAAGGTCGGAGGTATTCATGGAAATAACACCTATCCGGTTGAGTTCTTTACCGAGAACATGAAAATACAGCTTAATGTCATAGAAAATTCATTTAAAAATAATGTCAAAAAACTTTTATTTCTCGGCTCCAGCTGCATATACCCTAAAAATGCGCCGCAGCCAATGAAAGAAGAATATCTGTTATCTTCAACTCTGGAGAAAACAAATGAAATGTACGCTCTGGCAAAAATATCAGGATTAAAACTTTGTGCCTCATACAACAGAGAATATGGCACAGACTATATTTCTGTTATGCCTTGCAACCTTTACGGCTTAAATGATAATTATGACAAAGAAAATGCGCATGTTCTTCCTATGCTTATAAGACGATTTCATGAGGCAAAAGAAGACGGATTAAAAGAAGTCGTTGTATGGGGTACAGGAACACCTTTAAGAGAATTTATGTACGCCGGAGATCTTGCAAAAGCTGTCGTTTATTTAATGGAAAATAAGTCAGCTAAAGAAATAGGTGAGTTTATTAACATAGGAACAGGAAAAGAAGTTACTATACTTGAACTTGCTCAGTTAATTAAAAAGGTTGTAGGTTACGAAGGCAGACTTGTATTTGACAAAACAAAACCGGACGGAACCATGCGTAAATTAATGGACGTTTCAAGAATTAATAGTTTGGGCTGGAAGGCCGAAACTGAACTTGAAGAGGGCATTGAAATAGTCTACAGGGATTTCTTAAACAGCAAAAGTATAAGAGTATAATTATCAGGAGTTTATATGCAGGAAAAACTTAATCTGTTATTTGATATAACAATTCTAGTAGTTAACAGAAAAATGGACGGCTGTCGATCCGGAATTTATTTTACTGCTGCTAATATTCTCGAGGAATTTTATAAAAGAGAAGAATTTAATCTTTTCTTCTATTGTGATAAAAAACTGATTCCTGCCATTGAAGAAACAGATATTTTAAAAAAATATAACTGTCCTGTTATAAACTATGAAGATATGACAACTGAGGACTGGGAATATGTTAAGCTTAAGGCAAAACGTAACAAGATGAAAAAAGAGAAAAAGGCACTGCAAAAGACATTAATGTCAATTTTGCTGTTCTTCTTTTCCCTCAAAATGAAATTAAGCGCTAAAACTATTAATTTATCAAAGTATGATAAAATAAATGCTTTTTTCTCACCATGCTATAGAATACCGGAAGAAATAAGAGAGTTAAAGCACATAAAAAAATATACTCTGCTGCATGATACAATACCTCTTATATTACCTCAATATTTTGCTGATATACAAAAAGGTAATTCCTGGTATTTAAAATTAGTTGATACAATTAACAAAGAGAATTATTATTTTACAAATTCAGAAAGCACTAAGCGTGACTTTATAAAATATGTACCTTCAATTAATCCGGCACACATCACAACAACACTGCTTGCCTGTGCTGAAACATTTAAGCCTTCAAGTCCTGACAAAACCGCGGCTGCATTGAAAAAATATAATCTTCCGCAAGATAAAAAATATATTTTCAGCCTTTGTACTCTTGAACCTAGAAAAAATCTTATCAGAGCTGTAAAATGTTTTATAGAATTTATAAATAAAAATAATATTGACGATCTGGTATTCATTTTAGGAGGCGGAAGCTGGAAAGGATTTATTAAACAGCTGGAGCAGGAAGTGCCTGAGTTTGACAAATACAGAGATAAAATTATTAAAGCGGGTTATATTGATGATGAAGATTTATCACCTTTGTATTCAGGAGCAGAATGGTTTGTCTATACATCACAGTATGAAGGATTTGGACTTCCTCCGCTAGAGGCAATGAGCTGCGGATGTCCGGTTATAACCTCAAATAATTCATCACTGCCTGAAGTTGTAGGTGATGCAGGAATTATGATTGACTGGGATAGTGATGAACAGCATATAAAAGCTTATGAGAACTATTATTTTAATGCTTCACTTAGAAAACAAAACAGCCAAAATGGTATAAACAGGGCAAAAACTTTTTCTTGGGCAAAATGTGTTGACTTAATGTCTGCTCAAATATCCAAAATAAGGAATGTTTTATGAGTAAAAAAATTCTAGTTGTATTTCATCTTAACTTTCTAAGAAATGACAGAGGATGTACATCATATATTTACAATATTGTTAAATATTTAAAGTCAAAAGGGTTTAGTATAGACTTTTTGTCAAATGATCCGGATAATGACTTTGAAGATTTTGAGGAGCTAAATCAAAAAGAAAAATTAATTGATAATTTATATTTATTTAACAGCAATGATATAAAACCGCAGAAAAAGCATTTCGGCTTGATAAAAAGAAGATATAAATACAAAAAAGGAAAGCGTTATATAAAAACTTATTTTTGCGGTGTAGGAATTTCGCTGAAACCTGATGAAAAATATTATTCGACCTGGGTAAACGATGAATTTGTTGAGTTTTATAATAACGTTGTAAACTCAAATCATTACGATTATATAAATATACACTATATTCAGTTTGCCGATTTGTTAAAATATGGTCAAACACCCTCACATATAACTACAATTTATTCAATGCACGATGCAAACTATCTCCAGGAATTTTATTGCGAGAGTGAAAATAAATTCAACAAAAATCCGATTGAAAAAGAGATACTTCAGGTTAGTTTATTTGATAAGATAATGTCAATTTCTGTGGATGAAAAGCAGTTCTTTGAAAAACTTCTGCCGGATAAAAAGTTCTATTTTTTACCGCCAATTGTAGATAAACAAAATACTGACAAAAATATTACAAAAGATATAAATATATTATTTCTAGGACACCAAAATCCATATAATTATGAAGGAATTGTTTGGTTTTTAGAAAAAGTTTATCCGTTATTGAAGCACAAAAATAATATCTGGATAGTAGGCAAAGTCATTAATATGCTGATACAGGACGGAATATTTACCCCTGAGAAGCTGGCAGAAGCCGGGATTAATACAATTGAATTTGCCCAAGACCTGGATGAACTGTACGCGAGGACTAAAATCTCAATAGTTCCGATGTTCAGAGGAACAGGGATGAAAATAAAAACTATTGATGCAATGTCCAGAGGTATACCTGTAGTTTCAACTTATCTGGGAGTAGACGGTTTTCCGGATAAAAACAAAAACGGATGCCTTGTTACGGATAAACCTGAAGAATTTGCCGCATACATTGACAAATTACTGGATGATCAGACATACTACCAAAAAGTTCAGAACGAAATAAATGACTACTTTAAAAACTACTTAAGCATTGAACAAACTTCAAAAGTTCTTGACGAATGCTTTGAAGCCTAGCGGAGAAAATCTTTCATAATGAAAATATCTGAGTTAGTAATAAAAGGAGCATATCTTATTGAAACTGAACCTGTAAAAGATTTCAGAGGGTCTTTCGCCAGACAGTTTTGTAAAAAAGAACTTGCTAAATTCGGGATTGATTTTAATATATGCCAGTGTAACATTTCAAAAAATCCCAAAGCAGGTACTCTAAGGGGTATGCACTACCAGAAAGAACCATTTCCTGAAATTAAGATGGTTTCATGTCTACAAGGACGCATATTTGATTGTATTGTTGATTTAAGAAAAGATTCTCCGACTTATCTTAAATGGACGGCTGAAGAATTAAGCAGTGAAAATAATAAAATGATTTATATTCCGGCAGGATGTGCTCATGGATTTTTAACATTAGAGGATAATTCTACTGTTTATTATCAGCTGGGAGAGTTTTTTATGCCTGAATATTATGCCGGGATAAGGTGGAATGATCCGAAAATAGGGATTGAGTGGCCAATTAAGGAAAAACTTCTAATAAACGACAGGGATAACAGCTATGAACTCCTCTAAAAAAATTATACTAACCGGTGCTACAGGACTAATCGGGAAAGAAGTACTGCCTTTGTTAAAAAAAGAAGGATTTGAAGTACTTGCTTTATCATCAAAAACTTGCAACTTATTTAATAAAAAAGAAATTGATTCTGTTTTTAACAAATTTAAGCCTGAATATCTTCTGAATTTTGCCTGGTGCACTACAGGGGATTATCTTAATTCGGAATTAAACTATAAGTTTCTGGAAGCAGGGATAAATATGCTGGGTGCATTCAAACAAAATGGCGGCAGACGGGCAGTTTTTGCTGGAACCTGTTTTGAATATAAATTTAAGGACACTCCTTTAAAAGAAAATGATGAGTTGAATCCGCTGACAATATATGCAAAGTGCAAGGTTGAATTGTTTAAACAGGCAACTGAATATTGTATTCAGAATGGAATAAGTTTTGGCTGGGGGCGGATATTCTACGTATATGGGGAAAATGAGAATGAAAAACGCCTCACTCCTTATCTTATAAATAATTTAAAAAATAACAAAACAACAGAAATAAAATGCGGTCAATTGATAAAGGATTATATGTATACAAAAGATATTGCCGGAGCTTTTGTTAAATTTATTGAAACTGATGTAGAAGGTCCGGTGAATATTTGTACAGGTGAAGGTATTTCTTTGAAAGACTTTGGAAAAGCAATTGCGGCAAAGTTGAATAAAGTGGAATACCTGGAAATCAGAAATGAAAGAACAACACAACCGCCAATTATAACAGGTGACAATACTAAGTTAAAAAATTGTGTTCAGTATAATATAAAATATTCTCTAAGCAGTGCCCTGGACGAAATATTGTATTAAGACTTTTTATAATAATATTTTGTATAAATATAAAACGGCTCAATTGTTGTAAGCAGGTATTTATTGTGTAAATATTGTTCATGTACGGTTTTAGCGCGTTTTTTCATGAATTTTATATACCTGTAATAGAACCATTTAAGAAATGAAGTTATAATATCTGCTTTTATTTTATAATAATCCTGCTTTACAGCTTTCACATCAATGTTTTCTCTTCCATATTTTTGAAAACATGATTTGAAAAGATATTCTTCCCAGAACATATCTGAATACTCAATATCACTAACAGGAGTTTTAATGATTTTAAGCTTATTAATATCAAATGTTTCAATTGGAATATTCCAATTATTCTGCCCGCTAAAGTGAAAACCAACATCACCAATGTGGGAAGTTAAATTTTTATTTGGTAATATTGTATAAGAATTAGGATTATTAATTAGCCAGTATAAAGCTAAATTATTTTCCCAACGAGATTCAGAAAAAAAGTCAACGCTCATAGATTTTTGAAAATCTTTTCTTGCTGTTATTTGATTTAACACAAAAGCCCTATTGCAACTTCTGCTGTAATAATTATTAGGATAATATTTATACACCAAACCATTATCAGGATATAAGGCACTACGCCATGTTGCCCAGCCCCAGATATGTCCAATAGGAATAAAATAATAATCTTCAAAAGCATATTTATCAGATATTTGATTAAATCCGGAAATACTTCTTACTTTAGGATTATCTCTGTATCTGTTTAACATTAATTCACAAAATTCAAAAAATTGAGCACTTGTCAAAATATCTTCTTCTACTATAATTGCCTCTTTTTCTTGTGAAAAAATCCATTGTAAAGAGCTGCTAATTGCATTTTCACAACCCACATTCTTATCTCTGAATAATGTTTTCACTTCACAATCCCAATCAACATTATCAAGTACATATTTCCTAACTTTTTCAGTTAGTTCTTTTTCTCCGGGTTTGTCTGACCTTGGACCGTCTGCTGCTATATACAGCCTCTCTGGTTGTGCAGCACGAATGGGTTCAAATGTTTTTTTAACAACATCCAGCCGGTTAAATATACAATAAAGTACAGGCGTTTTCATAAAACAACCTGCACTTTCTTATAAGTAAAAATATTTCTCTGAAAAGCGTTTAAGCTAAGAGCTGTAAGCAGCCCCCCCCCCCGAAATTACCGTTATCAGAGGGTTTTGAAACTTAACATTGTAATTTATATTATTATATCTCATGTATTTTATCCTACTACGAAAATTATTAATAAGCAACCTTTTTTCAGAGTGAAAATTTTTTTAAGATTTCTGCTCTGTTTTCATCAAGATTATCATATACATTATCTAAATATTTAGGATAATTGCAATTTTTGCAGGCATTAATCTTATTTCTATTTCCTTGTAAATGTAATTGCTGAAGTAGTTTTAATTTTTCACCATTCCATATATCGTAAATACTTTCTTCTTTAATATTACCTAAATTATAGCATTCGGCTTCTAACATACAGCATGGTCTTACAGAACCGTCAGCCATAAGCTGCATAGAATAAAAAGGCTGAGGGCAAACTAATACATCTTTCAATCCTGAATCACAGTACATAGTTTGATTATATTCATCTTTTATCATAGAGTAGTCAACGCTGTTTTGAAGCGGAGAAATCGCCTGAACCGTAAAAATATCACATTTATCTTCAAATAATTTTCTCGATAAGGCTTCTTTTTCCGGAGTATTTATCACTATATCCGGGATTTTAAGACAAACTTCGACATTATTCCTATTTTCAAATAAGTACTGAAGATTATTTAAAAATCTTTCAAAATCAATATTATATCCGCAAGTACGGGCATAATCTTCAGCAGAAATTCCCTGTAGTGAAATTCTGATAGTGTCTAACCCGGTAGAAACAAGCTTTTCAACATTTTCCTTATTTAAAAGGGAACCGTTTGTTATTACTATAACCTTCTCACTAATATTACGGGCAATTTTCAATATTTCATATATTTCAGGATTAAGCATCGGCTCGCCAATACCGCTAAAAGTAATTGTTTTCAGCTTTTGTCCGAATTGTTTAAAGTCTTTGGCAAATTTTTCAAATAAAGATGCACTTAAAATAAATTTCTGTAAAGATGTTTTAGCTTCTGCAGTAGAATGTATACAATATATACATTTGAAGTTACAAGCTCTTATTAATTCCACCTGCATAGAAAAAGGTACCCTAAGCGGAATAACATCTTTTAAATAATTACGACTTTTTCTTTCTATCCAATTAATCTTTTTTGACATATCAGCCTCACTTTACAAAAATTTGCAGCACAAAAACACTGCAATACTGTTATTGCAGTGTTTTATATAATTATTGATTAAAAGCCTTAAATAAGCATTAAGAAGGTGCCCCCCCCCCCCGGAATGACAGTATTACTGGGGTTTTAGAGCATATCATCTTAAATTTATACTGGTGTTTCAATTGCATATGTAAAAAATTATCACAATATATTTCTCATTGCAAGTATTCATATTATAATTTAATCAAGTTTGAATAAGGGAGTAGTATGGGTATATTAACAAATATTATTAGAAATAAAATTAAATTGCTTGCAAAATTATATTACAGACTGGAAAAGCCGGATGCAAGAAAAGGTAGTTACATTCCTGTGTCCGGTAAAGTTCTCGGCGAAGAAGAACTTGAAAATATGCTTGATGCCACACTGGATATGTGGCTGACAACAGGTCGTTTTAATAAACAATTTGAAAAAGATTTTGCGCAATATCTGGGCACAAAATATGCTCTTACTACAACTTCAGGTTCGAGTGCAAATTTACTTGCACTCTCAGCATTGACATCACACAAACTTGGTGAAAAAAGGCTTCAAAAAGGAGATGAAGTTATAACTGTCGCTGCGGGATTTCCTACAACTGTCAATCCTATAGTTCAAAACGGGCTAGTTCCTGTATTTGTAGATGTGGAAGTCGGTACTTACAATATTGATGTTAATAAAATAGAAAAATCAATAAGCCCTAAAACTAAAGCTATTTTTATTGCACACACTCTGGGAAACGTATTTGACCTGGAACAGATAAGAGAAATCTGTGACAAACATAATTTGTGGTTGATAGAAGATAACTGCGATGCTCTAGGTGCAGAATTTAACGGTAAAAAGACCGGAACTTACGGACACATAGGTACATACAGTTTTTATCCCGCACATCATATAACAATGGGGGAAGGCGGAGCGGTCTGCACAAATGACACAAATTTATTCAGAATTATAAAGTCATATAGAGATTGGGGCAGAGATTGCTGGTGTGAACCGGGACATGACGATACCTGCAAAAAACGGTTCAGCATGCAGTTAGGGAAATTGCCTTTCGGGTACGATCATAAGTACACATATTCCCATACCGGCTATAATTTAAAAATTACAGACTGGCAAGCTGCCTGCGGACTTGCACAGCTAAAAAAACTTGACAAATTTATAGAAATCAGAAATCGGAATTTTAATTATTTATATGAAAAACTTAAAGAATTTGAAAAATATTTAATTCTTCCCAACTTAAACGAAAAAGTAAAACCTTCCTGGTTTGGGTTTCTTATTAGTGTAAAATCCGATGCACCTTTTAGCAAAATAGAATTAGTTAAATTTTTGGAAGAAAACGGTATTGGCACAAGGCAGCTATTTGCCGGAAACCTTTTAAGACAGCCATTGTATACTGATGATGATATTATATTGAGGATTGAAGATTCCGAAATTTTACACTCAAAAAATTTAACCGAAGAAGATTTAAAAAAACTGCCGAATACAGACTTTATAATGAATGCAACATTCTGGATCGGTGTATACCCGGGGCTGACCCTAAAAGATTTAGATTTTATTATTTCTAAAATAAATGAATTTATTAAGAAATATGGTTAGTATTATTATCAATTACTTTACTTGCCATATTGATTATGCTATAAGTATACTGACATTTAAAATAATGCCTAGGAGATTAAATGAGAGCAGAGATTAAACCGCGTATTGATTTAAAACACAGAACAAAATTAGAAGAAGTTATACCTTTAAGAACCCCGTTTATTATTAACATAGATCCTTCTGACAGGTGTAATTTCCAATGCAAATTTTGTCCTACGGGCGATAGAGAATTAATGAAAAGAACCCCTGGAAGAAATCATGGTTTAATGGATTTTGATTTATACAAAAAAGTTATTGATGACATATGCAGCTTTGAAGACAAGGTAAAAGTAATCAGGCTTTATAAAGATGGGGAGCCGCTATTAAACCCTCGTTTCCCTGACATGGTAAGATATGCAAAAGAAAGCGGCTGCTGTGACAGAGTTGATACGACTACCAACGCAGCATTATTAACACCTGAACTCAGCCTTAAGATTATTGATGCCGGGCTTGATAAAATAAATATTTCAATAGAAGGCGTAAAAGATGAACAGTATAAAGAATTTTCAAGAGCTAATGTAAATTTTAATAAACTTGTTGAAAATATTGCATTCTTTTATGAACACAGAAAACAATGCGAAATGCTTGTAAAAATAAACGGAGATGTTATATCAGAAGAAGATAAACAAACATTTTTAAATACATTTGGTGATATAACAGACGGAATATTTATAGAAAGTATAATGGACTGCTGGCCAACGTTTGAACTTGAGAAAGTTGAAGTCAACGAAACCAGAGGAATCTATGACAATAAAATCAAAGAAGTTCTTACCTGTCCATATGTATTTTACTCATTTGCAGTAAATTCCGATGGTACTGTAAGCTTATGCTTTCTTGACTGGAGCAGAAAACTTCTAATCGGTGATGCAAAAACTACATCAGTAAAAGACATCTGGAACAGTAAAGAGATGAGAGATTATCAGATGATGTTTTTAAGGGGTGAAAGAAAATCTCATCCGATTTGTGCAGAATGCGGTCAATTGAAACAGGGTGCACCTGACGATATTGATGCCTATGCAAAAGAATTATTAAAGAAATATGAATTATAAAGAAGAACTGCAAAAAATTTATACTGAGGAAATACCTGAATACAGCACAGATTTTTTAAATAACAAATTTATATTATATGGTGCAGGAAGCTTAGGCTGCATGGCTGTAGATTTATTGGAAAAACGAGGATTAAGACCTGAATACATTGTCGATAAATCCGCGAAAGGTAATATTAAAGGTATAAAAATTATTTCTCCGGAAGAAATTCCAGATTTAGATAAAAAAGAAAAGTTGTTTATAGTTTGTATAGCAACTTTACCTTATAACAGTATTATTGAATTTCTAAAGAGTATAGGCGTGAAAAATACCATACAATTCTATACTTATGCGTATTTACAATTTCCAGAATTACTTCTAAACGGCTGGACTTCATATAATATTGCCGAGAACGAAAAAAAAGAACTGGAGAGTGTTTGTGAAAGCCTCAAACACGATGAGTGTTCCTTATGCCATTATCTTCAATTCCTTTGGTGGAAGCTGCGCGGGATTGAACATATATATAAAGGGTATCCTGTATTAAGCGGTAAAAAATTTTTCGGGAGCCCCGCCATACCTCAACTAAGTAATAATGAGATTTTACTGGATGCAGGCTGTCATTACGGACAAACAATCAAATCTTTTATTGAAAAAACTAATAATAAATATGACAAAATATACGCATTTGAACCTGATGCAGCAAACCTTGAAAAATGTAAGGATAAATTTTATGATGAACGAATTATATATTCTGACAAGGCAATATATAACGAATGCAAAAAAGTAAAATTTATGACAGGATTAGGATTTGCATCAAAAATAGATAATAAGGACGGTAATAAAGAAGTTGATGCTATAACCATTGACAGTCTAAATATCAACCCGACAATAATAAAACTTCATACAGAAAGTGATGAATTAAAAGGATTGGAAGGTGCAGAAGAAACAATAGGACGAAGTCATCCTATATTAATGATTATGGCAGATCATACACCGGATAGTTTATATAAAATACCGCAATTTATCACAAAATTAAATGGTTATAAATTATATTTTAATTTGCATGATTATTGCGGCAATACCGCAGTATTTTATGGGATTTATGGAGACTAAAAATGCTAAATGGATATTATGAAAATAAAACAAAATTTTATTTTGGCAGGGATACTGAAATAAATATTTCTAATGAAATTCCGCGTAAATCAAAAGTTTTATTAGTATATGGCAGAAAAAGTTTCCTTAGCAGCAGCCTTAGAGAAAAAGTTTTAGAAATATTAAAGGCTGCAAAAGTAAAAACATTTGAACTTGGCGGTGTAAAACCAAATCCAACAGCAGATTTAGTATACGAAGGAATTAAAATCTGTAAAAAAAATAGAATAGAGCATATTCTGGCAATAGGAGGAGGGAGTGTTATAGATACAGCAAAGGCTGTATCTATAGGAGCATGTTATAAAAATGATTTTTCTGACTTTTATAATAACTTGTCAAAAGCAGAGAAATCATTAAAACTGGGAATAATTCTAACAAATTGCGGCTCCGGAAGTGAAACCTCTGATACTTCAGTTATAACCTTTCCAGAAATGCAATCCAAATTGGCTTACTCAAATAAATTTATGCGCGCAGACTATGTGATAATGAATCCTGAAAATACATTAAGTGTTCCAATCCATACAACTATATGCGGTATTATTGACTCAATAACACATGTATTTGAGCGTTATTTTTCCAGCACATCCTATGTTGATTGTTCTGACAGATTGTCAGAAGGCTTAATTTTAACTTTAATGAAATATGCAAAATTAATTAAATCAGAACCTGGCAATTATGATTATAGGGCAGAAATTATGTGGTCTTGTAAAATGGCAACAGATCATCTTATTTATATGGGGCGGAAACAAGACTGGGCTTGCCACTTAATATCACATGAAATTGCAGCCTTAAATGACAAAGCACACGCAGAAATTCTTTCAGTGTTATACCCCAAATATTTAACTTATGTAGCTAACAAAAGACCTGATATGTTGAAACAATTTGCCAAAAGAATATTTAATACTGAAAGCGTGGATGATGCTATAGCTAAGTTCAAAAATTTTCTTATTGACCTTGGAATGCCAACAGAATATAAAGAAATCGGCTTTACGGAGATAGAAAACATTGAAAAAGTTGCAGAAAAATTATCTAAAGTGTTTCCAAGCGGTACAATCGGAAACTTTGTATATTTAGGAAAAAATGATATTATAAATATTTTAACAGATAAATTGGAGAAATAAAATGCAAGAAATAATAAATCTATATAATTATAAAAGTATAACAGAAAATGATTCTAAGGAAATAATAGAGAAAATAATTGAATTTTTTAAAGACAAAACAGTTATAATTTGGGGTGCGGGTATCACCGGACATTTTTATTATGACTTATTTAAAAGACTAGACTTAAAAATCAAATATTTTGTAGATAAAAATGCCAGTGAAATTAACAGAATAAACGAAATTTCTGTATTCACACCAGAAAAACTATTTTCAGAAACTGAAAATATTATATTATTAATCGCAGGAAATCCTTCTATTGTAAAATCTATTAATGACGATATTAAATTGATGAATTTGCCTGCGAATATTCAGGCAAAAAATGGTAATGACCTAATATCTATTGCAAGATGTGCAGTATGTATATCTAAAATAAAAAACAATGAAAAAATTAATTTTACAGAATGTTCAATATGTTACAACAAAGAATGTTTCTGTTCCGCTTTCATTAAACAATTTGAACATACGACCGGGAAAAAACTGCCTAAGAATAATAAGAAAGTAGATTTTCCGTTATTAGGTTATATATTAGGACAAGTATGTACTTTAAAATGTAAGCATTGCTGTGAGGCATTACCTTATATGAAGCACCCGTTCCAGGTAAAAACAGAACAGGTTATTGCAGATATAAAAAAAGCAGCGGCTGCCTCAAATTTTATTTCACGTGTAGAATTTATTGGAGGAGAACCTTTTCTACATAAAGGACTCCCGCAAATTTTAAAAGCTGTCACTGAAATTGAAAATGTAGGGTATGCAATGGTATTTACTAATGCCACCGTTATGCCTTCTGAAGAGTTAATAAAAATCTTAAAACACCCTAGAGTTGTTGTAAATTTTTCTGGCTATAAAGCTACAATCTCAAATGATTTAAAAGAAAAAGTGCAAAAAACCAAAGCCAAATTGATTGAAAGCGGAGTTAACTTTGCATTTTACAATCCTGACAGCAGAAGCTGGTTTGATGTAAATGTATTCACTGAACGTAAAGCGAATTCGGAACAATTGCAGGAATATTATGACAAATGCTTTATGAATAATTGTCATCGCCTGTTTAACGGTGAATTCTATTGCTGCCCACACTATTATTCAGGGGTTCAGCTTGGGCTAAATCAAAAATTTCCATATGAATATATTGATATGCACAAATATAGTGATGAGGAATTAGCTCAACAATTTGTAAAATTTAAAGAGCTGATATATCCGCAAGCTTGTAAATATTGTAACTTACCTTATGATGCAAAAGCTGTTCCACCAGCAATTCAACTTGCAAAACAAGAGGAAATTCCATGTCTATAATGATAAATTATGATTTAAAAACTTTATATAATAATTCTCTTGAAAATTCCGATAATGATGAAATAGATGTATTATTAAATACATTAAAGAATAATAAAATTATAATTAACGGTGCAGGAAGCGCAGGTCAGCATATATCTTCTGTGCTAAATAAATTTGGAATTAAAACAGAGGCTTTTGTTGATAATACAAAAACCGGCAACATTATGAAAAGTAATATATACGAATATAATATTTACAATCAACTTAATGAAAAAGAATACATCATTATTCTTGCTTCCAATTTTTTACCTGTTATCGAAGATATGGATAAGATTGTACCAGATTCTTTTGTTAAACTAAACGGTTATTATTTAAACAAAATTCTTTCATTTAAAAGTTGCCTTAATAATTATTATAAAGACAAAGAATTAAATATGGAAGAATGCTTTGGCTGCAGGGCTGACATGGCAAAGTGTCCGGCATTTAAACTTTATTCAAGAAAAATAAAGGAAAACACCCTAAAGCCAGGTTATAGCGTAAACTTAGATACGGGGGGGGGGGGTAAGCTTAATGATTTTACATATTGCATAACAACAAAATGTACACAACAAAATGTACACTTAAATGCAAACACTGTATAATTAAAGCTCCGTTTGTACAACAAAAAAATGTACCTTTTGAAAAAATAAAAAATGATTTAAATCTTGTATCAGAAAATGTTACATTTATAGATCGTTTTGGAATTATGGGCGGGGAATTATTTTTACACCCGCAAATAAAGGAAATTTTAGAATTTGTTTTACAAATAAAAAATTTCGGGTTTATTCAGATTTATACAAACGGAAATTTTATACCATCTAACATGGAAGATATATTACCTTTATTAAAAGATAAAAGAATAAGTTTGAATATATCTGATTATGGTGAAAATATAAATAAAAAATTATATGAAAATACTATTAAATTTTGCAAAATATTAGATAATAACAATATTAGTTACAATAAATTATCTACGAAAACCTGGTTTGATCTGGATAATTTTGAACATAAAAATCTATCACCAGAAGTCAAAAAAAATACATTTGAAAAGTGTCAATTTACAAATTGTATAACAATGTATGACGGAATAATTTACAGATGTGCATATCAAATGGGCGGTATTTTGACAGATAAATTAAAGCCAATTGATATTATAACCGAGAAAGATTTAAAAGAAAAAAATATAAAACTACTTGACCAGTTTTACTTAACAACATATATTGAAGCCTGCAATCACTGCAATATACAATTAGAGAATGTACCTATAGTACCCGCAGCAATACAAATATTAAAGGAATAATAAATGAAACTTAGCGAATCTGATTTTAATATAATAGAAAACTTCAAAAATAAATTTGCTCATCTAAAAGATGAGCAAATTGTATTATATGGATTAGGCGAAAAGACTAAGCTTCTACTGGATAATCTTCCGGAATTTAATTTTGCAGCTTTGATGGATAAAAATTCAGTCGGGTTAAAAATTTTTAATCTGCCAGTCATTGCGCCGGACGAGGTTCTTAAAATTTCAAAAAATATTATAATTGTATGCACTTATGCAAGCTGCAATATTATTCATAAAAGAATACAGCACTTGGAAGATAAAGGCGTAAATATCTATTACTTTAATGGAGAAAAATTAAAAAAACAGCCTCAAATCACAGCTGAACAAAAAACAGCAGAGGACTTGAAAAACGAAATTGTTAATCATGATGTAATTTCTTTTGATATTTTTGATACTCTTCTTACTCGTGATGTACCTGCACCTTCTGATATTTTTGCAATTATTGGAGAAAAACTTGGTAAGAACAATTTTGCAGAAATCCGTATAACGGCTGAAACTAAAGCAAAAGCACTCAAGGGGGGGGGGTACACTTTGAAAGATATTTATGATTTTATAAGTATTCCCGGTGCGATAGAAAAAGAAATTAACACAGAACTTGAATACAGTGCGCCTAAAAGAGAAGTTATAGACATATTAAAGTTTGCACAAAATTTAAATAAGCAAATACTAATAACTTCAGATATGTACCTTCCGGAAGATGTCATAAGGCAAATGCTTACTAAGGTTGGTGTTAATGAACCGTATAAATTATATGTGTCAAATGAATGTAACATGTCAAAATATTCAGGAAGTATTTATGAATATTATAAAAAAATTTATGTTAATAAAAAAATCCTTCATATTGGAGATGACGAATTTTCGGATGTCAGCCAGGCAGAAAGATATGGAATTACTGCATTTCAAACTATAAAAAAACATAATTCACTTTTGCCGTTTTGCACAACCATTAAAGATAAAATCTTATTATCCAGTTTGCTTAACAAAATAGATAATTGTTTTTCCAATAAGTTCCAGTGTACCTCAATGGAAATTATCGGGTATTTTGCAGCGCCGTTGATAATTAACTATATGAACTGGCTATTTCGGAAAAGCAAAGAATTAGGAATAACTAAAATATTATTTATTGCCAGAGATGGGTATTTATTAGAAAAACTATATAAGAAGTATCCTTTCAAAAAACCGGAAGGTATCTATTTTTATACATCAAGGAGAGCCCTTGCCGTTACTACAATAAAAACAAAACAGGACATTATAGAAACCTTTAATATATTTTATCTTAATAGAAAAATTACGATAAAGAAATTTATTAACGCAGCATTTGGTGTTGAAATTAAGGATAGTTTTACTGAAAAATTTGTTAATGAAGTATCTGCCAAGGAATTATTAGATTATATTCTTACTCATACAGAGTTAATATTAGATAATGCCTCAAAAGAACGTGAGGAATATCTCAAATATATTTCATCAGTGATAAATAATGATGACTGCATAGGAATTATAAATTTTGTATCCAGCGGTACCACGCAGTTTTTTGCAGAAAAGCTCTTAGGAAACAATATAAAATTTTTCTGCTTTCAAACAACATCTGATATAAAAAAAGTTAACCTGAATTTTAACAACTTGTATGCTTTATACGGGGAGTATATTTCACCAGTAATATCTAATAATAATCTTGCACGACATTACCACACACTTGAAGCAATTTTGACATCACCGGATGAACAATTTGTCAAAATTAACAATGGAAGAATGGAATTTTTAAACAACAACATCAGGGATGACTTTGAAAAAATATCAAAATGTCATAACGGAATTTCTGAATTTTTTGATTATATTACAAAATTTGATAAAGAGTGGTATAACAACACATTTAATATAGATTTAATAGATAAGATAACAGGTATGTTATTTAATGAAGAATTAACAGAGGTACCAGAGGAAATTAAGGGAAGTTTTAAAATAACAGATGGATTTTCACAGGATAAAGAGGTTAGCGGCTTATGGTAAGTATATTACATATAACGCCCCATCTTGGAGGAGGTGTCGGTTCTGTTTTATTAAATTATATAAATTATGATTTAAAAAATTCAACTAATGAACACACGATTGCAACACTTGATTATGCCAATACAAATGCTGTAGAGTTCTGTGAAAAAAATAATATCAATTTGTTATCAGATACATATAAAAATATTACAGAATTACTAGATTTAATTAAAAGAGCAGACATTACAGTAATACATTTTTGGAATCATCCATTACTTTATGACTTTCTCATAAGGAATAACCTGCCTGACTGCCGGCTTATATTCTGGGCGCATATATCCGGATTCAGGGCACCATATGTATTTCCCGAAAAAATCATTGATATGGCAGATAAGTTTATTTTTACAACACCTATCAGCTATAATGTTAAAGAAGTTCTGGATTATCCGGATAAATCAAAATTTTCTGCAATTCTCTCCACCAGCGGAGTAGAAAAATATCTGAATATACACACCAAACCGCATAAAAAATTTAATATAGGCTATATTGGTACTGTTGATTATGCCAAAATGCACCCGCAGTTTTTAAAAATATGTAAAAATATCAATCTTCCAAATGTGGAATTTACAGTTATAGGCGGGGATAACGAAAATAAGCTCAGACAAGAGTGTATAATAAATTCGGTAAATAATGTAAATATACTTGGCAAAATTGATAACATAGAACCATATTTAGCTGTTTTTGATATATTTGCTTATCCTCTAAATCCAAACCATTACGGAACAGCTGAGCAGGTATTACAAGAGGCTATGGCAGCTGGAGTTGTACCTGTTGTATTTAATAATCCCGCAGAAAAATTTTTAGTAAAGCACTTAGAAACAGGGCTCACTGCACGAAATTTAATTGAATATTGCGAATATATAAAACTTCTTTATAAAAATGAACCTTTAAGAAAAGAACTTTCTGCTAACTGTAAAAATTATGCAAAAACGCATTTTTCTCTAGCTTCCTTAGCAAAAGAATGGGATTCTGTATTTTCTAATATCCTAAATAAACCTAAAGCCCCAAAGATTTATAAAAGAACGATATGTAAAAACTATTCATTCTTTGATATATTTTTAGAATCTCTTGGAACCCATAATGAACCGTTTGTGTTATACTTAAATAATAATAACAGCAGCATTTTAGCTGAAACCTTAAAACAATCAGAATGGCAGTCTGAGAGTAAAGGGACCTTAAAACATTACAATAAATTTTTCGATGATAAGACAATAAAAAAAATAATGGAGTTATACAATGAATAATCCTAAAATTTCTATTTTAATACCTACAAAAAACGGTGGAAGGTATCTGTCATATTGTATTGATTCCATAATAAAACAGGATTATAAAAATTTAGAAATTATTATCAGCAATAACTATTCAACTGACAATACGAAAGAATACCTCTCAACTATAACTGATGAACGTGTCAAAGTAATTGTTCCGGAAAGAAGACTATCTTTAACCGAAAATTGTGAATTTACACTATCTCATGCCACAGGAGATTGGATTATGCTTTTAGGCGATGATGATGGAGTACAGTCATACTTTTTTAAACTCGTTCCATACTTAATACAAAAAGCCGAAGAAAACAATCTAAATCTTATTTGCAGTGATAGAGCATATTTTTACTGGTCTGGTTGTGAAACATTACATCCAGACAGCAAGGTTTCTTATTGGGCAAGACCGGATATAACAATCGAAAAATCACTTGAGCATATTTATAAAATTCTTTTAAATTATGAATCTTATACGAATGTTCCACAAATGTATACAACCAGCTTGTTCAGCAAAAAATTTATTAATAAAATAAAACACTTACAGAATAATTTATTTTATAATTCACAACCGCACGATGTTGATGCTGCAGCTATAGCTTTAAGTGCAGAAGAAAAATTTTTATATTCAGCAATACCTTTAGGGTGGGTAGGAACCTCTTCGAAATCTTATGGGACACTATTTCTTCAAAGTGAAATTGATAAAACCTTAAAAAAAGACGTTTCTGAAGCTTTTTTAGAAGAAAAAGCCTCAGAAAAAATTTATCCTTGGCATCCTGATGCTGGTCATCCAACATATCAAAAGGCTGTTAATATCCACTTCTGGCAGGCGCTGCTCTTCTGTAGCAAGCTTCAGGATAAACAGCTAATAAAATTTATTAATTCAAAACTTTGTAAATACCTCGTATTTGCAAGTGCTTATCAAGAGAATAAAGAAAATGAATACATATTTGAAAATTTTAAAAATATTCTTAAAATTAACAAATGCAGCTTCAGTTTTGTAAAATTTATTTCTAAATTTATCTTACCCATAATATATAAAAGGTTTAAGATAAAAGACAAAAAACTGAAGAAAAAATATAAAAAACTTAAAACTATATTTTATGGAAATTTCAATCCAAAAGCAGAATTAACATTAACCGATGCGAATGAGAGAATAAAAGAGTTAGGTGTTACTAATTTATTAATAGAAAAAATGATAAGTAAATAATAAGGATTAAAAATGAAAGTAGTAATATTAGCAGGCGGACTTGGTACCAGATTATCAGAAGAAACCGAATTAAAACCAAAACCTATGGTTGAAATCGGCGGAAGACCAATATTATGGCACATTATGAAAATATATTCACACTACGGTTTCAATGATTTTATAATACTTACAGGCTATAAGTCGCATGTGATAAAAGATTATTTCATAAATTATTATACCAGATATTCTGATATTACAGTTGATTTAGCTAGGAATGCTGTTGAGCTTCATACTACAAGAACAGAACCATGGCGTGTTACAATGCTTTATACAGGTCCTGATACAATGACTGGCGGACGTATTGCCAAAGCCAAGCAATATCTCAAAGATGAAAGATTTTTGCTTACTTATGGTGATGGGGTTGCCGATGTTAATATTAACCAGCTCATAAACCACCATTTAACATCAGGAAAACTTGTTACGATGACAGCAGTTCAACCAAAAGGGAAATTTGGCGCGCTCAATATTGATAAAAATTCAAATATACTTTCATTTAAGGAAAAACCCCAAGGTGACGGAGCCTGGGTAAACGGAGGCTTCTTTGTCTGCGAACCGGGGATTTTCAACTATTTGGAAGATAGTGTAAGCTGTATATTTGAAAGAGAACCTCTTGAAAATCTGGCAATTGATAATCAGCTTAATGCTTTTAAACACAGAGGTTTTTGGCGACCAATGGACACTCTAAAGGATAAAAAGGAACTCACTGATATGTGGATGACAAGTACCGCGCCTTGGGCGGTATGGAAGGAAGAATTTGCAAATGTTTAATCCTGAAACTTATAAAGGTAAAAGAGTATTTTTAACAGGTCATACAGGTTTTAAGGGGGCGTGGCTTTCAATCTGGCTAAAAGAATTGGGGGCGGAGGTAAAAGGCTATGCGCTTGAACCATATACAACACCTTCACTATATAACATCTTAAATCTGGAAAATTCAATAGAAAGCAAAATAGGAAATATACTTGATAGAGAGTTATTGAATAAAGCTGTTAAAGATTTTCAGCCGGATATTATTTTTCATCTTGCTGCACAGCCTTTGGTAAGGCTTTCTTACATTGAACCTGTAAATACATATGAAACCAATATAATTGGTACACTAAATGTACTTGAAGCAGCAAGAAATTGTTCTTCCGTAAAAGGTTTCGTAAATATTACAACGGATAAATGCTACGAAAATATTGAAAAAGATTATGCTTATAGAGAAGATGATAAAATGGGCGGCTATGATATGTATTCATCATCAAAAGCATGCTCTGAGATATTATCTGCTTCATACAGAAATTCATTTTTAAAGGACAATGGATTTTTGCTTGCAACAGCAAGGGCAGGAAATGTTATAGGCGGAGGCGACTGGTCTGACGACAGGCTTGTACCGGATTGTATAAAAGCAATAAATAATGACCAGGATATATTAATAAGAAGTCCAAAATCAGTCAGACCTTGGCAGCATGTATTAGAGCCCCTCGCAGGATATTTAACACTGGGGGAAAAGTTGCTGAATGGGAATAAAGAGTTTGCCCGGGGATATAATTTCGGTCCTGAACAAAATTCTGTTTTAACAGTAGAGGATATAGTTAAACTTGTAATCGAGTATTATGGCAAAGGCAACATGGTTATTAAACCTGATACAAAATTTCATGAAGCCTGTCTTTTAATGCTTGATATAACAAAAGCAAAAAATGAATTAAACTGGTATCCAAAGTATGATGCCAAAACGGCTGTAAAAAACACAATTGAATGGTACAAAGCTTTTTATAACGGAAAAGATGTAAAACAAATTACAATATCTCAAATTGAGGAATTTACAAATAAATGAAAAATAAAAATGCTGATTTAATAAAAATATTTTTATTTTACAATAAGCCCTATAAACTACAAATTCAGATAAGTTATGTTGAACGAGAGCAAATACAAGAGCTTGGTTTTTATTAACATCTCGGATTAAAAAAAAACAAAACTGACAAATAAGGAAAAACTTATCTACTTTTATATATGCACTTGAATATTTGAGAGATAATATTGTATGAATACACCAACATTAGAAACCGAACGTTTGATTTTAAGAAAATTTAGCGAAAATGACTTGGAAGCACTTTTT
>CABLZX010000012.1:0-91140 GCA_902383995.1 uncultured Brachyspira sp.
TTATCTAAGCCCCCCCCCCCTCTTTGAATTTGAAGCTATAATTGTGTTTCGCATAGTACCTCCTTTTTCTTTATTTTATCATATTTTTGTATTTTTATCAATAAAAAAGCACCTGCTATATTACAGGTGCTTTTTCTGTTTAGAAATTTATTAAACTAATTCTTTAACTTCTGCTGCAAATGTCTTAGGATCTAATTTGATACCAGGTCCCATTGTTGTTGCAAGGTAAACTGATTTTACAAATGTACCTTTTGCTGAAGATGGTTTTGCTCTTAAGATTGCATCAGCTAAAGTTGCATAGTTTTTCACCAAATCTTCATTAGAGAAGTTTGCTTTACCGATAGGGCAGTGAATCATACCCTGTTTATCAGCTCTGAATTCAACTTTACCGGCTTTAGCATCTTTTACAGCTTTGGCAACATCCATAGTTACTGTACCTGTTTTAGGGTTTGGCATCAAGCCTTTTGGCCCTAAAACACGTCCTAATTTTCCGAGCATGCCCATACAATCAGGTGTAGCAATAAGTGTATCAAATTCGAACCAGCCGCCTGAAATTTTATCAATAATTTCTTCAGCTCCGGCAAAATCAGCTCCGGCTTCTGTAGCTTCAGTTGCTTTAGCACCTTTAGCGATTACACAAACTCTTACTGTTTTACCAAGACCAGCCGGTAATACAACTGTAGATCTGATTTGCTGGTCTGCCTGACGAACGTCAATACCTAATCTCATGTGACATTCTACTGTTTCGTTAAATTTAGATGTTTCTTTTGATATTTCCTGTAATTTTTTCAATGCATCAACTGCTGTTGCAGGCTGTGTAAAGTCTGCAAGCATTTCCTGCACTTTTTGTTGTTTTTTAGTTAATTTTGACATTTTTAAATTCCTTTCATGGTGTTAGCGGACAGATGTCCTTCCATCCATTGTGCTCCTGCGGGCTTTAGACATACGTCCTGACGTATTTTCCCGCAAAATTATACTAAACTATGTTGCCGTTGCAGAGTGTCACTGTCATTAAGTTTTGCATAACTTGTTTTGTAGCAAACCTTTCAGACTGCACTCCAGTGGCGCACATTTATTCTTTTACTGTAACGCCCATTGCTCTGCAAGAACCTGCAATCATTTTTACAGCAGCTTCCATAGTTGTTGCGTTAAGGTCATTCATTTTAATTTTTGCGATTTCTTCGAGTTGTTCTCTTGTAATTTCTGCAACTTTGTCTTTATTAGGAACAGCTGATCCTTTTGACAAGTTTAATGCTTTTTTAATCAATACCGGTGCAGGTGGTGATTTAATTACAAATGAGAAACTTCTGTCTTCGTAAACATCAATAATTACAGGGATAATATATCCTGCTTGGGATTCTGTTTTAGCATTGAACTGCTTACAAAAATCCATGATGTTAACACCATGCTGACCTAATGCAGGTCCAACCGGTGGTGACGGATTTGCTTTTCCTGCTTCGATTTGAAGCTTAATTTTTCCTACTACTTTTTTAGCCATTTTTTTCTCCTTTTGTGGTACAAACGGTTTCTATCGACTTTAACAGAAATCCTTCCACGTTTCTTGTACTGTTAGTTTTTTTATTGTTTTTCTATAATTATCCGGCTTCCTGCTCCTCGTTTTCGCTATGTAATTTTTTATCAATTTACTTCGCTCAAGCGGAGCTGCTGATGTAACGAGTTTCGCTGCGTTTTACTCAGCCGAAAATTAAATCTTATTAATTTGTTTGTATTCCAATTCAACCGGAGTTTCACGTCCGAAGATTGAAACATTTGCACGAAGTTTAGACTTATCAGGGTAAACTTCAATAATATCTGCAATAAAGTCTGCAAATGGTCCGGAGGTAATTCTAACTTTATCACCGGCTTTAACATCAAGTTCGATTTTCTGTGATTGTGATGTTGATCTGTTAATAATCTTTTTAATTTCACTATCACGTGCAGGGATTGGTCGTTTTGCAGAACCTACAAATTTTGTAACGCCTGATGTGTGTCTTACAACGTACCAGCTGTCTTCGTCCATTATCATTTCAACAAGAACATAGCCTGGGAAGATTTTTTCTTCACGTTCCTGTTTTTTCCCGCCTCTCATTTGGGTAACTGTTTTTTGAGGCACTTCAATTCTAAAAATTTTGTCACCCATATTCATATATTCAATACGTTTTTCAAGGTTTACTTTAACTTTGTTTTCGTATCCTGAATATGTGTGGACTATATACCAGCGTTTTTGACTTTTTTTAGCTTTTTTTTCTTCTTCTTGGGCTTGAACTTCTTCAGCTTCACGCTGTTTATCTTCGTTCAATTCTTCTTCCATTGATTTTTCTTTTTTAGTCATAAGCCACCTTATCTTTTAATTAATTGTTACCGAAGCTTATCGGTTTTCTACTTGATAAGACCAAGTAAACCTTTAAAAATTATATCCATCAAATATACTGCAAGAGTAAACACAAAGACTATAACAATTACAAAAACAGTTTCTGTAACAACCTGGCGTTTTTCCGGCCAGTTAATCTTGCCCCATTCGGTTCTGACACCGCGGAAGTAAGTTTGTATTGAGTTGACTATTGCATCTATTTTCGGATCCATAATGTTTTTCCTTTTATTTTATAAATCGCGCCCTGAAGGACTCGAACCCTCGACATCCGGTTTTGGAGACCGACGTTCTACCAACTGAACTAAGGACGCAAGATGGGGCTTTGCCCCAAAATATTACTTGCTCTCATTTTATTCGTCTATTCTGTTTTTTGATTTTGCTATACAAATTTTTAAAATTTGTTTTGCTCGAGCGCAGCTGCGACATTTGCGAGTTTTGAACTATGTCCTCACTCTGACGAAAAAATGATTACTTAGTTTCTTTGTGGTTAGTATGTTTTTTACATGTCGGGCAATATTTGCTCAATTCTAATCTTTCTTTTGTATTTTTCTTGTTTTTTACTGTGGTGTAGTTTCTTTCTTTGCAATCTTCACAAGCAAGAACTACCATTCTGTCATTTTTTCCTTTGATACCCATAGTTTTATTTCCTTTTTGTACTTATTATTTAATTTTTCTTCCTCTTTAAAAAAGAATGTGATTTACTCACATTCTAATTTTTTCGGCTTATATTTACATAATAAAACAAACAAAATAAAATGCAAACTAATTGTAAACAATCTATAAGGCTTTGCATGTAAAAAACGATTGACGTAATAGCCAATCGTTTTTTAATTTATTTTTTTGAGTTCTATTTAATTACATAATTATTATTTGTTGCGTAGTTTGATTCATATCTTGAAGGACTGAGAGATTCGCCGCGTAGTTTTTCCATATAAACCTGACCGTTTTTGACTACCTGCTGTAATTGAGTTAAGTTGCTTTCAAGATTTGTTAAAACTTGTTCTGCATATAATTCAGCGCCTTCTTTTGTTTTCATAGCATCTTCTGTAGCCTGCATTCTGATATTTTCGGCTTCTTCAAGAGCTTTTCTTTTTATTTCTTCGCATTCTTCCTGAACCTGGGTTCTAATTCTGATGCCTTCACGTTCTACTGCTTTTATAAAATCAGCTTCTGAAAGTTTTCTATCAGCTTCCATCTGGGCATCAGCAATAATTTTTTCTGCTTTCTGCTGCGCTTCAAGCTGCATTTCATCTCTGCGTCTTAGAAATGCTCTTGCTTCCTGAACTTCTACTGGCAAAGATGCATATATTCTGTCGATTAATGTTTCAATTTCTTTAGGTTTTACAACCACATATCGTCCGGGAATTATCGGAAAACTTTCATCTATTGATAATTCCAACATTTTTAATAAATCAAATACTCCATTTTGCTGCATGGTTTCACATATACCTTTCTTAATAATATTATTCTACCTAAGCGTAAAACAATTGTCAAATTATTTTCTGATATAAATAAGGATATATTAACTTAGTTTACGTTTTTGGAGATATTCAAAAACTGCCTGCGGAACAAATTTAGAAATATCACCGTCATTAAGGTAGATTTCTTTTATAGTGCTTGATGATATAAAGTTATATTTTGGCTTTGTTGTTAAGAATACTGTTTTTATATCGCTGCAAAGTGCACTGTTTGCCTGAGAAAGCTGAAGCTCATATTCAAAGTCGGATACAGCGCGCAGTCCTCGTATGAGAACTTTTGCGTCTTTTTTCTTGGCATATTCGATTGTTAAGCCTTCAAAGCTGTCCACTTCAACATTTTCTAAATCGCTTACACTTTCTTTTATTAGTTTTACGCGTTCATCTACCGGCAGGAATCCTTTTTTTTCGGAATTTCTTGCAACCGCAATAATAACTTTATCAAAAATTTCGGCACCCGTTTTTAAAATATCAAGGTGACCTTTGGTAATCGGGTCGAAGCTTCCCGGATATATTGCAATTTTCATAAATAAATCCTTTCGGTTTTTAATTTATTATGAAAATTATTTCATTTCAACCCCGATGTTATACGGTGTGTAATAAAGTTTATCTTCTGTCAGGGTTTTATCAAGATTATATCCCAATGTAATTTTGCCGCTACTAAGCATGTCTATTCTGTAAATATCTGCACCAAACTGATTAGGGCCGTTTTGTGTGCCGTTGGCATCAAAATAAAATATTGCGCAGGTATAACTTGTAACAGTTTTGGTATCAGGAATTCCATCATTATCTTCATCAACGAAGTTCCCATTTTCATCTCTAATATTTTGTTGAATATTTCGCGGGCATTGATTATATTGTCGTGCCCCAATTGAATATCCGTTTGCGCTCGCAATATATGGGTACGGAAAGCTATCAGCTACCCCTGTTTGTCCGTATCCGTTATTAAGAGGTTTGTTGTTTTTTATGCTAGTACCTTTACAAAGTTTATCTTTAGTATTATTTTTTTCACAAAACTTAGCCCCTGAGAACTGTTTATATATTTTCATTGTTAGTTCTTCAGATGTGCTGTTTAAATCCGAAATACAGGTGATATCAGAGCATTCATTTTTCGCTGCATACATTTTGAGCGCATTTTGAAATACAGAGTAAGTTTTTTTTACCTGCGTAACCAGAACTTTTTCTTTATACTTGCCGACTAATGCGGGAAGTGTCATAGCCGCAACGACACCAATAATACCAAGTGTTATTAATACTTCAGCTAATGTGAAAGCTATACGTCTACTATTGCCCCCCCCCCTAGGTGAAAATTCAGTCATATTAAGTGTTTTCATCGTTTCCTCCAAATTTTTTATATAATCACTAAATGATAAATCTTTATTATTAATTATAAAGCATATTTTGAATTTTGCAACAAAACGTATGTAAAAATTTTTACATACGTTTTTGCTATTTATAATCATCGTTAATTATTTTAGGCTTTGTTCAAGAGCGTTAACTACATCAACATCCCATTTTTTGCCTGCTTCTTCTTTCATAATAGAAATGGCTTTTTCAGTCTGCATAGCTTTTCTGTATGGTCTATCGGATGTCATTGCACTGAATGCATCGGCAACTGCTATAATTCTTGAACCGAGAGGAATTGATTGACCTTTTAATCCTTCAGGTTCGCCTGAGCCATCTACACGTTCTTTTTGGTAATTAATATATGGAACGACTTCAGAAAGGAAGTTTATATTCATCAATAAGTTTACACCGATATTTGAATGATTTTGAATTTTTTTCAAATCCTCCGCAGATAACTTGCCGTTGGTTGCGAAGATTTTTTCAGGAAGTATTATTTTCCCGATATTTTGCAGCAATCCTGCATAGTAAATCAAATCTGTTGTTTTTTCATTCAAACCAAGAGCTTTACATATTTTGCGGGCAAGATTTGCTGTATTTTGTGAATGGGAAACTTTGTACTGACCTTTTGTATCAACTGCATTTGCCAGTTGTTCTACAAAGTTCTGCTGGTAATCGCACAAGTCGCCTATAAGGGCTGTAAGTTCTGCTCTTTCATGCTGAAGGTCGCTTACACTTGAATCCTCATCTGCGATTAATTTATTTGTTGTATCAATTTCAACCTGTAAGGTAATAGATGTTGCAAAAAGTGTTGCAATGCTTTCTACAAGGTTAAGGTATTCCGGCTGGACAGGCTGACGGCTTTCCAGTGCGATTACACCTACTGTTCTTGAATTACAGTACATTGCAACTGCTGTAACATTTTCTTTAACAATTGTATCCTGCTCATTGAATGCAACGCTTATGATTGAGTTTTCGTTTAAGTTATATCCTTCATGTTTCAGGTTTTCTACCGAACTACCTGCTAAAATAAGATCATTATTATTATTTTTTAAACCTTTTACAAAGGTTTTTTCAAGATAAATATTGCAGTTTTCAATTTCAAGCATTTGTTTAATTGAATGAGCAATAGAGGTATAAATAGCGTAATCTTCTTTTGTATTAAAGTTGAGAACGCAGAGGGTATTTTTGAGAGAATATATTGAAATAAGCTCTGTCAGCTGGTTTTTAAGGCTGACTTTTTTATCTTTAACATTGGAGCCTATTTTTTTAGCTAAATCTTCTGAGATAAGGTGTTCTGAAATAAAATCTCCCAGATTAAGCGCAAAAATTTCTTCTATCGGATCATTTTCCATGAGAAATTCGGACTGCCCGAACAGAGAAACACCGCTTTTTGTATCTTTATTTTTCATTCAATCTATCCTTCTACTTGCATGCTTTTGTTTTAATATACGGCATGAGTTGAAAAAAACTTTAATATTTTTTACAAAATTTCATACTTTAGTATGGTAAATATACAACTTTAGATGGTGCAGTATTTGCTTATGGTATAATTTTTTTGAGGAGAGAATATGAGTAAAGGCTTATTTATAACATTTGAAGGTGCTGACGGATGCGGTAAAACAACACAGTTGATGCTTCTTGCGAAAAGTTTAATGGCTAAAGGTTATGATGTTATAGTCACAAGAGAACCCGGGGCTAAAGGGTTGGGTGAAAAAATACGGGAAATTCTCTTGAATTATGAAGGAGAGGTTTCTTCAAGGTGTGAGGCTTTTTTATTTCTGGCAGACAGAGCGCAGCATATGGATATTATTGTAAGACCTGCTGTTGAAAAAGGTAAAATTGTTCTATGTGACAGACATACTGATAGTACAGTAGCGTATCAGGGGTATGGAAGAGGGCTGGATATTGAGCGGATTAATAACCTTAATAATATTGCAACCAGCGGCGACAAACCTGATCTGACTTTTGTTTTTGATATAGATGTAGAAACTTCAATGAAACGTGTGGGGGGACAAAAAGACAGAATGGAAAGTGCTGGCATGGACTTTTTTAACCGTGTCAGAAACGGTTATCTTGAAATTGCACGTCAGGAACCCGACAGAGTTAAGGTTATTGATGCTTCAAAATCTGTAGAAGATGTTCACAGAGATGTAATTAAATTTATAAAAATATGATTTAAAATTTATATGGATAATTTTTTGGAATTTTCCATCCGTTGCGTTGGATTATTGCTGTGCAATAAAAATTTTGGGCATCTTTGTTGCATCCATAGTAACTGGTTGTATATAGGCTGTCTTCTTTGCCGTCCCAGCCATTAAGATATGGTTCTACCCCTTTGTCCTTATGGTATTTTGGTGCAATTTCTCCTGCCGGCCAGTACCCGAATACAAACTGGGTTCTTCCCCATTTGAGTTTACTGTTGCCATTTATACAGTCCTTGCCAAAAGGACAAAATATAAAATGTCCTCCGTTTGTTTTGTAAGTTTGATTACCTTCATCATCCCACGTTCCATATATATCTATCAAAAATGCACTGCCGTCGGGGAGATTAATTAATCTCCAATCATTTGATGTTCCAACACGTTTATTCTTGTACGCAGTATATTTAAGGTATGGTTTCAAATATTTATTAAAAAACTCATCTGTATCTTTGCTAATCCAATATTTCTTATCTCCATTATCAACTTCAGAGCGAATTATTGCCTGGTTAATAACAGAATAAAATTTTTCAAGTCGTGTTTCTATAGTTAGCGTATTGTGCTTTTGAATTAAAGCCGGCATTGTCATAGCTGCAAGAACCCCGATAATACCAAGAGTTATAAGAACTTCGGCTAATGTAAAACCAAATTTTCGACAAGGGGGTGTGTGAGCGGCAGTGAACCGAACCCGTAAGGTGTCGTGAAACCAAACTTTTCTGACTTTCGGTATAATTTTTGCAGCATGTCTACATAGACTTGCACAATATGTTATAATAACATCCGCAAAAGTAAAAACAGAGCGGGATAATCCCGAAGCGTGAAAAAGCCCGCCGGCGTTATCTAAGCCCCCCCCCCCTCTTTGAATTTGAAGCTATAATTGTGTTTCGCATAAAATATCTCCTATTTTAACATCACTTTTTTATTTTAACATTTTATTAGAACTTTTTCAATATTTTCTTTTGCACATGGATTTGGGTTTGATATTACATCAATAACATTAAGTCCTCTGTATGAGGCTATAGTTTTGATGTTCTGTTTATTTTCATAATTTTCTTTAGCCAGCAGTGCTCCTGTAATAGCCTCAAGTTGTGACATTGGCATCATATTTTGCGGAAGTTCAATTCCCCATTCATTAGTTAAAGTCTGCTGAAGAAATTTACAATCCGCCGGAGAACGCTCTTTAAAACAAGAATTTAGATGCAGGCTTTGTCTTGTCAGGTAAATCTCAAAACGGTTTACATTTGCTCCTCTTTCTGTTAGAGATTTAAAATAGTCGCTTCCTCTTGTTGTAAATCTTTGTGTCCAATTATCCTGATTAGGGATAAGTTTGTTTGTAGAAACCATCTGATAAGGTTTTGACAGTATCCGCCATTTCCCGTTAAGCATAGTCCTGTCCCACGCCAGAGAAACACACAGTTCTGAATCTCCTGTAGATGAATAATTATCGAAAAAATGGATTATATCGTTCATCTTATATAACTTGTCAACCATAATGAGGTTTCTGTTTTCATCAAAAATCGCAAGACCGGAGTCCATTCCGGAAGTTGATGCAAGCGATAATCCTATATAATATCTCATTTTAAATCCTTATGAATTTAGTTTCAGGGTTACAACCCCGATAACTATCAGTATCAATCCTAATAATTTTGGAATATTAAAGCTTTCATGGAAGAACAATATTCCGATAAGCGCTATTAATACAATGCCTAAAGCACACCATATTGCATAGGCAACACTCATCTCAATAGTCTTCAGAGCCATTGCAAGACTTGCGAAACACAGTATATAACCGGTGAACATTCCTATTGTCGGGAGAAGTATTGTCATCCCGTTAGATAATTTCATCATAGTAGTTCCGAAAATTTCTAATAATATTGCACAAACAAGATAAATCCAGCCCATTATAGCTTTACTCCATTAATTTGGTTGTAATCAAAGGACCATCTTCTGTTGCAATTACAGTATGTTCAAAGTGAGCTGAAGCTTTACCGTCAACAGTTGATACTGTCCATTCATCCTCTCCGACAGAAACCTCATCTCCGCCAAGGTTTAACATCGGCTCAATTGCAATTGCGTAACCCTGTTTTATGACGGTTTTATCACCTACTCTGTAATTGAAAAGGAAGGGTTCTTCGTGCATATTATGTCCTACGCCATGACCGCCGTACTGTCTTACTATACCGAAGTTATAGTGATGGGCAACGTCTTCAACGGCACCTGAAATATCATCAAGAACATTGCCGATACGCATTTTATCAATACCTGCAAATAATGATTCCTCTGTAGCTTTCATAAGCCTTTTTTTGTCTTCATCTATTTCCCCGACAGCATATGTCCAGGCACTGTCCCCGACTAAGCCATGGTATGTTGCGCCGACATCAATACTGATAATATCGCCTTCTTTAACCTTTACATTTTCATGCGGAATCCCATGAACTACCTGCTCGTTGATTGAAGCACAGATACAGCCCGGAAAACCCTGATAACCCAAAAATGTAGGAATTGCTCTGTTTTCTTTTATTACCTGATGTGCAATTTCATCAAGTTCCTTTGTCGAAATTCCCGGCTCTATAACTTCCTTCATTTTTTTATGAACCAATGCAACGATATGACCGGCATGGCGCATAAGTTTAATTTCTTCTCGTGATTTTCTGTTAATCATTTATTACCTTCAATAATCTTTCCCAAACTTCATCGATAGTTCCATTTGCATCAATTGTTTTAAGCACGCCCTTATTTTTATAGTAATTAATAAGAGGAGCAGTTTCGTGGAAGTACGTATCAAATCTTGCCTGAGCTACTTCTTTAGTATCATCTTTTCTTTGAGTTAATTCAGCTCCATCATTGTCACAATGACCGGCAACTTTTGGAGGTTTAAATTCCAGATTATAAATTTCTCCGCACACAGGGCAGGAACGGCGGTTAACTATTCTTTCAACAAGGACATTTGTATCTATGTCAAAATATATTGCTCTAAAATCGACTTTTTCATCACCATTAATTTCTTTGTTGATAACATCAAGCTTGTCAGCCTGTTCTAAACTCCTTGGATAACCGTCAAGAACATATCCGTTTTTGCAGTCTTGCTGTGACAACCTGTTTTTAATAATTTTAGCTACCAAATCAAGCGGAACGAGGTTGCCTTTGTCAATATAAGATTTTGCAACTTTCCCATCCGGAGTTTCATTTTTAATTTCTGCCCTCAGTAGTGAGCCTGTGTCAACATGAGGGAAATCTAAATATTTAGCTAATTTTTCTGTCTGGGTACCTTTACCACAGGCAGGGGGTCCTAAAAAAATAAGTTCTTTTTTTGTCATTTTATTGTCTCTTTTCTTAATATTAATATCCTCTGATAAAATATTACTACAATGTCAACAGTATTTCAATCTTACTGCTTGAAATTTATATAAAATAGTTTATAATAAAAAAGGACAGTAGACTGTCTATCATACCGGTATATGTATAGCTTTCCCTTACTATGCTTGTACTGGTACGGGACCGGGAGTGTGCCTGAAAAAAGTTTTATAGTTACTTAGAAAAAAGGAACAAGCACAGCCAAAGAAAAATAAATAGATAAAATAAGGGAAAATATTTATTTTCTCAAACACGCTCACACTCCATTCCCGCTATCGTTTCGAAAACAAATGTTTTCCCTTAAAAAAGAAAGCAATAAAAGCAGTGATATAACTAAAAAGGAGAATGAATTATGAAAAACACAATGATAGCAAGGTTTTTCGGGGGGGGGGCAAGGTAATTTAAGCTCCTTAATTGGTATTGGCGCAGCTACCAAGCCATTTTGCGCCGCCGAAAGAAGAACCGTTAAATCCGGCTTTACTCTTGCCGAAGTTCTGATAACACTTAGCATAATAGGTGTAGTGGCAGCAATGACTTTGCCGACACTTGTCAATAAATACCAGTCAAAAGTTTTAGAGACCGGTTTTAAAAAATCATATTCAAATATATCTAAAGCTGTAATGTATACAAAAACTTCTCTTGGTGAATCAAACTTACATGGGGCTTACACAGTATATGATAAAGAGAATGATGTTTACCCTAATGCGGAAAGATTCTATGAGGAATTTTATAAAAGTTTAGGTAAGACTACAAAAGTTGACTGTTATTTTGTGACAAATTATAGCGGTACTACTAAAACAGACCGTTGCGGGTGGGACTATCCAAATGCTGTATATATATTAGGTGACGGTAGTTCTGTTGGAGTTTGGATAAATAGCGGTATTATAAAATTGTGGGTTGATACTAATGGTCCTTATAAAAAACCAAACAGATGGGGCTTTGATATATTCCAATTTGCTTTAGCAGATAAAACTGATAAAGTTTTGACAATGAAAGCTACTAAAGAATATAATGAAGATGAATTAGAAGATGAAGTATATCCTTGGATTGCAGGTGATCCTTGCTACAAATCATCTACTCAAGTGGCAAATGGAGTCGGATGCAGCTGGTATGCAATGAATAACATAAATCCTGATGATGAAACAAAAACTTACTGGGATAATTTACCTAAATAAAAAAAAGCTCCTTTTAAGGAGCTTTTTTATGTATCAATATTAGTTGCATAGACAGCATTTGCTTCAATAAAGTCTCGTCGAGGTTCAACCTTATCGCCCATCAATACGTCAAACAACTGGTCACAAAGCATAGCATCTTCAATACTTACTTTCAAAAGAGTTCTTGTTGAAGGATCCATTGTTGTTTCCCAGAGCTGCTGAGGCATCATTTCGCCTAACCCTTTGAAACGCTGGATTGTCATGCCTTTTTGACCTCTGTCATCTATTATCTTCTGCAATCTGTCAAAAGATTTAATCTCATATTGTTCTGTATCGGTTTCCAGCATCAATCCGTCAGATTCCTCAATTAGGTAATCTCTGATTAAAGGATATGAAGCTTTTAATCTCTTATACTCTGAACTCTTTATAATATTCTGGTTTATTATTACATGTTCTTCTTCATTGGTGAACAGCATAATTGAATATTTTGAATTTTCAGGGGTATATTTGATAGATGCTTTATAATTAGCAGCTTCCTGAATATTATAGTTTTTAGCATGGTCTTGAAGGTAGTGATTTAAGTAATCAATAATTTCAGTCATTTTTGCCTGATCATCAAAATCTTCAGGAGTAATGCCGGAACGTACAAGTCCCCTTAACACAACCGCAGGGAAAAGATTTAAAATAGGGTTGTTATAAGAATTGTAGAATGTTGACATATTCTTAACCAATTCCAATAATTCATCTCCTGTTTTAACTTTGGATTTTGATTTGTCAGATAAGCTTAAAGACTTAATGCCGCGTTCTTTAAGCATTTTATCCAACGCGTGCTCGTCATATAAATATTCAATTGTTTTGCCTATTGTAACTTTAAACAGCGGCGGCTGCGCAATATATACGTAACCGTTTTCGATTAAAGGTTTTGCATAACGGAAGAAGAATGTCAAAAGCAGTGTCCTAATGTGAGCTCCGTCAACATCCGCATCGGTCATGATAATAATCTTATGATAACGGAGTTTTTCAATATCAACCTGTTCTTCATTTTTTGAAATATTTATACCAAAAGCCTGAACCATGGACTGGATTTCATTATTAGCATAAATTTTATCAAGTCTGGCTTTTTCAACATTTAAGATTTTACCTCTTAACGGAAGGATAGCCTGAAACATTCTGTTTCTGCCCTGTTTAGCAGACCCGCCCGCAGAATCACCCTCAACGAGATAAATTTCGCATTTTTCAGGTTCTCTGTTTGAACAGTCAGCAAGTTTTCCCGGCAATGTAGAGTTTTCCAGAACTGATTTTCTTCTTGTAAGTTCACGCGCACGCCTTGCAGCTTCTCTTGCACGTTGAGCCTGAAGAGTTTTTTCTAAGATAGTTTTTGCAATTTTAGGGTTAAATTCCAGCCATTCCTGTAATTTTTCTCTAACTGCATCCTGAACAGCTCCCATAGCTTCCTGGGACCCTAATTTTTCTTTTGTTTGACCTTCAAATTCAGGGTTTGGAATTTTTACCGAAACGATTGCAGTCAAACCTTCGCGGACATCTTCTCCGGATAGGTTCTGGTCAGAATCTTTCAGAATATTATTTTTTCTTGCATAATCATTGAAAACACGTGTAATAGAGTTTCTGAAACCTGTTAAGTGTGTTCCGCCGGAATGTGTGTTAATGTTGTTTGCAAAAGACAGAACGCTTTCATTGTAAGCATCGGTATATTGCATAGCAACCTCAACCTGCATAGTATCCACAACTTTATCAATATAAATTGGTTTATCATGTAAAACGGTTTTATTCTTATTTAAAAATTCAACATAGCTTCCGATACCGCCTACATAGTGAAAAGTTTCTTCTGTTCCTGTTGCGTCAACGTGGAAAATAATTTTTAAACCTTTGTTTAAAAACGCCATTTCACGAAGTCTGTTGGCAATTACATCACAATCGATTTCTGTTGTTTCTGTAAAGATTTCAGGATCCGGCCAAAAAGTTGTTTTAGTTCCGGTTTTATCTGTAGCAGCGCCTTTTTCTACAGGAGAAAGAGGTTCTCCTCTCATGTATTCCTGCTTCCAGATGTAGCCTTGTCTGGAAACTTCTACAATATATTTTTCAGAAAGCGCGTTTACAACTGATGCACCAACACCATGCAGCCCCCCTGATACTTTATAACCGCCGTCGCCGAATTTTCCGCCTGCGTGAAGAACTGTATGAACGATTTCCAAAGCTGATTTCCCTGTTTCAGGCTTAATATCAACCGGAATACCGCGTCCGTTATCTTCAACAGTAACACTGTTATCCTTATGAACCGTAACATGAATATCCGTACAAAAACCGGCAAGCGATTCATCAATTGAGTTATCAACAATTTCATATATACAATGGTGAAGACCACGCTGAGAAGTTGAGCCGATATACATTCCGGGTCTCATTCTAACAGCTTCCAATCCTTCCAGTACACGAATATTGCTAGCATCGTAACTCGCTGAGGTTTTGGTTTCTATAGCTTCATTATTATCAGGAATATCAACTACTTCAACTTTTTCTGTCTGAGTAGTTACATTTTGTGTTTCTTCAGCCATTTATATATTTCTCCCCTTATTAAAAATCTTTTACTATACCAGAATTATAGCATAAACATTTATTTTTGGCCATTTTATGACGAATGTGAACGTAATATTTATTGAAAATTTACATAAAAGCGATTATAATAATAAAGCAACAAAGAAAAGATAGAAAAAGGAGATTAAGTTATGAAAAATGCAGTAATATCAAGTGTTTTCGGGGGGGGGGCAAGGTAATTTAAGCTCCTTAATTGGTATTGGCGCAGGTACCAAGCCATTTTGCGCCACCAAAAGACCATCTGTTAACGCAGGTTTTACCCTGGCAGAGGTATTGATAACCTTAGGTATAATAGGTATAGTTGCCGCAATGACTTTGCCGGCACTTGTCAATAAATACCAGTCAAAAGTTTTAGAAACCGGTCTTAAAAAATCTTATGCAAATTTACAAAATGCTTATATAATGACAAAGGCAAATTTAGGAGTTACAAATTTGATAGATGCGTATGCCTCTGCATTGGATAATGGTATATGTCCTTATAAAGAAGAATTTGAAAATGAGTTTGCTAGAAATATAAAATCAATAAAGAAAGTGAAGGTCTACCCTTTTACAACTTATTCTGGCAAATATGTTACAAATATCACCGCTGGTAGTAATAACAGCGACATGCCGCAGGCTTTGAATATCCTGCCTGACGGAAGCAGTATAGGCTCTCTTGTGAGGGCTGGCAGGATTGAATTTTGGGTAGATACTAACGGACCTCATAAGGGTCCTAACAGATATGGTTTTGATATTTTTTGTTTTAAAGTAAATGATAGTTCAGATAAAGTAAAACCGATTAAGCCGGTTAGAAAATATACAGAAGAAGAACTTGAGAATGAAAAATGGCCGTCTCTTGCAGGATACCCATGTGATAAGTCATCAAACCAAGACCTTAATGGAATCGGTTGCAGCTGGTTTGCCGTAAATGATATTAACCCTGATGATGAAACAAAAACATACTGGGATAATTTACCTAAGTAGTTTAGCTGTATCTGGTAATAAAATTTTGATATATCTCCTTTATAATCTGAACGTAATGATAAAGGAGATTTTTTATGTCAAAACCTGTTTCAAAAGCTATTTACAAAATTGCAGAAAAAAATGAATCTGACAAGATTGTGATTTTTACAAACCATTTAAAAATTGATGGTAATATTTACAAAAAAGACGGACATTGTGAAGAATGCCATGAAGATATTCTTGCTCTTGAAAATGCTCTTGTATGTCGTTTGAGTGATTACTGCACATGCGATGATGACAACTGTGAATGTAATGATTATGTTTGTTTCCGCTATGATTGGCTTAATGTTAATGTGGAGGACATTGTGGCATTTAGTATTGTTCAGGATATGTAACTTATATTCCGCACATCCGGCACAAAAAACCACTCTTTTATAAAAGAGTGGTTTTTAAAATTTTTTCTTTTGTCTACCCAAAAACTAAATAAAAAACTATTTAAGTCTTACGTTAACAGAAGAACCTTTTTTAGAAATTTCAACTTTGTCTTCTCTAGCTAACCAACCAAGACCTAAATCAGCAAAGTTTCCTTTAAGATCTAATTCTTTTTTAATTTTTGAGAATGTAGTTTCTCCGTTGTTGTTCAAATAGTTGTAAATTTGACCGGCTGACATTCCGATTTGTTCTTGTAATTCTTGCATTTGATACCTCCTACTTTCTTACAATGCACCATAAATTTTTTCTATTTTTTATGCTTAAATAATAGACTAAATTTCAAAAAAAGGCAATAGTATATTAGGATTAGATTACTGGTACTAAGTACACTTATTTTTGTGATAAAATAATATAAAAAGAGGATTGCTTAATTGATTATTGATGGCACCATATCGTCTGAAAAAACGGAGTTTCTAATAGGGAAGTACGCGGAATTATTGAATGCCGGAGTTGATGCTTCACAAATTCTGGTGCTTGTCCAAAATTCAAATCTTAAAAATAAGTTTATAGAGAGAGTTTTAGAAAAACTTGAAATTGATTGTTTTGAAAAGCTTCAGGTTCATTCATTTTTCTCGCTTGTTTATAACACAATTTGCGATAACTGGGCGTTTATTGAGAATGGAAATCCTTATGATAAACCGGCTGTTCTGCCAAACCTTGCAGGGTTAGAAATTTCGCAGTTTATACTTAATGATATTTTGAGAGATGTTCCTTTTAAGGGGTATAATTCAAAAAAATCTCTCTTGCATCAGTTATTTAGAAGATATTCTCTGATTGTGCAGAATAATTTAACGGATGATGATGTTGATTGGCGTTCAAGAGTTCTGGGCGAAAGCTTTGCGGAGGATGCAAAAACTGCGCTCAAAAAACTTCTTGCAAAAACCCTTTATCTGCGTGACTTTGATTATCTCAGACAGGGGCTTGTCTTTAATTATATTTATAAAAATACTAATTATTTTGATAATATAAAATATTTAATACTTGATGACGGGGATGAGATTACACCTATATGTTACGACTTTATAAAATATCTTGTTCCACAGTTGAAAGATGCGTTTGTTGCATTTGATTCTAAAGGCGGAAGCCGTATCGGCTATCTTAGTGCTGACAGAACTGCCGTTTGGGAGTTTGAGAAGCTTTTAGGGCAGCCTGTTACCGTAATAGATACTAAAACAAATTTGAAGTTTGATGCGGAAACAATTTTTAATAATGTTACAAAGTGTGAATTTAACACTTTAAATAATTTTACTATTCAATCTCCTTCAAAACGTTCAAAAATGATTGAACTTGCGTCTATAAAAATTAATGAACTTTTAAAAAAACAGGTTAAACCTTCTGAAATTTCAATAATTACTCCGGTGATTGATGAGATGCTGAAATTCGGTTTGAAAGAGAATATTAACAGGCAGGCAAATTTAATGTTTTTGTCCGGCAGTGAAAAGCTTATTCAAAATCCGCTTGTTCTTTCTGCGGTTACTATATTGAAACTGAATACCGCACTTAAGGAAAAACTGACCGGGTTTGATTTACGTCCGGTTTTAACTAACTTTCTGGGTATCCCTTTAAAATATTGCCGCGAAGTTTTGCAGGATTTTGATAAGAATAAAGTGCTTCCTGAATATGAATTTTGCTGTGAAGAGCATAATAATAAATATCAAAAATTAAAAGAAATTGTTAGTAAATTTGCGGACGGCAATATTAAATTATCAGAACAGGTTTTTGAAATATATAATGAGCTTGCGGAGCTTTTTTCGGCGAATGCAGTACAGCTTAATAAATTCAATTTTTTTATAAAACAGCTTCAGGATTTTGAAAATATTTTCGGAGATGATGTTTTAAGACGAAAAGAAGAAATTTTGACAAGAATTGAAAACTCTATCATCTCGGAAAATCCTTATTCTGTTCTTGAAATTGGAGATAATGATCTTGTTGTCGGTACTCCGCAAAAAATTATTGATAACCAGATTAGAACAAAGTATCAGTTCTGGCTTGATATTTCAAGCGATGAATGGATAAAAAGCGATACCGGTCCTTTGTATAACGCCTGGGTTTTTCAGCGCGGCTGGTCGAAGGATGAGTATACCATTGATGATAATGTTGAATTAAGCAGAGAAAAAACAGCAAGAATTTTGAGAAAATTAACCCTTTGTGCTGATGAGGGAATATTTACTTATTCAAGTTTATTTGATGGAAACGGTGTTGAGAATTTCGGAGGAATTGAAGAGTTCATTTCAGTCGATGAAACTTCCTCTAAGACTCAGGAAGATGCTGCCAAGCCGCGTCCTATTATTCCCCGAGAAGATCAGAAGCCTGTTCTGGATTATGAAAGCGGACAAATGGCGATTTCTGCTGTGCCGGGTGCCGGCAAAACAACAATTCTGCTCGCGTTAATTTTGAAGCTTCTTGATAAAGGCATAAATCCTGAAAATATTTTTGTTATGACTTATATGGAGTCGGCTGCCAGAAATTTTCGTGAACGTATTAAATCAGTCAGGGAAAATTCAACCCAGCTTCCAAATATCAGTACAATACACGGGCTTGCCTTAAGGATTTTGAAAGAGAACGGAAACTTTGAAAGATTGGGGCTTTCTTCTGATTTTGAAATTTGCGATGATACGCAGCGTTCACGAATTGTAAGAGAAATTTCTTCAAAGTTAAAATTAAAAAAGACTGAAACTGATGAGTTTGACAGGGCAGTTTCTGTATTTAAGATAGGGGGCGGTGTTTTTTCTACAGAAAATTCAACCTGCGGAGCTGCGTCTGATGCAAAAATTAAAAAATTCAGAGAGTTTTTTGAAGGCTACCAGCAAACCCTTAGCGAAGCAAATCTGATAGATTACGATGATATGCTTATTTCATCAGTAAGACTTCTTGAGGATAATGAAGACATTAGAAATTATTATCAGGATTTGTGCGTGTATATTATAGAAGATGAGGCGCAGGATTCCTCATCTATCCAGCAGAGATTGATTAACCTTTTGAGTGCGAAGCATAAAAACTTAATTCGCTGCGGCGATATAAATCAGGCAATTACAACAACTTTTACAAATGCAGATGTAAAAGGTTTTAGAAAATTCATTGCAGAAAGCCAGAACGTAAGCATGAATTGTTCACAGCGCTGTACAAAGGATGTTTGGCTGCTTGCAAATAATCTTCTGCTCTCATCAGAAATGAGAGAGGAAACAAAAGATGCGTTTTTCCATATTCTTATGAATCCGGTTGAAGGCAGAAATCCGGAAAGCGAAAATGCTGTTTCAGGACATATTTTTGAAAAAACGCTTGAGGAAAGAAATTTTGTTTTGCAGAAAATAAAAAATGCTTTTCGCAAAAATCCTAAAGCTACATGCGGAATACTTTTGAGAAACAATTTCCAGGTTGCGCAATGGACAAGCTTTATTAATGACAGCGGGTTAAAAAGTATTACCAGAAGTGAATGCCTTGAACAGAAATCAATTTTCAGAGCGATATATGCAGTATTAAGCATGATTTTGAAACCTTTTGATAATGAAGTTATTGCAAACAACTATGAAATTCTTGCCGAACTCGGATTTTATAAACAGCGGTTAGGCAGCGAGATAAGAAAGTTTGAAAATCCTTTTGTACAAATCAATTGCGATAATTTAAATAATCCTTATCTTGAACAGTTTTACTGGGATTTGAATTACTGGCTGTACTTCCCTCACCTGAGCGTGGATGAACTTGCTATAAAAATCGGGCTTCATTATTTCTCCGGTGAAATCGAAAAGTCAAATATTTACTTGATTTCGACTTTGATTAAAAGAATCAGTTCTAATACAAAAGGATTTTCTCAAATTGTTGAAAGGCTTGCCGAACTCGCAAAGAAAAGCAGTTTGAGCGGATTTAAATTTTTCTCTGAAGAAGATGAGAGCGACAGAGGTTTTCTTGAAGGTAAAGTTCAGATTATGACACTGCACAAATCAAAAGGTGATGAATTTGATTATGTCTTTTTGCCGGAGATGACAGAGAAAAATCTTACAATTGATTTTGATAAGATAAAACTTAAATCATCTGACTTTATGGAAAATGTTAAACGCCTGAATCCTGCCTACAAGCAGAAATCAGAGTTTGAAATGAAGCAGGAACTTGTTGCAGAAAATCTTCGGCTTTTGTATGTTGCAATTACAAGGGCAAAAAGAAAATTATATTTTACAGCTTCCAAAAAAGCTAAATCTTTTGAAAAAATTGTTGATCAAGAGCCGTCTATGATTTTTGATATGCTGGAGGTGAATTATGAATAGCTATTCTCCTAATATGTTGAAAACTTTTGCGGATTGTCCTTACAAATATTACCTTAAATATATTAGAAAAATTTCAATCCCTCAGCCGGCATCTTACTTTGAAAAAGGTAAAAAAATCCATGCACTTGCAAACTATTATCTTCGGGGCGATGATATTTCAAAGATTATTAAAGGTTTGAATGAAGATGAAATGACAGTTTGGAATATGCTTTTTAATAATGAATTTTTCCAGATGTCATATGTTAAATCAGAGTATAATCTATCCTGTAAAATTGGTGAATTTTGGATTGGCGGACGACTGGATGCTTTAATGCGCAGCGGTGAAGATTATTATATTCTTGATTACAAAACCGGGTCTATTCCAAAAAATCCGCGGCAGGATTTTCAAACTATGGTTTATTTAATCTGTGCAGACCGCAAATTAAAACAATATAACTCGCTCAGGTTTGTTTATATTGATTTAAAAAATAATCAGAATGAAGTTATAGAGCTTACATCTGAAAGCAGGAAAGACTATGAGAAAATGCTGGAGGAAGTTTGTAAATATATCTCTCATACGGAAGAATATCTGCAAAACCCGGAAAAATGCCGTTTCTGCGAGTATTCAAAGATATGTAATTTCTAATGTTTTGGTTTTGTAAAATTTGTATTTGAGTTAGATGTGCAAACCTTTGGATTGTTTACATACTTATTAAAGACCATCATTCTTTTTTTGTAAGCGTTATATGAATATCCGTATTCTGCAACCTTTTTATTGTATTTAATAATAGCATTGCTTATCTCTTTTGCCTGTGATGCAGACAACCGGCAAGTATAGAAATCAGCATTCATTACACACTTACCTTTATCTATTCCTGTAATACTGCTTGCATTTTCAGAATATTCAGTGCATGTAACAAGATTTTTTGCAAATTTGTCTGAAAATTCTGCACCGCACGCAGATGTAAATATCCCTGCTGCAAGTATAATTAAACCCAGTAGTTGTATTTTTTTCATGTAAACTCCTTTTGTTTTTTAGTATATAAAAAGGGCTCCTGAAAAACAAGAGCCCTTTTTTAAATTGGTATAAAACCCATTACTTGATTTCAACAGTAGCACCAGCTGCTTCAAGCTGTTTTTTGATAGCTTCAGCATCTTCTTTTTTAATGCCTTCTTTAACAGGTTTTGGAGCGCCGTCAACTAAATCTTTAGCTTCTTTCAAGCCAAGACCTGTGATAGCTCTAACTTCTTTTAATACAGCAATTTTGTTAGCGCCAGCTGCTGCTAAGATTACGCTAACTTCAGAAGCTTCATCAGCTGCTGCTTCGCCAGCTGCTGCCGGAGCTGCTGCTGCAACTGCTACAGGAGCTGCTGCAGATACGCCGAATTTTTCTTCCATAGCTTTTACTAATTCAGCTGCTTCTAATAAAGTTAATTTTTCGATTGATTCTAAAATTGATTCTACACTCATTGTTTTTCTCCTTTATAAATTTGTATTATGTACTTAGTAAATTTTGGGTGCTGTTACCCTATTTCTCATAGCGTTTTGTATGCAAATTCACTATGCGGCTTTTTGATCTCTAACAGCTGCAACAGCACGTGTAAGTGATGCCATAACTGCATTGATAGATCCAACAATACCGGAAGCCGGTGAGTTGATTGAACCAAGCATTTTTGCATAAAGTTCTTCTTTTGAAGGAAGATTTGCAAGAGCTTTAGTTTCTTCAACTGATAATAATTTACCGTCTAATACGGCGCCTAAGATTTCACCTTTTTTGGAATCTTTAATAAATTTTGATACAATTTTTGCAGGACTTACCTGATCTTCAAAACCAAATGCGATAGCAACTGGTCCTTTGCAAAGATCAGCAAGTGCTTCAAATTCAGTGCCTTTGATAGCAATTTTAGCAAGAGTATTTTTAGTTACAGTATAATCGCCGCCTTCTTTTTGAAGATTACGTCTAAGGTTTGTGATTTCTTCTACTGTATAACCTTTATACTCAGTTACAACTGCTACTTGAGCTTTTTCAAATTTTGCTTTCATTGCATCTATTTTTTCAGATTTAAATGCTTTTGTTGACATTTTTGCTCCTTTATTTGTAACTTCATTATCGACCTTGTTTTGCCCGAATACTAAAAAATTTTGCTTATCCAGTATCCGGAACCGCAAAATTACACAAGCAAAATATTATCTTATATTGACTAGTGCAACCTCGATTAGCTGTTTTATATAAACATTTAACTGTAAGGGTTTTGGAAACTATTATTTCTATCAACGAGCTGCCTAAGCTCTAGCTGTTTCCTGCGTAAACACAAACTTTGTTTCTGTTTACCGCACCCGAACAGACTAATTGTCTGCGGTTTACCAGTTAATATTAACAAAAGAATTTTTATAAATCAAGCATTTTCTTAATTTTTCTTAACTAATGCCCACACATTCTCATCTTCTGTTATATCGTATGTTCCTTTCAAAAATGCTTCAAAGTGAGGCTTTTTGATTAATTCATAACGGTTGCAAAAATTTCCGTAGCATAATATTTCATTAGGGATGTTCAATTTTAAAAGTGTTTTTAAGTCTGCATATACATCTTTTAAAAGTACTTTATCTGTATAAACATCAATTGCAATATTAGCTTTTAATGCTAATTTTTTCATTTTTAGATCAAACTTTAATTTATCGATAGAATTTGTTAATGCATCCAAAATATCATCTACCGATTCAAATTTTTTTGCAGTAATAATAAGGGTATTATTATCTTTTGAAAAATTACAGCCTTCAACAGTTTTCATTAAATTATAAAACATAACAAGCGCAGCATCTTCCTGTTTTTTGCTTACTGTCTGCATGTCGTTATGTGCAAGATAGGCATCTTTCAAAATACTTTTTAGTGAAATTCTAACAAGCAGAACGATATTTTTATATTCAAGAATAGCTCTGTGTGCTTCTGCTTTTAATTGAAGGTTGAAGCGTTTTTCTTCCTCTTCTTTTGCTATTTTAATTTTACGATCAAGAGCCTCCATTGAATATTTCAGGAAGATTTTTACCTGGGAAAGAATATAAAGTCCGGTTAAAATAAGCATTATAAATACAAATAGAGAACCGTCAAGACCTTCTTTACCCTTTTTTAATTCTTCACCAAACTGAACTTCCATCATTTTCTGGATAGATTTTATAAACGGATACATAAAGCTCATGGCGTGGTTGCCTATTAAATCTAAAAACCAATATAATGACACGACAAAAATCAGCAATATTGCCGCAATCTGTACAATTACCATTAAATGTTCGGTAAGTTTACATAATTTTTTACTGTTTTCCAACCCTTTGGCCATTAATATCCTCTTATAATGCTATGTTGTCTATTAAGCGTACATTTTCAACTCTCGCTGCAATAAATACTATTGTATCAGAGTCTGCAGTTTTCTTTTCTTCAAGAGTATTTTGGTCCCTAAACTCCAGGTATTCAAGAGTATGATTATCGTTCAAAAAGCCGTAAGCTGTTTCTGTAAGCGCTTTTACGTCTTTTATACCTTTATTATAACACATTTTTATATTAAATAAAATTTTACTTAGAGCAAGAGCATCTTCTTTACCTTTTTCAGTTAAATATTTGTTTCGTGAACTAAGCGCTAATCCGCTTTCTTCGCGGACTATAGGGCAAGGAATTATCTCAACCGGAATATTTAAATCCTTAACCATTGTTTTAAGAATTATTAACTGCTGCCTGTCTTTTTCTCCAAAAAATGCAAAATCTGGCTGAACTATGTTAAATAATTTATTTACCACAGTGCAAACTCCGTCAAAATGTCCTGTTCGTGACTTGCCGCATAATTTGTCAACATAGAAAAACGGCGGAATAACATAGGTTAAAAAATCGTTAGAGAGAATATGACCTTCTCCGTACATCTCTTTTGGAGATGGTGCAAAAACTATGTCAACACCGGCATCTTCACAAAGTTTTTCATCTGCCTCCAGAGTGCGCGGGTATTTATCTAAATCTTCGCCCGGGCAGAACTGTATCGGATTTACAAAAACTGAAACAACTGTTTTATCACATTTTTCAACACTTTTTTTTATAAGGCTTAAATGTCCGTTATGCAAGGCTCCCATTGTTGGAACCAGACCGACTGTTAAACCTTGTTTTTTCCAATCTTTTACCTGCTCTCTTAATTCTTTAATTGTATGTATAAGCATCTTTCTACCTTCTTATCTATTTTACCGGAGAGAATTTGTTTGTTTATCTCTGTGTAAATTTAATTGTTTTAACTCTTCTTCTTTTAATTTAAAAACTTCTTCTTCTGAAGGAAATTTCCCTTTTTTTACATCTTCATTGTATTGTTTGGCACAATTTAAAATTAAAGATTTCATATCTCCGTATTTTCTTGCAAATTTAGGTTTGAAATCTGAAAATTTTCCGAATAAATCATCGCTTACCAAAACCTGTGCATCGCAATATCTGCCGGCACCGCATGAGATTGTAGGAACTTTTAAATTTTCTGTTATAAACTGCGCACTTTCTTCAGGAACCATTTCAAGTACAATTGTAAACACTCCGGCTTGTTCTAATTTTTTTGCCTGTTCTAAGATTTGTAATGTTGCGTCAAATGATTTTCCCTGAATATTATAACCGCCTATAGCATTTAAAAACTGGGGAGTAAAACCAACGTGTCCTACCACAGGAATTCCTATCTGTGTAAGGTGTTTGATTACATTTATTATGTAATCGGATGCGCCTTCTATTTTTACAGCATTGGCTCCGGCTTTAATCATTCTGCCTGCATTTTCAACTGCATCCTGCGGAGTTTTGTGGTAACTGAGAAAAGGCATATCAGTTACTACCAGCGAACGTGCTGCGCCTTTGGCTACAGCTCTGGTAAAAATTTCCATTTCTTCAATACCGATTGAATTTGTATCACTATATCCCAGCGCTACCATTGCAAGACTGTCGCCTATTAATATTATATCAATCCCGGCTTCATCCAAATATTTTGCGGTGGAATAGTCGTATGCTGTCAGGACTGAAAATTTTTCATGGTTATCTTTATATTTTTGGATAGTATTTACTGTAACCTTTTTAGTCATATTTACTTGGAACCTTTTGATGTTAATTCTTTATGCTGGAATAAAGTATTTTTTTCATTCTTATGTTCTCTTTTGTACCAGTAGTAGAGAGCTCTTGCAACCCTGTTGGAACTGTGGCGGACAAATCCTTCTTTGTTATCTTCTATAAGCTTTTTAGAGAATAATTTTACACCTAGTTTTTTAAGATTTTCATTATCTATTTTGACAGGATAAGATCCGGCCATCTGGTATTTATTTGCAAGATTAGACGGGATGAAATCATTAACAAGGACAGCATCAATAATTTTTCTGCTGTTAGCATGTTTCATTAATGCATTAACATGGTCGGAAACTGAATAATTATCGGTTTCTCCAGGCTGTGTCATAATATTGCAGACATAGATTTTTTTCGCATTAGAAGCAACTACTTCCTGAGCGATCTCTTCGACTAAAAGATTAGGAATAACGCTTGTATAAAGGCTTCCCGGTCCCATAATAATAAAATCTGCATCTTTAATTGCGGCTATTACATCTTCAAGAGCTTTGCAGTGTGCCGGGTCTGTAAATAATCTTTTAATTTTTCCATGAGCTTCTGGAATATTTGATTCTCCCCGTATAATTCGTCCGTCTTCCATTTCTGCAACAAGCTTCATATCGTCCAGAGTTGCCGGCAAAACTCTTCCTCTGATTGATAATACATTGGAAGATTCCTTAACTGCACGCACCATATCTCCGGTAATAGCACAAAGAGCTGTTAGGAAAAGATTGCCAAAGCTGTGACCTTCCAGTCCTTCGCCGGATTTAAATCTGTATTGGAATAATTTTGTAATCAAGTCTTCGTCATCAGCAAGCGCAGCAATACAGTTTCTAATATCACCCGGAGGAAGTATACCCATATCTTCCCTCAGCCTGCCTGAACTGCCGCCGTCATCTCCTACTGTTACAACCGCAGTTATATTATTTGTAATGTGCTTAATGCCTTTCAAAAGCATAGATAAGCCTGTTCCCCCGCCGATAGCAACGATTTTAGGCCCTCTGTTAAGTTTTCTTCTTCTATATAAAGCTTCCAGAATATTAGAGTCATCTCTGCTGTTATTAATATCTAAAATTGAAAGGTTAGTTTGTTTCCAGCCTTTAAAGAAAATAGCTGCGCCAAACATTATTACAGCAAAAGCAATCCATTCGGTTGAAATATTCATTGCAATTTTGCGGATAAATTCCATAGTATAAAAAATAGGTTTAATATCGCAAAGGATTAAAAATCCCAAACCCATTAAAATTGCGCCTAAAAATATTAATACAAACCATCTTTTTACCTGTAATCCCGGTATAAGCCAGCCGGCATCTTTTGGCATTCTCATTGTATTTTTAAAATTTTTCATTATTTCCTCTTAATCATCACTTATTCAACCCAGCCGGAAAGACAAGCATTCTTGTAATTTACCGGAACCGGTGTAATTATATCTTTTGATTGTTTTATCAAAGCGGCAGCATTTGCTATTTTATTTGTAAAGTGAATAGTATCTGCCGGCACACAGGTTTTGCCGCCTGTAACATTATCTACCTGCGAAGCTGCAAGAAGGTTTTTTAATCTGTTTATAGATGCAAATATATTCTCGCTGTCTTTTTGACTAAAATCAATTGTGCCATCAGTGTTGTAGTGTTTTTCCAGATGAACTTCATGAGCCACAGGAAGATTTAATTCTTCCCCTACGCTTGCTGTAATATCCCCGGATGCTCCGTAATAAACAAGCCACTGGGAACATTTTTTTATTGCTTTTGCTACTTTCATCGCAAACTGAAAATCTTCGGCAGCCATTTTATACATAGCGCCATGAGGTCTTACATGTTCAATTTCCATTTTGAATGTTTTTGCAAAAGACATCAAAGCTCCAACCTGATAGATAACAAGCGCTTCAATTTCTTCTTCCGATAGTTCCATAGGTCTGTAACCGAAGCCTTGTATATCGTCAAAGCCTATGTGTGCTCCTACAACTACGTTTTTTTCTTTTGCTTTCAGAAGAGCATTTTTAATAGTCATCGGATCTCCTGCATGGAAACCGCATGAAATATTTACTGAACTTGCATAATCTAAAAGGGCAAATTCTGAATTATTTTTATAAATACCGAAACTTTGTGCCAAGTCTATGTTAAAATCAATATTTTTTATTTGTTTTCTCTCAAGAGTTTGTGTCATATTAATATTCCCGTTAAAAAAGTATATTTAATATCATTATTATACTCACTAAATAAATAATTACCAATATCTTTACATAATTTTAACCACAAAAAAGCCTCCGGTAACACGGAGGCTTTAAAATCAGGGAAGATTTTCCCAATATTTTTTACTTTCATCTTGCGGGTATTGATTTTTGAGTGCAAAATGTGAACATGCTGTTCCATTGTCACCTGAAGCGTGGCAGGCTTTGCCTGAGTTTTTAAAATCACAGCACACTTTCAGTTGTGATTCCACCACTGCAAACGTATATTTCTGTGTAGCTGGTAAAAGTATATTTCCATTGATTATCTGAAAATAAAATACATCATAACCAAACCTATTCGGACCTTTGGTTCCGTTTGTATCTACAATAAAATCCAGAGGTATAGCCTTGCTTGTAGCCCACCAGCAGCCGCTTGCGGCAATCATCATACCGTTTTTGATAAAGAATGCTCCCTCGTTGTGTCCGTCATTATTAAATATTTCATATCCGTTTGTTTGTTTAAAAAAATCTTCTTTGTAGCCAATCTCAGTTAAACGTTGAGTGCTACGGGCATATAATTTTACTGTTTGAAAATATTTTGAAAAGTCTTCTATAAACTCGTAAGAGTTTCTTCCATTAATACCTTTTGAACAGTATGTTTCTGTAATATCTGTATTATCGGCAGACATTCTTAACACAGCCTGTGAAATTAAAGAGTAGGCTGTTTTAAATCTGCCTTCAAGTTCTGAATTCCTTTGTTTTGTAATTATCGTCGGCAAAGTTAATGCAGCCACAATTCCGATAATTCCTATTGTAATTAGTGTTTCGGCAAGCGTAAAAGCGTTGCTATGAGCGGTGCCCCCCCCCCCTCTTTGAATTTGAAGCTATAATTGAGTTTTTCATTGTTTTATATCCTCCTTAAAGCGAATTATAACATATAAAAAAACTCTCTGCAACTAACAGCTAACAGAGAGCTTTTTATGGTTTTTGTTTATTAACTATTTTGTCTGTAATTTGTTTACAGCAATAGTTAATCTTGATTTTTTTCTAGCTGCGGTATTTTTGTGCAATATACCTTTTCCTACAGCTTTGTCGCATAACTGATAAGCTTTAGAAAGTGCTGAGCTCAAAGCTTCTTTATCTTCACCTTTAGCAAGTTCAAGAACTTTTTTTACTGCGGTTTTGATTGAAGTTTTGAAAGCTACGTTTCTAAGTCTGTTTTTTTCAGCTATAAGTACTCTTTTTTTAGCAGATTTAATATTTGCCATTTTATTTTTCCTTTTCTAAGTCTTGCGGTGCTTAATGACGGCACCATACCCGAGGATGTGAGCAGTATTATATTAAATAAAAAATTTTTTATTTGCAATAGATTATTTAAATTTTGTTAATATTATTATGACGGGTGGAGAATTTAATAAGAAACCTTATAAGGATAATCATCAGGTATTTTCCAGCCGTTGTACTGAATTAATGCTGTACAGAATAATCTGGTACCTGTTTTACATCCGTAATTGCTGTTGTATAAACTGTTTGTTGTTCCATCCCATGCATATTTATATGGTTCTACTCCTTTATTTACATGGTATTTCCACTCAGGCGCATTGGGGTTGCTTGCATTAGTTTTTATGTCCTCTCCGCCAGGCATATAAATAAATAAAAATGAACATTTCCCGTGAGCTTCGTCTTCGGTCTTATATCTTTTTAAGCACTTGTCAGGATTGCCGGGATAAAATATCCAATCTCTTATTGCATCTGTAAATCGGATTTTTAAGGCGCTTCCATCGGGAAAATAAAAGTAAGGTAAACCTTTTTCATCATATTTTACAGATGTAGTTTTCATATTGGGTGAGATATACTTGTTCCACCATTTTTCAACTTCCGAGCTTCCATTTACAGGTTTTCCTTCCTCATCGGTTTCAATATTATTCAGGTCTGTAAACCAGTATTTTTTGTCGCCATATTCAACTTCCGACATTTTTATTGCCTGATTTATTGTTGAGTAAAATTTGGCAAGTCTTGTTTCAACAATCTTGTTTGTGTGTGATTGAACAAGTGCCGGTAATGTCATCGCAGCCACAACCCCAATAATACCCAGGGTAATTAAAACTTCCGCTAAAGTAAATGCAGAATTCCGGGATAATCCCAAAGCGTGAGAAAGCCCGCCGGCGTTACCTAAGCCCCCCCCCCCTCAGGGATTTTGAAGCTATAATTGTGTTTTGCATAAGATCTTTTCCTCCTTTTATTCTATTATAAAATAAATTGTTCTTATGTGCAATATCCGCTAAATATTAAAAGCAGACCTCCGCTGCTTACTTTGCGCCTTCGCAGGCTGTGCGCAGCTGCGCTTTCTAATACGCTACTCAACAATCCCGCTCACATTTCCTAACTCGGAATTTTTGTTGGACAAATTATGTAAATATAATATACGATTTATATTTTAACTTTTGTAACATTATTCACAAGAATTAGTTCTTAAGGATTATATTTTTAACCCGGTTGTGCTATATATAATAATAACAGAATTGGATTATAGTTATATAATAATTCAAGTTAAGAGAGATATGGAGGCGCAAATGTCAGTAGGACAATTCGTATTTATGTTACACAGCCACCTTCCTTATTACAGAAAAGCAGGCATGTGGCCTTTCGGGGAAGAAAATCTTTATGAATGTATGGCAGAAACTTACATTCCATTATTGAATGCTATTTCCGAACTGTATGAAGAAGGTATTAAAGCAAAGCTGACTGTCGGCATTACACCGATTTTGGCTGAACAGCTTAATGACGAACACCTTAAGCATGGTTTTGTTAAATATTTGGATTCAAGAATTAAGCAGGTTTCAAAGGATTTGGAAAGATACCCTGATCCGAAAGTTGCTCATTCACAGCATCTGAAATATTTGGCTAAATATTATTTCGATTGGTTTAACCATATTAAAGATTCTTTTGTGAATAAATACGGAATGGACCTTATTGGCGAATTTAAAAAATATCAGGATTTAGGCTGTATTGAAATTACAACTTCCGGAGCAACTCATGGATTTTCTCCGCTTCTTGCTACTGACAGCAACTTGAATGCCCAATTCAAAGTAGGTTCTGATACCACAAAAAGATTATTCGGTAAAAAAGCAAAAGGCTGCTGGCTCCCTGAATGTGCCTACAGACAAGGTTATGAATATGTTGGTAAAGATGGTAAAAAACACTGGAGACCGGCTATTGAGGTTACTCTTCAAAATAACGATATTGAATACTTCTTTACTGAATCTCACGTAATTGAAGGTGGTAATTCAATTGGTAACAGACGTGTAATAGGTGTCTACGGTAATATTGAATATATTCCGCTTCCTGAACGTCCGGCTACAGGTTATGATACATATTCTGCTTACTGGCTGCCTGATGCACAGGTTGCTGTTATGGGCAGAAATGACAGAGCCGGCTATCAGGTTTGGTCTGCTGCTGACGGCTATCCTGGCGACGGCTGCTTCAGAGAATTCCATAAAAAAGATGACAAATCAGGAATGCACTATTGGAGAATTACATCCCCTAACACTGATTTAGGTGATAAGATGCTTTATGATCCTGTTTTGGCATTGAATAAAATTAATGAAAATTCTGACCACTACACTACTTTAATTTACCATTTATTAAATGATTACAAAAAAGCTCACAACGGTAAAGAAGGTCTTGTAATGGTATCTTTTGATACCGAGTTGTTTGGTCACTGGTGGTTTGAAGGCGTTGAATTTATCAAACAGGTTATTAGAAAATTCAATACTTACCTTCCGGAAGTTGAAAGAATGACAGCAGGTGAATATCTGCATGCTCATCCGCCTACAGAAGCTATCCAAATCCCGGAAAGCTCTTGGGGGCAGGGCGGTCACTTCTACGTATGGAATAACCACTTAACTGAATGGATGTGGCCTATTATCCATGCTTGCGAAAAACGTATAAATGCTATTGTTGATAAGTATCCGGAAATTCCTGAAGACAAACTCCTTCACAGAGCATTAAATCAGATGGCAAGAGAAAATCTGCTTCTTCAAAGTTCAGACTGGCCGTTCCTGATTACAACATGGCAGGCAAAGGATTATGCTACTGACAGGTTTAGAGAACATGTCGACAGATTTGAAAAAATTTGCGATATGATTGAAAGCGGTAACATCAATGATGCAGAATTAAAAGAAATAGAAAGCATTGATAACTGCTTCCCTGTAATTGATTATAGGGTATACCAATCAATTGAAGAAGGAGTAATACCGCAGCAATCTGCGAAACTAGCTCCGCTTTATCAGTAAATATAATTTCAAAAAAAAAGACCGATTATTTTAATCGGTCTTTTTTTATTTGCTGAAAACTAAGCTAGGAAACTCTTGGCGTAATTTTTCGATTGTATTAATATCTGGTTCATAAGTATTCTCAGGCTTGAAAAGAAGTTTTTCCTCCGGTTTTAGCCCAAAACTTGAGTAAATCTTTCTTGACTGGCGGACATTTCCGCTGAAGCCGTTCATATATAAATCAAGAACAGAAATATCCTGTGCAGGTTCAAACATAGTCCCGTTTTTCTTTGTAATTCTATTGTTTTTAGATTTTGGAACTTTAAATGCAATCATTGTTTGATCGAGTGCCCTGATTGTTCCATCCGGAGATTTAGCATGGAGGGTAAATATGTCACAGTTATTTATTCTGTTCATTTTACATATAGTTTTCCCGGTTTCAGCTAATTCAGCGCAATTACCTACTTTGAATGTTTTTAACATTCCGATTAATCTTCTGAATACTTCAAAGTTGCCGCCTTCTTCATATGCCGTATGCTGGAGTTCTCGAATTACTCTAAGAAGCAAATTGGCTTCTTTAATTTCATTAGCTAATTCAATCTGTTTTTCTTCCGGTAGGCTTGAATAAGACGCAGGTTTTTTGACGTCTGCAAATTCAGAGAAGAATACACGTTTTACTTCTTTTATGTTTTTGGGCAGCGTGGATTTTCCTATGAAACTATAGTTATTTTGTAAGTAATTTATCATGTTATTCTGAACTCCTTTGTATCATCCTAATGCCATAAAGCCTGGTTTCTGTATGAATTGAGGAAATTTTTCTCTGACATAATCAACTGTGTTTGAGGATATTGCCGGATTTTGTTCTGAAACAAAAACCAGTTTTTCAAATTGATTATCTTTTAAGCCTAAGTATTTTGAAAATTCGGAATTGTATCTTACAACAGCATTGTGTCCGTAATCTGCAAATCCAAGCCAAGGATCAATAATAATCATTTTTTCCAGGTTTTTGTTTTTATATGCTACGAAATTATTTCCTGGCGGATTTACTATCAAAACCGCATGATCTAGGTTTTTTAAATGCTGTGTTAATAGTTTTGCTTTTACTGCTTTTATGTTATTGCTTGCAAGTATTAGTTGAGCAAGTTTTGTGTAATCTGCACAGTTTATATTTTTATATTTTTTCATATTCTCGACAAAACGCTGATAAAAGTATAAAGGTTCTGATGGTGTAAATAATTTCCAAGCATCATCTCTGATTGCTCTGTTTTGAGCTAATTTCATTTTGCAATACTTAACAAACCTGTCTTCTTTTGCCGCAGCCATCGTTTCAACTCTTGTTCCGGAAATGGCTGGAAATTCTTTAGCAATTATTCTGCAAACTTTGTCTGCATCCCTTATTATTTTCTTAGAACCGAATGTCGGATTGAATTTTACACTACCTGTTTCCATATTTCGGATAAAACATGTGAAGAAGAAAAATTGCCTTATTATAAAATAATAAAATTTTTACTATAAAACTATTGCAAAAATTTTTTCAGCGATTTATAATAATAATTGTCGAAAGACCAAAGACATGGGAGCGTAGCTCAGTTTGGTTAGAGCGCATGCCTGTCACGCATGAGGTCGCGAGTTCGAGCCTCGTCGTTCCCGCCATTTTTAAAATTAGCACCTTCGGGTGCTTTTTTAGTGCAATTTTGTTGAGTTTTAGGTGGTTCGATAGTTGAATTTTGATGTTTGCTTTCTTTGGCTAGTCTAAATAAGGTATCAAATGCTGGATGTAGCTCTACATCGAAGTTTCCGTCATTATATTTTAAAGTCCGATTTGGTAGGAAATCAAATCTTAAAATGTCATCCTGAACTTGTTTCAGGATCTTATAATAGTGCGACATTGAGCCAATTTATACAGGTCGGAAGCTGCTTGACTATAAAAATCAAACTGGACAAAATCGGACTTTATTAGTACATAAAATTACAAAGAACATTTTTAAATTAGGATAAAGACTTGCAAAATCAAAGAAAATTCTGAGTCCAATTAATGTCCAAATTTATAGTTGGGCAGGTATGAATTGTTGAATTTTTAGCCCTATTCACATGTATCATTTAAATTTATAAACCAAGTTTTTGTGGCAAATCAGCAAACTCTGCAAAATTTTTACATTGCATCGCCTTGGTCAATAAAAAATCTTCCACAGATTCCGGATAATGTGCCAGGTCTTTCCTAAAAACAGGAATTTCCGGAATATATTCAAGAATCACATGTTTATATGGGTATGAACCTACAGCATTTCCATCAGTATCTAATCTTTCTATTAACCTTGTATCTTTTGATACTAATTTGTATTTTGATAATGCAGGAAATACAACTTCGCCCCCATGCTCCATGTTTGAGGATACTTGCGAGCCTTTAGGTATTCTATATTCAATTAACATAGGTTCAAATTTTATATTTCCATTATAATCAAATGGAGATCCCATATATTGGTGTGTTCCAAACTTATGATGTGCCGCATATGCAAAACCTCTGGTTGGGACTATTTCATCTCCCACTTGAGCTTTTTCTATTATATCGAAATCCGAACCTAATTGCTCTCCTATTCTTCGTTGTCTTCCTCTAAAAGCAACACTATTATATGGTTGTGGTTCCAATCTTAGAAAAGCCCTATTATAATCAATTTTATCAAGATTAGAGTATGCAATGTTTTTTTGTGTTCTTATAAGAGCTTTTTGTATTTGTTCTTGGCTGGCATTAGGATGATTTTTCATAAATGTTCTCATCACTTCTTCTATAGTATCATTTGAATTCCAAGCATTAAAATCATGATGTCCTACAACTTCAGTTCTCCCTCTTTGGGCATAAGGAGCAACATGGCCTACGGGATCAAACCAAGTTTCTACTTTTTTAACAAAAGTATCAGTTTTTAATTTGGACGTGTATTTCAAATCCGACAGAGTCACTTTTACAGGCTTAGTTGCAAGCAAACCTTTCCCGATTGTTCGTGTCAAGGCAATAATTTCTTTCCCTATCGTTGTTCCCATTTTTCATATCCCCATTAATAATTTCCTTAATTTACCCTATATTTATATAAAATATTTTTATGCCAAAGATTACCTAATTATTATAAAATGTAACAAACATTCTTTCTCTAAGAAGGATGGGAAATGGGCAAACTCTCTGTTTAAAATACTCAAACCGACTGTCATTTTATAATGTGATTATTGGGGAAAAAGGTTTAATGCTCTGTAAGCTTGTTGTTTAGGATGTTTGAGGATGGGTTCAAATGGTTGAATACAAACCGACATGGCTGAATTTTAGCTGCGGAACAGATTTCGAGGAACACTAGAATTCAAATTTTCTATGTAGTTTTTATCTTTATACAATTAGAATATTTTTATTTACAAACTACAATTAATCCCATTATAAGTGTTATAATTACTAAAATTGGGGGTAGGATTTTTTCAAGTTTTTCCTTACTAACTTTAGCTAGCAACAATGGTGCTAAAAATGCTCCGGACGTAGTGCCAAGTACTAATAATCCTACAAGTTTCCAATCAACATTTCCTAATCCCAAATGCATTAAAAATCCAACAACCGAAATACCTACAAGCACAAATACAGAAGTTCCGACAGTTTCCAATGCACTACAGCCTAAAAATGTAAGCCCGGCTACAATTGGCGTTGAACCGCTTATTCCAACTAATCCTGACATTGCACCGCCTAAAAAGCCATAGGAAACAGCTTTTAAAATAATTATTGCTTGTCTTTTATTATCTGTTTTTATTTCTTCATTTAATTTTTGTCGATATTTTTTTCTGTATGAAAAAAACATCTGTACTGCTAAAATCAAAAGTAATGTACCTGTTATTTTGTTGTAGACATTTTCAGGTAAAAAATCGGAAGATAAAGAGCCTAATATCGCACCTGTTACAGCACCCGCAAGCATAATCAAGCCAAAATGAAAATTAATATTTCCGGTTCTTGCATGACTTATGGCACCAATAGTTGTTGTTGGTATTATAGTAGCAAGCGATGTTGCAGCAGCAATAGCCGGCGAGATGTTGAAAAACGCGGTAAGAATACCGACATAAATACCGCCTCCACCACCGCCTAAAGAAATTATCAATAAACCTATTAAAAAACCAGCAACAGGTAATAACAAAAAATTCATACTATACCTCAAGAGTATTATATAATAAAAAAGGGGAAAACTTTACTATTTTCTTAAATTAGCTGTGACAATTTCTTAAACTAACTGTGATATTATAAAATGTATAAAAGTCTCTTACAACTATTTATAAAAGAAATCAAAAATTTCAACTATCCAACAATTATATTTCCACATTGTATTTCAACAATATATTGATTTAAAACGTAATGCAAATTTAAAATTGCGTCAGCTTCAGGTCGTAAGGCAGCAGGGTGATATTGAAGTAGCAGCTATTCTGGCTGGCGTATGAACAGGAGCAAATTGTTCAAGATATAAATAACTTTCATACAATAATTAAAAAATATACCGATTAAATAATATAAATATATACAAAAAATCATTGTAGAAAAAGTAAGTATTTGAATAACGAAATTTTTATTTTTATAATTCCTGAACTTTTTGCAGATTGTGTTTTTTATACAGAATTTTTATACCCAATAGTATTATTATTTATAACGATGGTTTTTGCACTTTTTATATAAAACATGATTTTATGAATATATTTGTTTTAAACGGACATAAATTTTATCCTTTTGCTCAGGGAAAGCTTAACAAAACTTTGTTTAATGAAATTATAGCCATCCTTTCGGTGAATAACCCTATTAAGACTACTGTTGTTGAGGAAGGATACAACCTTGATGAAGAAGTAGAAAAATTTGAATGGGCTGATGTTGTTATATTTCAAACTCCGGTAAACTGGTTTTCATTTCCTGCAATCACAAAAGCTTATATTGATGATGTTTACAGGCATGGTATTTTTTATGCGGCTTCTGAACAATATGGTAATGGCGGTTTAATGAAGGGTAAAAAATATATGTATTCTCTTACCTGGAATTCTCCGGAAGCTGCTTTTAAGCAAAGCGGAGGCTTTTTCGATGACAGAGGTGTTGACGAGGTTATTATAGCAATGCACAAATTGCAGGAGTATTGCGGTTTTGAAAAAATTCCGACCTTTTCCTGTTTTGATGTTGTCCATAATCCGGATGTTCCATTATACTTAAATAATCTTGCGTTTCATCTCGGGAAATATTTTAACTAAACTATTTCGTCCAACTTGTTTATTTTTATGGTATCAAAGCCTATATCGAGAAGTTTTTTAGGGTTGTTTTCCCCGCTTTGAATTAAGCTGTCGATGTCAGGATTTGAAACAAGCCATTCATCAGTCTTTGAATGATATGCTATCTTATGCACATTATCTCCGCCCTTCAATTCAGAAAACGGTATTTTATTTTCTTTAAGAAAATGTGCAAAGTTATTATATCCTATCCTGCTTTCTTTGCTGTAATTTTTTGAACCAACCAGCAGTGCCTGAAGATATTCATTTGACATGTCAATGTTTTCTTTTATTTTATCAATAATTTTTTCAAAGAAATGTTTATTGGAACTTATCTCGGGAATAATGTGCATTAAAAATACATTTTGACCATCAGTAATTCCGAGTGCAGTACAGTCTAATATTCTGTCTGTCTTAGCAGATATTCCTTTTTTCGCACCCTGAGGTCTCCATTCATTTACATGGTTAACTATATCTGCTGTGAATTTATTGAATTGTTCTGAGGATACGGGTCTTATTGCAGATGTAAATGAAACTTCGGACATAAAATTTTTCCTTTCACTTATGTAAGTTTTGTGAAAGGAAAAAATTGCCTAGTATATACCTAAAAGTTTAAATTTATTTAACTGAGCCAGCTGTTCTGCTCCTGTCATATTTTGTGCCTGAATAGATTTGTCATTTTTTATTGTATCTGAAGATGAAACTGCATCTGATTTTGAACTTTCTTCTGTTCCGGTTACAAGTTGAACCTGTCTTGATGATTGAGCCTGAGCTGCTTTTTTTTCAGACTTTGCCTTTTCTAATTTTGCTTTATCTGTGCTTTTATCTCCTGTTGGTTCTATGCCTAATGCTCTTAATTCTCTCATAATCCGTTGATGTTCCGGATCAATATATGCTTGTGCACACATTGCACTTACTGATGCAATATTCATAGACATAAAACTTGCTCCTCTACTATTTATATATATTAAATATATACCCAAGTATATATTAGTATTAACAAATTATTAAAATTTGTTAATAAAAAAGCCGGTATTATTTACCGGCTGCTTGTATATATTCCTAAATTCCTTTTCCTATATTTCCAACGATTCCTTTTTTCCTTTAATTCCTATTTTCCAACGACTTTCTATGCAATAAAGTTGTTTCCATATTTGTTTGGTCCTCTGAAGAAAGACTGTTTCATCATTTCAACAAGGGTTTTTCTAATTACAAATTTCTGGTTTAAATCAATTGAATTTATTGCTCTTGCAGTTTCTTTATATGTATCAGGTACTGTATTTTTGAATAACAACATTGATGCCATTTTGGAACCTCTCTTCTTTATTTATCTCTCGTACTTATATAAAAAATTCACTTAAAAAAATATTGACTTTTTATATTCAATTTATATAACTTTTGTTACAATACTTAATATAAAGTCTTGTATTAATCTTTGTAAAATTCTATTTTGTCACGCTGTAAAAGGATTTTAGAGGAAATATAGGAAATAAGCATTAAAGTTTTCTTCAAAACAGCCGTAAATGAAAATGAATATTATAAAAATACCAAAGGTAATATAAGGAGAGTTCTCATGGTAGAAGCAATAGGTTCAGCCACCAGCCAGCAGATTAAGCCGATTAAGAAAGACAATTCTATAGACTGGAAAAATTGTACGGCAGGTGAAATAAGAGAATATGAAAAAGAAGGACAGGAGGTCCCTGATTATATTCTTCAATGGGCTCAGGAAATTGAAAAAATTGAAAGTGCTCCGGATGATATTACGTATGAGATGGCGATTTCATCAAATATGATGCAGGGCGCTCCACAAGCTGTAAACGGAGAGCAGGCAAATGAAGAAGCTCAAAAAGTTGAAGGTACAGAAGCGGCTGAAAATCCTAGTGTTGCAAAAGCTTTGAAAACCTCTCTGGATAATAATAATGTTAGTATTACAGAACAGGGTAGAATTTTTATGGATACCAGCAATCAGTATAATGATGAGATTTCGCAGGCAATGCAAGAAATGGAAGGCTATCTTGCACAGTCAGAGGCTGCTGTAGAGGCTGCTGAGAGTACTAAAAATGATATACTTTCACGTGTACAGTCGCTTATAGAACGTAAAAATTCTTTAAAAGCTAAAAAAGGTGATACTGCAGCTATTCTTGAAGCCCAGCGTTTAAGTAATCAAATCAAGAGTATCGGGCAAGAAGGTCTAAGTGCAATATCAAATTCAGCAATGCCAATTGATAACACCGCGAATATAATATCAGATGCCCAATATACATCAGCAACAGGAAGGGATATTGGTGCACAAACTGTAAGTATAGGAGAGCAGATGCCTAATGGTATGCCTATGCTATCAATGAAGCAGTTTGTCATAAATGCCGGTGAAGCTGTTATTGAAAAAAGTACTGCCGGTGATGCACAGTTTACACAAAATCAGCAGGAGAATAATGATTTCGGAACTCTTGTGGCAGGCAAGAAGGCAGAAGTTTCAAGAGCCACCGGAGCTTCTGAAAAGTCTGAAACAGAAGAAACCGAAGGGTCCGATGATGAAAATAATGTTGAAGAAAATAACAATTCTACAGTAAAAGATGCTGAGCAAGATCAAATAAAATCAGAAAGTGACACAAAGCAGAATGAACTTGCTGAACAAACTCCTGAAACTATAGATGAAAAAATTACCACAGATCCGAATGAAATCTTAAAACGCAAGGAACGCAAAGGTTTAGCGTAAACTTTCTATAGCTGACTTTATGTCAGCAGCTTTATAAATATAATTTCCGGCAACTAAAGAGTTTGCACCATATTGAGTGCAGACTCTTGCTGTTTCTGCGTTAATCCCGCCGTCAACCTGTATTATCATATTTTCTGGTGCATATTTTTTTATAACAGGAATTTTTTCTGCACATTCCGGCATAAATTTTTGCCCTCCAAATCCGGGCTCTACTGTCATTACCAGGAGCATATCAATCTGTGGAAGATAGTCTAAAATCTCATCTGGTGAAGTTTTAGGCTTAATTGAAAGTCCTGCCTTGATATTAAAACTCTTTATTAAATTAACTATAGTTTCAACCTTATCTTTTGCCGCTTCGTAATGAAATGTCAGAATATCTGCACCTGCTTTTGCAAAAGGTTCAATGTATTTTTCAGGATTTTCTATCATCAGATGTACATCTAGCGGGATTGAAGATACCGCTTTTAATGATTTTACAACTGGAACACCTATTGTTATATTAGGTACAAAATGTCCGTCCATTACATCAACATGAAGCCAGTCTGCTCCATATTTTTCAACTGTTTTAATATCTCTTTCAAGGTTTGCAAAATCTGCTGATAAAATTGATGGTGATATTATTATATTTTTCATAGTGCTCCAAGTTTTATACAAGCTTCATATGCAGCCTTTTGTTCTGCATCCTTTTTGGATCTGCCTGAACCTGATGCTACGACTTCACCGCGGTAGGCTACTTCTACTTCAAATGTTTTATTATGATCCGGTCCGGTTGTGTTAATTAATTTATAAACAGGAGTTTCTTTTGTTAAGCCTTGTGTGTATTCCTGCAAAATTGCTTTTGCGTTATATTTGCCAAAGTTGCAGCTAATTTCTTCAATATACGGAACAAAAAGCTTTTTTATAAATTCGAGAAGTTCAGTAAATTTCCCGTCAAGATAGTATGCACCCAGTACTGCCTCAAATGCGCAGGCTGTTACTGATTCAAGTTTTCTTACACCCTGTTTAATCTCATGCGGGCTTGCTATTATTAGTTCATTCAAGCCGATTTGTTCTGCTATTTTGGAAAGTGTATTATCAGAAACAGCGATTGAACGGATTTTAGAAAGTTCACCCTCAGCTGAAGCAGGATACATTCTGTATAAAATATCCGAAATCATAAGCTTTAAAACTGCATCTCCCAAAAATTCCAAACGCTCATAATTTTCAGTATATGCCAAATCTTTTTCTTTTGTATAAGAAGGATGGGTTAAAGCTTTTCTGTAAAATTCTTCGTTTTCAGTTTCTATACCGAAAATATCCTGAATCTGTTTCATCCAAAAAATCCTTTAAAAATATTTAAAATACCGTTCATAATATCCCCTGAGAATATAAAATATTTGCAAAAATAATACATAACAGGGATAGTAAATACAAAGCTGTCTGTTCTGTCAAGAAACCCTCCATGACCCGGCAAAGAGTCCCCTGAATCCTTTACCCCTGCATCTCTTTTTATTAAAGACTCACACAAATCACCAATCTGGGCAAACATAGTGCAAAGTATACCTGCAAACATTGAGTAATACCACTCAAGTCCGATAAAATAACCGACAATCATTGCTCCTATTACAGCACAAATTGAGCCGCCGATAGAGCCTTCTATCGTTTTGTTAGGGCTGACAACCGGTGCAAGTTTATGCTTTCCAAGATGTCTGCCTGCATAATAGCAGCCAATATCGGTTAGCAGAATTGCCGTAAACATCATTACAACAAACCCGAGCCCGTCATGAAATCTGTCGGAGCTCAGGTGTCGTAAAAATATTAAATGGAGCGGAAACCATCCGCAATATATAATTCCCAGTACTGTAGTTGCTGCATTTGCAATATATGGCTGTCTTCCTCTGAACAGAACCCACATAAAAGCTCCGATAACACTAAGTGTAAGTGCTACAGCTACAAGGTCAAACCTTTGTATATATGCTATACCTGCAATCAGGAGTTCTGCAGCAATCATAACTTTAAGGCTTGGATAAAAACCTTTATGCTCAAGTATTTTTACATACTCTTTTGAAGCAACAACAATAATAAACATCAATAATAACAGAAGTGCCAGTTTCCCGTAAATTATGCAGGACATGGCAATAGTTCCCATTATAAATCCTGTCAGCATTCTTGTTGCGTTTTTATTTAAGCCTTTAATTTCAGTCATTATACAGTAAGAACCTCTTTTTCTTTATCTGCAACGCAGCTGTCAATTATACCAGTGAATTTATCTGTTAATTTTTGTATTTTGTCCTGATTATCTTTAACTAAATCTTCAGGTAATTTTTCATTCTTTTCTATTTTTTTCAAATCATCAGTCATATCGCGGCGGATATTTCTAATTGCAATTTTTGCTTCTTCACCGATTTTTTTAACGTCTTTAACTATTTCTTTTCTTCTTTCTTCAGTTAACGGCGGGAATGCTAATCTGATGCAAATACCGTCACTGTTTGGTGTAATCCCGATTTCAGCTTTAATAATAGCTTTTTCGATTTCTTTCAAAACGGATTTATCATAAGGTGTAATTACAAGTGTTGTTCCATCCTGAACTGTAACCTGTGACATCTGTCTTAACTGTGTTGGTGCGCCATAGTAATCAACCATAACTTTATCAAGAATTAATGGGTTTGCGCGTCCTGAACGGATTGAACCAAATTCTTTTTTTAGCTGGTTAATAGCTTTTTCCATTTTTTCTTCGCCGAATAAAAATAATTCTTCTAAAGAATCATTTGCCTGTTCTGACATTTTTACCTCTTTCTTTAATTTATAAACTTATGTATGTTCCTATTTCTTCTGAATTTAAGATTTTACAAATTCCGTTTTGCGCATCAAAGTCAAATACTACAATTGGAATGTTGTTTTGTTTACACAAAGCACACGCTGATGTATCCATGACTTTCAAACCATTCTTAATTATGTCATCGTAGGTTATTTTTTCTAATTTTTTTGCATTAGGATTAGTTCGCGGATCATCTGTATAAACTCCGTCTACACCATTTTTTGCCATTAAAAGTGCTTCTGCGTTTATTTCAGACGCTCTCAGCGCTGCTGCCGTATCTGTTGTAAAGAACGGATTTCCTGTGCCTGCTGCAAAAATTACAACTCTTCCTTTTTCCAGATGTCTTATTGCCCGGTGTCTGATATAAGGTTCAGCAACCTGATTAATAGCAAGAGCACTCTGAACTCTGCAAGGAACTCCTATCTGATTAAATGCACTCTGGAGTGCAATTGCATTCATAACTGTTGCAAGCATTCCTACATAATCGCCTGATGCCTGATCCATACCTAATTTGGCGCTGTTTTTCATCCCGCGGAAGATGTTTCCTCCGCCTACAACAACTGCAATTTCAGCGCCTAAATCACGTGCTTTCTTTATTTCTTCAGCAATCATTCTAACAGGATTTTGGTCTATTCCGAATTGCTGCTCGCCTAAAAGTGCCTCTCCGCTTATCTTTATAAGTACTCTCTTATACTTTAATTTATTTTCCATAAACGACCTCTTTTTCTAATAATATATTAAACCAAGCATGTTGTAAAGTTACATAAGTCATAAAAGGGTAAATTATTTTGGATTATTACAAAATATTAAGGGAAATCTTCGGGCTAAAATTCAGTGAACACAGGGTATTACAAATTTTGTATATAAATATGATATAAAAAATAGCACTTTTTTATAGTCGAATGTTTTTAATAAAGTATAAGAGAATTTTATAACAATAGAGAAAAGGAGAATATATGGCGCGAGTACTTATTTCTATGCCCGAAGAATTTTTGAACAAGATTGATCAGGTTGCAGACGGAGAAAATCGTTCACGCAGTGAATTAATCAGAGAAGCGCTGCGCACTTACATTTACAAACAAAAGGTTCGTGAGTCTACAACAGCAAGCAAAAATGCCAGCATCCTTGAAGAGTTGTTAGAATAAATTTTCTTAGAGAATGGCGCAGATTTGGGTTGATTAAAGGTGTAAGATTATTCTTGCACCTTTTTAGTTTGTAAATTCTTCTTCATAAAATAACAAAAAAAATATTGATGTTTTTTTATAAATAGTGTATTATTAATAAATTAAAAAGGATTTGTGTGTATGAAGGAAGAAAGTTATATTTTGCCGCAGAAAGCGGGCTTAAGGCAGCTTAAAATTTCAGATATAAATGCCGCTGCACCTGATTTGAAAAATATTTTTGAATCAAAAGCGATTACAATTGCAAAATGGATGATTAACTGGATTGACACAGGGTTAAAAAACGGCATTATAGAACCTAACAGTCTTCTTCCTTCAAAAGCTGAATTTGCATATTTTCTTGGAGTCAGTGTCGGGACAATACAAAATGCCTTAAGATATATTGAAGATTTAGGCTATGTAGAATCCAAGCAATGTATCGGAACTATGATTAAAGATAAGAATAAAGACTGTGTAAATATGCGCAAGCTTACTTCAAAACGTGAAATTGCCATTGCAGAGATTAAGCAGTATATTCTGGAACACAAGTTTAAATCAGGTCAAAATCTGCCTTCCTCCAGAACAATCGCAACAATTATAGGCTGCTCCGCTAATACAACAAGACTGGCTCTTGAATATTTGTGTACAGAAGGGATTATTGAACATAAGTTTAAAAATTCAAAGGAATCCGGCTGGCAGCTTAAAAGTATTGATTTTATAGTTGAACAGGCACCTTCCTCTATTACACAAAAAACTCTTGTTAATAAAGTTGAGAATGATTTAAAGAATTACATAACATCAAGCTTGAAAGTTGGAGATAAACTGCCTGCACATTCCGAGCTGTCAAAACTCTTAAAGGTAAGCATAAAAACAATTCATGATGCCTTAAAGGTGCTGATTGATGAAGGTATTCTGCTTCCGCGGCGCGGTCGTTACGGTACAACTGTTATAAAGCTTCCCACTGATAAGAATATACTCATAAAAAAAGAAACTTCAATTTTTGCGCCTGCACAGGAAACAGCTTTTTATTATTATGAAAAAACCCAAAACCATATTAAACGTATGATTAGAGAGAATTATGAAATAGGCTCAAAACTTCCTTCCATAATAGAATTATCGAAAGAAATGGATTTGAGCCCTAATACAATAAGAAAAGCTTTTCAAAATCTTGCCAAAGAGGGGTATCTTGCTTTTTCCCGCGGAAGATACGGCGGAACTTTTGTGATTGATATTCCTCAAACAGAAGAAGCTGCATTCAAGTGGCTTGCTGTTAACCCAAAGTATGCAGAAGTTTATAAAAACTGATTGTTACGGCAAATTTTTCCAGTAGCTTTTGTCTGTTATTGCATAATAAGTACATCCGATACCATTCAGCTTGTGGGTGGAGCCGGCTGAACAATATGTGTCTTTATTGGCAAAGTTTGTATTGGGAGTGCCGGCCGGTATGAGTTTTCCGTTTTTTAAAAGCTGAAAACTGAACAGATCATGCCCCCATATATTTGGTTTTTTCTTAATCCCGTTTACATCAACTGTGATGATTAGCAGTTCTGGAAATTGATTTTCAAACATATAATACTCAGTTAGTGTTCGAAATTTACCGTCATCAAAATATGTTGTGCTGACGTTACGTGATTTATTATAGGTAAGATATTCTTTTATCAGAGTTTTATCTGTGCTGTCGTTTTCATCTTCTATTTTGCTGGCACAACCTTCCTGACCTTCATTGCACATTGTCGTTCTGTTGAAATACTTTAAAAATTCCGGTGCAAACTCAAGGTAATCAAAATCTGATGACTTTGGACGAACTCCCCTATCAAGAGTCATTCTATCCAAAACTTGTTGGATTATGCTGTAATTTTTGAGTAGTGCAGTTTGTAATTCTTTATTCTGTTTATTTTGGATAATTGCCGGCAGTGTCATAGCCGCAACAACGCCAAGAATACCAAGAGTAATCAAAACCTCTGCTAAAGTGAATGCAGAATTAGGGGATAATCCCGGAGCGTGAAAAAGCCCGCCGGCGTTACCTAAGCCCCCCCCCCTTCACAGATTTTGAAGCTATAATTGTGTTTTGCATTTTATCCTCCTTTTTATTTTACGGGCAGATGTTTTCCCAATCTGGTTCATCATCCTCTTCACCCGGTTCTATAATGTGTTCTCCGCTCTCAAGCATTACCATTAATGATAGCTTAAGCTGTTTTTTATAGTTCTCTCTTGCCTTTTCTGCAGTTTTGGCACAAAAGCAAAAACTCGGTATTTCCTCTATCATAACATAATGATAAGGTTTTCCTTCAAAATCCAAATCTTCGCCTTCAATCAGTGTCCAATCAAGGTTTAAATAATAATCTAAATCTTTTTCCATACAGGATTACTCGCCTATAGAATTTTCATTTAACGGCTGGGTTATCATAATTCCGTCACCGCCGATTACATCTGCCTGTTTTCCGTCTAAGTAGAGGTAAACAGGTTTTTCTGTATTTTTGCGGGCAGTCTTAATTAGCTGATAAAGTCTTTTGTATACGCTGTCAGTTCCTCCGCCGTATTCAAAGTTTGATGAAAGGTTTATTATAACTTTGTCCGGTCTTTCCTGAACATTTATTACCTCTGTTCCGGAAGGTATTTCAGTATAAATTCCCTTTGATTTTTCTCCTGCTTTAGGACCTAATACAAGAGTATTTATTGCATATTTAATCTTTGAGCCGTCAATATCCGGAGCATATTCACGTTTTACTATTTTATAGACCTCTTCATGGTTTTCATTCTGACCTATAAAGACAACGTTAACATACTCCTTAGGTTTTTCTGTTTCAGGTGTTTCCGGAGTTTCAGCAGGTTTTACTGCTACAGGCGGTTCCTGCTCCTGTGCTCCCGGAATTTCTGTGCCGGTATCGCCGGGTCCAAGGAGTTTAAGTCCGATAAATACTGATGCTGCAACCATTGCTACAGCTATTACACCTAAAAATATGTTCTGATTTGATGATGATTTTTTCATACTCTATTCCTTAGTTTTTGGTAACCACGTCTTTTAAAACCAAAATTGTACCATCTACATTGATTTTATTATCTTTTATTACCGCTTCATTTACCTGCATATCTGCATCTTTATTTTCCAGAATTTTCAATGTGAAATTAAGCGGGTTTAAGTAGTTTATTGCATATGCAGCATTGCTTAGATCCATTGCAAAATAATTGTTTATCAATTTTGTGTGAGAAAATATTATTTTCCCGTTATGGACATTTATATCAGCGGTAAGCACAACATCTTTTTTTGTATTAACAAAAGGAAACGCAACCTGTACAACATACATAAATTTATTATCTCTGATTTTTACATGAGAAGTTGTTATTTTAAACAGATTAAAGCTTCCGCCTACTGAATTGAGTTCATCAATGAGCGCATTGTAACCTGCGGCTTTCATTGTATTATTAAGGTCATTTTCAGTTAAAGATGCTGCAAATGCCATGCCAAAATCTTCTTTAAATGTTGCTGTGTTATTTTTTGCGTCAACGACAATGTAATTATAATCACATAATGTTTTTAATTTTAAATAAGAGAGATAAACATCATCAGCAACAATGTCTTTTCCGGTAATTTCAATTCCTTTAAATCTTCCAGCCTTCAAATCAGGCAGGCTGAATGAATCGACTTTAACGTTAAAACTGCCTTTTGCCTCTTTTTTAATCTGGCTTTTTATAATAGACTGAGCTGCTTTTTCAGCGATAAAATTAGTACCGGTAGCGTTGCTCAGAGCTCTTGCAAAACCATTTGACAGCTCAGGATTTGCAGGACACTGGAAGGTCAGGCAGTCTGCAAATGAAACATTTGCACTAAACAGCAGAATTCCCAACGCTAACATTAATTTTTTCATAGAGTATCAAACACTTTCTTTACTAATATTTTATCACCATCAGCAGTGCCTATTGCACTTATGCTATTATTATAAATCAAAATTAAAAAATCAACACATTTTGAAGTTTTGTTTTGCAAAAATTGTCCATGAAGTATCCGCTCATGTTCGGTTTGGGTTACTTCAATTGCAGGCAGTTCAAGAATTTCCAGCGGATTAATAATATACTCTTCCACATTAATTCCCTCAAGCTGTACACTTTTATTAACACTAAACCTGCCGGCTTTTGTACGGATAAGTTTTATCAAATGACCGCCGCAATTTAATATTCTACCTAAGTCATATGCTATAGAGCGGATATAGGTTCCTTTTGAACATGAAATTAATATTGTGGCAGTTTGGTGTTCCTCATCAAAATCTTTCAGCTCTATTTTATGTACAGTAACCTTGCGGGGGTGAATTTCAACTTCTTCACCTTTTCTTGCATATTCATAAAGTTTTTTGCCTTTAACTTTTATGGCAGAGTATATAGGAGGAAGCTGGGATATTTCGCCTTCAAAATTTTTAAGAGTTTCTATAACCTCTTGTCTGGTCACCTTTTTTGCAAACGTTTCGCTTATTTCCCCCTCAATGTCATAAGTTGTTGTATTTGAGCCGAATTGCACTGTTGCAAGGTATTCTTTATCATCCGCAAGATATTCAATAAGTCTTGTTGCTTTTCCTATACATACAGGCAAAACTCCTTCCGCAAAAGGGTCAAGTGTTCCTGTATGACCAATCTGTTTAATTCCGGTAAGTTTGCGAAGGCGCGCAACTATATCATGAGAGGTCATTCCTTTTGGTTTATAGATATTCAAAAAGCCGAACATCGGATTGCAAGCTGACAACGAACCGCCCGCATTAGTCCGGGATGGAAGCACCGTTGAATGTGAGCAGTCTTTAATAGGTTCTTCGCTGCTCAAGTTACAATTCCCCTCTTGAAATTTTATCAATGATTTCACTTACCCTTGAACCTTTTTCAAGTGAATCGGTATAGACAAATTTTAACTCCGGTGTAAGTCGTAATCTTATACGCTTGCCTACTTCAAATCTTATTTTCGGGGTGCTGTGCTCAATTATTTCTTTTGTTTTTTCAATTTGTTCTTCCGAACCTAAAACACTGTAAATAACTTTTGCAAACGAATTGTCATGTGAAACTTCGACATCTACAACTGAAACTACTCCGGTCAGACCGCGGATTTCTTTTCTTAAAATTTCTGAGATGTCTCTCATTAATTCTTTTCTTACTCGTTCATTTCTGAGCGTCATAATAATCTCCTTGTATTATGATTATAACATAAAATAATAAATTTTAACGCCCCAGACGGATTTCATCAAAGTCAATATAAATTCTGTAGCCAAGAATTTTGCAGATTAACTTCATTTCTGTGTAGCGAAGTGATTCGCTTTTTAATTTATGAGATATTAGGCTCTGTGAATAATGCTTGCCTGACAGTTCAGTCATACGTCTGGCTAATTCCGTCATTGTCATTTGCTTTGAAAATAGCATTATTCTTACTTCTTCCCGAATATTCATACACATTATTATACAATTCTATTGACTAAGTATGAAAAATATTGTATAATCATGAATAATATTCATAATTATTAAAAATATTCATATTGTTTTATAAAAGGATTTGATTATGAGAAAAGGATTTACTCTGGCTGAAGTTCTGATTACGATTGGTATTATTGGTGTTGTCGCAGCTATGACTATACCTACTTTAATTACTAAATACAAAAGACATGTTGCAGAAGTCAAATTACAAAAATTTTATTCTGTAATAAATAATGCCATGAAAATGATTGAACAAAATTATGGAGAAATTTCAGAAGTAACTACAATCCACAAAGATACATCGGATTTTAGTAAAGAGTTTTATGAAAAATATTTTACACCATATATGAGTAATGTAAAAGTCAAAGCTTTCTACGACCGTTACTATATCGTTTTTGCAGATGGCAGTGGTTTTCATGTTCGTAATTATTACACAGAGTTAGATTTCTTATATTATCTTGATATGAATAAAAAAATGAATGAAAAAAATGCTAAAAATTATAAAAAATATGAATTCTATTTTCAATATAATCCTACTAAACGTGTAGTAGCTTCGTACGGAATATATTTTGATTGGAATACGCTCTCATCAAACAACACTCAGGAAGAACAAAAACGTAAATGCTATAACGGCAGTTATACTTATTATTGTGCAGCAGTTATTCAACGAAATGGTTGGAAAATCCCCAATGACTATCCTCATATTAAATAACTAATACTCAACAGGCATATTGATTATAGACTGTCGCGTTCAACTTCTTCTGTTGTTGATACTTCAATAATATCGCCGACTTCAATGTCATTCCATTTTGCAAAAGATATACCGCATTCAAAGCCTTGCGCCACTTCTTTTACATCATCTTTAAAGCGTTTTAACTGGTCAATTGCACCTTTAAATAATTCTTTGCCGTCACGTATAAGAACCGCATTCTTACTTCTTACAATTTTACCTTCTGTTACATAGCAGCCGGCAATTCTGGTTGTTTTACCAATTGTAAATACCTGACGTACTTCAGCTTTACCAAGTTCAACATGTTTAATTTCAGGCTGAAGAAGTGAAAGCATTGTTTTTTCCATATCTTCAAGAATTTGATAGATAATGTCGTATGTTTTTATTGTTACGCCTTCTCTATCTGCTGCCGCTGAGGCATTGTTGTCTGTTTTTACTGTAAAACCAAGGATTAATGCCCCTGAGGCTGATGCAAGCATTACATCTGCTTCTGATATGTCGCCGACACCAACGTGTATAATTTTTGTTTTAATTTCTTTGGATTCAAGCTGTGCTATAGCCTGAGATACTGCTTCTGCCGAGCCATGAGTGTTTGCTTTGATGATTAAATTCAACTGAGGAATGTCTTCATCTCCGGCAACCGCTTCGCGTCTGATATGTGCAGGAAGCATTGCTTCTAAACGTTTATCACGTTCTTTTTCACGTCGTTTTTCAACGATAGCTTTCATTTCTTTTTCGTTTTTAACAACTTCAAATCTATCGCCGGCCTGAGGAACTTCGGTTAAGCCCAGAATTTCAACAGGAGTAGACGGCTCCGCTTTCTGTATTTTTTCTCCGCTGTCTGAGAGTAATGCTCTGACACGTCCGCATGCTGTTCCTACAACTACGCAATTACCTATTCTTAATGTACCGTTTTGTACAAGCAATGTGGCAACCGGACCTTTTCCTTTATCGAGGTTTGCCTCAATTACAACTCCGGAAGCTTCTGCTTTAGGGTTTGCTTTCAAATCCTGAACATCTGCAACAAGAAGAATATATTCAAGAAGCTCATCAATACCTGTTCCCTGAAGTGCTGAAACTTTTACCGTAATGGTATCTCCGCCCCATTCCTCAGGAACAAGACCATGTTCCGTTAACTGCTGCAATATTTTATCCGGATTGGCACCCGGTTTATCAATTTTGTTTACTGCAACGATAATAGGCACTTCCGCAGCTTTCGCATGGTTTATTGCTTCAATTGTCTGAGGCATAATTCCGTCATCGGCTGCCACAACAAGAATTGCAATATCGGTTGCTTTCGCACCGCGTGCTCTCATTTCTGTAAATGCTTCGTGACCAGGTGTATCTACAAATACAATCTTTTTTTCGTTGTTGTTGTCAAGGTAAACGGTATATGCACCTATTGACTGTGTAATCCCGCCGACTTCGGTTGCTACAATCTTGTGCTTTGATGCACGTATACTGTCAAGCAATGTAGTTTTACCATGGTCTACGTGCCCCATGATACTTACTACCGGAGCACGTTTTTTCAGGAGTTTTTTGTCAACTTCTGATAACGCTTTCTTTTCCTGTTCTTTTTCAAGTTCTTCTTCTATATAAGCATCTAAATCTTCATCGAGAACTTCAAGATTGTATTCAGCGCAGATTTTTTTGATAACATCAACATCAATAAGCTGGTTAACAGTTGCCATAACTCCATTCATCATTAAAAATTTTACAATCTCTGCCGGAGTTTTCTGTATTTTTTCCGAAAGTTCCGAAATTGTCATTGCCTGATTTACAACGATTGAAGTAACCTCTTTAACTTCTTCATCTTTATGAACTTTCTTTTTATGTTTCTGGGCAGCGGCTTTTTCTAATGAAATTCTTTCCTGCTCTTCTTTTTTGTTAAATTCTTTATCTTTTCTTTTGTTATCGGAGCGTTTTTTATTAGGACCTTTGGTTTCATAGATTTCCTGTGAAATTATGTGGCGCTGAATTGGTTTTTTAGCGCCCTCCGGCCTTTCCGGACGTTTAACGGTATTACTTTTACTATCCTGTCCGTCTTTTGGCGGGAACGTTTTTTTTGTGCGGTCTCCGTCAGGCTTTGCTGGGCGCGGCGGAAATTTTCTGTCGGCATCTTTTCTGAAAGGCTGTTTTGACGGAGATTGGACTGCTGTATCTGAAGGCTGTGGTCTTGGTGCTCTTCTTACAATTTCCAATCTGCTTTGAGGTTTAACTATTTCAATTCTTGGACGTTTAACCTCAGGTTCAGCAGGTTTTTTAGTTTCTGTTTCCTGCGGTTTTTCCTGTTCTTTTTTCTCCGCTTCCTGAACTTTTGCTTTCTTTACAATAAAGGCTTTAGGTTTTTTCACTTCTTTAACAGAACCGGCATTAATAAAGTCTTTCAGTCTTTTTACCTGATCAACGGTAAGCGTGCTGGAATGAGTTTTTCCTGTAATAGAAATTTGTGCAAGTTTTTCTATTACTTCCTTGCTTGTTAATTTTAATTCTTTTGCTAATTCATTTATTCTTATTGTTTCAAAACCCATTTAATAATTTTCCTTTCAACTCCTGCGGTATAGGAGTTTTTAATGCCTTTTGTAATTTATTTTTTTTGAATGCCGCTTCTATACAAGAACTATTATAACAGAGATATGCAGATCTGCCAAATATTTTTGAATCTCCGTTAATAACAAGGCCGTGGTGTGCGTTTTGCTTTGTAATCTTAATTAACTCATTACGATTTTTTATTTTTCCGCAGCCCGCACATTTTCTTTCAACCATTGTCAATCCCTAATTTACCTCAGCCAGTTTTTCCAATTTAAGCTTTTGGTCGTATTCCATCAATAATTTTATAAGTTCATCAAGTTCGCCGTCAATTACGGTCCACACATTAAGGTTATGGTTAATTCTGTGGTCGGTCAGTCTGCCCTGAGGAAAGTTATAAGTTCTGATGCGTTCGCTTCGGTCGCCTGTTCCTACCTGTGAACGTCTGAGGTCTGTAATTTCCTGCATTTGTTTTTGAACTTCCATATCATAAAGCTTTGCTTTTAAGATTTGGAGGGCGCGCTCTTTGTTTTGGAGCTGTGAACGTTCTTCTGTACAGAAAATCATAATTCCGGTAGGTTTGTGAAATACTCTTGCAGCGGTTTCTACTTTGTTAACATTTTGACCGCCGGCACCGCCTGAACGAGCTGTAGTAATTTCAATATCATTCATATTGAGTTCGACTTCAACGTCATCAACTTCAGGCATAACTGCTACTGTGGCTGTTGAGGTATGTACTCTGCCCTGTGATTCTGTTGCAGGAACTCTTTGAACTCTGTGAACTCCTGATTCATATTTTAATCTTGAGTATACGGCATCGCCTTTTATTGAAATAATTATTTCTGATACACCGCCGGCTTCACATTCTGTTTTACTTAACACTTGAGTCTGCCAGCCTTGTTTGTCGGCATATCTCATATACATTCTTGCAAGGTCTCCGGCAAAAATGTTTGCTTCATCGCCGCCTGCTCCGCCTCGGATTTCCAGCATAATATCTTTGTCATCCATAGGGTCGCGCGGTAACAGTAAAATTTTCATTTTTTCTTCAAATTCAGGAATTTTAGCTTCGTTTTCTTCAATTTCAGCTTTTATCAAAGCTTTCATCTCGTCATCATTTTCAGAATGAAGCATTTCTTTTGCTTCTGCAATTGCATCTGTAGCTTTTTTCCATTCATAGTAGAGATGAACAGTTTCTTCCATTGATTTTCTCTGTTTTGATAAATCTCTGAATCTGTTATAATCCTGAATTACAGCCGGATCTGAAAGGGTTTCGCCCAGTTCGTTATATTTCTTTTCTATTTGTATAATTTTGTCTAACATATCTTTCATACCCTGATTATAGCAGGAACAAAAAATTTTTCAAATACAGTACTGCTGTGATTGGCTCATACGTAAAGCTGATTGATAAAAAAGCTTTTTATGCTTTAATTTACATAGTTTAAGTTAATTTGCGGAGATGTTTTATGTTGGAATATTTTTTAGGCTCATATATTGTAACAATAGCAGGGCTTATAGGCGCGTATTTCTGGGGTGAACATGTTCACCATGGAACAGGACTTGCATGTGTGTTTATTGCCATTGTGCTTGGTGTTCTGGAAGTCAGCTTATCATTTGACAATGCTGTTGTTAACGCTATGAAGCTTGAAAAAATGTCGCATAAATGGCGTCACAGGTTTTTAACCTGGGGCATTGTTATTGCAGTTTTCGGTATGAGATTTTTATTCCCGATTCTGGTTGTATCTGTTTTTGCCAAGCTTAGAATGCTTGAGGTTGCAAAAATTGCGCTTACAAATGCGGATAAATATGCTTATTATCTTCACCAGACGCACGCTCCTATTGTTACATTCGGCGGAATGTTTTTGATTATGCTTTTCCTTAATTATTTTTTCAATCACGAAAAGGATGTTCACTGGATTAAGTTTATCGAAGCTCCGCTTGCTCATTTTGACCATATCAAAGGTATTGAGATAATAATTTCATTATTAATGCTTCTAGCTACACAGAATTTTGTGCCGGCAGAACAAAAAATTCACGTTATGATTGCCGGTATCAGCGGTATAATTACTTATCTGGCAATTGACGGCTTTACCCATTATCTGGAAAAACATGAAGAAATGCGTGCTGCCAAATGTGTAACCGGTGCTGCCGGATGTACCGGATTAGTAAGTTTTCTTTATCTTGAACTTATAGATGCTTCATTCTCACTTGACGGAGTTCTGGGCGCATTTGCGCTTAGCAAGGATATTATAATTATTTCTATCGGTCTTGCTATAGGTGCGATGTTTGTAAGGTCGCTTACTATAATGCTTGTTGAAAAGAAAACATTGCAGCAATTCCGTTATCTGGAACATGGTGCACATTGGGCAATAGGTGCACTTGCTTGTCTTATGCTTATATCAACCGTAAAAGAAATTCCTGAAGCTGTGACCGGCGGTATTGGTTTAGGATTTATTGTACTTGCTTTTGTATCGTCAATCTTATATAACAGGAAGCTTGAAAGATGTATTGCCGAAGAGGATTGTGATAATGCTTAAAAATCCGCTTGTCAGCTTCATTGTAACCTCTTATAATTATGAAAAGTTTATAAGCAGAACTCTTGAAAGTATTAAAAATCAGACATATAAAGAGTTTGAGATAATAATTGTGGACGACTGTTCTTCAGATAATTCTGCCGGCGTGATTGAACGGTTTATTGCAGATAATCAGGATTTGAGGATAATCCTTTTAAGACATGATAAAAACAAAGGACAGCTTGCTGCATTTCAAACCGGATTAAGGCAGGCTCAGGGCGTGTTTGTAAGCTTTATTGATTCTGATGATTTGATATTAAAAGATTACGCTAAAACACATATTAAAGTTCATATGGCATCAAGTGTTGCATTTACATCCTCTCAGATAATTGAAATTGATGAAAATGACGCGGTACACTCTGTGTATTCTGTAGCATCCCCTCAAAATTCGGCAAATTATGAAGCAAAAGATTTATCAGAGCTATTGGATATAGACATTGACAATGTAGAGTTTAAGGTTCTCAATACAAAGTCTGCGCCTTTCGGTGGCTGGTTCTGGTCTCCGAACAGTTCTGCGATGTACCGCCGGTCAGCTCTTGATTTTCTATTGGAATACGATAATACAGACCAATGGAAAATTTGTCCCGATAAATTCCTTTTTAATTTTGCTAACTTAATCGGAGGGTCGGCGGTTATTTATGCTCCGCTGGCGGCGTACAGGCGTCATAAGGGTAATGCAGGAAACTGTGCTTATGTTACGGGAAATAAAAAATATAATAATGATGCGGTTACTCTTGTAAATTTAAGGAATAACCTTAAAATAAGACCTGAAGCTATAAGGTTTATTGTTAAAAAGCGCAGATTTTTTGAGGAAAAATACGGCAAAAAAAACACCGTCAAATTTCTTTTAACGGTGCTTTTGTCTTATTATTATTTATTGAAACAGTTTTTCAGTTAGTTAAATTAGCTCTGGAACATTGTGAAGGTTTTTTCAACGTTTTTGTTAATCAAACTCTTGACTGTATCATATTCTGTTGTTAGGGATGATATTTCAAGGTCAAGGTTTTTCATATCAAGATCTAATTGTTGTTCTTTTGCCTCAATTTTTAATTTAACGGCAGAAAATTCTCTTTCAGCCTGAGTGATTGCATCATCATCAGTATCTTCCATAATGTATCCGTTGGCATTATATCTGTCCTGATAATAATAGCCGTCTTCGTTTATTGAGGTTATAAATAACTGACCGTTCTTTAAGGCATTATCAAGGTATTCTTTATCATCAATATAAAGATTATTGTACCATCCGTTTTCTAGGATGTTGTTAAACATAATACTGTAGAATTCGGCTTCAAACATCTGTTTGCTTGTTCCGTCATCTCCGTTTTTAATTCTATAGTAATAGCCCTGATCGTCTGTTACATATGATGATTTTTTACCATCCTGTCTAATGTAATAATCATCCTGAAATCCGCCTTTAGCCTGTGCATAGAATGTTAAGAAAGACTCTGCAAGGTTTGATAAGCTGATTGCGGTTGTACCAAAGTTTTTATTCTTGGAAGCGGCTTTTGTAACAAATCCGTTGTAGTTGTTAGATTCATTTATCGCATCATTAAATGCGTCGTTTGAATGGTTTCTGCTGCCTAAATCCTGTGTATTTGCTAACAGGTTTAATGTTTCCTGTATTGCATAGTTAAATGCAGTTACATCAATTTCACTCTGGCTTGTGTCAAGTATTGCTTCAAACCCGGAGAACATATTATCCAAGATTTCCAAAAGCTGTCTTTCCTGAGGAGTCATATCGCTGTATCCGCCCTTATCAACACCTAAGAGGTTGAGCAAGCCGTTATAACCGCCGAACAATACAGTTCCTGAAAGTACTGACCCAACGGCAGCAACAATCTTTTTCCAGAATGAAGTGCTGTTTTTCTCTGATGTAAATGCAAATGTAACATCTTCACTTAACAGGTCAGATAGAGTGAAGTTGATTTCTCCGTTAGAGTTGTCCTGTTTTGTTCCGTTTATTACCAAATAATTTGAAGATGCTTGCAAGTCACTTTTTATCTCTAATGCTCCGCTGTCTTTAGAGCCGATTGTAATATTTAAGGCATCTGCAACTTTTTTTTCATCCTCAGTTGCATAAGACGGGTCAATATTGGCTTTAAGATCAATATAATTAATCATATTACCTAAAGTCATTTCGGTTGCAGTTGTCTTATCAAGTAATTCTCCGCCAAGTCCTGCGCTTTCGTTAAGACCGATAGCCTTGGCTGAACGTGCAGCTGTCTCTGACATACCGCCGGTTGCAACCATGGCATCCAAAAATGCCATATAAACATCCTGCTTAGTTCCGTTAATAGATCCGTCTTCATTGATGCCGGCAGCTTTTGCAGCCTGTGCCATTGAAGAGCTTAATGCAATTCTGCCATCCCTTCTTGAAAGTAAGAATGGCATATAATCATTAACATCACTAGGACGCATTAATAAATCATATGTAACATCGAACGGAGTTTCTCCTGATCCGTCCGGATCCCAAATCAGATTTGACTGGTTGAGGCTTGCCTGATAATCAGCGGTAGCCTGTTCAAGTTCACGCGTTAATGAAAGCTTTTGCTGTGCAATTTGCATTGACTCAAATTCACAGCGGGCCTTTCTGGATGTTATGGCTAAAAATCTTGCTTGTGATGCTGCCAATCCCATTTGTCTGTACGCGTTCCTTTCAACTTATTCTGATAACATGTATTCCTAGTATTCATGTTTACGGCTGTTTGACGGGAAATCTTTAAAATAATCCGGAATGTTTGTTACAAATGTTTACATGTTATTTTGTATCACGCAGTCATAAATTCTGTCAATTTTTTCTTTCATTTCGCTGAATTGTTCTTTCAAATCCTTATAACTGTGAATTGTTACAAATCTTTCTTCTACATCTTCTATGATTTCTCTGTGTTTTTTCTCCAGCTGTTCCGGTGTTACTACTATCCTCTGCTGGATTAGAAAAATCATTACTGCAATAAGGATTGGCGAGTATTGTATAAATTTTTCCATTTCTTCCTCTTTTTTTATAAACTGATAGGCCAGTAAAAATCTACCAGATATGATGCTGCATCCATCGGGTGCGACAAAAATTTAAGTTCTTTTGACTGTTTTATCTGCTGATAGGTCGGAATGTCAATTCTTGAGGTGCCTTCTTTATATTTTAAATTATATATATTATATAAGAGCTTCTCACACTTTTTATCAACATAAAGACAGATTTCTCCTTCCGCGTTTCTTACTTTTGAATTGAACGCCATAATTCTGTTTTTTATAGGCGGATTGTATGCTTTTATTTGAATTTCCACATCATACCCGTATTGGAGAAGCTTTTTCTTAATTATTACATAATTTGTATATTCACTGGTGCAGCTGCGGTTGTCGCCTGAGGCATCGCCGTTTATTATAATTCTGCCCTTGTGTGCGGGGTAACGCCGGCAGAACTCTTCACACGCTTTTGCCGTAGTAGTGTTTTCCATTGCAATTTCATCAAAATAAAAAACTTTATCCTCTGTTTTGTGGGCAAAAACCCAGCACATAGGGTCTACGTTAAAGTCGCATGAAATATGCAGATCCATTTCGGGCTGATATTTTATTTCTTTTATATTTTCATCAGTGAAATCTTTTATTACAAGCCCGTTGTTATATTCCCCGTTCTGAGCCAGTACAAAAATCCTGTAGTATTGTTCATCGTAGATTTTTTTTAGTTCATCGCAAAAACCTTCGGGCAGATAAATGTTTTCGGTTGTCGGCGCTGTAATAAGCCGGTAATTTGGTGCCGGATTATCTATGAATGTCTTATACACCCAGCCGCGCTGCATTTCAGGGTTTGTGTGACCAAAAATTCTATATGTGAAATTTTGCCATTCTTTCTTCCTTCGCTGCCGCATTCTGGATAAAAGAACCTTGAAGGTGTCATATGGAATATCTGACATTTCTTCTATTTCTACAAAACCCAGGTTTAGAGATTTCAGTTTATTGGGTTCATCAAAATGTTTAAATAAAATCTCCGACCCGTTTTTAAATATCAGTTTTTGCAGAGAACTTGACCATTCATAATCTGTTCCTTCCCTAAAATTGATATTTTCAAGATGTTCAAAATAGGATTGAAGCGTGGTATCTCTGACCAGAGTGTACGTTTGTGCTCCTACAAGTCCTCTGATGCCGGGATATTTTAGAGCCAGCAGAATTCCAAGGAGAGAGCCGGAAAATGTTTTTCCCGACCCGTAACCTCCCTGATATACTGCTACATCCAGGCTGTAATTATGAGGAATTTCAAGAAATTCCCTCTGAGCTTTTAATAACTTATATTCCATTGTTTTCAGCTGTTCCGTTTAATAAAAAGTTATTAGCGTTTTCTATGCCGTATTGTTCTAACGCAAATTTGAAACATTCCAGCCAGTCAATTTTTTCTTCAACTTCCGGAACATTTGCAAAAGACTGGACAACTTCAAAAAGTTCTTTCAGTTTGCTTTTTCTCTCAAAAGTTGCTTTTCTGTCGCCGTATCTGTAAATGTAGTTTGCATTTCTTACACTGTCATCAATAGCAGTGAACACAACTTTCCCGCGGTCATCCAATCTTATCAATTCTTCTCCAAGCTTGAAGTTTGAAATAATTTCGGCAGTTTTTTCAACCATCGGAATTATAATTTTTCTGTAAACTGCGTCAAGCATCATATTAAGTCTGGCTTCCTGACCGTTTACAGAGTAATTAATCTCTGTTGCTGTGCGCTCGGCAGACTGAATATTTCCGGCCATGTTCTTGAAAATACCGGTAGCACTCTCGATCGTTGTTTTGAAATAATTGAGAAAGTCCCAGCCCATCATTGCTTTATCAAAACTCAACGGCGCAGGGGCGCTTGTCATAAGAGCAGAATCATATTCAATAATTTTGCCCGGTCTGACTTCCTGTTCTCCTTTAAAGCAGCCTTTCGGCGCAAGATAAGGCGGGTTCATCATCAGAGCCAGTGCATCAATTTGTTTATTCAGGATTGTCGATGAAATATCATTCAGCACAAGTGCTACTCTCAGCGGAGATATTCCTCTGCCGGTATCGGGAGATTCAATGATATTTGCGTGTATAAAAGGATTTATTACAAAAGGATTTGCCTCAAGCCGTATAATTTCGCATCTTCCTGCTACTGTAATAAGCCTGTTTTTCAGGACTGTCCCGTTTGTAAGTTCAATATCTCCCCAAAATTCCAAAATCTCCAGCCTGTTTCCTTCTGTTGTATTTTCACTTCCGCGTTGTTTTTTATTTGCCACCACTCCTCTCAGTTTTTCCAGTTTCTCGTCCGTTAAAAGGTTATTTGATTTATCACAGAATATTTCGTCCAAAGTTGCATAAGTTCTATATATTTTTGCGCAACTGTCCCATTTTTCTCTGTTTGTTTTGTCAAATACAAAATCTTCAGGTTTTATAAATTTTATCTTTGCATTGTCGTAGATGACTTTATCTTCAAGTACAAAACTTTTCCGGTCAGTCATTCTGAGTTGTTCTTCAAATGTTTTAGCCCTCCGCACCTGCTTAACTGTTGTTTCCCAGCCTACAAAAAGCGTGCATTCTCCGGTTTCTACAATACTGTCGATAACTTTTTCCAGTTCATTTTCAATATTCATTTGTTCAAAAGTGTTAACAAGCATAGCCTTTTGCTTGTTAGCATAACTCTGTGTTTCAGGTGTTGTACCTGAAACATCAAACATCGCATCAGGATGGGAATACAGATTTTCGGAAAGGTGAGATTTTAGTGTCTGTGCAAGTTCGTAGAGGTCTGGAAGGTTTATTTTGCTGTTCCATCCATGAAGATGCGGTGTATCAGAGTTATATATTGCAGTTCTTATTGCTTTTATGTCGCTTAATTGCTGCGTTCTCAGTGATTCATATTTGTCATATTTATCACAAATTTCAGATACGAGGAGAATTTCTTCATCCGGTCTTATTTTTTGTGTTAAATCTTCGTTTTCTATTTTCATAATGTTTAAATCCTTTCACTTATAAAGCCCCATTCTTCAATATCCTGCGGCTTATTATTTTTCATTGTTTCTGCGGGGTGCAGAGCTTCTTTTTGAAACCCGAGCTTTTTGAGAAGAGTTTTTACCCGGAAATTTTCTTTATAGATAACTGCTTTTAATTTTTTAAGCCCCAGAATATCCCGGCAGTAGTTCAGGAAAATTACGCCTGTGAGATATGTAAAATTCCCCCAGTATTTTTTGTTAAAGCAGGTTGTGATTTCTGCACTGTGAAGTTTCCCGTCAGAGCCGGTAAAGTTTTCAAGATATATAAATCCTGCCAGTGAATCGTTTTCATCAATTACTGCCCAGAAAAAAGGACTTAATTTTTCAACTAAATCCGTAAAGTATGCTAAAAAAGAGCTTTTGTGCTCAGTGAAGTCATCTTCCAGATATTTTGAGTATCGTAAATATAAAAACATAATCTCCGGCAGATATTTACAATTTTCAAAAATCCCCTTTGCTCTGTTTATGTAAACTCTTTTAAGCCTGCACATTTAGTATAATTCTCTCAAACTTCACATAAGCATCGTCTGTCGTAAATGCGCTCTGTTGTCCATGAAGCATATTTTCTCTTACATTATTTTGCAAACCCAGCATGGATTCTGCCTGAATGCCGTTTACATAAGTCTGTACTTTTGTTTTTCTGTTAAAAACTTTGTAGACTGCGTCTTTTGAGAAAATAAGATGTTTGGGAACTTTTGACAGCTCAGTTTCTACTTTTGTTACAGGAGGATGCTTGGACTTTTCAAGTTCTGTTTTAAATTCCTGTTCAATTTTTTTCTTAATCAGTTCGTCAATAGATGTTTCGCTGATTAAAATCTGTTCGATTTCATCTTTGCTTTTCATTATTTCTCCTTAATCTTAAATTTTTTTTTCGTCAAGATTTGATATTGTAATTATTTTTGCAGGTTTGTACCCTTCGGCTTCCGCCTGATTGTTAAATCCGAGATATTTGCACAGGCTTTCCAGAGCTTTCAGACCGGCTCCTGTATCCCGTAATTTCTTTTTACCTGTGTAATTCCCGTCTTTATCCAAAATATCCTCTTCTTCGAGTGAAAATTCAGCTATTTGCAAAAGTTTTTGAATAACATAGCCTTTTTGCACCTGAAGGGATGTTATTTGTTCTTGTAGTCTTGTTTTTATTTCCCGGATAATTGTTTTATCAGAAAGTAGTTTCTGCGCTGTTTCCTTTAAATTTTTTGTTTTATATCCGGCAAGCTGCGCAGATAGCTCGCCGTTAACGGTTTTTATATATTCAGTTATAAATTTTTTATGCTGCGGGGTTAAGTATTTCATTGTTTCGTATTTTTAACATTTCTTATCATAATTTTGTGTTTTTTGAAAAATGTGTTATAATAAACATGCTATTTATATTTCGGCTAGTGTAAATCTTAACAGGGGGGAATGAAAAAACTTCCTGTTTTTTTTATGCGTAAAGGGTTTGATTTTATCCCCTGAATAGTTTTACCGAAGGCGCCGAATTGGCATCAACGGAAAGAGTTGATCGCATGTTTGCCAGTGCATCTTTGTACATGCCGTACCAGTAATTAAATCTGATGTGTTGCGGATTACCCTTTAATCTCATACAGGTTCCGTAAATAAGAAGAGGTTCTGCAAAGTTTTCCGGAATGAGCGGTTTATCTGTTTCATTTTCAAGAACGGATTTTTCATTGTCTTCTGCGTCAGATGCACAGTTTGCAGTATAGTAAATAATCTCAATCTTTTTCGGCTCGTTAAAGAGCGGAAGAAGCAATTTGTCATTAAATGATGTATAAGTATTTTGAGGTTGTGAGTTTGTAAAAAACTTTTCAAAATCGTCAATATATTTAAATTTTATGCCGTCTATTGAAAGAAGTGCAATTTTACCATTTATCGGATTTGTGATTTCTGAAATATTTTTTTCAAGCTCAACTGAAGTTTTTCTCAAAAGAAAATTCCATTTTTCGGAATTGCAGATTTCTTTATTAATTATATTAATAATATTTTTTATTTTATTATGGTCGTTTTTTATGAGCTCGTTAAATGCAGTTACCTGTTTATAATTTAATTCGGTCAGGCATTTGTTAATTAAATCAAAGTAATTCATGTTTTCTCCTTGTCTTGTATAATCACGATGCGGCAGTTTTCGCTGCCGCATAATGATTAATTTGCCAAATTTAGCGGATAAGACCTTTTCTTAATTGTTCCATAATCGCTTTTTCGTATTTAGCAAATTCTGCACCGCTCATTTTGCCGATTTGCTCACGAGTGAAAACCCTTGTTTGCGTATCGTCAAAGTTGGCGTTTTGAGCATTTGCCCTCAGCCTCATCTTTGCAATTTCATTTTCGTCATTTAATGTTTTTTCGTGGGCTGTTTGTTTTAAATACCTTTCGACTGCACATCTTTCAATGTTTTCAATCATCTGAGATATTTTGGAAACCTCGTCTTTATCCAAAGAACAGCTGGAATTTTTTAAATAGTTAAGGACATCAGACCTGCCGTCACGATTAAAAAATCCCTGATGCTCATTTTCAAACTCTTGAATGCCGTCAAATGAAGGCTGGAATGCATAACCCGAATTCTGGTTACTGTTATTTTTAACCATGTCATACGCCTTATTTATCACATAGTTCACTAAATATTGTCCTTGCGTACTGTCGATTTTACCTGTTTCAACCAGGTTTTGGATAGTTAAAATATCCTTTTCGGCAATACTCTTAACATCATACTGCGGGTTCTGCATTTGTCTTGCATTTTGAGGCATAAGCGTCTGTTGAACATACTGCTCCTGAGGATTACCGGCCAAAGACGCGTTACCTGATATTAGTCTTTTTATTTCTTCTTTATCCATAAATTTCTCCTGTATTTTTATCTTCCAGAGAGTTCATATACTCAACTGCAAATTCGATTGCTTCATCGATAAAATTTGAAAGTATCGCTGCAATGAATTTTTTGAAAAGTGAAGGTACCGGAAGATGTGATACAACATAGTCAACAGCCATCTGCTTTTTAGCTTTGCCGGCAGAAGAGCCGAGTGCTTTCTCAGCAATGGCAACAGCACTTTGGGCAAGCTGTTTTATTTTGTCTTTTATATTGCCTAACATTTAAGTCCTTTCATCCGGCTCAAATAGAGCCTGTTTTAATAAAAGTACCTTTAAACACTAAAAATGGAATAAAGGTACTTTTGGGGGTAATACTATGCCGGTTTTTTAACAATAAGCTTAGCAAGTGCGTTAGGCTGTACTGTTTTTGCACCGTATAAATATAAGCCTCTGATTAAATCTGAGAAGCTGTCTTTATCTCTCAGACTTTCAATTTTTGCTAATTGTGAAGCAAAAGTTATGGCATCATTGGTGCCGGCAAGTACATAATATTTTCCGCTGGTATCAGTAAGGTTTGTGCTAACAAGAACATCCATACCGGCAATTCTGCCGATAGCGCCTTCTCTTAATGTTTCATCTGCAACATTATGTGCGCCGATGAATTCTGTACTTTGCAGCAGATAAGATTCAATTGTAGGGTTAATTACAACCCAAGGACGTTTTGCAGCAGATACTGCGTTTGAATTTTTCAGGCATAATGCTAATTTTACAAACTGTTCATAAATTGTTGTTTTATTTAATTCAACTGCTGCACTTTCTGTTCCTACAGTATTAGCTTCCGGAACATTTTTATGCATTCCAAGCAGATAGGTATCCTGTACTTCTTCAATAGCATTTTTTGCGCTTTCAAGATGTGCTTCCATAATATCAGTATGAGACTGAACTTGTGCTACATCATTAATTTTAAATGCAAAGAACTTTTTCTGATCAATAATTAAATCCATTGCGGTTGGTTCAAGTTCTTCATAAGTGATATTGCCGCTTACAGAATCCACTTTTACTGAAGCCGGTGAAATAATTTTTACAGAATCACCCTGGTTTTTGATTTCTCCTTCATAATTTCTGTTAACGCACTGAAGCATTACACATTCTTTTGAGAGCATTGTATTTAATTTTTGGCTCCAAATTTCAGGAATAAATGCGGAGTAAGAATTTGTAGTGTTGTCGCTCATCGTTTTTTGTCCTTTCTCTTTTTGGTTGTTATAAATAAATGATTGGTGCAGTAAATAATCTTAGTTAGTCATCGTTATATATTTCGCGGAATTGTATTCCTATTATGGCGCAGGAGTGTTCCTTTTCTGTGCCTTCAACACAAAGCTGTATTGCATAGTTGGCATCTGAAATCTCGGCTTTTTCAAGTGTATCTGTGCTGATAGGCCATATAGGTATTGGATCATTATCCCCCGCCCAGTGGCATGGCAGTTTGTCCGAAGTTTCATCATCAGCCCAGATAAGATGTTCCAGATGGAGTGAATAAATCTTTTCTGCATCATCAGCATATTCACTGTCATAATCTTTGTAGACCGAAAACTCGAAATTATTGTCATATGCCTGATCAAGAATGAAATAAAATTCATCAATCAATTTCCTGTGATGCGCTGAATTTAACGCAAGAAACGGAGATTTCCACATAAATTTAATTGTTTTTCCGTCAAAATTTGTACCGTAATCTTCCCGGTAAATTGTTCCTGAGTCATCTCCCGTCAAAATGTAGTCATTAAACAGGCATGCTGTTGTAATGTTTTGCGGAACAACACGTTTATACCAAGCTTTATTAATATAGTCGTTAATCCATATTGTGTTAAAAAATTCATTATCGGTATATGGAATTAAATACCATACCTGATTTTTTATTTCGTAGTGAAGACCAATGGCATACTGCATTGATACTTTGTTAAAATTATCAAATTCAGGATTTATTTTTCTTGATATTTCTGAGCCGAGCTGAATCTGATTTAATTCTCCTGTTTGTTCCAATGCGTATATTCCATTGCTTAGAAAATATTGTCTGTTTTCCACGTTTACAATACTTCTCTGGGAGTATGCGCCTTTATCTGCAAAGGGCGTTATTGCAAAATCTTCCTGGCTTAGTCCTGTAAGAAGGTATACAGAATTTTTCTTGTAAATTGCAAGATATTCTTTATAAGGTTTTAGTGCGGTAATGGAATCTGTGTTTGTATGAAAATTATTAATATATCCGGCGTCATCTTCGGTATCAAAGTCATCATAAGTTCCAAGTGCCGAATAATATATTGTTGCTCCGTCAGCCACCCAGACCCTGCCGTTGTAAATACTAAGAACCTCAGAATATACTGGGTTGTCTTCAGAATCCTTCAGACCACATTCTACAATATCAAAATTTTGGTTATTTTTTATGTAAAATAAGCTGTCGGATTTGCTGGAAACTAGAACCCCGTCAAGAAAGTTTGCAAAAACAGGGTGTTCTCCATTTAGTGTTTTGGAAAGTTCTGTCAATTTGGAGCCCTGCGGAGTATAAATGTATAATTTCCCGGAAATAGTTGTAATTACCAGATTATAAACATTACCTTTTTTCATTTCACAAAGTCCTGTTATTTTTTCTTCTACAGGAAGCTTAAGAAATTCAGTATTTCCGTTTTGTTTTATAATTCCTCGATTTTGAAGAATTTCAATATTTTCGGCATCAGCCCAGTAGATTTTTTTAGTATCAAGCCCCAGCTCTGTTTTGGTCAAGGCTTGATTTATCCCGCCTGAAAGATCATAATAAGCAATTTCCATAAGTTATTCTCCTTGTATTTTCAGCCTGTACCATTTGATTTTTGACCGGATAAAAGAGCCGGCATCATTTTTTTCTACCCATGGATACGGCGGAATATAAATAATATCAATTTTTCCTGCACTTGTAGTAGAAGGGTGTTTTATCCCAAACTCATAATGTGTCATAATTGTTTCTGCGGATACCGGTATGTTGTATTTAAGAGATAATTCCGCACATAATTTCATTGCCGCTTCAAACTGTTTGGCAGTGATAGGATAATTCCCTATATAAGATTTTGACTTAAATCCTGCCATTGCGCATATTGCAACGCCTATTGCCCCTGTGTTACCTCCGCCTGTGTGGGCAGCATATTCTCCGTCATTACAATTAAGATTTGCTTCCGGTTTATAGTTGCCGCTGTGGGTTTTCCCGTCTTTATCAACCAGAAAATGATAACAGTTCTTTTCGCAGGCAGTAGGATAATAGCTTCCTGCTGTCCAATGTAAAATTATTTTTTTCATAAAGCTCCAATCTGCTATTTAATTGTAAAAAGCCATTCTGCGTTTGTCTTCGCGTATAAAATTGCTGCATGGGTTCTGTTTCTGGCTTGAAGTTTCAGAACAAGTTTATCTATATAATCTCTCACAGTTCCATAAGAAATTTTTAATATGACCCCAATTTCTTTATCAGAATACCCTGATGCAACCAAAGTTATAACCGCAGTTTCCTTTGGTGTTAATTTCATCCTTAATTCCCTTAACTGGTATCTGGTTATTTTCATTTTAATATTACATTAATCAAAAATTTTTATTTTAATAATATTTCCTTTTTAAAAATAAAGGGATGAAGCAATTTCATCCCGTTAAGAGAGTAAGATAATTTAAAAGGATTGTATATTATTTAGAGATTTGTTTTCACATAAACCTATTTTTAGAGTACTCAGATTTGAATAGCATCTTTTTTTCACCCCGTATTCGTTGTAATTCAAATAGAATTTTCCGCATCTTTTGTATACTTGAGGAATTTCTTCATAAAGAATAAATTTCTGCATCTGATTAAAGAAAACTCTTGCTTTCTTATTTACTTTTCTTACTATTGAAATATTGTCATTTTTATCGATTCTTGTGAGCTGTACTACTGTGTGTCCGCATACCGGGCATTTTTTTAAATAGTCTAATTCGCACAGTATAAAGCCGTCCTGTGGAACAACCTTATAAGTCTTAGTCTTATGGAGGGTTCCGCAGCAATGTATGTATCCCATCTACACACTTCTCCCCTGATGTTACGGCAAACAGCTTTACCATCCCGGGTGTGAGCCTTAACCGTTTACATTATGAGTATAACCTATTTAAAAAATAATAAAAGACGCCATTTCAATCGCCATGTATAAAACGCCATGTTTTCATGGGTTTGTGAAATCCTTTAGAAATTCTCCAAGATCTAATTTTAGTGCAGATGCTATTTTTAGAAAGTTATATAATGAAATTCCTTTTTCTCCACGTTCGACAAAGCCTATATAAGAAAGACTGCAATCACACATTTCAGCAAGCTTTTCCTGAGAAATTTTCTGCCTCATCCTATTCATTTTTATCGCGAACCCAAGCTCCTGTAAAAATTCATCTTTCTGCATTAACTCATTTTAATATATTGACAAATTATCTACTATGTCCTATAGTAGCTATTAAACTACTATAGTAATGATTTATTAACTAAAATGAGGGGATAATTATGAAAATACAAGCCTTTACATTAGCAGAAGTCCTGATAACACTGGGAGTTATAGGTATTGTTGCATCAATGACAATGCCTGCACTTGTAAATTTAATACAGAATCAGGAGCTGGAAACTCAGTATAAACAGGCATATAGCATAATAAACCAGGCTCTCAACAGATTAAATTCTGAACAGGGATTTGTTGCTAACTTTGATAATTATCGAGCCTGTACAGATGATTTTGCAAAAGCGTACAAAGAATATTTCGTAAAACTTGTGGACTGTGGTAAAGACGGATGTTCTTCTTCAACAGGGAAAGATGAAGATGGAAAAGAAACAGGTCTGGATAAATATCGCTCCTATACAGGAAATTATTCTGCAGCAGGCTGGCTTGACGATGGACAGTACACTGTTGCAAATACAATGTTTATCGCAGTTAATCACTGTACCCCTTTAAACAAGATAACAATAGGGGTAGATGTAAACGGGATAAATAAAAAACCTAACAGATTTGGGCACGATTTTTTCCTTTTCCAAATTCAGGAAGATGGAAAGCTTTTGCCTATGGGTGCTCCTAATACGACATCAACCAGGTGGAGCGGGGATTACAAAAATTACTGTAAAGCTGGCAGTACAAATGTCGCAAACGGATTTACCTGTGCATACAGAGCAATGACAGAAAAAGATTATTTTAAAAATCTGCCAAAGAGTTAGCTACTTAACGCATAACTCACAGCACATCTGACATGCGCCGAATACTTTTGCTGCTTGAAGATTTTTCCTGAAACACCTGTAATGCGGCAGGTTGAAAACTTCTTTAACAGACATTTCTTTTACATTGCCTATTTTTTGTGACAGGCATGGATAGACATCTCCGGACGGATTAATCATCATATTTGAAAACGGATACATACATGGCTTGTATATTTCTGCAACCGGTTTGTCTGCAGGAGTATTAAAGAATTCTTCAATTTTTTCAAGCGGATTTTTTGCATACTCAAATTTCGGTGAAAATCTAATCTGAACTTTTGATTTTTTGCTAAGGCTTTCCAGTTCTTTATATACTTCTTTAAAATGTTCCATATCAAAATACTTTTGTATTGGATAATTTGCATTAAATTCAGGTACAAAGCTGTTAAAAAGAACGGAATTCTGCTTGAGGTTGTTGTTCCTCAGAAATGAAACAGAAAGGAAGTTAAACTTCATCTCATCGCACATTTTGTAAAGCTTTACCAGATCATCAAGATTGTTCTCGAGCACAATAGTTTTAATATCAACCATAGGGCGTTTTTTACGGGTATTCATGTTTTCAAAATTCGACATAATTTTATCCCATATACCGTCTTTTGCCCTGTTTTTGTCGTGATTTTTCCCGTAGCCGTCAAGCGAAACAGAAAGAAGCATCATCCTGCTTTTTATAAAAGCTTCAATTATTTCATCGTTTATTAAAATCCCGTTGGATACAACATTTAGCTTGCCGGAAGTTTTCCTGGCAGTACGCATAAGAATATCAATAAAATCTTTTCTAATAAGAGGTTCTCCTCCGACCAGGGTTACAAAAGAATAAAAAGGAATCTGGTCAATAATATTAAACCACTCCTCAGTTGTAAGCTCTTCTCTGTTTCGTTCATTTCCTACATAACAATACGGACACTGGAGATTACAGCGGTAAGTGAGTTCAAAAAAATATCTCAAAGGCATAGGCGCTTTCCCGCTTCTGTTATTATATGAAGGCATAGCATAGAGATTTCTGCCGATGTCAAACAGATTTGATAAATTCACTTTTTATTACCCCGCATTTTTGTAATTCCTGTAATTTTTCAAAGACTTTTCCGCTTAATATGGTTTCAGCTGCAAGCTTAAACCCCTCGCTGATTGAAGGTTTTAAGCCGGATAAATAAATCATTGCACCGGCATTAAGGCTGATAATATCAAACATTGCATCCTGTCTTTCACCTTTAAATACTTCAGTGACAAATCTCGCATTGTCGTGTCCGTTTCCACCCTGAATTTCTTTCAACCCTGCTGGCTTTATTCCAAATTCTTCAGGAGATAGATAGTATTCGGAGATTTCACCATTTTTAAGCTCAAGAACCCTGGTCTTCGAGCAAATACTAATTTCATCAAGATTTGGATCAAGTCCGTTTACAACAAGCGCCCTGTCTGTTCCCAGTTTCATTAAGGCATAAGCCATTTTATCGCACATTTCGTTTGAAGACACTCCTAAAAGCTGTGCATCAGGAAAAGACGGATTAATTAATGGACCGAGATAATTAAATATTGTTTTAATCCCGATTTGCTGGCGGATTGGATTGTTTATTTTTGCGAAATTATTGAAATAAGGAGAGTGAACAAATGTAATTCCATTTCTCTCAAAATTTTCAAGCGCCTTTTCCGCAGTTCGTGTAATCTCAATTCCCAGCGCGCTTAAAAAATCAGTACTGCCGCAGGCGCTTGTGATTGATGAGTTAGTTTGTTTGATAACCTTTACACCGCAAGTATTAGCAACTATGGATGCGGCGGTTGATATATTTATTGTCTTAGACATATCAGCGCCGGTTCCGCAGGCATCAACAATGTATTTATCTGTTTTAACCCGAACAGCAAAATTCCTCATTGCACGCGCAAATGAATAAAATTCGTCATTAGAAATTCCTTTATTAGTAATCCCAACAAGGAATGCTCCGATTTGAGCCTCTGATGCTTCATTATGAGCAATTTTTTGGACTATATCATTAATTTCGGCAAAGCTCAGTTCTTCTTTTGCCATAAGTTTTTTAAGACAATCTTTCATAATTAAATATTACCTCAAAAATATTGTTTATTCTTGAAAATTTACGATAGCTGAATTTTATAGCTGCGTAAATTTGTTGTTTGCAATATCGGATTAGATGTTACGGCAGTAAAAGCAGGCTTACCCATATGAAGAGAATTCCTGTCATAATTCCTACCATGGATAAGTGCCAGTTCCCGTATTCTTTAGCAAGCGGCAGAAGTGTATCAAAGGATATGTAAATCATAATACCAGCAACGGCAGCCATAGATACGCCTACCATAATTTCCGGCATAAAAAGCTGGATCAAAAACATTCCTATAATAGCGCCTATAGGTTCTGAAATTCCTGAAAGTGCAGCGTAAAGCATTGCATAACGTTTTTTGCCTGTCGCATGGTAAATAGGAAGCGCAACCGCAATACCTTCGGGGATGTTATGAATAGCGATTGCAAAAGCTACAGAAATTCCCAGTGTAAGGTTATGGGTTGAGGCAAGGAACGTTGCCATACCTTCAGGAAAGTTGTGAATACATATTGCAACAGCAGTCATCAATCCGGCTCTTTTAATCATATGGTTATGTTTCATACAAGGGACTTCAGGGTTAAGCAGTTCTTCTTCCTCAACGTGATCAGGAAGAAAATAATCTATAAGTATTGCAACCAGCAGTCCCAGAATAAATCCGCCGTATACTACCCATTCAAAATCATTTGGAAAAACGTCTTTTAACATATTTCCGGCAGTAGGGATAATATCAATAAATGATAAAAAAATCATAACCCCGGCAGAAAATCCAAGCCCTATAGAAAGAGCTTTCATATTATCTTTTTTTACAACAAAAGCAATTCCGGCACCGATTGCAGTAGCTAAACCAGCAAATAAAGTTATTAAAAGTGCTATTCCATAATTTTCCGGCATAATAAATTTCTCCGACTTAATGTTATCACAAACATTTTTTATAATATATATATCGGCAAATATTTTAAAATAAGCTTGAGCTTTATTCTTTTACACCACCCTGCATAATGTCGTTGATAAAATATTTTTTACCGGCTAAAAACACTCCGATAACAGGAATGGTACAAATTACAGAACAGGCAAGAAGCTCTCCCCAGAGTGTAATTTCTCTGAAACTTCCTTTAAATATAGCAAGCCCGACCGGCAGTGTGCGCATACTTTCCGAGTTTGTAACGATAAGCGGCCACATAAAACTGTTCCAGGTTGTTACAAAAGTGAAAAGGGCAAGTGTTGCAACTGTTGGAAGCGCAAGCGGGAGTGCAATTTTAAAAAATGTTTCAAATAAATTGCACCCGTCAATTTTAGCAGCTTCTTCCAGATCTTTAGGGAAGCCGAGAAAGTACTGCCTCATAAGAAAAATTCCAAATCCGCCAAAAAGTCCCGGCAGAATTAATGCTGAATAAGTATCAATTAAATGAAGTTCCCGCATTAAAAAGAATAAAGGAATAATATTAACCTGAGGCGGAACAAGCATTGTAATAAGTATTATTAGAAAAAGCAAATTTTTAAATTTAAAATTAAATCTTGCAAAAGCATACCCTGCAAGGGCTGCAAAGATTACCTGACCGGCAGTTGTAACAGAAGCTACGATTAAACTGTTAAGAAAATATCTGCTCAAAGGAATTTGTGTAAATACATTTTTGTAATTTTCAAGAGTAAATCCTGAATATAAAATTTTACCTGCCTGTGAAAATATAGCATCATCATTTACAAAAGAAAGGTTAACCATAGCAAAGAAAGGATAAAGCATACTTATTGCTATAAGGATTAAAATCAAATAACCTAAAAATATCCGCCATTTTTTCATAAACTAATTATATAACAAAATAATCTATGATACTTTCTCAGGTAAAACCGTTTTGAAAATATTATTAAGAAAGGCAAAAGAAAAGCGGAAGTCATAGCCTCCGCAGATTATAACAAAAAGATAAATTGTAATTGAGCATTAGGCACTAAATTCGGCTTTTAATATTGTCTGCTTTTCTCTATTTGGCAGCAGATAAGACTTCTAATGCCGTTGCCTTCATCTCTCTATATTATTTACCGGCGCCGTAAAGAACAGCTTCTCCGGCTCTAGTAGCAGGCAAGATAGTCTGATCATACATAACTACAGGATAAATATCTGTTGGGTTTGATACTACGCAATTGTCTCCTGTTTTACCAGAATCACAAGTAACCATCTTGTTAGGATTTTTTTCACCGTTAACATCAATCATACCATGGCATTTTGATTCAGTGGTTGTCCCGCCTGAGTTACCTTCTGTACAATTGCCGGCGTTCTTCGGGAATGTAAAAGTTATACCGTCATTGAAGAATAATATATAGTTATTTGAAGCTCCAAAAGTTGTAAGTGTTGTTTGTCCCGCCTTACCTGTAGCACTCCAACCTGTTCCAACCGTAGTTTTAACAACATTCATACGGTTGTTGAATAAGTTGTACAATGAAGCTGAAGAACCGTCTGTAGCTTTACCTGCACTAGTTTCAGTAGCTTGTGACAAATCGTAGTCATCAAGAGCTACGTTCAAAACAACAGCCTGTGACAATACTGATAATGCTTTTTTATAAGCTGTTTTGTATTGTGCGCCGTTTGTTGAGTTCATCAATGTAGGCATTGTCATAGCTGCGACAACCCCAATAATACCAAGTGTAATTAACACTTCTGCCAAAGTAAAACCGAATCGTTTTGTCATAATTTTTTCACCTTTCTCTTAAATTAACTATGTACAAATATCTTCCAACCCCTCAGTTAGCATTTAAATATTGCCCATATGACAAACTAAAAGAGTGTTATTTTACAAAAGTATTTGTTGTACACTTATTTTAAACTATAACTACGTGAATGTCAAGTAGTTTTGATAGATTGTTACTTAGTTTGATATAAAACTGCGTAATATTCTCGCTTATTTTTAATCTTTATAATGTGTATATTGTTATTTATGGATAATAAAAAACTTTTAGGCAAAAGGATAAAAGAACTCCGTAAAAATAAGGGTTATACTCAGGAACAGCTGTCTGAGCTTGTTGGTATAGAAACGTCCTCACTAAGCGGAATTGAATCCGGACGTTTTTTCCCATCGCTTCATGTTCTTGATAAAATGGCAAATGTTTTGTGTATACAGCTTGCAGACTTTTTTAACTTTTTTACTGTTGATATACCGGAAAATCTGGATGAAGAAATTTCAAACATGATAGCTTTACAAGATAGTAATAATAAAAAAATAATATATAAATTATTAAAAGCCGGATTTTCAAAAATATAATCATAACCTTCTTATCTCTTGTCAAAATTTTTTGCTTATGCTACCATCTGGTTGTTATAGTATAGATTAGGGAAGAAGGGGTGAGATATATGGTTTGCACTTTAGAAAAAAAAGCGGCTAAATCAATTCAAAAAGCATTAAAAGTATTGGGCAAAAAGAATTTTGCACTTATAATTCACAGCGGAAGCTTTCCTGCTGCAGCCGGTGAAAACACAGGATTTGGTACAATAAATTCAAACGGAGGAAAAGAAGTTATTGATTTTGCCTCAGGTATCTTTAACTGTATTCAGCTTGGACCTGCCGGTAAAACTAAAGGATGCGACTCCTCTCCTTATACAGGAACGATTTTCTCAGGCAACCCTCTTTTCGTTGACTTGAAACAACTTACTGAAAAAGAATGGGATCATATTTTATCAGAAGAAACTTATAATGAAATCGTAAACGGAAATCCAAATAAAAATATTAATAAAACAGCTTATTCTTATATCTATTATAAGCAAAATGAAGCTCTCAGAGAAGCTTGGAATAATTTCAAAGCTAAAGATGATAAAAAGCTTATGAAAGAATTTGACGTATTTAAACGTGAAAATGATTTCTGGCTTGACAAAGACAGCTTGTATGAAGCTCTTTCTATTGAACATGGCAATGACTACTGGCCGTTATGGGATAGTGAAATGGATAAAAACCTCTTTAATCCTAAATCTATTGAAGAAGGGCTTGAATATGGAAAACGTATAGATGAAATTTCTAAAAAATATGCGGATGAAATAGATTTTTATAAATTTGTCCAGTTCATTCTGGAAAAACAAAACCGGAAAACTCTTGAATATGCAAAGAAAAAAGATATAAAAATGATTGCAGACCGTCAGGTAGCATTTTCAGACAGAGATACCTGGGCTTATCAATCACTGTTTCTTGAAGGCTGGATGCTGGGCTGCCCTCCGGATTATTTTTCAAAAGACGGTCAGGCCTGGGGCTTCCCTGCAATGAATCCGGAAAAGTTATACAAAGCAGACGGTTCTCTTGATGAAGGCGGAATTTTGATGAAAAACCTTTTCAAGAAAATGTTCAAAGAAAATCCGGGCGGTGTCAGAATTGACCATATTGTCGGCTTAATTGACCCTTGGGTATATAAAGCAGGCAAAAAGCCAAAAATTGAACAGGGCGCCGGCAGATTGTTCTCCTCACCTGAACATCCTGAACTTTCAAAATTTGCTATTGCGACAATGGATGATCTGGATATGACACTTGAAGCTGATAAGGAAAAAAGAGTTAAAACTCTTTCAAAAGAACAAATCAGAAAATACGGCAGATTAATAGAAAAAATCGTTATTGCAGCAGCAAAAGAAGAAGGTCTTGATAAAGATGCAATTGTATGTGAAGACCTTGGAACTCTTACAAATCCGGTTGCAGCAGTAATGGAAGAATACGGGCTTCAGGGAATGAAGCTTACACAGTTTGTAGTTCCTGAAAAGCCAGAACATCCATATAGATGTAAAAATATTATTGAAAAAACATGGGCTATGGTCGGTACACACGATAATGAACCGATTAAAATGTGGGCAGATGCCATGATTAATACTCATGAAGGCTATTTGCACGCAAAAAATCTTGTTGAAGATTTGGATTTCCCGGACTGGGAAGACAAGGACGCATTAATCGTTGAACTGACAAAAAATGCAGAGCTTCTTGCACAGACAAAACTCGTTGAGATTTTTGCATCAAAAGCTGAAAATATCCAGATTTTCTTCACAGATTATTTTAACGTTTATGACGTATACAACAGACCTGGCACTTCAGGTGATGAAAACTGGAGCCTCAGACTCCCTGATAACTTCAAAGAATTATGTCCTATAAATCTTGCAAAAATTCTTAAACTTGCTATAATAGCCAGAGGCAAAGAGTTTGCAGAGAAAAATAACAAATTAATAGAAGAGTTAAGTGAAATTTAGAGGTTATGAAAAAACTACTTATTACATTTATCATATTGATTTCAGCCGTAAATATTTGTTTTGCGGCTGAAATTTCAAACGAAGCAAAGCTTCAGTATAATCAAGGCGTAGATTATTACAGGTTAGGGCAGTATGACAAAGCTATGGCATCATTCAGGCAGGCAATTGCTATTGAGCCTGATTATATTGATGCTTACTATAATCTTGGTACAATTCTTGAATATATAAAACAAGATGATGCTGCTTTGGTTGTATTCAAACAGATTATTGTAAGAAATCCGAATGACTATGAAGCTGTATATAAAGCTGCAGTATTAAGCCAGAAACTCGGGCAAACCGATAATGCCAAGAAATATCTTTCATTAATTCCGCCGACAGCTGTGGTTTCAGACAAAGCACAAACCTTGGCGCATTCAATGAATACGGATTTGCAGACAATTAAAAAAGAACAACAGGATAAAATAAACCAATCCAAGAAAATTTCACAAACAAACGGCGTATACCAAAATCTTTCAAGTCCTACAGGAATGACAACTGATAGTAGTGGTAACCTTTATATCGCAGGCTTTTCAGATAATTCAATTGTAAAAATTTCACCTGACGGAACTAAAAAACTGTTTGTTAAAGATGCAAGAATTAATGGTCCGATAGGTTTGGAATGTGATGATGCCGGAAATATTTATGTTGCAAATTATAATGGAGATAATGTATTAAAAATTTCTAATAAAGGTGCAGTATCAGTTCTGGTAGGAAATGTAAAAAAACCTTATTGTCTGCATATAGCAGGAAACCTGCTGTTTATTTCATCGCAGGGTACAAATTCTGTTATAAGATATAAATTACGCTAAATTTCAACATCCTTCATCATGTCGACAAGCGTCTGAATTGTGGTATCCATACTTACAATATCTGTTGTGCGCTGTTGTAAAAATGCGTTAATTTTCGGGTTCATTTCTATGGCAATATCAAGTTTCGGGTTTGAGCCCGGCTGGTACATACCAACATCAATCAGGTCTTTGTTTTCTCTATATAAAGCCAGTAACTGTCTCATTTTACCTGCAGCAGATTTGTGTTCAGGAGTAGCAATAGCAGACATAAGCCTTGAAATGCTTCCCAGAACATCAATAGCAGGGTAGTGGTTCATCTCGGCAACTTTTCTTGAAAGAAAAATGTGACCGTCAACAATACCGCGCACAATATCAACAATAGGGTCTGATATATCATCACCTTCCATAAGTACAGTATATAAAGCAGTGATAGAACCTTTTGGGCTGTTGCCGGCACGCTCAAGAACTTTTTGCAGCCATGAAAATATGGAAGGCGGATAACCTTTCATTGTAGGAGGTTCCCCTAGTGATAATCCCACTTCACGCCCTGCCATAGCACAACGGGTAACGGTATCTGTCATTAAGAAAACCTTTTTGCCCTGATCCCTGAAATATTCACACACTGCAGTAGCTGCAAGCAGTGCTTTCTGACGAATCAAAGGCGGCTGATCGCCTGTAGAACATACCAGGACAGATTTTGCCATACCTTTTTCCCCGAGCGCATCTTCAACAAACTCCTTAACCTCACGACCGCGTTCTCCGATAAGAGCAACAACGTTAACATCAGCATCGGAATTTCGAGCAATCATACCGAGAAGCGTACTTTTTCCGACCCCTGAACCGGCAAAAAGCCCTAAACGCTGTCCGCATCCCATGGTCATACAACTGTCAATTGCACGAACGCCGGTAGAGAACATTTCAGTAATAATAGGTCTTTCAAACGGTCCCGGAGGCGGACCTTCGATAGAACGCCATGAAGCTCCGGTAGTATCAAGCGGTTTCCCGTCAATAGGTTCTCCCATAGGGTTAATAAGTCTTCCCAAAAGAAAATCGCCTACAGGAATTATGATTGGCTGGCCGGTACTTGTCACAAGACTGCCCTGCCCGATACCTTCTCCGTCATATAGAAGCAGAAGCTGAGCAACATCACCTTTAAAAGCCTGAACTTCAGCGGGTTTTTTTCTTCCGTCAGACGTTTCGATATAGCATAAATCACCGATTTTTAATCCCGGAAGCTTAACCTCAACCGTTAACCCCAAAAGTTTTGATACTGTACCTTTAAACTTAAAAAGCTGGGTAGAATCTAATTTTTCTCTAACTTTATCCCGAAGTTCCGTAATATTTGATGTGTCTATTTCATTCATAATAAAAATTATAATGATAATGCAGGAAATAATCAAATATTTTACATCAATAATTTAACATTCAAAAGGCAGAAAATAATATTATGTAGATTTATTAACCCCTACTTGCTAAAGGAATATATTTGTGTTTTGATAAAACCGGAACGGGCAATTCCTCTTAGCCTTGTTCAAGGGCTGGCATTCAAGGCGCGGCTGCATTGGCTGACAGACCGTATGTTTACAATAAAAGAATAAGGGAAAAACAAATGTTAAAAATCAGATTAAAAAGAATGGGTGCAAAAAAGAACCCTTCATACAGAATTGTTGTAATCAATTCAACAACAAAAAGAGAAGGTAAACCGATTCAGGAATTAGGTTACTATAATCCAAAAACTAAAATGATGAAACTTGACTTGGCATCAGCTCAGGATTGGGTTAAAAAAGGTGCTCAACCAACAGATACAGTTGCATACTTAATGAAAAACTGTAACGAAGATGGTTCCTTAAATTATCAGAAAAAGGAAACCGTAAAACTTTCTAAAAAAGCACAGGCGAAAGCTGCAGCTGAGGCTGAAGCAAAAGCTAAAGCCGAAGAGGAAGCTAAAGCAGCTGCTGAGGCAGCAGCAAATGCTCCGGCAGAAGAAGCTCCGGCAGAAGCTTAATTCTAAAAGTTATATTAAAAATCCCCGATGTTATTACATCGGGGATTTTTTTGTTTAAAAAGAAATATTATTGAAATCAGCAACAAAATAGTTTATAATAAAAAAGCAGAGGAAAAACTGAACATTATTTATATTCTTTTTCAGTAAGTGGCTAAAGCAGAGCGCCAAGTATGTACATGAAAAGAAGCAGTCAGCACATTTTAAGTAACTAAAAAGCTTTTTTCGGACACGCTCCCGCGCTGCTTCCGCTATCGCCTCAAAAAGTTTTATAGTTACTTAAAATAAAAAGCAACAATCACTGCCAAAGAAAAACAAATAGAAAAATAAGGAAAAATATATGTATTCGAAACGATAGCGGTGCCTGAGGCACGACATTACCTAGGTTAACTAAAATTCTATCGGTGGTATACTGAGTGAGAGCGTGCTTGCGAAAATAAATATTTTTCCTTAAAAAACAAAAATAAACATTACAACTAAAAAAGGAGATTAAGTTATGAAAAACACAGTAATGACAAGGCTTTTCGGGGGGGGGGCAAGGTAATTTAAGCTCCTTATCCGGTCTTAGGTCAACTTTAAAAAACGAAAAAATCGGATTTACCCTTGCTGAGGTATTGATAACCTTAAGCATAATTGGTGTCGTAGCTGCTATGACACTTCCATCTCTTATTCAGAAGAATGTCGAAAAAACAACAGTAGCCCAGTTAAAAAAGACATACTCTGCAATGTCGCAGGCATATTTGAGTATTTTAAGTGAAGAAGGTTCACCTGATACCTGGGGGCTTGCAGATAAAATGACTGAAGGCGGCGGTAAGGTTCTTATGGATCGTTTTGCAAAATATCTTAAAATTATAAAGAATTGCGGAACGACAGAAAAAGGTTGTTATTCGGAAGGCTCATATGACACACAGGGGAATACCGCAGCAAAAGCTATTCTCGGTGATGGCAGTGCAATCTCGTTAAAGGTCTGGAATCAGACTTGTGGTTCATCTTATGGTGGTATCAAACAGCTTCAAGGTATGTGTGCTATTTTGGAAGTAGATGTAAACGGGTTAAAAAAGCCGAATAAGCAGGGGCAGGATATATTCAGGTTTTTTATAACAAAAACCTCGATTTATCCATATGGAACTGCAATGCAAGAAGACCATAGTACTGAAAATACTGAAGATAATCTGACATTTGAACATTGTGCAAGGCATAAAGGCAACAGTTTGGGTTGTACAGCCTGGGTATTATATAATGAGAATATGGAATATCTCCGCTGCAGTGACCTTAGCTGGGATGGTAAGAAAACATGTAAAAAATAACCGCTTTTATAGCGGTTATTTTTTTATTTGTCTCTGAATTTGCTTATTTCTTCAAAGTAATGCTCTAATGCAACATATCCTCTGTAAATTTCATTTGAAATATTAGCATAGCTGTTAGCATCAATAAATTTTAATTCCTTTGTACGGATTTCCATAATAGCGTCTGCATCATTTTTAAGCTTTTCGTCAGTTGAGCCTGACCATTTTTGAAGCAGCGAAAGTTCTTCATACATTTGTTTTACAGTAGTATATTCAAGAGTATTAAAATCATACTTCGCAAGTAGTTGTTTTTCTGCATTTGTAATTCTGCTCTGAACAGCCTGGAATTTGAATATTCGCTTAACAATAATATAATTATCCGCAAGTTTTTTATGAGAATACGGAATAGTATTTTTAGCTAAAAGTGCAGCATAAGAACGGGAAGTAAAAACTTCATCTTCTTTGGAAAATGCACTTTTTTTAGTTAAATCAAAATTAGATTTGCTGGATATAATTTCTTCTATCATAGTACCCCCAGATATAGATTAATAATAGAATAAGAAAATATGTTTGTCATGTAATTCGGGCAAATTTTTAACATATTGTAATTTATCGTTCAAACACCTATATATTCCTTACAAAGCAGGGTTTTCAGTGCTATCGTCTTAAAAATATATAATTTGCGTATAGAGTTTCTTTGTGCTACTTTTTTAACAGAAGAGTTAGGGAGAAAATATAAAGATGAAAGAAAGTTATTTTCCTCAGGAAATAGAAAAAAAATGGCAAAAAGTATGGGAAGAAACAGGAGCATTTAAAACTCCGGATGAGAGTGATAAACCGAAATATTATGCATTATCAATGTTTCCGTACCCGTCCGGGAAACTTCATATGGGACATGTCAGAAACTATACAATTACCGATGTAATAGCAAGATTTAAAAAAGCTCAAGGGTATAATGTTCTTCATCCTATGGGATGGGACAGCTTCGGGCTTCCGGCTGAGAACGCCGCTATGAAACACGGTGCAGACCCTGAAAAATGGACTGTAGAAAATATTGCATATATGACAAAACAATTAAAAATGCTTGGTTTGTCTTATGACTGGGACAGAGAAGTTACAACCTGCAAACCTGATTATTATAAATGGACACAGTGGCTTTTCTTACAATTATTTAAAAAAGGGCTTGTTTATAAAAAAGAAGCCGCAGTAAACTGGTGTGACGAATGCGCAACCGTTCTTGCAAACGAACAGGTAATCGACGGCAAATGCTGGAGATGCGACCATGAAGTTGAGAAAAAATACTTATCTCAATGGTTTGTAAAAATTACTGATTACGCGGATGTTCTGCTTGAAGACCTCAACAAACTTCCTGGCTGGGGTGATAACGTAAAAACAATGCAGGCAAACTGGATTGGAAAATCACATGGTGCAATTTTCAGATTTCCTGTTGTTGATGCCCCGGATGGCACTAAAATGGAGGTTCCTGTTTATACAACAAGACCTGATACAGTTCATGGCATAACCTATCTTGTTGTTGCACCGGAGTATAAAGATATTGAAAAATTAACAACTCCGGAAAACAAAGATGCCGTTGAAGCATATAGAGCAAATGCACGTAAAATGACAGAAATCGAAAGACTTTCGACAGAACGCGTTAAAACTGGCGTTCCGCTTGGAACCCATTGTAAAAATCCGTTTACGGGAGAAATTTTCCCGCTGTGGACAGCTGACTATGCACTTGTAGAATACGGTACAGGTGCAGTAATGGCTGTTCCTACACACGATACACGTGACTTTGATTTTGCTAAAAAATATAATTTACCGTTAAAAGTTGTTATCCAGGACCCTGAAAATCCTTCTGACTGCAAAGACGCAGCTTATACGGAACCGGGTGTTCTGGTAAATTCAGGCGAATTTAACGGAATGAAAAATGAAGACGCGAAAAAGGCTATTACCGAAAAAGCTGTTAAAGAAGGATTCGGCGAATTTAAAACCCAATACAGATTGCGCGACTGGTTAATTTCACGCCAGCGTTACTGGGGTGCACCGATACCGGTTGTTTACTGCGAAAAATGCGGCATTCAGCCTGTTCCGGAAGACCAGTTACCTGTATTGCTTCCAAAAGATGTGGATTTCAAAGTTGTTGGAAAATCTCCGATTTTGACTTCAAAAACATTCCTTGAAACCACCTGCCCTTGCTGCGGCGGAAAAGCGAGACGCGAAACCGATACAATGGATACCTTTATTTGTTCAAGCTGGTATTATTTACGTTACGCTGATGCTAAGAACGACAAAATGCCGTTTGCTAAAGATAAAGTTAACCACTGGTTACCTGTTGATCAGTATGTGGGCGGTATTGAACACGCAATTCTTCACCTGTTATATTCAAGATTTTTTACAAAAGCTTTGCGTGATTTAGGGCTGCTTGACTTTGACGAACCTTTTAAAAACCTCCTAACTCAAGGTATGGTATTGAAAGACGGTTCAAAAATGTCAAAATCCAAAGGCAACACCGTTGACCCTGATGAAATATTTGAAAACTACGGAGCAGATACCGCAAGATTATTTATTCTATCTGATTCACCTCCTGCAAGAGATTTCGACTGGTCTGATGCCGGTGTTGAAGGCTGTTACAAGTTCCTGAACAGAGTTTGGAGACTGGTAGCCTCAAACGCAGATGATATTAATTTGCAATACGAATTGAATTTCCCTCTGAAAAAAGAAAACGATGATTTAGTTCGTAACGTTCATATTGCAATCAAAGGAATTACAAATGATATTTCAAACGACTTCCAGTTCAATACGGTAATTTCAAAATATCGTGAACTTACGAACTCAATATATGAATGGCGCGGTAAGAAATCGCAGCTTGATGCTGAAGACAAAGAAGTAATGAGTTTTGCAATGGTATCATTGCTTAAACTTATGTCCCCAGTTGCTGTTCACTTAACAGAAGAAGCATGGCACGATTTGGGCGGAGAAACTTCAATTCACGATGAACCTTGGTGTGAATGGGATGAAAATCTCGCAAAAGCAAGCTCAATTACTCTCGTTGTTCAGGTCAACGGCAAGGTTAAGGACAAAATCGAAGCAGATGAAGCTTCTTCGGAAGATGAATTGAAACAACTGGCATTGAACAGCCCTAAGGTTAAAGAGTTAACCGAGGGTAAAACGATTGTAAAAACAATTGTTGTTCCTAAAAAGCTTGTTAATATTGTAGTTAAGTAATACTAAAAAGTTCTAAACTTTGAATAAGCAGCTTAGAAAATTTTTTAGAAACGAAAACAGTCCTGACAGTTCTGGTATGGACTGTTTTTTGTTCTCTATTGGTATGTACATAAACATATCATTAGTATGATACCATTTAGGCTTTTTATTTTCTGAAATGCATCGGTCAAATGCTTTATTTATTCTTGAACTTGCTGTTTCAAATCCCATTTTTCTATAGAATATGTGACTTGGATTTTTGTGATCATATTTTGTAGTTGCGCTTAGAAAAACTCTACCTTGACAGTTATATTTTTTGCTTTCCAATTTTGCGTATTTTATTAACTCTTTTCCATAACCTTGCCTTGGTTCTGTTACTTTTAATTTTTCAATTTTGAAAGCATCGAAATTTATTTCATCAGGGTATACACTCCTATTTATTACATTTCTAACAGGTCTGGCAATCATTTGTCCAGCATCAATACCCTTTTGCGTATCAATCATTTTGTAAATATTAACGAAAAACTTTTCACCAGATAATAAATCTTCTGCTGGTATATTTTTTCGTGTCATAATAAGTAATCTTGGGACAATTCTAGAATATTTTATAGGAAGAAAACTGTAATTATTTTTGACAATAGTGTTGCTCATATATTTTTTAATGTCGCTAATATAAAAAATTTGTTATCTTAAAAATTTTATTTACAAAAGGTAAAGATTACATCCTTAAAAAAATTTATGTAATATAATTAAAAAAGGAATAATACATTAATTAGGGATGAGAGTTTTGAAAGGTAAAAAATATTATTTTATAGCAATAGGCGGAGTAGGAATGAGCGGACTTGCGAAGTATCTGCTCGAAAACGGCTGTGAAGTAGCAGGGTCTGACGTTTGCGACAGCAAATATGTCCAAAAAGTTAAAAAGCTTGGCGCAACCGTACATATAGGACACAGTGCGGATAATGTGCCGGAAGATTGTGTGGTAATAGCAAGCACAGCGATACGTCGGGATAATCCAGAAATGATAAGAGCAAAAGAATTGGGGCTGCCAATTTATCACCGTTCTGACTTGTTAGCAGAAATTTCAAGAGAAGGGAAATTCTTTCTTGGATATTCAGGAACACATGGAAAAACTACAACCAGTGGTCTTTCATCTTATGTAATGGAAAAAGCAGGTTTAAAACCGTCATATGTTGTGGGCGGTATTATTCCCGAGCTTGATACAAATGCTCATTGTCAAGGTGGAAAATATTTTGCCGCAGAGCTTGATGAAAGCGATGGTACTATTGTTAAGTATGTCCCTAATATTGTAGTTGTAAATAATCTTGAAGCAGACCACCTTGATTTTTATAAAAATGGTCTTCAGTCAATTCTTGAAACTTTTGAATCGTTTATTTCAAAAATGCCTGATGACGGAGTTGTTCTGGTGAATTATGACTGCGAAGCTTCAAAAGGATTGCATAGTCATAAAACTATGACCTTTGGGCTTTCAGAAGGTGCGGATTATCAGGCAAAAAATATTGAGTTTAACTCTGAATATACAGATTTTGATGTTTATTTCAGAGGGGATTTTCTTATAAGTTTAAAAATTATTCTTAAAGGTATTCATAATGTGTATAATGCTCTTTCTGTTCTGGCAAGTCTTCATCAGGCAGGGGTGGATTTAGAGCTTGTTAAGCCTCATTTTGCAACTTTCGCCGGAATGGGAAGACGTTTCCAGAAAGTAGGAGATTTTGATGGTATATCTATATATGATGATTATGCCCACCATCCTACAGAAATTAAGGCAGCACTATCTTCTGCTCTAAGCTTTAAAGGTAAAAACATTATTGCAGTATTCCAGCCGCACAGATATACCAGATTACAAAATCTTTGGGATGAATTTCTGAATGCGTTTGATAGTGTTGATAAAGTTGTTGTAACGGATGTTTATGCTGCATCAGAGGACGTAATAGAAGGTGTTAACTCTGAAAAATTCGCGCAGGATCTTTCAGCAAAAGGTATTAATTGTGAATATATCAGCGGAGATATGAAGGCGGTTGCTAAAAAGCTTTACCCGTCGCTGAAAAAAGATGATGTTGTAATAGGTCTTGGTGCAGGTACAATAACCGCAGTTGGCAGAGAACTTCTGGCTTTAAATAAGGAGCTTGCAGACGTTGCGCGTTGAATTTGATTATGATGTAAAAAACTTAACTTCATTTAAATGCGGAGGAAAGATTAAGAAGGTTATTTTCCCAGAAAGCATTGAAGAATTTTCTGAGCTGTTGGCGAAGGAAAAGGATGCAAAGGTTTTTGGCAATCTTTCAAATACACTTGTGTCAACAGACGGATACGACGGAACTGTTATTCTTACTACACGTCTTGTAAATTACGAGATAAATGGAACTATCGTAAAAGCTGAATGCGGCTTAAAGGGTCCAAAGCTTGCCCAGGCAGCAGCTGCTGAAAATCTAAGCGGACTTGAATTTATGATTGCATTTCCCGGCTCTATAGGCGGTGAGGTCTTTATGAACGCAGGAGCTCACGGGCAGTCTGTAAGTGATACTCTTATTTATGCAGTTTGTTATGACAGAGAAAAGCAAGCGGTAATAAAACTTTCAAAAGAAGAAATGGAGTTTTCTTATAGGACTTCAATATGCCAGAAGAGAGATTTAGTGATTTTGTCTGCCGAGTTTAATCTCACACATTCAGACAGTGCTTTAATAAATGCAAAAATGCAGGAAAATCTTGCATTTAGAAAAGCAAAACAGCCATCGCTGGTTTTACCAAACTGCGGCAGTGTATTTAGAAATCCGGACGGTGATTCTGCGGGAAGGCTGCTTGAGGCCTCCGGAGCAAAATCTTTATCCTCAGGCGGGGTTCATGTATGGGAAAACCATGCGAATTTCATAATAAATGACCGGGCGGGAAGCTCAACTGATATTTTAGAAATTATGTATAAAATGTACAGCGGTGTAAAAGAAAAATTTGGAATTGAATTAAAACCCGAGGTTAGATACCTTGGAGGAAATAACAAAAAAGAGGTTGAAATATGCAAAGAATTAAAAATGATAAAATAAATAAGGATGCTAAAATTGCAGTATTATGCGGCGGTATGTCATCAGAGGCGGAGATTTCAATGCGTTCCGGCAAAGGTTGTTTTGAAGCTTTAAAAAGGCTTGGCTATTCTAATGCTGAAATGGTAGTTGTTGATAAAGACATTGCAAAAACATTAAAAGAAGGTAATTATGCCTATGCATTCAATGCTCTTCATGGAAAATACGGCGAAGACGGCTGTATTCAGGGTATACTTGAAATTCTTGGAATTCCTTATGCAGGATGCGGAGTTATGGCAAGTTCGATTTGTATGAATAAAGAATTTACAAAAAGAATTCTTTCTACCTGCCCTGATATTCCAATGGCAAAATCAGCTTTTGTCAGAAAAGGCGAAGATGTTATGGAAAAAACAAAAGATCTGAAATATCCATTATTTACAAAGCCTGTTTGCGAAGGGTCCAGCTTTGGTATGACAAAGGTTAACCGTCCTGAAGAGTTAAAAGCGGCTTATGAGCTTGCTGCAAAATATAACAATAATGTGCTTGTAGAAGAATTTATTGACGGCTTTTTTGTCACAGTCGGTGTTTTGGAGTGTGAAGGAGAACCTTTTGCAACAGAAATCCTTGAAATTCGTCCTAAAAATGAATGGTATGATTATGAAGCAAAATATCAAAGTGGAATGTCTGATTTTATAGTTCCTGCACGTCTGTCAGAAGAAGTTACAAAACATGTAAAATCAGTTGCTGTAAAAGCATTTGAAACAGCCGGCTGCAGCGGAGTTGCAAGAGTGGACTTTATGATGAAAGACGATGTTCCATATCTTTTAGAGATAAATACAAGTCCCGGCATGACAGCTACAAGTGATTTGCCGGCACAGGCTGCTGCAATGGGTATTAGTTATGATGAGCTTGTCTTGTGTATATTAAATAGTGCTGGTTTAAATAAATAAGGAAGCAAATGGAAGATTTTGAACAAAATCAAGAACAGGAAGAAGTAATTGATCCGAAACGTCTGGTTAAAACCGTCAGGAAAAAACGGCAGATTAGGCGTGTGAGAAAAACTCAGGGAGTGTTTAGAAATTTTTTCCGCTTTCTGATGACAGTACTTCTGCTTCTTGGTTTTGTTTATATTTCAAAAATGCCGCAGTGGTATCTTGATAAAAAAGTCTTTACAACCTCAAGCAGTAATTCTGTAGTTATTTTAAATAATAATATTGTTAAATCATACAGAATACTTGCTCTTCTTCGTGCAAGCGAAGTTCCAAATGTTCCTATTTATATGGCAAATACCTCTGCGATAGAAAAACAGATAAAAAGCCTTACGCCTGTTGAAGATGTGTATATAAGACGCTATGCCTTTCCGGCAAGACTTCAGATAATATTAAAGGAACGGGTTCCAGTTCTCACTGTTTCTCCTGATGCAAAAGTCCAGCCAGTGGCAGCATTTACAAAAGACGGGAAAATTATCGGAAAAGAATTTCTGCCTCTGGATAAAAAATTCAAGACAATATTAGTTCTTTCCTATGGAAATAAAGGGGATGATTATACAAAATGGGATGCAAGAAAAGTCCAGCAGATAGAAAAAATTGTGAAATATGTAGAAACATATTCAAAAGAGCCTGTAGAGTATATTGATTTCAGGAATCCGTATGATGTATATGTAAAAATCAAAACTGTAAATATAAGAATTGGCAAAATAGACGAAAATGTATTTAAGCGGCTGGAAAGAATCCCTTCTATTCTACCACAGGTAAAACTTGTGGATTCAAAGGTAAAATATCTTGATTTAAGTTGGGAAAAAGTGAACTATTTGAAGCTTGAATAAGATAATCTAATCCTTTGTAATTATTGACAAAACTTTAAACATAATATAAAATGTATATATGGAATTGACGGTTTTGGTGGATAATAATACTCATGCTGGAAATTGTCTAATTTCTGAACATGGGTTATCTTTTCTTATTGAAGAGTTTGACTTAAAACTCCTTTTTGACTGTGGTTCCAGCGACGCTTTTATAAAAAATGCCTATAAAATGCAGATTGATCTTGCACAGATTACTGATATTGTGTTGTCACATAGTCATATTGATCATATAGGCGGATTTTTAAGACTTCAGTCTTTATATCAAAAATTTAAATATGTTGGTATAGACTTTAATTCAAAAAATGTTATCTCACACCCTGATGTTTTTAAGCAGGGCGAAAGTAATATCCTTGATAACGAAAGTTATCACCTGTCAAAAGAAGAAATGGATAAGTTTTTTAATCTTATCCTGACAACAAAACCAATGCCAATTACCCCGAAACTTATGTACCTTGGTGAAATTCCGGTTCCAAGAGAAGTAAAAATTGATTATGCGCCTGATGAAACAGCTCTTGCCTATAAATCAAACGAAGGGCTTGTCATCATATCCGGCTGTTCACATAGCGGTGTAGAGAATATAATTGAGCACGCTAAATATGTAACCGGTGAAGAACGTGTTAATACTATTATCGGGGGCTTATACCTAATAAACAGAAGCGAAGATGAGATAAATAAATTGGGTGAATATCTGCGTAATCAGAGCGTTCAGCGCATATTCCCTTGTCACTGTACAGATTTAGAAGCAAAAATAATTCTTTCTAAATATGTAAAAATAGAAGATGTTAGCACCGGACAGAAATATACATGGGAATAAAAAAGCCCGCATTTTTGCGGACTTAATTGTTTTATTTTGGAAGATTTTTAAAGTAATCCGGTTCAGTTAAAGCCTTATATGTGCATGATATACCGTTATTTATATCTGTAGATTTCGGGTTGCAATAGCTAGGGTACTCACTGAGTGGAAATGTTGTTCCTTCTGCTCCCATAGGTTTTAATATCCCTTTTTTGTCAATTTGGAACGTAAATAAGTCCTGTCCGAATCTATTTGGTCTTTTATTATATCCGTTAACGTCAACAGAGAGAAATAATGTTGTGCCGCCAACTGTATTTTCAATGAGAACAAGCATTCCGTCATTTACTAAGAATTGACCGTCATCCAAGAAAGCAAAATTTGCCTTTTGCCCATTGTATGATTTATAAATATCGGCTTTTCTGCTGTCTTCGTCTACATAACTGTTATTAGGTACGCACGCTTTTGATGCATTGTTTCCTGACCCTGTACCGCAATTTTTCGCATTAATAAAATAAGGCATGATCATTTTCTGTAAACTTTGAGAACCCACTGTTCCATCAGGTTTGATTCTTTCTCCATTTTTTGCATAATATAGATCAAGCGCCTGGCTTAGTACAGAATAGGCTTTTTTCAACCCTGTTTGTAATTCAGCATTTTTGTGATTTTGAACCAATGTTGGCAGTGTCATAGCAGCTACTATACCGATAATACCAAGGGTGATAAGTACCTCAGCAAGAGTAAACGCATATTTACAAAGACAAAATCTGCCTGATATGAGAGAAAAGATCTCAGCTAAGGAGAACCTCGTCTTAATATTAAAAGCGTCTGCAATAGAAAAAATTCTTAAAAAAGATTTGCACTTTGGTGTTCTTAAAATGTTACGATAAACTCTTTTACCTGTGGTAAGATTTAGACTATCTGTACCCCCCCCCCATCTGAGTTTTGAAACTATAACTGTGTTTTGCATCTAAATATCCTCCTTTATTATGTATATATATTATACATTATTTAATATTTACTTGCAATCGTTTTTTTTGTGGTGTAGTATTATTTTACGAAAGTTTTACGGCTTTGGTATGCCTGAAACTTTTTTGTAACTACTTAACTGAAAAGGAGAAGAAAATGCCAAAAATGAAAACACACAGAGCCGCTGCAAAACGCTATAAAGTTACTGCAACCGGCAAAATCATGAAACGACATGCAGGTATAGGCCACTTGCTCCAACACAAGTCAGAATCAAGAAAACGTAAGATTTTCAAGATGGTGACTTTGTCTGACTCACACTTAAAACTGGTATCTCACGAGTTACCATACAAGAAGTATTCAAGATAGGAGCGTAAAAAATGAGAGTAAAACGTGGTAATGTAAGTCGTAACAGACACAAAAAAATATTAAAACTTGCTAAAGGCTTTATCGGTGCAAGAAGCAGAATTTTTAAAGTAGCTAATACTGCTGTTATGAAAGCATTAAAATATGCTTACAGAGATAGACGTACTACAAAACGTAATATGAGAAGATTATGGATTGTAAGAATTAATGCAGCTGTTAGAGAACGCGGTATGAGCTATTCAAGATTTGTTAATGCATGCAAAAAAGCTAATATTCTGGTTAACAGAAAAATGCTTGCAGAACTTGCAGTAAATGATAAAGAGGCTTTTGATGTTGTATTCGAAGCAGCAAAAGCAGCAAAATAATTAATCTTTTTGTCAATATTAAAGGGGCTTTGGATTTTCCAAAGCCCCTTTTTTAGATGCTTTTCAAGATTTATGTTAAGAATTGTTAAATTCCATGGAGGCCATGTTTAAAGTTTTTGACTCCCGAAGCCGTAATAAAAAGTATAAGGGAACAAAAAACGAAGGGAAACATGCTATGGGAATGGCAGCATCACAGGCTAGATTTTTAGG
>CABLZX010000013.1:0-58736 GCA_902383995.1 uncultured Brachyspira sp.
CTTTTACTTTAGCGGAAGTTTTAATTACACTGGGTATCATTGGTATTGTTGCGGCATTGACACTGCCAAATATTATTAAAAAACATAGAAATAAGGTATTAGAAACCCAATTCAAAGCTGCTTATAGTATCATTCAACAGGCATCATACAAAATGTATATGGAAAATGAAGGAGATTTTATTGATTTTCTGGGTAATCCAACTGGGATAGGATATATAGATCCATATTTAGACAAATACGTAGAATTAGCACCAAAATATTATAAAGTAATTAAAAATTTAGATAAAACAGAAACAGCAGATTTAAAAATGTATACTTCTAACGGAAATGAATTTACTTATAACGGAAGTTTTTTATCATTTTCTCCAATGATTCTGCCTAACGGTATGTTGCTTTCATTCAACTGTCACACAGGCGGCAATATAATTATTTATGTTGATACTAATGGACCATTTAAAAATCCCAACAGATTTGGTTATGATTTATTCCGGCTGGAAATGACCAAAAATGGAAAAATTATAGGAGATCAAGATAAAAACAATGATACATGTTATTTTTACAAAGGTCATGATTGGGATAATGAAGGTACGGGCTGCGGGCGCTATGCAATTGCAAATAAATTTCCACATGACGAAAATAAAAGTTATTGGGAAAATCTTCCATAACAAAAAAAGAACCGCCTAAAAAGGCGGTTCTTTTAACTTTAGCTAAACAATCAAACTACTTAGATGGATAGTAATCTCTTACAATACCTTCATAAGCATCTTTGTAGATTGCTTTGATGTCTTCCATCAACGGATAAGCAGGGTTTGCGCCTGTACATTGATCATCGAATGCCAATTCAACCATTTCATCCAACTTAGCGTTGAAGTCAGCTTCAGTAACACCGAAGTCTTTGATTGAATTAGGAAGATTGATAGCTTTCATTAATCTGTCAATTTCCTTGATTAACAATTCAACTTTTTCATCATCGTTTTTACCGCCTAAACCAAGTTCATCTGCAATTTGGCCGTATTTAGCCTTAGCATTAGGGAACTTGTATTGAGGGAAGATACATTGTTTTTTCGGACAATCAACTGCGTTGTATTTGATTACCTGTCTGATTAACAATGCGTTTGCAACACCGTGAGGTACATTAAACATAGCACCCAATTTGTGAGCCATAGAGTGGCACAATCCTAAGAATGAGTTAGCAAATGCCATACCTGCAATTGTTGCTGCATAGTGCATTTTTTCTCTTGCGATAGGATCGTTAGCACCTTCGTGGTAAGATCTTTCGAGGTATCTGAATACTAACTTGGTTGCTTCAAGAGCATTTGAATTTGTGAAGTTAGTTGCCAATGCTGAAACATAAGCTTCTGTAGCGTGAACAAGTGCGTCAATACCTGATGCAGCTGTCAAGCCTTTTGGCATACCATCAACAAAGTTAGGGTCAATGATAGCCATATTAGGAGTTAATGCGTAATCTGCAATAGCGTATTTTACGTGAGTTTCGTCATCAGTGATGATTGCGAAAGGTGTAACTTCTGAACCTGTACCTGAAGTTGTAGGGATAGCAACCATAGTAGCTTTTTTACCCAATTCAGGAATTCTGCAAATTCTCTTTCTGATATCCATAAATCTCATAGAGATGTCTTCAAATACTGTATCAGGCTGTTCATACATTAACCACATAATCTTAGCAGCATCCATAGGAGAACCGCCGCCTAATGAAATGATAACATCAGGTTCATAAGGTCTGATAATTTCCATAGCCTGATTAATTGTAGATAATGTAGGATCCGGTTTAACATCGAAGAAGATTTGGTGGTCAATACCGACTTCATCCAAAACTTTAACAATGCTGTCAACTGCACCTGAATTGAACAAGAATCTGTCAGTTACGATAAAGGCGCGTTTTTTACCTTCAAGTTCACGGAGAGCTAAATCAACAGCACCTCTCTTGAAGTAAACTTTAGGCGGAACTTTAAACCAGAGCATATTTTCTCTCCTTTCAGCAACTGTCTTGTAGTTCAATAAATTTTCAACACCGATGTTACCAGAAACGGCGTTTTTACCCCATGATCCGCATCCGAGCGAAAGTGATGGTTCCAATTTGAAGTTGTATAAATCACCGATACCGCCCTGTGCAGATGGAGAGTTAATCAAAACTCTGCAAGCCGGCATTTTTTCAGCAAATCTGTCTACTCTTTCCTGGCTGCGGGTATCTGTATAAAGGTCTGCAGAGTGGCCTGCTCCGCCTTTTGATACGAGTTCATAAGTCATTTCTGTAGCTTCTTCAAAGTCTTTAGCTCTGTACATAGTTAATACAGGAGATAATTTTTCTCTTGAGAACGGATCTTCCCAGTCTACAGAAGGTCTTTCTGCCAAAATAATTTTTGCAGTCTTAGGGATTTCAAATCCTGCTAACTCTGCAATCTTCCAGGCCGGTTGACCAACGATATCAGGGTGCGCTGTACCACGTTTAGGGTCAATGAACGGAAGGTCAATCATTTTCTTTTCTTCTTTTTCATTGATAAGGTATGCACCTCTGTAGATAAATTCTTTTTTAACTTCTTCGTAAACTTTATCAACAACTACTACTGATTGTTCAGAAGCACAAATCATACCGTTATCGAAAGTTTTTGACATAAGGATTGAAGAAACAGCCATTTTAATATCGGCAGTTTCATCGATAACAGCCGCAGCGTTACCAGGACCTACACCTAAAGCAGGATTGCCTGATGAGTATGCAGCTTTAACCATGCCAGGACCGCCTGTAGCTAAGATACAAGCAATGTCAGGGTGTTTCATTAATTGGTTGGATAAATCAATTGACGGAATATCAATCCATCCGATAATATCTTCCGGAGCGCCTGCTTTAACAGCAGCTTCCAACACGATTTTAGCAGCTTCAATTGTACATTTTGTAGCTCTAGGGTGTGGAGAGAAGATAATAGCGTTTCTTGTTTTCAAAGCGATTAAAGATTTGAAAATTGCAGTTGAAGTAGGGTTTGTTGTAGGTACAATACCTGCAATAACACCAAGAGGTTCTGCAACGGTTTTAATACCATTAGCCTTGTCTTCTTTAATAATTCCGCAAGTTTTAACATTTTTATGTTTGTTGTAGATGTATTCTGAAGCAAAGTGGTTTTTGATAATTTTATCTTCAAGAACACCCATACCTGTTTCTTCTACAGCCATTCTTGCTAAAGGAATACGTGCTTTATCAGCAGCTGTAGCTGCGGCTTTAAAAATTGCATCCACTTGTTCCTGAGTGAATGTTGAATAAATCTTCTGAGCTTTTTTAACTCTTTCGATCAGCATTTCCAATTTTTCGGCGCTGTCAACCACAGAAGAGCTGTTTAAAGCTTTTTCAAGGTTTTCAACGGTCTTTTTGCTTTTTGTTGTCATAAGTTTGTTCTCCTTTATGTAACTTATTTATTTGCTATTATGTAATTCCATCTGCAAATCATTCGTGATTTATTTCACAATTACATTTTATAGCAAATAAAAACAAAAAGCAAGTGTATTTAATACAATCTTTATACAAGTTTAATATTTTGCATAGAGTAATATTTATTTTTTAGCGCGTCTTGAGGCTTTATAAGCTTCCCATTCCGCATCTTCACGTTTCTGATTTTTTGCTTTAAATTCTTGATCGACCTGACCATTGCCTGACTCATCCGCAGCAGGTCTGCTGTATTCCTTAGCTCCAGGAGCGGAAGCAGAATCTGTGCTCTGTCCTGATATATGGGTTCCTCTGTTTTCGCCTGCGCCAGACTTGTATTTTGAATAATCATCGTTAATTAAAGATATATCATTACCGCTTCCTGGTTCCTGATTAGCTTTTGCATTATTATATTCAGAAACAAAAGTCTTTGAATCGACCTCTTGTCCGTTTACCAGATATTTACCGTTTTGAACAGTAAAGGTTTGCGGCTCATCCTGCCCTTCAATATACACATCTGTTGTCGAACCAGGAGAAAATCCTGCTTGAACTACATTTTGATCCATATTTTGAGCAGCATCATACATATCTTTATTTGTCTGATAACCATTAACAAAATAATTTCCGTTATTTTCATAAACATTAGACTGGACGCCGGAATTTATACCAGATGTATCTGTAGAACCTTCAGCAGGAGTATTTGCATCCATTTGCTGCATCTTTTGCTCACCTTGTTCAATACCTTCAGTTAATTCTTCACCTCTGGCTTCTGTAGTTTGAACCTGAGCTTCTGCAGCTTCTGTATTAGATACAGCCTGTTCCAGTCCGGCTTGAGCTTCTGTGTTTTGTTGTTCTGATACCCGCACTTCCTGTTCTGATGCAGAAACACCTTCTTGAGCTTGAGTTTCACGTTGTTTTGCCTCATCAAGCTTCTTCTGCGCCAGCTGCTCTTCTTGTTTTGCAGTGTTTAAATCACCCTGGGCTTTTGCGATTGCTGCACTATTAGGATTTTCAGGGGTTGCAGCTGCTTTTGCTGCATCAAGAGCCTGCTGCGCAGTAGCAACATTAGTTTTGGCAGTTTGCAAACCTTGTTCAGCATTTTGCACTTCGGTCTGAGCATTACCCAGCTCCTGATTTGCACCATCTAAGCCCTGGTTCGCCTCATTTAATCCGGCCTCAGCTGCGTCCGCCCCTTGCTGGGCTTTTGTTTCTTGATTTTGTGAAGTTTTTAGAGCTTTATTGTCATTTTGAAGATTTTGTTGAACTGCCTGATTATCATTGTTTGCACTTTGTAATGCCTGATTAAGCGTTGATTTATCTTGTGCGTTTTGAATATCATTCAATGATTGCTTGCCGATCTCCGAACCGTTTTTAGCTGCATCGGATTTTTTGCCGCCAAATAGATTTTTTACAAACTTAACACCTGAATTAAAGCCTGATTTTATTTCTTCACCAATTGAACTAAATGCTTCTTTTATCACGCTGCCGGCGTCTTTTAAAATATCTTTAAAAGATTTATCAGCCCCCTGTGCATTTTTATCATCATTGCCTACTGAATTAAGCATTGCATATTTATTATCATACTGTACGCCGTTAAAATTAAGCGAGCTGGTATTATTTGCAGCAAACAAATTAGGTTTTCCGGCAGTAAATATTCCCGTATTCATGCTAAGCTGAGGGTTAAAACCGGATGAACGCACACCCATGCCAAATTTAGTACGCTGCATCTGCTGGTACATTTTTACATTCATGCCAAACTGACTGTCAAATCCTACACTACACATAGCCCCTCCTTTGCTTTATTAAGGAGAAGCATAAAAACATGCTATTATCTTTTTGAATAATTCGTACCAAAATTACTCTCTTCTTTTAAATATAGTTATACGTAAATATATAAAAACATGCTTTAACAATAAATTTCATACTTTCTTATTTTTGTAACATTCTTAATATTTCAACTACACAGATGAAGGCATTTATATTTAAATATTGTATAGTTCTGTTATGAAAAATATTTCAACTAAAATAAGATACTTCTTTCTTTCTGTAAAAGAGAATATATTAACGAAAATACTGGGCAGACACCTTGACACTTCGTTTTCAAATTCTACAAGCAAAACTATAATCTCCGGCACAGAAACCGTTACATTAAGTGCGCAGACCAACCAAAATATAGAACTGGTACGCAAAAATGTTTCAGAAATAATGTCAGCCTGTGCAAACAATCCTGGCAAACTATTGGAATATATCGAGGCTCAAGGAACAAAAGTTTATAAGTTGAAAAATGCAGACAAAATTCTAAAATCAATAGGGGAAGAAGAAGGTTTAATAACATCATTGAAAGGATTTAAAGCTTTATATATTAACTTTTTCATAAAACACAAAATAGGCTTTACAAGTACACCTGCAATAGTTTTAAGCGAAGGTATAATTGAACCGTACTACCTTCTGCGTGAATTTTATAAATGGTACTCTCTTAATATGAAACTTCCCGGCTTCAATTTTGAAGCACAGGAAAATTTCAAAAAGTATTTAAAAAATGTTAATGATCCCTCATTAAGAAAACTTAATTACAAGTCAATGCTTGAGTTAAAAGAAGCAATAGCCCGCGACAGCGAGGCAAATGAATTCGTTATTAATGCAGTTAAACAAAAAGAAGGCGGCGCTAACGTTTTTAAAAAAATGAATAACGGGGGCGCTAACATCTAATAATCACACCGTTTTAGGTAGAAGCAAAAAGAAAGTCCTCTTTCCAAACCTTAAATCCTCCTTGCAAAAGTACGCAAGGATAGCTGTAATCAGCAAGAATAAGACACGCCTGAGCCCCGAGATGACACTGGGAGTTATAACAATAGACAACAGTTGTCTTTTCCTTATCCAGTTTATCAAGATTGTCCGCAAGCTCATCTTTGGTAAGAGAAATGGCACCCGGAATATGGGAAATATCAAAATCAGCATGGCGTCTTACATCCAAAAGATTTATATGCTCTTCATCCATCAGATTTTTAAGTTCAAGCGGACCAATTGTATAAGCAAGATATTCTAGAAAATAATTTCTTGCGGAATCCGCATTTTTTCGTAATTCTTTAATTTTGTCATCCATAATTTGTTATCCTTTCCTTTCTCAAGGAAAGGATAAATCAAACTATGAATTTTATACTTAGTAACATGGAGTATATTACTATCAGTAAATTGGGGGTAAACGTAAATCTCGATACAACCTTTAATTTCAACCGGCTGAAAAATTAGCCGATGAAAGAAATTTGTTTAGGGTTGCTAACTTGATTTTTCTGTTCAGACTGAACAGCCATATTATAAGCCTTGACAAGTTTGTAAACAAAAGCTTTAGCAGGATTTGTCTGTACTGCATCAGCTTTCTTTGTCATATATAAATTACCGGCAAACTCTCTTTTTGCATCAGGAGCCTGCAATGATAAAATACCTACGCTTGAGGTTATATTATTTAGGTTTCCTTCTCCGAAAGAAACATATTTTTTGCTGTTGTTAAAATTAACTGGATTAATTGTTATCATAATTGCCCTCCTCTCGTAAGGCTTTTTCTTATTAAGTGTTTTTTTAACACTTCATCTTACATTTTTACTATAGACTATAAAAAAATATTTGTCAACCCCTATTGTGAACTTTTATTAAGAAGTCTATAACTTAGAAATAATGTACATTTTAGCATAAAGTGGTAAAAATACACTTATTATTACTTCACAGGGTTTTTGCTGCCAAATCAAATATACCCGCATGGGTGATAACCAAAAAATTAATATAAATTTATATACCTGTTTGGTTTATCCATACGGGTAATTGTAAAAAATACACTAATTCCGTTTAATATACTTAAATCTTTTTCATACTTCCAGCTATTCTTAATTCCAACGGAGCCTTTCGGCTCCTTTTTTTTTAATAGTCCAACCCTTCCCAGTAGCCTTTTTCTGGATTATCAGGGCATACATCTATCAAAGCGTAATATGTACATGCTCTTCCGTTGTATGATTTCGTAGAAGTTTTAGAGCAATAAACTTTATCAGTACTCCAGCTAACCAACTTATCCTGTTTAGCATCAACAATAAAAAGAAAAACATCATAACCAACTCTATTAGGTTTTTCTCTACCATTTATATCAACCAAGACGTTCAAATTGCCGTTATTTTTTAAAACAGAAACTGCTGTTCCGTCCGCCAGTATCTTATAACCCGGTAAAGCACCCAGTCCCATTGTAGGAGCAGCATTGGTCTGATTAGGATTGTATGAACTAAAATTACCATTTAGATGGCTGAATTTAATTCCTCCCGCGGTTAAATGTTTCAGATACTTATAGAATGTATCTCTGAACACAACTGCACCGTCCCATCCCGGCTGTTCGTTTTCAAACATTACATGCAAGCCTTGCCCCAGTTCTGCAGATGTGAGTGCTAATGCTTGTGATAAAATACTGTAATTCTTATTAAACCTCGATTTTAAAACGCGGTTTCTATATTTTGCAGTAATATTAGGCAGTGTCATTGCTGCAACAATACCTATTATACCAAGTGTTATAAGAACCTCAGCCAAAGTAAATCCTGATTTACAGTTTCTTTTCGCCGCTGTGATGCCGGATATGGAGCTTAAATTACCTTGCCCCCCCCCCGAAGAACCTTGCTATTACTAAATTTCTCATAACTTAACCTCCATTTATCTAACTTATACGTTAGGCAGGTCGCCTTTAACGTCTGCAACTTCATCACTTGATAATTCAAACACCTCATGAAGTGCTTTTACTGCTTTTTGTGCATCAGATTTATTTACAAGACAGCTGATTTTAATTTCACTGGTTGAAATCATTTTTATGTTTATACCCTGTTCAGCAAGAGTTTCAAACATTGTTGAAGCTATACCCGGTCGGTCAATCATTCCGGCGCCGACTATTGAAACCTTTGCAATTTCAGGGTTAACCTGAATTTCGCCGCAATTAAGTTCTTCTTTAAGCACATTTAAAGTTTCTATAGTTTTATCAATATCAGCACTATCTATGGTAAAGGCAATGTCGTTTGTGTTAGAAACTTTTCTTGCATAAGACTGGATAATCATGTCTACAGAAATATTTTGTTTTGCAAGGTTGCTGAATAGTTTTGCAGCCTGCCCCGGAACATCAGGAACATCGCATACTACAACTCTTGCCTGTGATAAATCAGCAGCTACGCCTGCAACCGGTTTGTATATTTCCATTTTTTCAACTCCTAAAATTAATGTACCTAAATTTTCTGTTTTGAAACTGCTTCTAACCCTTAGAGGAACATTAAATTGTTTTGCAGTTTCAACACTTCGCGGATGAAGAACATTTGCTCCTGCATGTGCAAGCTCCAGCATTTCCTCATAAGAGATTTCATCTAGTCTTGAGGCTGTTGGAACGACACGCGGATCTGTTGTATAAACACCTTCAACATCAGTATAAATATCACATCTTTCAGCATTTAATGCTGCTGCCAGAGCAACCGCAGATGTATCAGAGCCTCCGCGTCCGAGTGTTGTAATCTCGCCTTCTTCGGTTACACCCTGGAAACCGGCTACAACAATAATCTTTCCTTCATTAAGGTTTTTCTTCAGTTTCTCTGTTTTAATATCAATAATTCTTGCTTTTGAATGGACATTTTCAGTAACAATTCCGACCTGCATAGCATTAAAGCTTACGGCATCATAACCTTCTGCCTGAATAGCCATTGCCAAAAGCGCAATAGAAACACCTTCACCGGTAGAAAGAAGCATGTCCATTTCGCGGCTTGAAGGGTTTTTACTTAAGTCCTTAGCCATTTTTACAAGGTAATCAGTTGTATGACCCATTGCTGAAACTACTACTACTACATCATTGCCGTTGTTTTTTTCCTTTATAACAACTTTTGCTACATTTTTAATTTTTTCGGTATCTGCTACAGAGGTACCGCCAAATTTTTGAACAATTATCTTTCTCAAGGTTTTCTCTTTCTTTTAGCTGTTTAAAATTTTCTCCAAATCGGCTTTTTCTTCTTCATACCTGAAGAAATCTTTGTTTATTGAACAGATTTTTTCTGCAATTGACAAAGCTTCTTTTACATTATATTCACAAACGTTTTCTTTGACAAGTACGTAACTTACATGAAATAAAAGGTTTAAAATTTCAGTATTATTTTCATCAATCTTCAATGCTCGTCTGAGCTTACGCTGGGCTTCCTGATATTCATTTTGGTTAATTAAGTATTGTGAATAATCAAGATAAGATATTATATGCCCCGGATTTTCTTTTAAACTGTGTTCAAAATATTCTTTTGCAAGAATATCATTTGAGAGCTTAACATAAGCTTTTGCTATATAGTAATAGATTGAAACATCAAAGGGTTCTGACTTTAAAACAGTCTTAAATTCTTCAACAGCTTCATCAAAATGGTTTGTATAAAATTTTACAAAAGCCATGCCTTTAAGTGCCGGATAGCTTTGAGGATTTTTGAGAAGCAGAGGCGCAAGAACAGGTTCTGCAGCGTCTACATTTTTGCATGCTGCATCACACAGAGCTTTTGCAGCTATAGCATTATCCTCGTCAGGCGATAGTTCAAGAACTTTTTCAAACTTTTCTTTTGCTTGTTCAAATCTTTCAAACTTTTGCAGAGAAATTCCCCACTCATAGAAAAGATTAGGAGTAATCAACTCTCTCCTGTAAGCTTCTTCAAACGCGTTCATTGCATTTTCTGCATCTAACTGTATTGTATAAATTCTTCCAAGAAGAAGGTAAACAGGAAGCATGTTTTTATTAAAACCAAGAGCTTTTTTGGCATAATGTAATGCTGTTTGGTAATCTCCCCTTATAAATTTAAGATTGGCATATTCATAATTATTTGATTCATTTGGGCTGACATTTGCAAGAAAGTTCAGCTTAGCCTCTGCATCGTCATAGCGTTCCAGCCTTACTTCCATTATCGCCGCAAGCAGTATAGCCATAAAATTATATTTATTAATCTTAGATGCTTCTATAAATTTTTCATGCGCCTCGGAAAAACGCTTCTGTTTCATCAAAGTCATTCCCCAGCCGGTAAAAATATCGGTATTTGACGGTGAAATTCTGTTTGCATTTTCAAAAGATTTTTCAGCATCTTCGCAAAGATTACAGTTGAGATATGAAAAGCCGAGCATTTTCCATATATCTTTGTCCTGGCTGTTGAGGGTGGCAGATTTTTTATAAGCTCTTAGCGCATCATCAATTCTTCCTGTTTTTTCGGCAGTAATTCCAAGGTATTTGTATACAAGCGCATCCTCCTGAGGAAGCTCTAATGCCTCATTCAGGATACGTTCAGCTTCTTTATAATCTTCTTCATCAATACATGTTTTTGCTCTGTTAACATAAGCCAGAGATGGCAGTGATTGAATAATAGTATCTTTTTTATACTTATCAACCGAAAAGTTAAGACTTGCAATTTTTTCTATAATTTTTTCTAGCCAATCAAACAATCTGCCACCTCTCTAAATGCACCGCTGCCTCCGTCATTTTTCGTAATCTGTATGCCTTTAAGCTTTTTGAGCTTTTCAGGTGCATGCGGTACTGTTATCTTATACTTTGCATAATTCAAACATTCCAAATCATTTACATCATCCCCGATATAGACATATTCATTCTGTGTCAGTCCATATTTTTCGATAATAGACTGTAATACATTAATTTTTATTCTGATGTCCTGATGCACCTCATCTATTAAGAATTTTCCCGCTATCAGTTCAATTGCAGAATTTTTTTCACCTGAAATAATACCAATCTTATATCCGTTCTTTTTAAGCAGTGAAAATCCCATAATATCCTTAAAATTAAGCTTACGGCTCATGGAAAAATCATCGCTGATATAAACACAATTATCAGTCACAACTCCGTCAAAATCAGTAATAACCATTTTAATAGTATCTGGCAGTTTCAAAGTTCCCATCATACTTCCTTTAATGTATTAACATAAAAAGTGATATTTGCTATAATTGTACCATAAAATCAGATTATTTTAAAGGAGTTCGTATGCTCTGGTACATAATAAATTTCAGTATCATAATTGTTTTTCTCTGCTTATTTTTAATTACAAAACAGACAAACAAACGCTGGTCAAAAATTAACGATTATTTGGGGATGGTTACAAACACTGTTAATTCCATACGTTACGGAAATCTTTCCACAAAAATCGAAAAACTGGAACATCCTACATATCAAAACGTTACAGACAGTATTAACCGGATGGTCGAAACACTAAATGACAGAGAGAAAATGATTATCGAATACCAGGCAGAACTAATGCGCCAGAACAAACTTCTTGAATCCGTAATCAACTCGCTTTCAGATGGTATTTTAATCGTAAATGAACATTTGAATATTTTGCGTGCCACCCCGCAAATCAGCACCTGGTTTGGCGTAAAAGGACATGACGTTATAGGTAAAAATATTACAGACTTTCTTCAATTTGCAGAAGAAAATATTAATTTAGAAAGGCTTAATAATAAAGATGTCTTTATAAAGCATACTCCTACAAATAATTTTATAATCAGTTCTATCAGACTTTCACTTGATGATAACAAAAAGCGTTATGTATTAATAATAAAGGACGTCACAAACGAACGCGAAATTGAAACTTTAAAAGAAGATTTTGTAGCAACTCTGACACACGATTTGAAAGTTCCTATAGTTGCTGAAGCAAATATATTGGACTTTTTAATAGAAGGCAAGTTTGGCGAAATAAATGACAAACAAAAAGTTGCACTGATGAACATGAAAATTTCAAATAAAGAATTAATCGATCTTGTTCAGATTGTACTTGAAACATACAAAATAAAAGAAAAAGGGATTAAACTATCAAAAGAAAATATAAAGCTGAATGGTTTTATATCTGAAATTGTTAACACGACAAACGCAATATCATCAATGTCCGGAATAAAAGTAAACTTTAATCCCGAACGTGATATAAAAGTAACCGCAGATCCTATGCAGCTTGAACGTGTAATTAAAAACCTTATTAATAACGCAATTGCCCACAGCAATACCAAAAAAGATATTGATATTAAAACAGGTGAAATACCGGGTTTTATAACTATTTCTGTAATTGATTACGGGCAGGGTGTTCCTCCGCAGGAGATTAAGCTAATATTTAACAAATACTACTCTGCTGCAAAAAAATTCCGCAAAATAGGTACAGGCTTGGGACTATATCTATCCCAGCAGGTAATAAGGGCACATGGAGGAGAAATTACCGTTGACAGCGAAGAAAATGTAAGAACAGAATTTTGTATAAAAATACCTTCATAGTATAATTTCATTATGAAAGATTTTTTATTATCGCTGCTGGATTGGGTTTATAAAAAAAAGTGCTATTTTTGCAAAAGCTCCAAAGATAATTCAAGAATGTGCACTAAATGCTATGACACTCTTGATTTTCAGCCTGTTAGAATTAACAGGATTATCAGCGGAAAAAAAGTCTATTGCGCAGGGGTTTATGCAAAAAATCTCCAAAAACTTATCCGCGGTTTGAAATATCACAGACAACGAGAACTTGCATACTTTCAGGCAAAATTTATGTATGAATACTGGCAAAAAATAACAACCAGCAAAGATTTCCAGGTTGTTCCGGTGCCTATTTTTGAAAAACGTAAAAGGAAACGCAGATACAATCATATGGAACTTACGGCAATTGAATTTTGCAGACTGGGCGGATATAATTATAATCCGGATCTGATTATGCGTATCAAAGACACAAGACCGCAGTATAAACTGACAAAAGCCCAGCGTGCAGAAAACCTTTCTAATGCGTTTAAAGTTGATAAAACAAAACTTCAATCAGGAACCGTTTTGCTGCTGGATGATATTTGCACCACAGGTTCAACTTTTGAAGAGATGATAAAAGAATTAAAACAATACGGCATAGAAAACATTGTCTGCTTTGCAGCCACAACACCTTTTGAGGATTAAATGATACTATCGGAATTTTCTAAATTTATACAGCAGCATAACGACGATATTGCACAAAACAAAACAACAGCAACAAAACTTTTGTGCAGCTGGATAAAACTTGTTATAAACAAAAATCCAAAAAATCATGTTGATAAAATAGTTCATAAAGAAATCATGCTTGCAGAAAATAAAGCCGGAGATTTTTTTATAACAGGCAAATCAGAAAGCGGCAGGGTGCTGGTTAAAGCGCTCTATAATTTTGCCCTCAGTTATGAACACTACATTATGAGCCGCTGGCTTCAGGATAAAAAGCCGCATGATTTTCAAAAATAAAAATCAATCAAATGAATAGATAGTTGGATGATTTCAATTAAAAATTGTTATTCATACAATAATTTTATATAAAAGGAGAGTTTATATATGAAATCATCAATTTATCACGCACCTGTATGCCAATTAAAGGCACTGAATAATTTATTTATAGAATTAACAGAAAAAAATTGCAATCAGCGCTGCAAACATTGTTATATTGATTTTCCTCTGTCTAAAAAGGTGAAAGACTTTATCTCAATAGACACAATAAAAAAAGCACTTAATGACACTATGCAGGAACCTGTTCAATGTATCTATCTTACAGGTGCAGAGCCGATGACTCATCCTGACTTTAACAGTATACTCCGTCTTTGTCTTAAAAGATGTAATGTCTGCATATGTACAAACGGAAGTTTTATTAACGAGAAGAAAGCAAGGTTTCTCAAACGAGTTGAAGATGAAAGCGAATACGAAATAATTTTTAGATTAAGCATAGATCATTACAATGAAATTAAAAGTGATGACCTAAGAGGCAGAGGTACATACAGGCAGGTTATACACGCTGTGAAATGTCTTGTAAAATATGACTTTAATCCTATTTTATGCGTCACAAACTATTACAAAGAAGATAAAAGCGTTCTTGTAGAAGAATTTAAAAGAGTTTTTAGCAAAATAGGCTTTGACGCGCAAGAACACAATTTTGCCATAAATGAATTTTACGATAAAACAACCCCGCAGGACTTTGATACTATGAAATGGAACATGCTGGACTGTGAATACGGCAGAATTTTAACAGCAAAAGGCATATACACCTGTCCATTCCTGTCAAATGACCACAGAGGACGATGCGGCGGAGATTTTACAGATTATTCACATAAAACAACGCTGGAAACTCCATTCTGTTCAAGCTGTATTAAAAATAACGAGCTTATGTTCGGAATAAATTTCCAGCTGTTTAAATAATCTTAACTGATAAAAACTAAATCTTCTGAGCGTATAGTTTTAACTGCAAATTGATAATCAAAATAGTCTTATTTTTTTCATAAGGAAGAATTTCAATTTTAGCAATATCCAAAAAATGTTTATGCTTATGCAAATCTTTCAAAAAGTTTTCAAAATTTTTGTAAGTTGCAACCATCTGCATATCAAGTTTACAAACACTCAGCTTATCTCCAGCACCTTTTACAAAAAGGTCTTCCGGAGGATTGTAATTATACTGTACGGATTTTGTCTTAATTGAATTAGCCCGGAGAAGTTTTAGAATATCATTAAACTGGGATGCAACAATACTTTCTGCATCAAGCCCGGTCTCAATAGGTTTGTACATTTCCTTAACATCAGACATATTCATATCATTTGCTTTTACAGCCGCAGCCTTCAGATTATCAAGAGTTCTTTCTTTATCTGAAAGAGATGACGACTGGGTTTTATATTCTGAAGAAATTGTGCTGATACTCTGAATTTTAGGAACAATACTATTTATCATAAGGTATATTACAACAAATACCAGAAGCCCTAAAATCATAAGTGCATTTTTAAATTTCTTTAATTTTTCAGTATCTACAGCCATTATATATCCTTTTTCCTTAATTATTTACCGAGATTCAGCGGAGTATTCCCTAACAAACCGTTTCCGCCGCCTTGCTTATCATTATTTTGAGCATTAGGATCATTCGGGTTTGCACCATTTTGTCCTGTAACAATACCAAGCAGAGCAGCCAGCTGGCTCTGATCCATATTTGTTATCTCAAATTCATAATTTGAAGGTCCTGATGATGAAACAAGATCATCAACAGATGCTGATTGCATATCCAGCTTTTGTAATCTGAGTTTTGTGTTTATCAGAGAATCCTTCATGTTTTTGAAAAATACGTAAATATCTTCAACATTTGTAGAAGCACCTTTTATGTCAACAAGACCGCTGTCCTGCGTCATAAAATAGGTAATCCAGACAGTTTCAGGAATAGATTGCCCGATTGCTGAATAATTCATCAATTTTGCACGATTGAAACTGATAACATCTTCAACTTCTTTTTTCAGTTCAAATGCGCTAGCCTTTGATTTTTCACCTTCCATTTTTTTAAGCTGCTCATCTATATCCTGAATTTTTACATTTACGTCATCAAGCTTCTGCTGTTGTTCTGATTCAACTTTAGGGAGGAATATATAACCCAGAAGCACAAGCGGAACAGCTACAACTAAAGCTATAAGTACAGCCATATTCATAGCAGCGGTCGGAGTAATCTCAAAACTTTTATCTCCGAAAGAAATACTTACAGGTTCTTCTCCTGCGGCAGTCAGAGTTTTAGTGCCCAAGAAATTAAACTTGAGCGGATAAGATGAAATGTTAGCTGTCGCACAACCTACTGCCTGAAGTGAAATTTTAAGAACATTATCCGGAAGAATATCCAAACTTACCGGCAGTACTTCATGCTTTTTGAAGCTGTTATTTTCTAAAAAGTCGACATTACCTGCACCTTGGATTTTTTTAGATAAGAGTTCAGCACTAACTTGATCTGTTTCTGAAATAATGTACAGGTAATTTGCAGGATAACTCATCAGAGTAATTTGTGCTGATGCAACAATCGCATTATAGATGTCATCACCTTCAAAAGTTTTGATAGCAAGAGGTTCTTCATAATAATCAATTACGTTTTTACCAACCAGAGAGGTTAGAGAATAACCGTTAGAAGAAATTACCATCAAGTTCCAGGTAACATTATCCTGCATCTGTGCAGTAGTATATCCGGCAAAATCCAAAGCTCTCAGATAAGAGGCTATAGATACTTCAATTCCGGCAAGCGTTGCGCCCAATGACCCAAGAGCTGCACTGATATTATCAATAACTGCCTGCTGGATAGCTGAATACAAAACCTTACGGTTATCACTTCCGGCATTTGATACTGAATTAACATCCTGCCAGGCAACAGCCGGCTCCATACGTCTGAAAATATAAGTCTGTTCAACTTCTGAAATAATACCTGTAGCAATTGCATCATCAGCCAAAAGCAAAGGAAAACTCATAGTTCCCAGTGATACAAGAGGCATATTAACCACAACATTACATTTTGGGTTAATCTTCAGTTCTTCAAACATCTCTGCAACTGCATTTTTAAATGCTTCGTAATCGGTAATATCCCTTGAAGCTTCATTATAAGCCAGTTCTCTGACAGCATAAGCCTTAACAGTTCTTGTTTGCTGGTCAATCTGGCACATTTCCAACCCTAAACCCGGTGTTACTGATAAATATATAGTATCTTTACTTCCTGCACCAAGCTTAGCTAAAAAATTACTTAAAAAATCTTCACTCATCTTCTTAAAAATTCTCTATTATTGTACCTATTTCCTATTTTTATTATACAATATATTTTATAGACACACCAATTTTAACAAAAATTTACACTAAATAGAGGAGAAGCCCTTAAATGAGTGCACTTGTGAGTGAAATAAGGAAGCTGAAACAGGAGAAAAATGCAGTTATCCTGGCGCATTGTTATCAAAATATGGAAATAGATGAGGTAGCAGATTATGTTGGAGATTCTTTATATTTAAGCCAGATGGCAGCAAAAACAGATGCCGATATTATTGTTTTTGCCGGAGTTTACTTTATGGCTCAGACTGCTAAAATATTAAACCCCGAAAAAAAAGTTTTATTGCCGAGATTGGAATCAGGATGTTTAATGGCTGATATGATTAACCTGCAGCAGTTAAGGGAATTTAAAGCAAAACATCCGGGGGTTCCGGTTGTATGCTACATAAATTCAACAGCAGAGGTAAAAACAGAATGCGATATATGCTGTACCAGCTCAAATGCTTTAAAGATAGTTAAAAGCTTGAATGCCCCCGAAGTTTTATTTCTGCCTGATACATATTTAGGCAAATGGGTAGAAGAACAGCTAGGTACAACAAAAGTAATTACTTATCCGGGTTTTTGCCCTACGCACCTGAGAATTAAGCCGGAAGATATTACCGAAGCCAGAAAAAAATATCCTGATGCAGATGTGCTTGCCCATCCGGAATGCCATAAAGAGGTTGTAAAACTCGCAGACTACGTTGGCAGTACAACAGGGATTATGAAATATGCTGCCGAAAGCCCTAAAAAACAGTTTATAATAGCAACAGAAAAAGGTGTTGCCGACAGATTAAAAAGAGATTATCCGCAAAAAGAATTTATTCTTATAAAAGATAATATTATCTGCCCAAACATGAAATGGCATACACTTGATGATATTTATAATGCACTTAAAAATGAACAGCACGAAATAAATGTAGAAAAAGAAATTGCACAAAATGCAATCAAATGTATAGACAGAATGCTTGAGGTATCCAGATAATGGAGAATATAATCTTTGGCAAAAACTCTGTAGCAGAAGCTCTTACAGCCGGTGATAGAGAAATAAACAAAATACTTATTTCAAAGAATATTCACTGCGATAACAAACTAAACAAAATAAAAGAACTTGCAAAACAAAATGGAATAGTATTTCAATTTGTAGCAAAAGAAAAATTTGCACCTTATGCAGAATTTAATCATCAGGGTGTAATAGCAATGGTTTCACCAATTAAATATACAGATTTTGATGATTTTCTGGAGCAAAAACATGAAAATTCCTCTGTGGTAATTCTGGATGGAGTAGAAGACCCGCATAATCTTGGTGCAATAATAAGAACTTGTGTGTGTGCAGGTGTGGCTGGAATAATCATTCCATCAAGGCGTAATGTGCTTGTTAATTCAATTGTTGAAAAAACAAGTGCAGGTGCAATTAACCATATTCCTGTGATAAAAGTAAATAGCCTGACTAACGTAGTTAATAAATTAAAAGAAAACAACTGGTGGATAATTGCAACAGATGCTTCTGCAAAAGATAATTATTATGATGTTAATTACAACGATATGAACTTTGCAATAATTATGGGAGCCGAGCATGCAGGAGTTTCAAAATCATTGCTAAAGGCATCGGATTTTATAGTAAAAATTCCGATGGAAAACAATTTTAATTCCCTCAATGTTTCAAATGCACTGTCTGCAATTATTTTTGAAACTGTTCGCCAAAGATTAAAAAACAGCATAAAAGTTAAGCAAAGTTAATAAACGGGCATATACTTGTATAATACATTATAATAATATTAAACGGAGCTTTACAAAAATGAAAAAAGAAATAGAAAAATTAGGTATGCTTACAGAAGAAATCTCTGATGAAGGCGTGGATTTCTCACAATTCCAAACAAATGAAGACGAAGAGGATGTTCTTCATTCAGTTGAAGACCCGAAAATTCAGGAGAGTTTATCATCAGTAAATTCTGATGACAGCGTAAAAATCTATCTCCAGCAAATAGGAAAAATCCCGCTTCTTTCAAGCGAACAGGAACTTGATCTGGCTAAGCAGATTTACGAAAAGCAAAGCGAATTTGCAAAAAATCTGCTTGTTAACGCAAATCTCAGACTTGTTGTAAGTATTGCAAAAAAATATATAGGAAGAGGACTTTCATTTCTCGATTTGATTCAGGAAGGCAACTTGGGCTTAATGAAAGCTGCCGGACGTTTTGATTATACAAAAGGATACAAGTTTTCAACCTATGCAACATGGTGGATTCAGCAGTCAATAACACGCGCCATTGCTGATAAGGCAAGGATTATCCGTCTGCCTATACATATGATTGAATCCTTAGGTAAAATCAGACGTGCAACTATTGATTTGACAACCGAACTCGGGCATACACCAAGCAAACAGGAAATTGCTTACAGACTGGGGATTTCTGTCAGCAAATTGAACTCAATAATCAAATCAGCACAAACCACAATCAGCATGGAAACCCCTGCAAACTCATCTGATGATGCTTCAAAAATTGCAGATTTTATTGTTGATGATTCAACAATAACTCCGGACAGCAGAGTTTCTCAGGAAAATTTGTTTGAAGACATAAGAAGAATGCTCAATCAGCTTAGCCAGAAAGAACGTGATGTATTAATTCTTCGTTACGGACTTGATAACAGCGGAACTAAAAAGACTCTTGATGAAATAGGTTCCCAGTACGGAGTTTCAAGAGAAAGAATCAGACAGATTGAAAACAGAGCCATTGCGAAGTTAAAGAAATTATGTAAAAATAAGAAACTGACAGTAGGTTTAAAAAATTATTTTGGAGAATAATTCATCACAAAGCAGACGAAAAGTTAAACGTCTGCTTTTTAAATATATTTTTGAAGCCTTGGAATAAACTCATCAAGCTTTTCTGTTAATTTAACATGTTTTTCATACAAAATATTAAGCATATAAGTCATTTTATCCACCCCCTCAGAAGCCTCTGAATTATATTCGCCAAAATCCTTCATTATTTCCATTAAAAAAGTCTCCTGTGACAATGCAACTTCTATGTCATATATTTCTGCTTTCAAATCCATTTTTTCATTTTTCATTAGCAACTCCTATTGATTTTTTATCAACTATAGTTTATAATATTTAAATAATACACGATAAAAAAATAAAATCAATTGTTTTATAATAAAAAAATGGAAAATCTCAAAAAAATAATTGCAAGTAACTTAAGACAGCAAAGAGCAAAATATAAAATATCACAGGAAAAGCTGGCAGAATTAACCGGTATCAGCCAGCAGTTCATATGCAGTATTGAAACAGAAAAAGCTAATCCGAGCGTTGAAGTTATGGTTAAAATTGCAGATGCTTTGAATATTACACTCAATGATTTAGTATATTAAAGCAGTATTATGTATAACAAAACAGCTGTCAAAAAACAGACAGCTGTTTTGTTGAAATCAATATTATTAACTATTCAGCATCTTTGTTCATATCTTTAATACTAAGAGCAATTCTATGTTCTTGCGGAGTGAATTTTTTGATAAGAACTTCAACGCTATCGCCAACTTTAAATTTGTTGAACGGATTAACGTTTTCTTCTGCCATTTCTGAAACAGGAAGAAGAGCTTCGACGCCAGGGAATATATTAATAAATGCGCCGAAACCGGTTACTTTATTAACAGTACCTGTGATAATCTGACCTTCTTCAAACTGACCTTCAATTTGCTGCCATGGATCTTCACCCATTCTCTTTAATGACAAAGAAATTCTCTTTAATTCAGTATCAATTTTGATAATTTTAACTTCGATAGTTTCACCTAAAGAAATAACATCTGAAGGGTGTTTAATTCTCTGCCAAGAAATTTCAGAAATAGGAAGAAGACCATCGATACCGTTAATATCAATAAATGCACCGAAATCAGCAATTCTTACAACTTCACCTTTAACAACCTGACCTTCTTCAAGAGTAGAAAGAATATTATCTACTACCTGATCACGCTGTTCAGCAACTGCAAGTCTTTGAGAAAGAATTAATTTATTCTTCTTAGGGTCTGCTTCAAGAACCTTAACTTCGATTTTTGTATCGATAAGCCCGTCGAACGGAGTTCCTGTTCTTAATTGAGAAGATGGAATAAAGCCTTTTAAATCAGCAACATCAACTAAAACACCGCCTTTAACAACTGAAACGACTTTAGCAAGGATTGTATCACCCTGAACTTTAGCATCGTTAAGCTGTGCCCAGGCTTGAGCAAAAGCAAGTCTTTTCAAGGAAAGAACCATACCTTCTTCATCATTTTCTTCTTTTAAAACATAAAATTCTCTTTCATCGCCGACTTCAAGATTTTCAGCACCATCAGCTGAAGATAATTCTTTTGACGGGAGGAAAGCCTCTGTTTTTGCACCGCGAACGCTTACAAGATAACCGTCATTATCTTTTTTCATAACAGTACCTTCAACAATATCAGCTACTGAATATGATTTTGAGAAAGATTCGTTTAACAATCTTTCAAACTCATCTGCACTTGTTTTTTCTAATGTTGTTGTCATTTTAATTTATTCTCCTTTTTTTAGTTTGTTTATAACTTTTTCTATAATTGCCTGAGGAGTTGATGCTCCTGCTGTGATAGATATTTTATCAGCTTTATCTATTAAATCCTGAAATTCATCCAGTTCTGTATCATTTTCAATATGTACAGTTTCTGTAATATCTTTAAGAATTTCTGCAAGGTGGGTTGTATTTGCGCTCTTTTTTGAACCTACAACTATAACAAGATTGCTTTCTTTTGCAAGTTCTTTAGCTTCAGCCTGACGCATTGCAGTACTTGCGCAAATCGTATTTGCAATATGCAGTTCTTTTGAAATAGATGTCAAATATTCAACAATACTGTTCAACGTTGTAATCCTTTGCGTAGTTTGAACAACAACACCAATCTTTCTATGGGATTTCAGCTCTGCTTCGTATTCTTTAAGCTGTTCGACTGCAGCAGCAACAAGAACTTTATCACTCCATAGTTTTGCATTTGCTCTGATAGCAATAACTTCAGGGTGTTCGGATTTGCCGACAATAACAAGATAATAGCCGTCTTTTGCAAGTTCTACAGCCTTTTGCTGGACTTTTTTAACGTCAGGACAGGTCAAGTCAACAGTAGTAAATCCGGCAGCTTTAATTTTTTCTATGACTTCCGGACTTTCGCCATGGCTTCTAATAACACAAATTCCATCTCCATGCTCAGGAATTTCGTTTAGTGTATAAATCCCTAACTTCTCAAGCTCATGAATAACTTCTGTATTATGAATGAGTTCGCCAAGCACAAACACATCTTTATCAGGATTTTCTAATTTCAACTTTTTAACAGTTTCAACGGCTCTTTTAACACCGTAGCAAAACCCTGCGTATTTAGCTAATTTAATTTCTTTCGGCAATTTTAAATTGTCTTCTTTCTATTGAACTCGCAGATTGGAAACCTGCTGTAAGAATATTACACTACAAACAAGCGCGAAAATCAAGAACTAAAAAGCCTGCTTATTTAAGCAGGCTTTTTAATCTACAAATTTTGTACCTATGCTTTAAAGAACAGCTCTTTCTTACCCGGATATACCGCACTCATACCAGGCTTGAGTGCACTTTTCATAAATCCATAAGGATTTGATATATATTTTTGAGTTTCAGACTCAGGCAGCGAATTTATATCTTCATGTCCTAGTATTTCATTTGCTTTTATAATAGTGTCATCTGAGAAGTGAGTTGTAGATTGTTTTGCTACAACATATTCAGATGCACATTTGGCATCTTTGCCGCCTTTTTTCATCATAATGTCAATTGTCATATAGAGAACATCCGGAGATTTTCCGATTGTCTGGAGTACGTAACTTCCGAGCCCCTGAGAGACAAGACCTTTTATCACGCTTGAGTTTGCTTTACAAAGTGCGCCTATGACAACTTTCAACTGATCCTTTGAAAGCTTGCTGAGCATTCTATATTGTTCGGCTGGTGTAGCTTTTTTGAAATCTTCATAAAGCCGCTGGGCTTTTGCACTATCAGATAAACCTTTAAGTTCTTCAGGTTCAGTCTGATTATTAGTAATCTTATTATTTTCAATTACAGTATCAGCATAAATATTGCTTGCATTAGATAAAGTCCGTTCTACAGTTTGCTCTACAGAAGCTTCAACAATTTCGCGACCTGCTTTTTGGACAGCTTCAGGAGAACACTGCTCAATCTGACCGTTGCATGCATCAATAGCCTTTGTATTGTTAGTTTCATATGTATATTTAATAGCATCTGCCTGGGCAGCTTCGTCATATTTATAGATATTTGAGGCTGCATGTTCAAGAACTTCATCATACTTAGAATTCATAAATACTTTATGAATTTCAGCCTGATTTTCTGCCGCACATCTTGTATTTGTATCAGCAGCGATTTTTAATACTTCGATTGCTTCTTTTTCCGGCAGAATAGTTTCTGCATTTTCAAGAATTTTTTGTGCAGAGTATACTTCAAAATCTTTGCCGAAAGTATCATAGTTAGCGGCTGCTGCCTTAATTGTTCTTTCGTTTTCTGTTGCTTTGTCAATTAAGCCTTTACGCCCTTCAATTGTACTGTAGCCGATTGTTTCAACAACTTTGCTCTGAACTGACTGTTCATATTTATCGTTATTATTTTTATCTAAAACTATGTTGTTAACATCAGTAACCTGCTCGGCTGAAATCTTGCCTTCTTGTACGCCTTTTTTATAACCGTCTGCGCCGCCAATAGTTAAACCTTCAGTAATAGATTCTGTGGCAACTTTTTTATCTTTTATAATTCGGTTAATATTTTCAATGGACTTGTCAAGAACTTTGTTCTGACCTTCTTTTTTTGCCTTTAATCTTGCCTGTTGTAAAGCAGTTTTAGTAACATTATCATCACCGTTTGCTGCGGCAACACCAACGTTTTGAATCCGCTGTGAAAGGTCTAAATTAATCTTTTCCTGAACATCCTGCGGCAACTTCTGGAAAATTTCAATCATCATTATTCTGTCAAGAGGATTGCCGTTTTCCATTAAAGCTTTGAACTGAGAGCTTTCACCTGTCCAATAACTAGTATCACCGTTTTCAAAATCCTGCATTATACGGTTTTTGAAAGCTTCTTTATATTCATCTGAATATTTTGCATGGAATACCAGATCAGCTTTCAACATATCATTCGTATCGCTGATTATGCGGTCAAACTCACCTTCTTTACCATAACTGCCCCAGTTTTTTAAATCGCCGTTTGGTGATAAGGATTTTCCAACTTCGAGTTGTTTATATAATTTACGTTCAAAATTATTTAAATTATTAATATTTCCATCATTTTTTTCCAGCTTTTCTTCTAAGTAAGCCAGCATTATATTATTATATTCACCGCTTTCATTTAATTCTTCGCGTGTTTTGCCGGCATATTTAGGATTTGCTTCTATATATGCAGAAACTTCTTTACCAAATGCTTTATGAGCATTTTTCAGTTCATCTTCTTCGTTTCGTTTTGAAACAATAAAGCCTGCAAGCTCTTCTAATTGAGTATCCAAAGATTGTTTTGCAACTTCGATATTTTTGTTGATTTTAGCTTCAAACTCTGGAGCACCCATAACGAAGAACTTTGCAAGTTCAGCTTTACCCTCTGCTTTTAACTCGTTCCAGGAAGGAACTTTTTCAGCGAGTTGTGCATCAATATCCTGCATTGCTTGAAGCTGCTGTTCTTTACTCATTGCAGACCATTTTTCATCTCCGAGTTGATTTTTTGTTAATTCCTGTAATAGAAAGTCACTTGCCTTTTTAACCGGCATTTCATCAATGTCACAGCCAAATACGCCTGTTTTAGAAGGATCCAGGGCAAATAGTCTGCTTTTTTCACTATTATAATCAATTTTAATATCTTCTTTTGAATATACAACAGAAGAAGTCTTTGTCTGCTGAGCCTGAACATTTTCTTGCTGCTGAGTATTTTGTACATTGCCGGAGGCTTCTGATTGCGGAGAAGAAGTTTGTACTGTTTCGGCATTATTTTCATCAATAGCAGGCTGAACCGGTGCTTCTTGTGTATTTTTCTGACTTGAAGCAGGATTTGTTTTTGGAGCTGGAATTACATTCAGCAAAGCCTGTCTTATTTCTTCTTCTGACATTACAGAAGGATCGAAACCATTAGAACGTAAAAGACTTTCTTGTTGTGGAGTTAATACTTTTTTCTTTTTAACAACTTCTGTAGCAGCCTCAAATACAGTGTTTACTTTTGATGAAGAGCTCTGTGACACTGAAGATGATGATACGTTTTGCTCCTGAACTTTTACGGTATTTAATTCTGTATTAATATTTCCAGACATGCTAAATAATACTCTCTAGTTTTATACTCTTATATATGTAAAAACATGCTGAAACCATGAATTTCAGCATGTTTTAGTATGTTTACAAAATGTTACATTATCAACTATCGCGAATAACGTATACCATATCTTCCGGCTGAATAAAACTTTTTTTCGGTAACCGGATAACACTTAAACGCATTATTATATCTTGTATCTTTAGTTACTTCCTGCAAGGTATCATACAACTCATTATCAAAAATTACAGCTTTTTCCTTTGAATTCCGCTTATACAGCTCAATTGAGTTAAGTGTAACCGCTTTTATCTCTCCGGAATCATCAAGGAATTTAATCTTTAATGGTCTTAAGCCGGCTACTTTAAATTCTCCAATGCCTGATTCATTCATCCACTTTACTGTAACTGTTTCAAAGTTCTTCTTATTAGCATCTGTTGTATAAGGACTTATATCGTAACTACGTTTGTCAGTCTGCAAAACCACCTTTTCAGGCATGCCATCTGGAGTTGTTCCAAAATTTTCTTTTTCTTCTGCACCCTGTCTTAACCAGACAGTCTTTGGCGGCCTTTGTAAAGTGTAGCTAGTATTTAATGGAAAAATTTTTCTATTATAAACCCTTTCTTTTATTGCATTATTATTAACTAATCCGTATTCATTCTTGCCGTCAATAAAGTCTTTTACATATTCACAGAGCTCTTTGTCACCATATCGCTTTGATTTGGCATTAAAATCATCCTCAATAATCTGCGGGAAGGATACTATTCCACCGGAGGTTCCGTCATCACCTATAATATCATAATTGACATGCTCATATACTGAAATAGGTCTCTCCTCTGGTATACCCCCACCATTCAGTGGTCTAATCTTCAATCTGACTTCATCTATATTTTTGTCTTTTTTACTGCTGTAAAATAACATGGACATATTAGTAAGTTCTTTAGTTTTTACCACAGATTTACTGTCACCAAATTGCCGCTCGAAATCCTCCTCAGTTAATTTCAACTTTCTCTCTGTTACACCAGTCTGCTGTCCAGGTATTGCGTCATTTGCTTCTACAAGTTCTATAACATTTTCATTTCCCTGTAGTTGTGCTGCATTAATATTAGCTGCATTAAGAGGACTCATTGCCATAAGAACCACAACAGGTACAGCCTTCATTCCTGCTGAAGAATTTGGTACAGACTCCTCAGTTTTTTTGTTTTTTCTTGAGCCAAAATTTACATGATAACTATTTGTGTTTAATAAATTTGATACAGGACTTATTGCCATTTTTATACTCCATTCTTACCCCATTACTATATGCTTTTTCATACAAAATCGAACCACAAAAAATTTTGCTAGTTAATTTTGTAAAAATTTTTCATTTCCCCATTTAATCTGCATTATAACAGGCTTTCAGAACTATGTAAAATAGTATATACGATTTTAATTTTTCTTAATAATCTGTTATAAAAGTAGCAGAAGTTATCCTGCAGGACTACCTGCTTGTATAAAATCTTTGTTTGTTATATTTTACATGTGTGTAAAAGGTTTTACAAAAATGGAGGCTAAGCCTCCGGTTAGTTTATAAAAAAAGTCCGGTTAATCCCGGCAAAGAGGATAGAGCCTCAAACAAAAGTATTAGAATGTAAATTCAAATTTTACACAGAGGACAAAAAAAAGGAGAACTCAAATGAGTGAAAGAAAATTAGTTGGAACAGGCGAAATGTTCAAAAAAGCATTAGCCGGCGGTTACGCTATCGGTGCTTACAATGTTAACAACATGGAAATCTTGCAGGGTATTGCTGAAGCTGCAGAAGAAACTCAGTCACCTATTATTTTACAGGTTTCTGCAGGTGCAAGAAAATATGCTAACCAAACTTACTTAATTAAATTAGTTGAAGCTGCTCTTGCTACAACTACAGTACCTATTGCTTTACACTTAGACCATGGTGCTGATTTTGAAATTTGTAAAGCTTGTATCGACGGCGGTTTCTCATCAGTTATGATTGACGGCTCAAGATTCCCGCTTGAAGAAAACATCAAATTAACTAAACAGGTTGTTGATTACGCTCATCCGCGCGGAGTTTCTGTTGAAGCTGAGCTTGGTAAATTAGCCGGTGTTGAAGATGATGTTAAAGTTCACGCTAAAGATTCTACATACACAGATCCTGAAGAAGCTGCAAGATTTGTTAAAGAAACAGGCTGCGATTCATTAGCTGTAGCTATTGGTACTTCTCATGGTGCTTACAAGTTCAAAGGCGAAGCAAAATTAGACTTTGAAAGACTTGCTGCAATTAAAAAAGCTGTGAACGAAGCTGTTGGATATGACTTCCCGTTAGTACTTCATGGTTCATCATCAGTTCCGGCTGAATTCGTTGCTAAATGTAATAAATTCGGCGGAAACCTTCCTGATGCACAAGGTGTTCCGGAAGATATGCTTAACTATGCTTCTAAACATGGTGTTGCTAAAATCAATATCGATACAGACTTGAGACTTGCAATGACTTCAACAATCAGAGAATTCTTTGTTGAACATCCTGAAAAATTTGACCCTAGAGAATATATGGGACCAGGCAGAACTGCTGTTAAAGAAATGGTTAAACACAAAATGGTTGACGTTCTTGGTACAGCAGGACATGCTCAAGACTAATTAATTGCTTATAGCAAACAAAAAAGACCGCTTCTAATGAAGCGGTCTTTTTTACTTATAAAGGGATTTTATCATGTCTGCAGTTAATTTACCGCCACTTTCTGCACTCATACAATGACCTGCACCGGCAGTTAATTGTGATATTGAAGATTGTCCTGTTTTTGCGTTATTAACAATAGCAAAAACAAATATATCATATCCCCACTTATTAGGTCCTTTTTTCCCATTTATATCATAAGCAAAACTGTAACCCCTATCACCATTGTATGCGCTAATCAAAATAGTACCGTCAGCAAGAACATAGCTTGCTGTAGTATTATGAAGCTGACTCTTAGTCCACATTGCGCAACTTGCAATCATTTGTGAACCGTAATCCTCAATATAATCATCATCACCCGGTTTTGCACTTTGACCTTCCTGTGCAATCTCTTCGCGTCCTTTATATTCTGGAATACAACCATTTTTCAATGAGTTCTTTTGGCATGTTTTTATAATCTTTAAATTTTTTCTTACATAAGACCAAAAAGACGGACATTCATCAACTTCTCCATTCTGGTTTGAAGGAACAGGAGAGCCGTCAAGTTGTGCTGAAGAAGTACACACTCCTAAAGAATTATAATTGGTACATTTTTGAGGAACTAAACTATAAGTCCGCTTATAACAATAAGGCATACTTCCAAATTCTGATTGAGCCTTTACTATTGCCTGAGAAAGCATAGAGTAACTCTTTTTAAACTGATTTTTTAGAACAATTTCCTGATATTTTTTAGTTAAAGCCGGTAATGTCATTGCAGCAATAACCCCAATAACACCTAGTGTTATCAGGACTTCCGCCAATGTAAATCCACCTATTCGGCTAAAGGAGCTTAAATTACCTTGCCCCCCCCCCGAAACACCTTGTCATCACTGTGTTTTGCATAATTTTGTCTCCTTTTTTAGTTGTATCTGTTCTTTCTTACATTTTGATTAAATATAAAACTTTTTGAGGGCACGCTCCCGCTCATTAACCCGATAGGATTTTAGTTAACCCGAGTAGTGTCGTGCCTCAGGCACCGCTATCGTTTCGAAAAGATATACTGTTACTAAATAATAGACAGTATTCTGTCCTGTTTTTATTATATATCATTTTGCAAGCGTTTGCAATATTAACAAAAAAGGAACGAAAAATTTTTCGTTCCTTTTTTCTATTAATCAATATAAATTATTATTTCTTCAAGAAATCAGGTATTTCAATATTTGTAAAACTTGAAGAAACCTCCGGCATTGATCTTCTTACAGAAGACTGCTGAACCCCGGCTGATGTGTTAAATGAGCTTGCAAAGAAATCTGATGCGCTCATTTGGTTAAGAGCAGGCTGAGCTTTTGCTTCAGGTTCTTTATTTTTCAATTCAAAACCTGTTGCAATAACAGTAACCTGAATTTCATTTGTAATATTTTCATTAACAGCTGTACCGATAATAACAGTTGCATCATCAGTAACTGCATCATGAATAATATTAGCAGCGTCAGAAATTTCGTGAAGTGTCATATCAGGACCGCCTGTGATGTTAACAATTACACCAGTTGCACCATTGATAGAAGATTCAAGTAATTGAGAATTAATAGCAATTTCCGCAGCTTTAACAGCTCTGCCTTCGCCTGTACCGCGTCCGATACCCATAAGGGCTGAGCCGGATGCCTGCATAACACATTTAACATCGGCAAAGTCAACGTTGATAAGTCCAGGAACTGTAATAATGTCAGAAATACCCTGAACACCTCTCAAAAGAACCTCATCTACGATAATAAATGATTCAGTAAGTGAAACCTGTCTGTCAACAACCTGAAGTAATTTATCGTTAGGAACAACAATTACAGCATCAACAGCTTCTCTGAGTTTTTCCAACCCCTGGTTAGCCTGATTTTGTCTTTTACGGCCTTCCCAGGTGAAAGGTTTTGTAACAACAGCAATTGTCAAAATTCCTAATTCTTTAGCAATTTTAGCAACCACAGGAGCAGCACCAGTACCTGTCCCGCCGCCCATACCAGCTGTAATAAATACCATATCAGCGCCATCTAATGCTTCAGTAATTTCCTGCTGGGCTTCTTCAGCAGCTTTTTCACCAACTGAAGGATCTCCGCCTGCACCAAGACCAGCTGTTGATTTTGCACCTAATTGAATTTTATTTTTAGTTTGACCGTATTCCAAAACTTGTAAGTCTGTATTCATTAACCAGAATTCAACACCGGACAAACCAGCTTTAATCATTCGGTTAACGGCATTACCGCCGCCGCCGCCAACACCGACAACCTTAATATTTGTAGGATTTACAGCTGAGCGCGGGCTTTGTCCCTGGCTAGGTGATTCATCTTTTTTTGCAAAGATATCTGATACGAAATTTTCCACTACTTTTTACCTCTTTATCAATATATTTACTTGTATTCAGTTAATCCGCGCCTGTTTTTGATAATTAACAGACACCCCAATAATATAATAACATACTATTTTAAATAGAAAAAAAGTACAATAATTTCTCTTTAATTATGAACAAAAGTTAATATATTTTTTAATTTCTGCTATAATAGGCTCATGCGCTTGTCAAACATCCAAAGATATATTTTTGAAAGTATTCTGGTTTACATAATTTTGCCTTATTGCGGAATAGCTTTTGCATTTTCAATAGCAGCATTAGGGCTTGCAATAATACTTTCATTAATAATTATGCCAATATACAGCATACTATCGCCGTTAAGGTTTAATGGAAGTATAAAGTGGCTTATACCAATTATTAACGGATTGCTTATGATTATCCCGATAAAATTTTTTATAAACAATAACTTTTATATTTATATACCATATTTTGTAACAGCAGGATATATTGCGATTATAATAAAAATTCTTTACAGAAAGTTCTTCAGCAAATCTTAGCCGGAGAAGTTCCCCAGAATAGCTTGTCGCGAAGTATTGAATAAAAATCTGCATTATCAAGTAATGCCAGTTTGGCTGAGTAATCAGCTTTTTTAATTTTTATTTCGGCTGCACTTTCAAAAAACTCCTGCCCGTCAGTGGAAATCACATATTCTTTTTCATCATCACCTGAAGAAATAGTAATTTCTTCGTTATCAGGGATTACAAGAGGCCGAGCAGTAAGAGTATGCGGACAGATAGGAACAATTATAAACGCGTTAAGCCCAGGAACGATTACCGGTCCGCCGGCAGATAATCCGTACGCAGTAGAGCCTGTTGGTGTAGAAATTATTATACCATCTGCGAGATAATCGCACACAGGGCGGTTATTAATTTTAAGCAGAAATCTTGAAGTTCTGCCTGCTGAACATCCTTTAATAACAAAATCATTCAAAGCAACTGCGGAACCGGATTGAAGCATAATTCTATCTTGGACAACATATTTACCGTTTATAATTTTACTTACGGAATTTGCAATATCTGCCTGGGACGATTGTGACAAAAACCCAAGTCTGCCAAGGTTAATCCCGAATATCGGGGTTGAAAATTTTGCATAAAACCTTGCGCACTTTAAAATTGTACCATCACCGCCAATAACAAAAATAAAATCATATCCTGACTTTAAATTATCAATATTTAGAATATCAGCACTAATTCCGTAGGAAGACAGTAAATTGTAAAGCTGTTCTTTTACAGATGCAGCCCGCTCTATATTTGGATTGTAACAAATTCCATAAGTCTTATTTTTCATACATTGAACATACCACATGCACCGTCTTTTTGCAAATACAAAAAGACGACAAAATGCCGTCTTTTTTTTGTTTAGAATATAACAGTTTTGAGGCATTTGCAATAATAAAAAAAAAAGGAACGGTAAACCCGTTCCGTTATTTAAAAACTATCCTCTTCTTCTTATCCCATTATGACTACTGTAAAGGAGCTCTCCACAGTGAGTCATTAAACTTGTTTTGATTTGTTTTAATATCTACAGACAAAGTTACGTTACTCGGAGTAAAAACAAATACCAAATCACCAACTTTTTGAGGCTTACCATTAAGAGCATGGGCAGCACCGCAAATGAAGTCGATTGTTCTTTGTGACTGTTCTTTATCTAATAAATGAAGGTTAAGAACGATTGTTTTTCTATCTTTAAGGTGTTGAACGATTTGGGCAGCATCATCGAATGAACGTGGTTCCATTACCATAACTTCATAACCTCTGTAGTTAGGATGATTAACTACTTTCAATTCATTTGAAGTGTCTTCTTTAGGCTGATAGCTGTATTTCGGAGCTAAAGCCAGATTATCCTGTATTTCATAACCATCTTCTTCATTCATCTCATCTGCTAAGTCTTCAAAAGATTCTCTAGGTTCAAAACCTCTTACCAAGAAATCTACAACTGATTTAATTTTGTCTGTAACTACTGCCACCGTTTTTCCTCCGTTTATTTTAATCTTACTTTTAACTAAATAATTTTCTGCCTATTCTAAGCATTGTCGCGCCGTTTTGCGCTGCAATCTGATAATCCTGGCTCATCCCCATAGACACTTCTTTAAGCCTGCATCTGAACCGTTCTTCAAGAATTTCTTTTGTCTTAACCACATCACCGAAAAGTTTATTTAATTCGTCTTCTGTTGCACCAAGAGGTGCCATATTCATCAGACCTGAAATATTTACCCCCTCCAGCTTTTGTATGTCACCAAAACTCTCCAACAAATCTTCTTTAGAAAACCCGAATTTTTGAATTTCGTTAGCATTATTAAGCTGTAAGAGTATATTCTGAATTTTTCCGGAATTTAGTGCCTCTTCGGAAATAATCCCCGCAAGTTTCACTGAATCAACCGAATGAATATAATCAAAGACTTCAATCACTTTTTTAACCTTGTTTGACTGAAGATGACCGATAAAATGAAATGTTGAATTACTCCTGACATACTCAGGAAGATTTTTTATCTTTTGAACAGCCTCAACTGCCCTGGATTCTCCAAAATCCCTAAGCCCTGCATTGTAAGCTGCTTCAATTGCCTCTTCATCAAAATATTTCGTAACTGCGATTATTTTTGGTCTATAAGGTGCGATTTCTTCCTGTATTTGTAAAAGATTCTTTTTTACTGTCTCAAACATAAATAATCTTACCCCTACAAGAAAAACACATTTCGGGTCTGCACAGGAACGCATCACCGATTGTGTACATTATTAATTTTACTCGATTTGAGTGATGTGGACAACTATTTTATTTTAAGTGTAACCACCTCCCCTTTATATCATCCGAAACCATGATGAGGACATGATTTCAGCCATTTTAATATTTCTTAAATTTTGGTTACATTTTGTAATAGTAATAACTTAAAGCATGCCGCTTCTCATTTTTCTTATGATTTTTTGTAAAAGTACAATGTATATTTTTAGGATAAACCATCTTTTTTAGTATTTACTCCGTCAAATAGTGTAGATTTGACAAAAAAAAGACCTCTTTATTTTGATTTTATCAAGAGGTCAAGGTTGGTTATTTTGGTTATGTTATAGTATTGTTATGGTATTTATAAATCTTTTTTAGCTAGCAAATTTATTAATTCCCGTAAAGATTTACTTTTGCCAGTCCGGTTTTAAACATTTACAAAACTTTACACAATACAATGAAAAATATTCTTTTAAAAATAAAAAAGTTCATTTTGTCAAAAATCTTAGGGAGAAAGTACTACAGAACAGGCAAATGCAATGCCTGCGGCAAATGCTGCACAAAAATTTATGTAAAACATTACAAACATGTTATACAGGATGAAGAAGAGTTTAAAAAACTCCAATTTCTACACAGATTTTATACGTACTTAAGAGTGATTGACAAAGACGAAACCGGGCTGGTTTTTGAATGTACAAACCTTGATCCTGTAACCCACAAGTGTAAAATACACAAAACTCGCCCGGGAATCTGTAGAAGATACCCGCAGGAAGAGCTTTTTTCCATGGGTGGAGCTCTTTCTGACGACTGCGGGTATAAAATGGAACCAATTATCAGCTTTGAAGAAATTCTAAAAAAAGAACAAAAGAAAAACAGCAAAAAGAAAATAGATTAAATATTTTCATCTTCAAGATGCCAACCGTTTCCCATAACTTTTGAGGCACAAAAATAACCGTTACCGGAAGCAGAACAACTGTGTTCTATTTCTTCCCGGGTACTGTTTTTACCGGCAGGCACTAGACCTTTATCAGAAAATCCGAAAAGAAATATATCTTTGCCGAATGTATTTGGATTTTTCATACCGTTTACATCAATATAAAACAACAATCCGTCTTTATCTGTTTTTATACCATAACTATTACTCATATCTGTTGCATTCTTGCCGTCCATACATATAGAAACCCCGTCATAAGTTGTAAATGTAATAATATTTGAGCCTATACCGATATCTGAACCTTCTTTTACGCCGCGTAAATTCCTTGATTGAGCCCAGCAGCCCTTGCTGTTTACACACTTTTTGGAAATCTTCAGATATTTTTCCAGATAAGTATAAAACATTTCTTCCGTACTTTCAGTATTGCCATCTTTAAATTCTACTGCATCCAGACCTCCTAATTCTCCTGCTGCAAAAAGAAGCGATTGAGAAAGGACAGAATAAGTTTTTTTTAATTTACTTTCCATAGCTGCTGTATTATTTTTGGATATAAGCGAAGGCAGAGTCAATGCAGCTACCACTCCTATTATACCAAGAGTTATCAATACCTCTGCCAATGTAAATGCTTGCTTCATACGTAATCCTCCTTTACAAAAAATATACCACATTTTACGTACTATCAGTACGTATATTTAACAAAAATTTACGTATACACTGTACGTATGAATTCTGATTTTTACGTTTTATTAGGGAAAAATATAAAAAAAAGACGGAGAGAATTAGGTCTTACACAGCAGCAGCTTGCAGATAAGATGGATATTTCCCTTAATTTTATGGGAAAAATAGAAGTCGCATTTTCAAAACCATCTCTTGACACCCTGATATGTTTTGCAGAAAAACTGGAAACAACTGTTTCAGAATTAACAAAATTTGAAGAATGAAAATAAGCCTTTCGTCTAATGTAATAAAAAGTATTGTCGTTCATGCTTTAGTTAGTTGGCTACGCGAAAGGTTGGAAAATATGAAAAAATATATAGCATTTATAGTCTTAAGTTTGTTTGCAGCACCGGTATTTGCAGCATGCAGTATAGAAGAAGCAGTCTGTACCGCCGGTTCATCACTGATAAACCCTCCTACAATCCATGATAAGTATATTCCGGATAATCTGCAAAACTTGCAAAAACCGGATGCTTTTATGCCTAAATATCATACACCGTATTACGATATGCTCATCAACACAGCAGAGCCATCGGCTACAGGCGGAGCAGCACCAAATTACAATTCAAACTGCCAGTTCGGCGTATGTCTTCCAGATATGGTTCCTGGGGAAGGACCTGTTGAATATTAATTATTCGATAGTATAAACTTTCTTGTAATAAAGCACAACTCCGGCAAGTGTCAGAACAATATTCGGCATCCATGCCGCAAGGAATGGTGCAAGCGCACCTGTTTCTCCAAAAGAGATGGAAAGTGCACGTATTAAATAATATGCGAATATAATAAGAATACTAAACAGAAAACCTCTGTTATATCTAACTCTCGGCGGAGTGATAGCCAGAGGAACTCCGATTAGCACAAGAGCTATTGTAGTTAGCGGAAGTGCAAGTTTATCATAAAGCTCAATAACCACAACGTTTTTCTGATGTTCTTCCAAAGTATTAAGATTTTTTGCAATAAACTTCATCAGCTGTGTGAAATTCATCTCTTTTGCCATATTTTTATTTAACTCTTTGGACATATCCAGCCCGAACTTGACGTTAGAATCTTCAAAAAGGGTTGTATTTAAAATTTTACCTTCTTGTCCTACAGTATAAACAGCACCTTTCTGGAAATCCCATCCGGAAGGTGATGTTTTGCCTTCTTCTGCCTGAAGAACCTGGATAGTCCCGTCTTTGGATGTATCTAATACTGTTATATTATGGAGAGTTTTATCTTCACAATAGCCGACATAAAAAAGCCTTTTCAGAATGCCGTCGGAATTTAACTCTTTAAAGACAAAGTTTTGTTTACCATCTGGAATATTTTTCTGACCGAGAGCCCATAGTGCTAAATCTTTTGACTGCTTTGTCATTACAGGCACAACACTTTCATTTATAAAAAAGCTGAAAATTGACATTAATATTGCAAACACAAAAATAGGTTTGGCAATACGGTTTAAGCCGATGCCGCAGGCTCTCATAACAGTGATTTCAGACTTAAGGCTTAAGCCGTTCAATGTCATAACTGTAGCAAGGAGAACCCCCATAGGAATTGTCATAACTATAACCTGAGGAAGGTTTAGGATAATCATCATCAATGCAACTTTAAAAGGAATGCCGAAAAGAGAAATCTGTTTAATCAAAGTTATAAATGTATCAGATGCAAAAATAATTGATGTAAACACGCATACACCCATAATAAATACTTCCACAACCTGCTTAAGAATATATTTATCAAGGAGTGTAATACTATTAATCTTTTCTTTAACTTTTTTCCTTACAGCCATGTCAATATGATAATTTAAACAAAAGTTTTACGCAAATAAAAGAAAATCTGAAAATATTTATTTTCCCTGACACACACCTGCGCGTGTGAAAACCTTAAGCAGATAATCAAGCCGGAATAAGTCTTGCCAGTCTTCGCTACTGCCTCCAAAACAAAAATTTTCAGATTTTTATAATTATTTAAAATTTCAAAAGAACTTTTAAGACATCTTTCTCTTTATTTTTCTCAAAAGCTTCAAGCGCATCATCAATTGGATAAACGGCAGAAATCAGAGGAGAAAAATCAATCCTGTCATTTTCCAAAAGTCTTAAAGCTGCGCCAAACTGTCCGCATCTTGACCCCAGAACCGTAATTTCATCTATAACAATTGGCGCAAGATTTAATTCTTTTCCTGTTGCAACAGTACTCTTCAAGACAAGAACCCCGCGAGGTTTTGTAAGAGCAAGAGAAGTTTCAAACCCTGAAACAGACCCGGTTGCTTCCACCACAACATCGTATTTTTTCTCAATGGCAAAATCATTCAGCAATGCTGTTTTAACCCCTTGAGCCTTTGCAATATCAAGTTTATTCTGATGCTTACCTACCAGAGTAACATCAAAATTCTGTGCATTTAATGTCAAAGCCGTAATAAGCCCGAGTTTGCCATCACCCAAAACAACAACTTTTTCAAAAGGTTTAATGTGTAATTGTTCGGTAATCTCGCATGCAGCTGCCAAAGGTTCAACAAAAACAACCTGTTCATCTGACACATTATCAGGAACTTCAAACAAAACTTCCAGAGGCATTGTAAAGTATTCAGCAAAAACTCCGTCCTTATGCCAAATACCTAAAGTATGACGGCTCGGGCAATGACGGTAAAGTTTTTCAGCACACCATGGGCATTCAGGCTCTTTACAGCCATAGCTTATTTCCGATACAACACGTTTGCCCAGCAGCGATTGGTCTTCATCATTAATCGCTTCAACAACTCCGACTGCTTCGTGTCCTAAAATACCTTTATACCCCATATACCCTTTTGTAATCTCGTAATCTGTATTACAAATACCTGCAAGAGCAACTTTAACAAGAGCCTCGCCTTTTTTAGGCACAGGTTTTTCGTAATCATTCACAAGCTTTAATTTTTCATCAAATACAACAGCTTTCATTTAATAAACCTCTCTTTCAATAAGAATTATCTTAACACGAAAAAACCATCATATCTCTAATAATCAATTTTTTTGAAATAATTCGTATCCTGTACAGCACAAGTTGTACAACCAATCCCATCATTTACATGAGTTGTCCTAACTCCAAAATAAGTTCCACAATTGGATTGATTACAGGTAAAGTTTGTATCAAGTTTATTATCACTACCTAAATCAAAATCAAAAAGATCTACTCCCCATTTATTTGGACCGATACTATTACCATTTATATCAAATACAAAATTAATACTATTATCTCTAGCACAGGCAAGAAACATAATTCCATCAGCAACAATATAGGCGTTTATCGCTGCACTAATACAACAACTGGCTGGGCAAGCATGTATGCTCTGTGTAGAATTTTTTGCAGAAGTATAATATGGTTTTATCTCTGTTAGAATATCTTTATTTTTTGTACCTTTAAAATAACTAAAAAAAGCAAGTCTTAACTGTTCTCCATTTGCATCATTCGGAGAGTAATATAACCCATATAAATCTCCACCTGAATCATATTTAAAGCGCTCCACCACCTGCCTTAATATAGAATGGGCTTTATCAAACCTAGTTTTTAATACAGCTTTTTTATGATTTTGTATAATTGTCGGCATTGTCATTGCTGCAACAATACCTATTATACCAAGGGTTATAAGAACCTCAGCCAAAGTAAATCCTGATTTACAGTTTCTTTTCGCCGCTGTGATGCCGGATATGGAGCTTAAATTACCTTGCCCCCCCCCCGAAAAACCTTGCTATTACTAAATTTCGCATAATCTAATCTCCTTTATAAAGTATACATTATTATTTTAAACAAAAAAGCAGGATTATCAACCCTGCTTTATCTTGTTTAATTCCTCTTTCAGCTCTTGAACTTCATATTTTAACCTGTTCAGTTCGCATTTTACCGGATCAGGAATTCTATTGTGCATAAGCACTCCGTTTTCGTCACGTATTTTCCGGTGTACAACCCTGCCCGGAACTCCGACTACTGTAGAATACTCCGGAACATCATCAACTACTACGGATCCGGCTCCGACTCTTACATAGTCGCCTAATGTTATGTTACCAAGAACTTTTGCGCCGGCACCTACAATTACGCCATGACCAAGAGTAGGGTGACGTTTTCCCTGTTCCTTTCCTGTACCGCCAAGTGTAACCTGCTGGTATATTAATACATCATCCCCAATTACGGTTGTTGCACCTATAACAACACCTTCACCATGGTCAATAAAAAACCGTCTTCCAATTTTTGCAGCAGGATGAATTTCAATTCCGGTTATTATTCGCGTTATATAAGAAATAATTCTTGGAATAAGCGGAATATGCCATTTGTAAATCCTATGGGCAAGCCTGTATGCAATAAGCGCATGCAGCCCCGGATAACATAAAATTACCTCTAAAATATTTCCGGCAGCCGGATCTTTATCATAAATAACTTTTATGTCTTCTTTTACCTTTGTAATTCCGCGTTTAAGTATTTTAAACATCTCATTTTACCAGTTTTGCAAACTTGCGTTTTCCTGCCTGTAATACTACATCCTCTTCAAATTCAAGAACATAAGCCATATCGGCAATCTTCTCACCGTTCAGCTTTACTCCGCCGCCTTGAATTAAGCGTTTAGCTTCACCTTTACTCTGAACAAATTTCAGTTCAATCAGAACATCAAGGATACCTTTGCCTTTCATGCCGGAAACTTCTTCTATATCATCAGGAATTCCTTTATTTGAAACAACATTTATAAATTCATCCTGAGCGTGCCGGGCACCGTCTTTTCCATGATATTCCTCGGTTATCATAAAGGCTAAGCGCATTTTTATATCACGCGGATTTACAGAGGCATCTTTGAGCTGCTGCTCTATTTTATGGATTTCTTCTGTAGGAACATCAGTTAAAAGTGTGTAGTATTTAACAATTAAAGTATCAGGAATACTCATAAGCTTGCCAAACATATCCTTTGCGCTGTCCGTAAGAGAAATACAATGTTCCGGATATGTCTTTGACATTTTAACCAGTCCGTCTGTACCTTCAATAAGAGGAAGTAAAAATACCATCTGAGGATATTTTTTACCGTAAGCTTCCTGTATCTGGCGTCCCAAAAGCGTATTAAACCTCTGATCAGTACCGCCTAATTCAATATCGGCATCAATTTCAACAGAATCATAAGCCTGCATAAGTGGATAGAAAAATTCATGAATTGCAATCGGTTTTCCATCTGCATATCTTTTTGCAAAGTCATCACGAGTCATCATTTGAGCAACTGTAATCTGTGATGCAAGCTTTAACATATCAACAAAGCTCATTTTGTGAAGCCAGTCTGCATTATTGGTAACTTCAGCTTTTGAAACATCAAGAACTTTTGACATTTGCTCAAAATAAGATTTTGCATTTTCCTGAACCTGCTCTTTTGTCAATGCCGGTCTGGTTTCTGATTTACCTGAAGGATCTCCAACCATGGCAGTGGCTCCGCCAACAATCAAAACAATTTGATGTCCGAGTTTTTGGAACTCCCTAAGTTTTCTCATTACAACCGTATGTCCAAGATGCAAATCTGGACGTGTCGGATCCATACCAAGCTTAACTCTCAGCGGAGTATTTGTATCATGAGCGTGCTGTAATTTTACCGCAAGTTCTTCAATCCCGCCCGGTAATACCTCTGCACCTCTTGCAAGGTGTGCCGCCTGCTCTATAAATTCCTGTCTTATTTCAACCATAAATTCTCTCCTTTTAGTAAAATGATTATAACAAAAACAAAATTTCTTTACAAAACGGCAAAAAAATTCCAGATTGGGTTTTAGTATGTATGGAAATTTTTTCACGATAAGGTACGTGAGTAAAATTTTGGAGCGGTATGTGACAAGGTGAGCCTGGCACTGCCCTCGGCGGATGGACGGAAAAGACGCCATTAGATTAGAGAAAAAAGAAAAGGAAAGTCGATGAATATATCATTTAGCGGAATAAGAAATACCAGTTGTGTTGTTGAACGCGACGATGCAGATAGTAATATTACAACACGCTATCTTAATACACAGTTAAAAGATGATGAAAACGGAAATGATTTAATGGATTATAAAAAGCTTATTAGTAACCATAAAACTTTCCAAAATCCATATTACTCCAACTTTGTAAACATTGCATGCATTAGTAATTCAGGTGCTAATGTATTTATGCTGAACGGACATATTATTCCGGAAACTGATGAATACCTTCCATTGTTTTCTTTTATAGCAAAACTTACAGAAAAAATTACCAATGTTCCTGAAAAGACTTTTGTTAATGACAGAAATTACCTTCTAAGCAATTACGCAGATTATGCATTGTTATTGGATAGAAAACTTTCAACAGAACTAAAAACTCCTGTTGCAAACTATTTGGATAAAGTACACAATCCTAAAAGCATAAAACTTTGTGCAAAAAGAATTAATAAATCAATACAGGATACAATGGTAAACTACTTTGCATAAAAGAAAAGGCTGTTTATAAAAAACAGCCTGATTAATTAAGAGCAATTATTCCAGTGTATTTAACTCTTCACGAAGAGTATTTATTTCCTGCTGATACTTATCAAGGAAAGCTACTCCGTCCTCATCATTACCGCCTTCTCTGATTGCTCTGATACATTTTAAGTCCAGTGCATCAAGTTTAGATTTTATTTCAGCAATTTTTGCTTCATTTTGTTTTGCCAGTTTAGCAGCAGCAAACTTTTCAGTGCCTGATATATCAACCAGAACTCCGTCCTGGACCTCAAAATTTTCCATATGGGCATCGAAAAATGCCAAATCCACACCTTTAAGCTCCTTGGCTTCTGCCGGACAATTCCAGGCATTGGAAACAACATCGCCCCATTCATATAGTTTATTATCTTTAACAACGTAAAACACTATATACCTCCTTTACAAGGGATGAAATAAAGACGATCAAGGCTGCTGCCGTTTGAATGCCTGTATTTATCCCCTTTAGATACAGGCATACTAAATGAACTTTGGCAGCCTCTCTCATATCTGTTAACAAGAAATTGCTGCGAATTTATAGTAAGAAATGCGCTGTAACCCTCCTGGGTTTCCGCATTAGCATACACACAACCGTCAGTTGTTGCAATATAGTCAGTATTCATGGCTTTCTGTACCATTTTGGAATAATCCAGATTACTCCAGCTGCATATAGCAGGTACATCATTTTCTTTCAATAACGAAACAGGATTAACAGTAATAAGATTAGACACTGTCTCATCTGTATTCTGGTAGGTGGCAATTATAACAGCCGGGGTTTCTGTCCACTGTGAAGATGAAGTATTATAAATATATGTTTTATTTTCCAAAGGATTAAACCACAAACCCTTAGCCAAAACCGGAGCTTCCGGCGAAAATTGAAAGACTTCTGCAATACCATGTGTACCGGTTGTCACATAAACACAATTGATTGTATCGTTCTTAGTTGTAGTAATCTGAAAATCTTCTTCAACTGTATATTCAATACTTTTAACAGAGCCGTCGGTACTTCTTCCGTCAGGAATAAGGACTTTAAGCCCTTCTTTTATAGTAATTGAGTTCCCCGAATATTCAACAACACCGTTCGGGGCTTCAAGGATACAATTTGTAAGCAGATTAGTATTTGACAAATTTTTATCTGCCTTATCCGAATTAACAGAGTCAACGGTTTCCTGAATTTTCTCGGTTACATATTCTTTGTTCTCCTCTATTTGTGTGGCAAGCGCAATGAAGTTTGCGTTGACTTCCTGAGCTTTTGCTTTTGTTCCCGGAGTAAAAGAATAAGGAATAAGAGAATTTGACATAAATTTCCTTCCTATATCCAGGAACTAAGGATAAATAGGCGTATATTATTATTATACCTTATACATTAAGTTTTCGTCAAGCAACACTCTTTTCATAAGAGCCGAGAAATCTTAAAAATATAGTCTTTTCTTTAATTCTTGTGACGGTATCCAATATTTTTTTAGAACGTATATGACCGTCAAAATTAACGATAAATATATATTCGCCAAAACTTTGCTTGGAAGGACGTGATGCAATAAATGTCAGATTAATATTATTCTCATAAAATATATTTAAAATTTCAAGAAGCGCCCCCGGCTTGTTTGCAGTGGAGAAAGCGAGAGAAGTTCTGTCCCTGCCGGTTTTTTCAGTTTCAAAGTCGCCTATAAGCGCAAATCTTGTCTGATTTGATTTATCATCGTTAATATTTTCTCTAAGGATATTAAGATTATAAACTTCAGCTGTTTTTTCACTGCCAATTGCAGCATAAGTAAGATTATAATTTGCAAGACTTCTTGCCGCTTCAGCTGTACTTGTAGCCTCAATTATATTTAAATTGCGAGGCAGCTCGTCATGCAAAAAATTCTGGCACTGTGCAAGCGCCTGCGGGTGAGAAATTACGCCGGTTATACTGTAAAATTCTGTAGTTCTTGAAAGCAGACAATGCCTGATAGGCATTATAACTTCTGAAAGAATTTTTATATTAGGATTAGTGCTGAGCATAAGATTATCAAGGCTTTCTCTTACCGTTCCCTCAATTGAATTTTCGACCGGTAAAACCCCCAGAGTATTAGGATTTTGTTCAACAAACTCTATTACCTGGCGTATTGTCTGCATAGGAGTTGGATAAGCCTGAATATCATATTTTGCACAGAATAAGTCTTTTGCCATCTCTGAAAACGATGCATTCGGACCTAAATATGCTATTCTTGAAACATTTTCAAACTTCATCATTTACTTAACTCCATATTTTAAATATAATTATAACCAAAAGAATAATTGAGGGCAAATTAATGGGAAATATAAAGTTTGGAACAGACGGCTGGCGTGCTGTTGTCGGCAAAGATTTTACAGAAGGAAATGTAATTACAGCATCTAATGCAATTGCAAAATATGTCTATGACAATTTCGGGCTGGATAAGACAATAATAATCGGCTATGACCCGCGAAATATGGCAGATGTATTTTCATACAAATGTGCTGAAATATTTGCAGACAACGGATTTGAAGTTTTATACAGCAGTGATATAATTCCAACGCCTGTTCTTGCATATAATGCAAAACATCTTAACGCCTGCGCCTTAATGTTTACCGCATCACACAACCCGCCGGAATATCTCGGGATAAAGTTTATTCCCGATTATGCCGGACCTGCAACAAGCGATATTACCGATGAAATAATGTATAACCTCGGCTCTTCAATAAAAGAACATCTTAAAAAGGGCGAAATTAAAAAATATAACTTTAAACCTGATTACTTTGCTCATCTAAATAAGCTTATTGATTATAAAAAAATAAAAACTCTGAACACAAATATAATTTTTGACGGCTTGTACTCTGCCACAATAGGATATTTCGACAAAATTCTCTCAATGAATGAAATTCCTTTCGAAAGCCTTCATATGAAGCATGATATTAACTTTGGCGGAGGAATGCCTGAACCTAAGCCAAAATATTTAAAAGAACTTATTGAAAAGGTTAAATGTACACCAAATTCAATCGGGTTTGCCAACGATGGCGACGGCGACAGATTTGGTGTAATAAATGAGAACGGGGAGTATGTTTCACCTAACGAAATTATTGCAATACTTCTAATACACCTCAAAAAGCATAAAAAGTATACCGGACCTCTTGTAAAAACAGTTGGGGCAAGCCTGCTGCTTGATAGAATTGCAGAGAAACTCGGCGTAGAAGTCATAGAAACCCCTGTAGGTTTTAAGCATGTAGGCGAAGCAATGAGAAAATATAATCCTGTTATCGGCGGAGAAGAAAGCGGAGGGTTAAGCATACAGGGACATATTCCTGAAAAAGACGGAATACTTGCTAATTCACTTATATTAGAGGCAATGGCTTATGAAAACAAATCCCTTGTTGAACTTCAAAAAGATTTGTATGAACTTGCCGGATGCAGATTTTATAATGACAGAATTGATAAACATCTGGAAAATACGGAAGAAATTAAGCCGCTGCTGGAAAAATACAAGCAGATAACAGAACTTGCCGGCTTTAAAGTAAAAAACACCGGAACTAAGGACGGGGTTAAATTATATTTTGCTGATAATTCAAGCTGGATACTTATACGCCCGAGCGGAACAGAGCCACTTCTTAGAATATATTTTGAAAGTGACAGCCTTGAAAAAATCGAAAAACTTAAGCTGGCAGTATTATAAACCAGCCAGCTTATTAAACAATCTTTGAAGCGGTGAAATTTTGCGTTTAGCTTCTTGTGCATCTGCATGAATTAATTCGACACCAATTTCGTTATAAACATATTTCATAACATCATTGGTACGTTCCAAATCATTTTCATATTCATTTCTTATAGCTGTAAGCTCTCCATGATCTAAAAATTTCCCGCCGCAGGCATAGCATTCATCTATCTGAATTTCCTTTTTTACACTTGAATAATTTTTAGCCATTTTTGCACCGCATGCAGGACAATATCGCGGCAAGGATTCATCAACAGGCTTAAAATCATTATTTTCCACAGCCTGAATAATATCATCTATATTTTCATGTTTTTCATCAAACATTTGAAACTCGCGGTTATCAAAGAAAATTCCGCCGCAGCCTTTTGTACAAATATCAATATTCACTCCCTGTGCAGGTACAAAAATCTTTTGCATTTCAGTACCGCATGCCGGACATCTTAAAGTTTGGTGTGAATCAGCCATTATTAACCCTCCAAATTTACCAGCCCTATCTTAACATATCTTAATATATCTGTCAATAAAAACACTGTGAAATCAGGATTTTTAACGATTGAAAATTCTTTATAAAACAATTGAAAGTTTTAATCTGTAAATCTGTATTTAACTAATGCAATAATTGCATGAAAGCCGTCTTTCCAGGTAATCTTTTTACCTTCGGAAAATTCCCGGCCGTAATATGAAACCGGCAGTTCATAAAGCCTTGCCCCTCTTTTTAAAACTTTTGCAGTAATTTCTGGTTCAAAATCAAATCTATTTGATTTAATTTCAATATCTTTAATAAAATCTGCCTTAAAAGCTTTATAACAGGTTTCCATATCGGTCAAAGTCGACCCGTAGAGGATATTTGTTAACAATGACAAAAATTTATTTCCCAAAAGATGAGTGAACATAAACGAACGCGAAGGCTTGCCTCCTGCTAATCTGGTTCCGTAACATACATCGGCATGACCGTCCAGTATAAGCTTTATCAAAGGAGAGTAATCCGAAGGCTCATACTCAAGATCAGCATCCTGAATAACAATTATATCGCCTGTTGCATTTTTAAAACCTGTTCTTAAAGCCGCACCCTTGCCTTGATTATAATCATGGTAAAAAACTTTATAAGGCAGTTTCTGATAAATATCTCTTGTCCCGTCGGTTGAATAATCATCAATAAGGATAATTTCCTTTTCCATACCGCAGAAATCAGCATTTTCAACTTTTTTCAATATAGGTTCCAGCGTTCCGACTTCATTATAAACCGGTATTAAAATACTAATCTTTTTCATCAAAACTCCAATTTAATTATGTAACAAGATTATGTTTATACTTTGTCTTATTTCAAAAAATATTGTATAATAAAAATAGATGATTGTAAAAGGAATTAAGTAAAAAATGGAACAAACCGTAAATCTGCCTGAAGAAGTTAGTGTTAAAGGGAAAGAACTTGTATCAAAAGGGTTAATGCTTCTTGAAAATCAAGATTACACCGGAGCAAAAAATATTATTCTTGAAGCCCGGGATTTATTCAAAAAAAACAATTCAACAAAAGGTCTGTCAATCTGCCTGAGTTTAATAGGCATGGTTGAATATTTAAGTGACAAAAATAATTACAGCAAAGCTCTTGCTTTAATTCATGACGGAACATCAATGGCAGAAATCTGCAAAGACCGTACTGCAAAATTATTTAATGAATTGTCGCTTGGTAATATTAATTTTTGTGAAAGAAACAATGATGTTGCTCTTATGCATTATGAAAATGCCAAAAATATAGGAATAAAAAATGACGAATATTCACTTGTAGGCTATATTCTCACAAGAATTAAACAGATTAAAAGCGGACTGGAGTTTACTCTGCCTATAAAAAGCGATCCGCTTGTTTCTCTTGTAAAAATAGGACGTTCAATTAATGCACTTACTGATATTAACGTCTTGTTGAAAGTTATTGCAGAAGAAACAAAAGTCGCAATGCAGGCTGACCGATGCTCTGTCTTTATGTTTGACAAAAAGAAAAATGAGCTCTGGTCAATGGTAGCGCTTGGAATGGACAGCCAGGAGATAAGATTTCCTGCAGATAAAGGGCTTGCCGGCTATGTAGTAAGAACCGGAGAGTCAATAAATATTGAAGATGCTTATAACGATAACCGTTTTAATCCGGAAGTTGATAAAGAAACAGGCTATAAGACAAAAACAATGCTCTGTATGCCTATTAAAAACAACAATCAGGAAATTATCGGAGCATTCCAGGTACTTAATAAAATTGACGGTGTATTCACCAAAAGTGATGAAGATTTGCTTGCAGCAATCGGAGGCAGTGCAAGTATTGCTTTGGAAAACGCCCAATTATTCGAACAGCAGAAAGAACTGTACAAAGAACAAAAACTGCTGTTTGAAAGCTTTATCAACACGCTTGCAGCCTCAATCGATGCCCGCGATAAGATTACAGCCGGTCATTCAAGCCGCGTAAAACTATATTCTATGCTTATTGTTGATGCTTTGAATATGGATGAAAAAATGAAAGAAATCATTGAAAAAGCAGCAACACTGCATGATATAGGCAAAATAGGAATAAGGGATTCCGTTCTGCAAAAAGAAGGAAAACTTACAGACGAAGAGTACAAACATATTCAGGAACATGTACAGATTACACATAATATTCTTGATAAAATCTGCCTGACAGAAGACTTTAAACTTATAACCGAAATTGCCTGCTCACACCACGAAAAATATGACGGAAGCGGTTACTACAGACATCTTAAAGGTGAAGAAATCCCATACGGCGGAAGAATTTTAGCCGTATCAGATGTATTCGATGCGATAACCTCCCGACGCCATTATCGTGATAAAATGCCTATAGTAAATGTTATAAGCATTCTGTTAAAAGATTCTGGTACTCATTTCGATAAAAGTATTGTTGATGTATTTTTAAGTATACCGGCAGATAAAATCGTAAGAGTATTTTTAACAGAAAACCATAACAGTTTCAAACCCGAAGACAGCGAACGATTGAGCCGTTATAACCTGTTGGATATTTATCACTTCTCAACAGATGAAAATGCAACAGAAGAACAAAAAGCACTTGTAAATCTTTTCAATTACTATTATTCTGGTAATATAATATAATAATAGTGAGGATGCTTAGTTTCATGGAGAAAAAAATACTTCTATCTGCAATATTATTAATAAGTCTTGGCAGTGTTCCTGCCTTCAGCGCCGGCGGCTTTGATGCAATAAAGCCGGCAGACCCTCTTGCAGAAGAACCTGTTTTTAATACCAATCAGGGTATTCAGCTTTCTATACCTAAAAAAGCGACTCTCACAAAAAATGATGTACATAATCATTATGCTATTGCTTTGGAAAGATTTATCCAGTGCAACGTAAAATCCTCATATGCCGATTTCAAAATGTTAATAGAAACAATTGTTCCGAATGACTATGCTTATATGAAAATGGCAATGAACATGGCAGATTTGGGATTTTTCAATTTGTCAGATCTGGCACTTTCAAAAGTTTCGGATGAAAGTATTTCAATCGTTCTCCAAGATGACATAAAACACTTTTATTTTCCTGCTTTTAAACTCCAGCCGAAAGATGAAGTGTATCTTGCAGAAATGTTTTCAAACATCATATATAACGACCAGTGCAGAGAGGCTGTAGCTGAAATGCTGAAAAACCAGCAGCTTCTGTCAAACTCTGATTATGCAAATTACCTTGTTGCTCTTGGCTCTTTAAAAGCAAACAACATTGATGATGCACAGAAGTACATAAATAATGCTATTGAAAAAAATCCGCAAAATTTAAACTACAAAAAGTTAAAAGCTGAAATTATGCTTCAAAGCAAAAAGCCTAAAAATGCACTAAAAATTGTAGAGGATATTAAACAGCAGCCGCTTTTAACAAAAGAATTTATAAATAAAGTAAATGCACTTGAACAGTACGTGCTTTACAAAACAGTAAAACAAGACCCTGAAAAGAAATACCACCTGGCATACTATTATTACTACGAAGGTGAGCTGACAAAAGCTATACGCACTCTTCAGGGAGCCGTAACGCAAAAAAAGAAATATAACAAAGATGTCTATGCGCTTACTGCTAAAGTGTATTATGATATGAAAGAATACGAAAAAGCTGAAAGTTTTGCAATGAAATCCAAAAAGCTAGACAGCTCTAATATTATGGCTCTTATGGTTTTAGGCGACATCAGCTACAGAAAAGGCGACTACAAAACCGCGCTTGGCTACTATGAAAAAGCGGCTTCAAAAGAGAAAAAATCAACAGAACCGGAAATAAAAACAGCACAAACATGCGAGCATTTAGGCAAAACCAAACAGGCTAACGAAATCTATACAAAAATATTAAAAGATCGCTCCGATTGTGCTATGGCATATTATAATGTAGGTCTTAACGATAAAAGCAGAGAAACAGAATATTTAAAAAAAGCGGTATCGCTTAATATTGACTTTGTTGACGGCTGGATTGCACTTTCAAAACTTGCTATAGATAAACAAAACTATACTGCGGCAAAACACTATCTTGCAATTGCAAAATATATTGACGAAAATGATTTTAGATATTATTATTATCAAGGATTAGTCTGCAAAGCCCAGGGATTGATACAGGATGCTGTCTATAATTTCAGAAAAAGCCTTTCTATCAACCCGGACTTTAAACCTGCTAAAGAGGAATTAAGTATATGAAGCAAAATATTTTGATTGTAGAAGACCATGAACTAACAAGATTTGGATTGAAAACTGCATTTGAAGGCGTTGATTTTGTCGAAAACCTTTATGAAGCGGATTCGGCCGAAACTGCAATTGAAATATTTAACAATAACAAAATTGATATTGTTATTATGGATCTGGGACTGCCTGTTATGAACGGGATTGATGCAACCAAAAGGATACGTTCCTCAAATAAAGATGTAAAAATTATTATTTTAACATCCCATAATGATGAAAAAGAAGTTTTAAACAGTTTAAGAGCAGGCGCAAATGCATACTGTTCCAAAGAGATTAACCCTCAGCGTCTTATTCAGGTAGTGCAGTCTGTTGCGGACGGTGCAGCCTGGTTTGATCCAAGTATTGCACATATAGTACTCAGAGCAACTACAAATTCCCCTGTTATAGACAGCGAAAACAATGCAAAATCATACGATTTAACTTCACGAGAGACACAGATATTAAAGCTTATGACAGAAGGCTACAGTAATATGGAAATAGCCCAGATTCTTGTAATCAGCATTAATACAACAAAAGCCCACGTTGCAAATATTTTACAAAAACTGGAAGTCGATGACAGACTTCAGGCTGCATTAAAAGCATTAAAGTACAAAATAGTTTAAAAGGAAAATTTTGATGTCTGAATTAGCGAATATTTTGTTAGTTGACGACAATCCTAAATATTTGAAAGATGCCCTGCCTTTTTACGGTTATAACGTACAAACGGCAGCCGACGGAGTTCAGGCATTGAAGCTTCTTGAAAAAAACAATTTTGATTTAATTCTGCTTGATGTAATGATGCCAAATATGAATGGCTGGGAAACATTAAAAGCTGTAAGAAAAAATCCGGAAACAAAGTACACCCCGGTAATTATGATTACAGCAGTAAACGAAGAACAAAAAATAATTTCAGGCTTGAAAACCGGCGCTGATGATTATATTATAAAACCATTTATACTGCCTAATCTACTTGCCAGAATGGAAGCAGTTTTAAGACGTTCTAAATGGCAGACACAAAGTATAAAAGCTAATAATTTACCTTTTAATACGAAGAAAAAAACAGCCCCGCTTACTAACCGAGAAAAGGAAGTTCTTGCACTTGCTTCACAGGGCGCTAATAATAAAGAAATAGCAGAAAAGCTCTGCTTAATGGAAGTAACCGTAAAAAGCCACATGAATAATATTTTCAAAAAACTAAATGTAACAAACAGAACCCAGGCTGTATTACTTGCAATGAACTCAAATTTAACAGACTAAAGAATTTTTATAATAAGGAGAATAGAATGATAGATTATACAAAAGAAGAATTAGTTGAATTACTGCGGAAACATCCGGAAAAATTTAATGAATGGAAGTATGAACAGGAAGAAGTAGATTTGTCCGAAGTTGATTTTTCAGGAATAAATTTATCTGAAATTGACTTTGCAGATGTAGACTTAAACTCAAGTTCATTTGCAGACTGTGTTTTGTCTTTTGTAAAATTTAACGGGGCAGACCTGACATCTGTAGACTTTACAAGAGCTAAAATTATAGAATGTGATTTTACGGAAAGCCTTTTAACCGGCACCGACTGTAGTTATGCAGAAATGACTTACTGTAATTTTACAGATGCAGACCTTGCCGGTTGTATATTTTCCGAAAGTGATTTAAGCAACTCAGATTTCAGCGGTTCATATAACCTTCATGCCTGCCGTTTTGATGAAGACACAATCTGGCCTGATTCAGAATATCTGCCTGATGATTTTGATGCAAGCTACAAGGACGATTTATCCTCATTAAAAGATGAAGAAGATTACGGAAACAGCGATTATTAATAAATAAGATTAAATAATAATAAAAAAGATGTTCTCATAATTAGAACATCTTTTTTTATGCGTAAGAACCTTTTGTATTAAAACCAATTTTGCTTGATTTTTGTGCTTTTGACATCTGAGCTTTACGACGTTTCTTTTCTTGATAAGAAACAAACATTCTCTGTTTTTTATCTTGAACTTGTGAGTCTTTTTGTGTAAACTTTTGTCCGACCATCTGGGTAGCACTTCCGGCAACCTGTAAACCACCATTGATTAGTGCCTGTTTAGTTGCAGCTTTCGTAGCCTCAGCTGCCATTTGTGTACTTATATTAGCAGCTGTCTGCTTCATCATTTCACCGGCTCCGGCATATGCAGCATCAAGTCCGCTACCGGCTAGGGCAGCAAGTGAACCTGTTGCCTGTTGAGCCCCTTGTTCTGCCACAACAGTTGTTGCCTGTTGTACACCTTGTTCAAGAGCCTGTTTGCCGCCTTCTTCCGCTACAGCCTTACCGCCTTCTTTCGCAGCACCTTTTACAGCTTCACCAGCTCCGTTAAGTTTTACCGGACCGCTTGCAAAGCTCATTGCAGCAGCACCAACGCTGACCAGTGCACCCAGGAAATTACCGTTAGCTACATCAATTGCAGCATTTGTAACATAACAAGCAACCTCGCCGTATTTACCAACACTAAACATTATAGCGCCGGCAGCTGCAGACCAAGGCATAAGCATCAAAGCCTGACCTGCGATTTTTGTTCCTGTAAAGACGTAACCTACTTTAGTTATTGTACCTTTTAATTTTTCATTTTTCTTTACAGATTCTTCCTGCTGTTTTTGAAGATATTTTGCTTCGCTTAGTTTTACTTTATACAGTTTATCAAGTTTTTTGGTTGTCTTAATACTTGATTTCTGTAATTTAGTAATATTAGAAGCATTCTTGGAAACACGGTTCTGTAATTCCGGGAACTGGGCAGAAATTGTTTGAAGTCTTGCAGCAGACTCTGATGCAGCGGAAGACGCTCCACCGGAAGATGATGAATTTGAAGAAGATACTGTCGGAGTTGACATTTGTCTTGGAGCAGCAGCTCTTGCAGAATTAGACTGAACAGCTCCGGCAGAAACGCTTCTCGCAGATACAGCAGGACTGCTGATTGCAGCAACCGGGGTAACAGGCTGGACTGCCGCAGATTGCTGAGGCTGTGCTTCTTCCTGAGACTGCTGTTCAATTGATTGAATAATTGTTTGAACTTCAATTGCCAGCTGTTCCATCTGCTGGTTAGCTTTTTCTGTATCTTTGGTAAATGTTTTTATACGTTTTTCATTTGCTTTAAGGTTTGAAGTTTCTTTTTTTATCTGTTTATCTGTAGATTTCTTTTCTTTAGAGTATTCTTTATCTTTATCTTTTGCTTCTTCACCGTCTTTTTTAACATCTTTACCCTGTTTTTCGACATTCTTGCCGTCTTCTTCTGTGACTTCTTTCTTTTCTGAGCTGTCTGAGGATGCTGCCTGATTGCTGTTAGCATTATTTGCTTCAACATTTTGAGGGAGTTCGCTTGATTGAGCACCGCCTTCTGACTGTTTCTTTTCAGCATTTTTCTTAAATGCTTCATCGAAGTCTTGATTCATTGTGTTAACTTCTTTGTTTGTATTAGCAATCTTTTCATTCAGAACACCAGCATATTCAGTAGCAAAAGAAGCCAGAGGTAAGGATTCAGACAGTCTTGAATTAGATGCATTTGCATTAGCGATAAGAATTTCACCGCCATCAATTGCATCACGTCCTATAGATTCGCCTGCTTTGCCGTAAAGAAAATCGTATTTTTGCTCTTTTGACATTGCTCTGAACCAGAAGGTATTCAGCAATGATTCTCTGTCACCAAGAACAGATTTTGCGTACTCTTTGCCTTTTTCTACTGCCTGCTCGCCGTACTGTGAATTTTCAACAGTAATATTAATATCCTTTTCTAGCTCTGAACTAAAACCTGTAAGGACATCAACTTTATCTTGCATTTGAACTATATATTTGCCGTTATCTGCACTCAAAAGCTTGCCAAGCTGGTCAAATCTTGTCATCTCTTTCTTACTAAGGTCGTTGCCTGACTGAACTTTTTTCAGCAGAGTGTTATATTCTTTCAGAGCATCTTTTAATTCTTTTTCAAGTTTTGCATCTTCCTGTTTCTGGTTTTTCTTAATCTGCTGCACCTGTTCTTTAATCGGTTGTAAAGCTTCTTCTGCCTGTAACATATCCTGGTTTTTGGAGGAGCAATCTTCAACATATGCTCTTGTTTCAGCTTCAAGAGGATCTTCTGCTCCGGTTGTAGGAGTTGTTTCGCCTGTATCGGTAGAAGGAGCGGTTTCTGATGTTGTATCAGCCCCTGCTGCGGATTGAGCTTCATCTGTTGAAGCTGTCTGACCGTTTGTAACTGCAGCATCAGGCTGCTCTGCTTTTGTTTGCGGTTGTGCAGACTGGTTTGGAGGAAGCGGTATATCTTCTTCCCCTTGCGGTTTTTGGGCTTGAGCCTGTTTTTGAGCGGATGCATCTTTTTCAGAAGCTTTTGATACATCTTTTACTTCAAAAGATTGTTTGGCTGCGATTTCAGAAAGAGCAACATCAGCATTTAATTTATGCTGAACATCCATAGTATCAAAGTATAATCTTGTGTTAATTGTGGCTGTTTCTGTTGAAAGGTTATTACCCATAGCAGCAAAATAGAAGCTTGCCTGCATACCAGTTAAGCCTACAGTTTTATAATTAGGCAGATATGCTTTCTTTTCACCGCCTTCAAATGTAGATAGTCTAAGACCAACATCCTTCAACTCATCCCCAATACGGTTGTTAGTATCAACAAGATTTGAAACCTTATCTATCTGCATTAAAAGGTCATCTATATCTGCACTTAAGCTGTCAGCCTTTGCTATAATATCATTCTGCTGAGCGTTTAATAATGTTCCTAATTCTTTGTAGCGCTTCTGTTCAACATCTGTTAATGCTTCTCCGTTCTGGAATTTTTTATCAAGAGCAGTCCATTCGCTTTTCATATCTTCCATTTTATCAAGAGAGAGCTGTTGTTGTCTTGAAATATCGTTTTGTTTTGTTTCAACCTGTGCACTTAAAGGTTTTGCCTTTTCAATTTCATTTCTTGTTAAATCTTCCTGCGCTTCCGCTTTTGAAGCAAAAGCCTGTGCTTTCTTTTGAATATCTGATTTTGATTTGCTTTCTGTATCATATTCAAGATTATCAAAAGTATTTGAATCTTCTGATTCTGTTTCAATCTGATAAGATGTAGTATCTGCATCCTGCATTGCATGAGCCCAGTCAAGAAAATCATCCGGAATTAGAACACCGTTTTCTTCCATTGCTATAATTTCCTGATAAGTATACTGGCTCCACATAGGGTCATTAGGTTTGCCGTTATTAAGTCCGCAAGTTGCAGCCTGCAAACCGTATTTTAAAATATTAGCTTGTCTTTGTGAGATTATACCATACGCATATTGGTATAATTCGGCTTCTGATAAAGAAGCATATTTACCGTCAGGATCACTTTTCAACGCATTAACAATAGCATCCACATCAATATCTTCGCCTTTTGGAAGATATTTATATGGATCTAATTTGTTTTTTAATTCTGATATGCTTTCCAGCATCAAATATGCCTTTCTTTTCCTTAAAAGATAATACTATCTGTTACGTATATCGGCATAAACAGCTGAAAACTTTAGATAAAAATAAATTTTTGTTACAAAACTCAATTAAAAAAGAGCCTTTTATGACAGACATAAAAGGCTCTTAAAATTATTCAGAAATATTTATAAATGTTTTTCGATATTTGATACAATTGAAGTTTTAGGCATCAAGCCGACCAATCTTTCAACAGCTTTGCCGTTTTTAAACACAAGAAGGCTTGGAAGTCCGCTTATAGAATAATTCTTAGCAGTATTAAGATTTTCATCTGTATTTAACTTAACAAACTTAACTCTGCCTGTAAATTCATCAGCAACCTCATCTAAAACAGGACCAAGCTTTCTGCAAGGACCGCACCATGGAGCCCAAAAATCAACTACGACAGGAACTTCAGACTGAAGAACTTCCTGTTCAAAATTTGCGTCATTAATATCTATTGCGTTTGACATGATTTCTCCTTTACTTATTTGACACAGGGTATTTTATCACAGATTTTTTTTTTATGCTATTATCTTAATAGAATTCAATAGGATAAGAAATGGCGAGAAAAAAAATTATAGAAATAGTCCTTGATACTGAAACAACAGGACTGGATTACACTAAAGAAAAAATGGTTGAATTTGCCGCTGTAAGACTGGAAAACGGCAAGATAAAAGATGAGTTTCAAACACTGATTAATCCTGAACAGCATATAAGAAAATCAAGTATGGCAATACATGGGATTACTCCTGAAATGGTAGCTGACGCCCCGACAGAAGCTGAAGCTATGCCTAAAATTATGGAATTTATAGGTGATTATCCGATTGTAGCGCATAACGCTATTTTTGATTTTACATTTATAAACGAGGCAAGCAAAAGAGTTTTTGATAAAGAAATTTCAAACCCTCGTATTGATACGCAGCAGATGTTTAAAGAGGTATATCCGGATTTGGATTCTCATGGTCTTGAAGCTCTTACTACTAAATTCAAGGTTCCGCTTACTAACCATCACAGAGCTATGGCAGATACAATGGGACTGGCGCTTGCTTATCCTAAATTAAAAAAATTATATCTGCAAAAATATGACTGGGAACAAAAGCAGCTTGACAATGTTGAATATCTTTTTGAGAGATATTTAAGAATACAGCAGACAATTAATACATTGCAATCAGAATTACAGGATCTGAAATCCGTATTTAAGCTTTACTTTGAACAGGGTGGATCGCCTATTGTTGCACAAACAGGGGAAACTCTTGTTTACAATTCAAAACAGACTTTCGGATATGATCTTCACCAGATAAAAGATGTGCTGGAGGAAGTCGGAGCATTTGATAAAGCCGTAAAATTAAACACAGGCTTTGTTGACAGACTTGTATGCGGCTACAGGCTTGATGAAGATAAAAGAGAAATCATTAAAGATGCAAGACAGGAAATAACAGAAACAAGAAATATACAGATTATAAAAGCAGGGAAGTAACTATGTTGGAAAAAATAGCTCAATTTTTTAAGGAACCGCCTGTAAAAGAAACTATTCAGGATAAGGAAAAGGTTAAAAGCATGTATTCTCACTGGCGGTTGAGAATATTTTATGCGTGTTTTATCGGATATACAGTATTTTATTTGTGTAAAAAGAATATAGCTGTAGCACTTCCCGGATTAAGTGCTGAATACGGATATTCAAATACAGAATTGGGACTTTTGGGAAGCTCGCTATACTTAACATATGGTATCGGAAAATTTGTAAACGGAGTATTAGCGGACGGTTCAGATGTTAGAAAATTCTTACCTACAGCTCTTATTATGACTGCCATTGCAAATATTTGCTTTGCATTATCCGCAGTATTTATAACTCCAGGTCATATATCATTCTTCGGCTTGCCAACCAATACAATCTTATTATGGTTATTTGTATTTTTCTGGGGTGCAAGCGGATGGTTTCAGTCAGCTGGATTTCCTGCTGTAGCCAAAAGTTTAACCTACTGGTATTCAAATTCAGAGAGAGGAACAAAATGGTCATTATGGTCTTGTTCTCATCAGGTAGGAACATTCTTAAGTGTAATCGTCTCAGGATTTTTGGTTGCACATTGGGGCTGGAAAATGGCGTTTTTTGTTCCGGGAACTCTTGCAATTCTTGTAGCAATCTGGCTTTTTGACAGATTACGCGACAGACCGCAGTCGCTGGGTCTGCCTGATGTTGAAACTTACAGAGAAGAACCGGCTGCTAAAAAGACTGAGAATTGTACTGAAGATAATCGTTCTTATGTAGAAATTTTTAAACAAAATATTTTATATAATAAAACAATCTGGCTTCTTGCTATAGCTTACATATTCGTTTACATAATAAGATTTGGTGCAGAAGACTGGATGATAAAATATCTTCATGAAGCAAAAAGCAATTCACTTGAACTTGCTGCGATGAAGTTGAGCTCATTACCGCTTGTCGGTATTGCAGGAACTATTTGTGCAGGGTTGATTTCTGATAAAATATTTAAAGGACAAAGAGCGCCGGTAAACTTAATTTACCTGGCTGGTGTTGTTGCTTGTCTTATACTTTTGAAGTTTAACACGATAAGTTCAATTGACTTTGTACTTATAGGCTTATTAGGAGCCTTCACATATGGTCCGCAAATGATGATAGGCGGTCTGTGTGCAGTAGAAAGCAGTTCTAAAAAAGTTGCATCAGCAGCCACAGGTTTTACAGGAACTTTTGGATATATCGGAGCAGTGTTATCAGCTACAGGAACAGGATTTATGGTTGATAAATTCGGCTGGAACGGAGCAATTGTCTTCTGGATATTCTCCGCTGTAATTTGTATTGCAATATGCACTATACTAATGATAGACGAGAAAAAGAAAAAACAATCTTAAATAAAAAAGCTCTCATTTAGAGAGCTTTTTTATTACCAGGGATAATCATCTTTTATTTCCCAGCCATCCTGCATTATAACTGCCGCACAATATATATTGCCCCACTCGGTAGATTTTGTACAATAAGATTTAAGCAAATTTTCTCTGGTATAAGATAATCCATAAGGAAGCCATTTACCTTTTGATGTATCAAAATAAAACATAAATAAATCTCGACCCCACATATTTGGCTTTTGTTTACCATTAATATCAAAACGACATAAAATATCTGTTAAATATAAATTTCCTTCCACTGTAGTAGAATTAAGATCAAAAGTTAACAAAACCTGATTTGGCAGTTCTATCATATAGGCAGAATTATTAACTCCGGTAAGATTACCATTAGAAATAACTTTTCCATTTAAAGTAACATAACCTTTCTTAAATCCTACTTGAGCAAGTGTTTTCCAACCATAAACTTTAGCTCCACTCAAATAAGGAATTATATATTTTTCTACCCATAAACTTGTTCCATTTAGCTGATTACTTGAACTTTGTCCGCGTGAACTGTCCCAATATTTTGGTTCGTCATAGTCTTTTTGAGCTAACAAAGCTGCTTGCGAAAGCATACTGTAAGCCTGTTTTAACCTCGTTACAGTGACTTGTTTTTGATGCTTTTCAATTAAATTAGGCAGTGTCATAGCAGCGACTATACCTATTATACCAAGAGTAATCAACACCTCGGCAAGGGTAAAACCTCGTTTAATACTTATTCTTCCGGCAGCGCTAAATGGCTCTGTGCCTGCGCCAATACCGGTTATAGAGCTTAAATTACCTTGCCCCCCCCCCGGAAACT
>CABLZX010000014.1:0-53546 GCA_902383995.1 uncultured Brachyspira sp.
GAGATGTAGAGAGGTCTCGTGGGCTCGGAGATGTGTATAAGAGACAGATTATATATAAGTTTTAAGAAGAAAAAAGACCCTCTTTTTTATCTTGGCTTTTCAGCAGCAGCAGGATTAATTGCAGGTTTTCTACATTTGACATAGTAAAAATATTTGCTATATCAGTTTATATAAAAAACAGGAAACAACAGAACATTTTAAGTAACATAAAATTTTTTCAGGCGATAGCGGGAAACTGTCGGAGATTTAATAAAACAAAGAAAAAAATAACGAAAAAAAAAAGAAATTAAAGTTCTGCAATATACACTAAAGATAATGTCTTTCCGGAACAGGGCAAAGTAAGTTAAGCTGCTTATGCGGAGTTGAACCGCGTTAAAAGGCTATAATTCCTGTAAAAATTCTACCTATATCAGCGGTGCTCCCAGTCGTTGTTTTGATGTATTTGTATATGGCAGCGGCAATTTAAGGTTATTTATCCCTGGTAAACTCCTGCGGTGTTAAAAACACGATATTGCAGCGCCTGCATAAGATGCTCCTGCGTGATTTGTTCCGAACCTGCAATATCAGCTATTGTTCTGGCAAGTTTAAGCACTCTGTCATATCTCCTGCCTGAAAGCTGGTATTTTACGATTGCAGCTTTAAATATTGCCTCTGATGCTTTGTCAATTTTGCAGTATTTTTTTACAAGTTTCGGGGTTAATTCGGAGTTTGTTAGAATGCTTTCATTTTTATATCTTTCTGCCTGAATTTTTCTGGCTTTAATAACTCTTTTCCGTATTTCACAGGAAGGTTCTTCTTCCGCTTTGGTGTTAATTAATTCTTCCGGTGTCAGGCGCGGAACATCTATTTGTAAATCTATTCTATCCAGAAGCGGTCCTGAGAGTTTTGCAAGATAGCGGTTTATCTGATATTCTGAGCAGGTGCACTGCTTTTCCCTGTCGCCTAAATATCCGCATGGGCAAGGGTTCATAGCGCCCAGCAGCATAAACTTAGCAGGATATTTAATTGAATGCTTGGCTCTTGAGATAACAATTTCGCTGTCCTCTAGCGGTTGTCTGAGAACCTCAAGTACGCTTCTTGGAAATTCAACCATTTCATCAAGAAATAAAACACCCCTGTGTGCAAGAGTTATTTCGCCGGGTTTCGGGCTTGTGCCGCCTCCTATTATTCCGTTTGCAGATGCTGTGTGGTGAACAGCTCTGAACGGACGTTTTGTCATCAGCGGTTCCTCGGCAGACAAAAGACCTGAGATACTGTAAATTTTTGTTAGTTCTATTGCTTCTTTCATATCAAGAGGTGGAAGAATTGAGGCGAAGCATTTTGCCATAAGTGTTTTACCTGAACCTGGAGAACCTATCATAAGCATGTTATGTCCGCCGGCTGCTGCAATTTCAAGAGCACGTTTTGCTTTATGCTGACCTTTTACATCTTTGAAGTCATATAAAAATTTATCCTCTGAATTTTCCTGAAGGTATTTAGATGAATTAATTTTTGTCGGCGGAATCGGATTTTCAAGGAAATGGTTTACAACATCAGAAAGCGTTTCAGCACCATAAACATTAATCTCTTCAACAAGGGCAGCTTCTTTTATATTCTGTAAAGGAACTATTACGTTTTTTATCCCGGCTTCTTTAAATCCTAAAACTATAGGCAAAACTCCGTTTATTCCCCTGAGGCTTCCGTCTAGAGATAATTCTCCGGCAAACCCGTAATCTTTTATTTTTTCTTTATCAATTGTACATTCTTCAATCAAAATTCCTACAGCTATAGGAAGATCAAATATTGTACCTTCCTTTTTTAAATCCGCAGGTGCAAGATTTATGACTACTTTTTTATCAGGGAATGTCAGGTTTGAATTTTTTATAGCCGAACGCACCCTTGCTCTTGCTTCATTAATTGCAGCATCCGGAAGACCTACTATTGAAACTCCGGGAAGTGAATTAATTACATCGGTTTCAACGTCAACTCTGTAAGCGTTCAGACCGATAACAGATGCTGTTGTTACTTTATTTACCATATCCAAAGTTTACAACAAAAATTAAATAAATACATCAATGCCTTTTTTTATCCCATAAAGCCCGGCAATTACTGCCGCAGCTATACCTGCTGTTTTTAGAAATTTTTTATTCTGAGCAGTAATATCAGTTCCTTCTTCTTTCAGATAAGTTCTGTTTCCTCTGTTTTCCAGAGCAAGTCCTTTGGGAATAAATGTTGTTATAAATTCCTGACTATAATGCAGTTTGGGCATCCCTTTTGTAATAGTAATGGTTCTTTGTGAGTTTCCTCTTACACTATTTGGGACAAAGGCATGTAAATAAAAATTTTCCGGAAGTTTTCTTTCTGCATTAGCTTTTTTTACCTGCTCATTTGACATTTTGGGAACTTGCAGATAGCTTCCCAGCAGGTAGTTAAGTTTTGTCGGCGGCACATTATCAAAAGTTTGTCCAAATGTAACTTTCATACAATAATTAAAACATATAATTTATTTTTTTGCTAGAATTATTAAAGACATGGATAACATTAATAAAATACTTGTAATAAATTTTGGCGGGATAGGTGATGAGATTTTCTTTTTGCCATCTTTAATTTCTTTAAAAAAAGAATTCCCGCAGGCAGAGATTACCCTTGCACTAGAGCCTCGAAGCAAGAGTGTTAAGGATTTGACAGATGTTATAAATGACTTAATTCTTGTGGATGTTAAAGGCAAAAGTAAGTATTTGGAATTGCTGAAGCTTATTTTTAAAGCAAGAGCCGGTCATTTTGACATGGTTATTTCTTCAGGAGGAAATAAATTAATAAGTATTTTACTCTGGCTTACCGGTATAAAGAAAAGGTACGGTTATTATACCGGAGTTTTAAGTGAGAAGCTTTTGACTAAGGCTGTAAGGCTGAATAAAAATCAATATGCGTGTAATATGTATCATGATTTGGTTACCCCTGTTACAAATCACAAGACAACCTTGCCGGAAATAAATGTCCAGCCTGTAGAGAAAATTCCTAATTCTGTTCTTATACATCCTGGTGTAAGCAAAATGAGTGTGCAGAAAGGAATGATTAAGACTATAGGTGCAAAAACCTGGGCGGAGATTATTGATTTATTATTAGAAAAAGGTAAACACGTTATGCTTGCCGGCGGTCCTGATGATAAAGAATGTATTGAAACTATCAGGGCTTCTGTAAAAAATAAAAATTTCGATGACTTTTTCGGTAAAACAAAAAGTCTTAAAGAGCTTGGTGAGCTTATTGCAAAAGCAGAACAGTTTATTTGTTCAGATTCTGCGCCGCTGCATGTTGCCGTTGCATTAAAAACCAAGACTTATGTAATTTTCGGACCTACAGATGACAAAAAGTTAATACCCCGCTGTGAAAATGTTATAGCTGTAAAAGCTAAAGATACTTGCCCCTTAAAACCATGTCTTTGGGAGCACAGGCATACTACTTGCGAGAGCCTTGACTGTTTAAGGATTAGCGCATTAGATGTCGTTCGTTTAATTAGTTAAATATACATTAGAAAGGAAAAAAATGATTACAAAAGTACAACAATCCCCGTCATTTCAAGCTATTAGAATGCCAGGCAGTGATATGCCGGCTGTTATTCAAACTGCTGTAAAAGAATCAAGAGCGTTGCAAAGGTTTGGTAAAAATTATAATGCTGATGTAAACTATACTGTGTTAGCAAGTTCAAGAAACCCTCAAAAGTCGCACCCTGCACTGATTATTAGTGATGTTAAGCCAGTTGGCATATTAAGAAAATTAGTTGACAAACTTAAAAACGGAAAAAATAAGAAACAATTTTTATACTTATCAACAAGAGGCTACAAAGATGAAGACTTAGCTCAAAAACTTAAGTCGGTTTCAAGTAAATATGTTTTAGAAAAATATAAAAAAGCTACTAAATCATAAAAAAAACGGGAATTTATCCCGTTTTTTTTATTTTACTGATATTTATAATTATATACCTACACTTAAACCCGCACAGAGATTTATTCCCTGTCCGGTTATGCCTTTTGCTTCTTCAGAAATCAGGTATTTACAAAGTCCGGCAACTTCTTCCGGTTTTACAAAACGTCTTTGCGGAATGCATTCGATTAATTCTTCTTTGGAAAATTCACTTTCTTCAACAGACTCGTTGCCTAAATCAGTATCAACCCAGCCGGGGTTTATTGTATTAACAGTAATGTTGTATTCCGCTAACTCCAGTGCCAATGCTTTCGTCAATCCTAAAAGACCTGCTTTTGAGGATGAATACAGGCTGGCATGAGCTTCTCCCATAACGCCTGAAATTGAACCTATGTTGATTATTCTTCCCCAGCGTTTTTCTTTCATATGCGGTACAGCTTTAGATATTAAAAGAATTGGCGAAAGAAGGTTAACTGAAAACAATTTCACAACTTCATAGTAATTTATTTTATCAATATCTTTATAAATGTATTCTCCCGCATTATTTATAAGAACATCAATCTCTTTTTCCTGAATAAATTTTGCAATGGCGTTTACATCTGTTTCTTTGGTAATATCTCCTGCTATATAACCTTTAGCCTTAATTGATTTCAATGCATCTTCGTTTCTGCCGGTTACATAAACATTTGCATTCTTTATCAAATTTAAAGCAATAGCTCTTCCAATTCCTTTAGATGCTCCGGTCACCAGAATATTAACTTTAATATCTTTTTTTATCATGTTAACCCCCGGCTGTTATAAATTGACGTGTTATATACGATGCCATAAAAATTCCTGCGCAGCTTGCAACAAAAGGTGTTGAAGCCGGTATAATTTTTACAAATTCTATTTTTTCACCGCTTTTTGTTACAATTTTTTCGTTTTCTGAAATCTTTTCGAGTGAAAATGGTTTTTCCCTGCTGGCGACAACTGTTATTCCTGAGGTAATCCCTCTTTTTTTTAGCTGATATATTATATTTGAGACAAACGGGGCATTTTTATTTTCAATTTCCGAAATATCACAGATATATAATTGGGAAGGATCCATCCTGTTGCCTGCACCCATTGAGCTTATTACTGGTATATCTTTTTTTATGCAGTTTTCCAGCAGTGATATTTTTGAGCGCATTGTATCTATAGCATCTGCGGCAAAATCTATATTTTCAATATCTTCATCTGTATAAAAGTCATCTGTGATATTAAGTTTTATTTGCGGATTAATATCTTTTAGCCTTGCCTCAAACAGCTTAGCCTTACTCTGACCTACTGTTGAGTGAAGTGCAACAAGCTGACGGTTAATATTTGATGCAGAAACTTTGTCAAAATCTACAATTGTCAAAGCTCCAATACCTGCTCTTGCCAGAGCTTCCGCACAAAATCCCCCGACGCCGCCAAGTCCGAAGACTGCTACGTGTTTTGACTGAAGATTTCTTTGGTTGGCTTCTCCCCAAAAAAGGGTATTACGGGAAAATATTTCCACTGAGAACTTCTTTCTTATTTAACAATACCAAATCCGATAAGGAATGTGCATACTAAAAATATTGCAGCAATAATACCGGTAACTTTATTAAGCCCTTTTTCAGCGCTTTTTTGTGAGCTGAAAATTTGTGATGCTCCGCCAATCCCTGCGATTCCGTCACCTTTTGGCGAATGAAGCAGAATTAATATTACAAGTAAAACTGCGGTTATAATCTGTATTGTCCATAGAAATGTTAACATATTTTATTTTTTCTCCTTTTTTTTGTTAGAAATGAAATGAGCCCGTTTTGAATCAAGTTTGATACTTTCAAAAGTATATAATCTCGCAGGGCGTTTAGAAGAAGATTTCGTATATTCATCAAGCTCTATAAGACCGTCTGTAGCAAGAGCTTTTTTCCTGAAGTTACGTTTATCTAATTTTTTGTCCATGATTAATTCATAAGATTTTTGCATCTCTGTCAGAGTGAATTTTTCATTCAAAAGCTGATATGCAACCGGACAAATTTCTAATCTTTCCCGGGTTCTTTTTAATGAGTACTGTATAATTTCTTTGTGGTCAAATGCCAGAGGCGGGAGGTCCGAAACTTTGTGCCAGCCGAGTTCCGGAGATGAAATAATTTTTATATCCTCAGCTCTAACCAGTGCAAAGTAAGCACAGGTTATAACCCTTGAATTAGGGTGGCGGAGCGGATCTCCGAATGTGTACAACTGCTCCAGATAGATGTTATCAACATTTGTGCGTTCTTTTAAAACTCTTAAAGCCGCCTGGTCAAGGTTTTCGGATAATCTGACGTAACCGCCCGGAATTGCCCATTTGTCTTTAAAAGGTTCATTTAATCTTTTTACCAGCAGTACCTGAATTGCGTTGTTTATTATCGTTAAAATAACAACGTCGACTGTAATTTCGTGTGTTTTCGTCTCATTAAACATAATTAATCTCTTACCCTGTATTAAATAATACAATAAAAATAAATTTTTACATAAGTTAATATAAGTAATTGTTAATATTTTTTTACAACATGGTATAAATTTTGTCAATTTTGTAATCAAAAATTTGTTTATATATATAACGGGGATTAATTCAGGGAAAGTTATGAGTTGCTTCAGCTTTAATTTTAATATGAATTATTTTTACGGCGCCAATATGTTCGGCGGCTGTTATAACCGTATGTTTATGCCGGTTATGGACCCGTTTATGGCAGGTGCAGTAAACGGATACAATTCATCTATGGGAAATTTCTTTATGATGAATATGTTTAATCCGATGTTTTCTGCTTCATTATTTTCAATGCCGCAGATTAACTATAGCACTTACCCTTCTTATAATTACAATTCCAATAATACTTCTACCCGGATTGATTCAAAGCCTGATGTGACTTTTGACAGTTCAGCTTATAGCAAAGCTTCAAGCGATTGGAGCAGTGCATATTCCTCTTTAATGAATACTTTAACAGGTAAAAACAAAAAGCCTGCTGTATCATCTGAAAAATCATCAGGCAAGTCCGCAGCTTCATCCTCAAGTACAGCAGTATCAAAAACTTCAGTTTCATCTTCAACTTCCGTTTCATCAACTGCAGCAGCATCTGAGATGAGCAATATTAAGAAAAACTTGAGCCCTGAATTTATTAGTAAAACAAAAGAAGTAGCTAACAAACTGAATTGCGACTGGCAGGATTTAATGGCTTTAATGCAGGCTGAATCAGGTATTAATCCGCAGGCCTGGAATGGTAATTCTGCGGTAGGGTTAATTCAATTTACAGATTATTCTGTAGCTGATTTAAACAGAGTATATGGTTTAAATTTGACAAAAGAAAAAATTGCTCAGATGTCAGGTATTGAACAGTTAGATTTGGTTGAAAAATATTTAACACTGGCAAAAAGCTATTCATTTTCTTCATCTGACAAATTATCAGCAGGTGATTTATATGCTATAACTTTCCTTCCGGGCAGAGCCCGCAGGGATGTGCTTACAACACGCGGAGAAGCATATTACGCCTGCAATCCTATAGATGAAGATAATGACGGTGTTATATCAAAACGTGATCTTGAAACAAGGCTTAACAGAAAACGTCTTGAAGTTTTTGCTTAAAAAGATTAACATTACATTTTGAAATAATTTCTTGCAGTTGAAATTTTTTTTGTGTATGGTCATGTCATAGCTGATTTTTTAGGAAGGAAAATAATGGAAAAGGGATATGTAGAAAACGGCTTTATCGTTGATTTAGCCAATGCAAAAAAGACCTCTGAAATAATATACGAACTTAGCCGTATACTTGATATGCCGGAAGCAAAAAATAAAAACGTCTGCTTAAAACTCGGCGAGCTGGCTTTAAGTTCTTCTGAACTCATAAGTATCAAAGCTTTAATTGAAACTATGGAGTCAAGAATTGAGTTTATTTCAACTTCATCTCCGGATACTGAAGCCTCTGCCAAAGATTTGGGTATTGAAGTGTCAAAGATTGAAAATGTCGTACCGGCTTTGAATATTGAAGCATCTGCAGAAGACAACCAGACTGTTAATGAAGAACTTGAAACTGCTCTGGATAAAATTTTCGGAGAAGGCGACTTTGAAGAACGCTACCCTGAAGAAGATACCGAAGAAACTACAGTGCCAGATAACGAAAAAGAAATAGTTGTAGAAGAAGTTGAAGATGTTGTTGATTACGAAGAAGTTAAAAGAAACAATAAAGAAACAGAAAAACTTCCTACCCTTTATATCCACAGAACTCTACGTTCAGGACAGAGCCTGACTTCTGAGGGAAATATTGTAGTTATCGGCGATGTAAATCCTGGGGCTGAAATTGTTGCAAAAGGTGATATAACCGTTTGGGGAGTTCTCGGCGGGATTGCACATGCAGGCTCGGACGGAAATACGTATTCCAGAATCAGAGCATTAAAACTGAATGCAATACAATTAAGAATAGGTGATATTTTTGCAAGGCGTCCTGATACTGGAAATATGCCTTATGTACAAAAATCAGATACATTTACTCCGGAAGAAGCCAGAGTAAGTAAAAAACATATAATGATTTACAGATTACATGAATCGTAGAAAGCAGACGGGAGGAAGTTATGCAGGCTTGTATTATACCAGAAACGTCAGCGTTAAACGAAAAAGATAAAAAAGGAGAAACCATGAGCGGTCGAGTTATAGTTATTACATCCGGCAAAGGCGGAGTCGGAAAAACAACTACAAATGCCAATATAGGTACAGCTTTGGCAAGAGCCGGCAAAAAGGTTGTTATGATTGATACAGACCTCGGTCTGAGAAATCTTGATCTTTTGCTTGGTCTTGAAAACAGAATAGTGTACACTATCGTTGATGTTGTAGAAGAACGCTGCAAATTAAAACAGGCTTTAGTAAAAGATAAGAAAAATCCTAACCTCTGCCTGTTAGCTGCCGCGCAGACACGTGATAAAACTGCTGTTACAGAAGAACAGCTTAAAGATATATGTGAAGAATTAAAGAAAGATTTTGATTTTATCCTGGTAGACTGTCCTGCCGGGATTGAGCAAGGGTTTCAGAACGCTGTAGCCGGTGCTTCTGAAGCAATTGTCGTCACTACTCCGGAAATGTCAGCCGTCCGCGATGCTGATAGAATTATCGGCTTGCTGGAGTCAAAGGAAGAAATCAAATCTTATAAACTTCTAATTAACAGGGTCAGACCAAACCTTATTAAATCTAATGATATGATGAGTGTAGAAGATGTTGTTGAAATTCTTTCTGCACAGCTAATCGGTATAATTCCTGAAGATACAGGTATTATTACTTCAACTAATAAAGGTGAACCTATTGTTAATGACGAAAAATCTCTTGCAGGCAGGGCATATAATAATGTTGCAAAACGTATTATCGGCGAAGATGTTCCTTTCTTAAATCTGGAAGAAGATACCGGTGTAATTGCAAAAGTTAAAAAATTCTTTTCCGGTTTAATGGGGAAGGAGAAGTAAGATGAACGAAAATATTTTTACTAATTTATATAATAAAGTTTTAGGATTTTTCCGCCAGACTGATAAGGAAGAAAATGCAAAAGATATTGCCTGCAACAGATTACGAGTTGTATTGATGCAGGATAGAACAAACCTCACACCTGAACTTATGGAGCGTATGAGAAAAGAGCTTATTGAGCTTCTTTCAAAATACGTTGAAATGGATAAAGAAGCCCTTGAATTAAATCTTGAGCAAGATGGCGATCAGATGGCATTAATGCTTTCAATTCCGGTTCTCAGAGCCAGAGATGAAGAAGAAATTGAAGCCGAGCTTGCAAAAGAAGAGGAAGAAGAAACTTCTGAAGACGAAGCTGACGTTGAAGCTGACAGCGAAGAGCAGCAAGCTGAAGAAACAGAAACTGACGAAGAAGATGTTTTGGAAGACGACGAGGTTGAAGATGAACCGCAAGAACAAGACGCGTCAGAAGAAACTCAGGTTTCAGAGGAAACAGAAAAAAATAAAAAATAAATAAAAAAAGCGGGCAATCAGCCCGCTTTTTTAAACTACTTCAACATTAATATATTTAGAACGTACAACGTTCTTTAAGTCTTCTTTTGATATAATTCCGTCACCGTCTAAGTCCAGCCCTTTGTTTAAATCGTAATATGGATGCCCTTTGAATGCGAGAGCTTCTTTGCCGGCATTTTTAGGAAGGAAAATCAGAGCATAGAGTTCAGCCCCTGAAAGGGCATGATCCTTCCTGAATACCGCTTTTTTTATTGACTGTAAATATTGCTCTACATAGTCCAGCTGTTCCATCGCAGACATATTTGCAAGTTCTTCAACAGAAGTTCCAAGACCTCTTGCTGTTTTAGGCATAAATTGGATTAATCCTGTTGCTCTAGTAAATTTATTTCTGGCTTTAGGATTAAAACCTGATTCAGCATTTATTATTGCGATTAAATCTTTATGATTGCAGTTTAATCTGTCTGCAATGTCTTTTATCTTTTCATACAGTTGTGAATTAATCTGTTTTATCGGACTTTTCAGGTCAGGAAGTATTTCAGGTGCTGGTGAAGGAATTTGACGTTTTAGGTCAACTATTAAATCCTTATAAATATCTGTTGATGAAGTTTTTATACCGCGTATATTGATTATAGGAATATCCGGAGTATAAGTCACAGTCATAGTTTTGCCTTTTGAATGTGTATATTTTTGAAATTTTTCCATTGAAACTTTTTTGTTCTTAATATAAAATTTTCCATCAACAAAGTGAGCTATTATTTTATCTTTTTTATTTTTAACTTCAATGCTGCTTACAGAAGAATCTACCAGCCTGCATTTTTTATTCCATTCATCATTGTTTCTTCTTGACCACTTTAAATCCTCAACATTAAATTCTCGTGATTTTAATTCCCCGCTAAGGAAGTAAGTGTCTTTTGACGGTATTCCAAGATCTTTCAGGTTAACCATAAATGGTTTTATTTCTTCAATTTTTTCATCAGGTTTATCCGGCTGTATTACGTTGCTGGCAATAGTTTCAGCTTTTATTTCCTCAAACTTTTGAGGCTCTGGTTGAGGTATTTGGGTATTAACATTTAGTTTTTTTGATATAAGTTCATTAAAATTTATTTCCGGATTGTCTTGTGCTGTTTGAATTTCACCTGTTATTCTGGTTCGTGAAGCAGCTTCATCTTTGAGCTGTTCCTGCTCAGGCAGCTCAATAGTTTCGGGTGAATTTTTGGTGACAAATTTTTTTGCTTTTATATCAGAATGTTTTGTATTCACTGCTCTTGTTAAATTATCAATATTGTTCATGATACTTTGCCATTGTTTTTTTGTATCATCCTGAGTATTTCTAATACGTCTAATCCTTTTTTTCGCAGTAAGTTCACCGGAGATTTTAATATCATCCATTAAAAAATATCCTCATAAATGTACTTCACTTTCTTATATAAAAAATTTTAAATAATCTTGATTTCCATTTTGTAACAAAAGTTTACAGAAAGTGCAAAATTTTGTTACAAATTCTAAACAAATAGCAAAAAATTAAGTTGACACTACATTATGTTTGTATTACTATCTGTATGCTTGGAGTAATCTAATTTACAAATACCCGAAATATTTTTGAATAGCTGAAACCAGGCAAAAGGCAAGGGTGGCCTTAGTTAACAAACCCGTAAGTGTAATAATACTGAAAAAAGAAAAGGAATAAAAATGGCAAGCACAAAAAGACAAAGAATCAGAGTTTGTTTGAAAGCATACGACCATAAATTAATCGATGTATCTTCAGACAAAATCGTTGAAACAGCTAAAAGAACAGACGCTAAAGTTGCCGGACCAATTCCTTTACCTACAAAAAGACGTATATATTGCGTTCTTCGTTCTCCGCACGTTGATAAAAAATCCCGTGAACACTTTGAATTAAGAACACACAAGAGAATTATTGATATATACGAACCAACTCAACAGACAACTGAAGAGTTAAGCAGATTAGATTTACCAGCTGGCGTAGATATTGAAGTTAAACTGTAATTTCAAGCCGGCAAAATTGAAAACTAAATAAGCATTATGCATATAATGTGAACTGCGACCGGCTGGGGCAGAAACAGGGTTCAGGCTCTGATAAAATGAACAGCCGGTACAACCGGAAGGTTGTAGAGGTGAAAGTCCTCAAGGTAAAGTAATTAGTTAAAGTACGTAGCGCTCGCAAGAGAAAATGCAATCCCGAAACAGGGGCGAAACTGTGTTCGCACCAAGTAGGGTGAGCAGGAAAGGTAAAATATGACACTAGGTGTAATTGGTAAAAAACTAGGAATGACACAAATTTTTGACGAACAAGGATTGGCTATTCCTGTAACCGTTATTAAAGTTGATGATATTGTTGTTACTCAGGTAAAAACAGTTGAAAAAGACGGCTACAATGCTATCCAGGTTGGTACAACAGCAGCTAAAGAAAAACACTTAACAAAAGCTGAAATCGGTCATTTCAAAAAGAATAATCTTGAAAACTACAGACATCTTCAAGAGTTTAGAGTAGATAATCCGCAAGATTACAAAGTTGGTGACAAAATTGAATTATCAGTTTTAGACAATGTAGAAAAAGTTGACGTAACTGGTAAATCAATTGGTAAAGGTTTCCAGGGTACAGTAAAAAGATGGAACTTTGGCAGAGGACCAATGGGTCATGGTTCTAAAAATCACAGAGAACCGGGTTCAATTGGTGCAGGTACAACTCCTAGCCGCGTTATTAAAGGTAAAAGAATGGCCGGCAATATGGGCAACGAAAGAGTTACTATTACTAAATTAAAATTAGTTAAAGTTGACGCTGATAAAAAATTAGTACTGGTAAAAGGCTCAGTACCTGGCTGCGAAGGCAGATTGGTAACAATCGTTCCTACAAGAACAAAGTGGAACTAATTGTATAAGATTATAGAACTTGCCACATAAAGCAGTTTAAATATTAAACTAGCAAGAGGTAAGAAAGGATAAGGAAAAACAAAATGTCAAAAGAAATATTAAGTACAAATGGAGAAAAATTAGGCGAAATCACTTTGGAAAAAAGTGTATTTGGCGTAGAACCAAATTTGCACGTAATGCACTTGGCTTTAAGAAGACAATTAAACAATGCACGTCAAGGGTCAGCTTGTGCTAAAACAAGAGCAGAAGTAGCAGGCGGCGGAAGAAAACCTTGGAAACAAAAAGGTACCGGCAGAGCAAGAGCCGGGTCTCTTCGTTCACCATTATTTGCAGGCGGCGGTGTAGTATTCGGACCAAAACCAAGAAGCTATGCTTTTAACATGCCTCAAAAAGCCAGAAAATTGGCTCTTAAATCAGCATTATCTGCAAGAGAAGAACAATTAGTTGTAGTAAAAGATTTCTCAACTATCACAGAACCGAAAACAAAATTAATGGCAGAAGCTTTGAAATCTTTGAATGTAAACGGAAAAGTTTTAGTTATCGCTGATTTGCAGGCTGCTGAAAACCAACATCTTGAGTTGGCAGCAAGAAACATTCCTAGCGTTAAATTAATTCTTCCGTCAAACTTAAATGTAAAAGATGTACTTGAAGCAGATTTCGTTGTAATTACAGAATCTGCAGTTAATGAATTAACTGAAAGGCTAAAATAATGAGTAAAGAAAGAACAAACACAGAAAAATTATTTGATTTAATCAAAAAGCCTGTAATTACAGAAAAATCTGTAGGTGCAAGTTCACTTAACAAATACACTTTTGAAGTATCAAAAGAAGCAACAAAAGTAGAAATTGCACAAGCTATTGAATTAGCTTTTCCAGGCAGAAAAGTTAAAAAAGTAAACACAGTTTATATGCCTTCTCACTCAAAGAGAATGGGATATAAATTCGGAAGAACAGACTCCGGCAAAAAAGCAATCGTAACCATCGAAGGCGACCCGATTGAAGAACTCGCAGGGGTGTAGCGGATTTTTCAAGTGCGCCGTGTGAGCTTAGGCGGACTGTATAAGCCTTCAAATGAAGTATACAGCTAGCAACAAAAAGCGACCCCGGCACGTTCAGGCGAAAAACTTGATTTATGAAACAAAATTAAAAGTTTTGGGCCACAAATAATCCAAGACATCCAACAGTAAAAGGGGCGTTAGGCACATGTCCCATAAGAAGTACAAAGCCAGTTAAAGGAGAAAAATAAAATGGCAATAAGAAAAATAAACCCGACATCTCCTGGACAAAGAGGTATGACAAAGAGTGATTATCAAGAAATCACTACTTCAACTCCAGAAAAATCACTGCTTAAATCTTTAAAGAAAACAGCAGGCAGAAATAATACAGGTAGAATTACATGTCGTCACAAAGGCGGCGGTGTAAAAAGATCTTACCGTGTAATTGATTTCAAACGTGAAAAGTTCGGCGTACCGGCAACAGTTAAAACTATTGAATACGATCCGAACAGAAACGTAAGAATCTCATTAGTATTCTATGCTGATGGTGAAAAAAGATATATCTTAACTCCGGAAGGTTTGAACGTAGGCGATACAATCGTTTCAGGTCCAGAAGCTCCGGTTCAGGTAGGAAATGCAATCCCTCTTGAATTAATTCCGTTAGGTACAATCGTTCATAATATTGAACTTAATCCTGGTCGTGGCGGAGTTATGGTTAGATCAGCCGGTAATGCAGCCCAGGTAATGGCTAAAGAAGGCAATTATGTAACAATCAAGCTTCCATCATCAGAAATGAGAATGGTAAGAAAAGAATGTATGGCAACAATCGGTACATTAGGTAATTCAGAATACAAAAACCTTTCTTGGGGTAAAGCCGGAAGAAAACGTTACCTTGGTATCAGACCAACCGTTCGTGGTGTTACAATGAACCCTTGCGATCACCCTCACGGCGGTGGTGAAGGTAAAACCGGTCCGGGCGGACACCCTAAAACACCTTGGGGTAAACCAGCTCTCGGTTATAAGACCAGAAAAGCCGGTAAAGCTTCAGATAAATTAATCGTTAGAAGAAGAAAAAAATAAGAAAATAACTAAATAGGCAATGGGGCGCAAGCCCCGAAAGCCTTTGAACCAATAAGGAGAAAATATTAATGGCACGTTCATTAAAAAAAGGTCCATACGTAGAAGAAGCTCTACAGCAAAAAATTGCTAAAATGAATGCAAATTCAGAACATAAAGTTATCAAAACATGGTCAAGAGCATCAATGATTGTACCTGATATGTTAGGTCACACAATTGCTGTTCACAACGGAAAAACTCACGTTCCTGTTTATGTAACTGAGCAAATGATTGGACATAAATTAGGTGAGTTCGCACCTACAAGAATGTATAGAGGACACGCAGGTTCAGATAAGACTGCTAAAAGAAAATAAGGAAAGTAAAAATGGAAGCTAAAGCAAAACAAACAGATATTAAAATGACAGCAAGAAAATTGCGTCGTGTAATTAACGAAGTACGCGGCAAAAAGGTTCTTGAAGCTCAAGACATGTTACGTTTTATGCCTTATTTTGCAGCAAGAGTAGTTGAAAAGAATTTGAAAGCTGCTGTTGCTAATGCTCAAGAAAAATATGGCGTTTCTGCTGAATCATTAAAGATTTCCGAAATCTTTGCTGATGAAAGCCAAACATTCAGACGCGGAAAACCAAGAGCACAAGGTCGTATTTACAAAAGACTAAAACGTACATCTCACTTAACATTGAAAGTAAGTGACAACAAGTAGGTGCCAAAGGCACATCACCCTGATAAATTTCAGGGAAACGCCCGGGATTACAACCAAATATAAGCGGGCAAGATAAGATGTTAGTATAACGAAAAAAAGGTATAAAAAATGGGACAAAAAACACATCCAACCGGATTTAGAGTAGGTATAATTCAGCCTTGGTTAAGTACCTGGTACGCTAAGGTAAAAGATTATGCTGAATTTGTTGCAGAAGATGCAAAAATAAGAAAATTCGTTAAGAAAAAATTATATGCAGCAGGTGTTTCTAAAATATTAATTGCAAGAAAAGCATTAATGATTACAATCACTGTTGTAACAGCAAAACCTGGTATCGTTGTCGGAAGAGGCGGTCAGGGTATTGAAGAACTTAAACAGGAAGTTTCAAAATATCTTGGTAAACCGGTTACAATTAATGTAGTAGAAGTTGCAAGAATTGACGCAGATGCACAATTAGTAGCTGAAGCTATTGCCCAGCAATTAGAAAAACGTGTAGCATTTAGACGTGCTATGAAACAGGCAATGCAGCGTACAATGAGAGCAGGCGTTCAGGGTATTAAAGTTATGGTATCCGGACGTTTGGGCGGTGCTGAAATTGCACGTTCTGAATGGGCAAAAGAAGGCAGAATTCCGCTTCAAACTCTTAGAGCTGATGTAGACTACGGTTTCACAGAAGCTGATACAATTATGGGTAAAATCGGTGTTAAGGTTTGGATTTTCAAAGGCAACTTGATGCCAGGTGAAAAAGCAGACCAGAACATTAAAGCAAAATCAGGCAAAGATAACTCTGAAAAAGGCGGAAGACGTCCGAAAAGAAGAGCTATTGAAGCTGAATAAGTAAGTGTCCGGAATAAGTTAAACCGGCGACACAAATGAAATTAAGTAAAAATAATTAACAGGAGTAAATAAAATGTTACAGCCTAAAAAGACTAAATACCGCAAAATGATGAAAGGCAGAATGAAAGGCCACGAAACAAGAGGAACAAAACTCGAGTTTGGAAGCTATGCATTACAAGCCTTAGAACCAGGCTGGATTACCAGCAGACAAATCGAGGCAGCACGTCGTGCAATGACTCGTGAAATCAAACGTGGCGGTAACGTTTGGATAAAAATCTTCCCGGATAAACCGATTACTGCAAAACCTGCTGAAACCCGTATGGGATCAGGTAAAGGTAACTTGGAATACTGGGTTGCGGTTGTTAAACCAAACAGAATTCTTTTTGAACTTGAATACTTCGATAGAAATGTTGCAGTTAACGCATTGGAATTAGCAGCACAAAAACTTCCTATCAAAGTTAAAGTTGTAGAAAAGTCTAAATTGGAAGCTTAACTTGCACTAACAAGAAAAAGGAAACTATAAAATGAAATTAAGTGAAATGCGCGAAAAATCAACTGATGAGCTACAAAGTGCAATTGTTGAATGGAAAAAACAGTTATTTGACTGCAAGATGAAACTTTCAACACACAAATTAGAAAACACAGCACTTGTTTCTAAAACAAAACGCTTAATAGCTCAAGCAAAAACAGTAATAAAAGAAAAAGCGGATTGCGAGCAGAGGGCGTAGAGCAAGACACTCTGCTAAACAGACAGTAATGTTTGTTAAAGAGGGTCGAGGTCGAAGGCCCGTTTAATGCGAGCAACCAAGGAGCGGATTGCGAGCAAAGAGTAAAAGGCTTGCAGAAGTGCAAGACTTTGTAACTCGTTAACCGCGAGCAACCAAGGAGAATAATAAATGCCTAAAAAAGAAAAACAAGGAATAGTAGTAAGCAGCAAAATGGATAAAACAGTTGTTGTAAGAGTAGCTGATTACGAACCACATCCAAAATACAAAAAAATTATTGAATCTAACAAAAACTATAAAGCTCATGATGAAAATAACATCTGTAATGAAGGTGATACAGTAAGAATTATTGAATCAAAACCTCTTTCAGGTGACAAACGTTGGTCAGTGCTTGAAGTAGTAGAAAAAGCCCGTTAATTTTTAAAGGGTTATGGCAGCATTACCATAGAGTAATGAGAGGCCGATAGTAGAAAATACTTTAAAGTAAAAAGGAAAGTAAAAATGATACAACAAGAAACCAGATTAGAAGTAGCAGATAACACAGGTGCAAAACAACTTTTGTGTATCCGTGTTATGGGCAGCTCAAATAAAAAATTTGCAGCAGTTGGCGATGAAATCGTAGCTACTGTAAAAGATGCAACTCCAAATATGGCAGTTAAAAAATCTGAAGTTGTAAAAGCAGTTGTAGTAAGAACAAAGGCTGATATTAAACGTGCTGACGGCTCAGTTATCAGATTTGATGAAAATGCAGCTGTAATTATCAACAAAGACGGCAACCCGAGAGGAACACGTGTGTTCGGACCAGTTGCCCGCGAACTCAGAGATAAAGGCTATATGAAAATAGTTTCTCTTGCTCCGGAAGTTATCTAGTTGAATTTTGCGCAAGGGCGCGCGAAGCGAACACCAAAAAGCACAGAGTGAGCGAATAAAAACTAAATGAGCTACAGCGATGTGTGAAGCAATAATTCAAATTCGGAATAAAGAAACCAGAAACAAAATTAAAAGGTCGAATTTTGTTTCAAAATTACAAAAATAATGGAGAAAAATTTAAATGACAGATAAAGATAAAAAAAGCTTGCATGTAAAAAATGGTGACAGAGTTATCGTTATTGCAGGCAAAGATAAAGGAAAAATCGGTAACGTAAAAAAAGTTAATCCTTCAGAATCAAAAGTGGTTGTAGAAGGCGCTAACATGGTTACTAAAGCTCAAAAGCCTCAGCCAATGGCTGGTATTCAGGGCGGTTTAATCAAACTGGAAGCTCCTCTTGATGCTTCAAAAGTTATGATTGTATGCCCGGCTTGCGAAAAACCGACAAGGATCAAGCACGATGTCGTTGACGGCAAAAAAGTTCGTGTTTGTAAAAAATGTGGTGAACAATTAGACGTTTAATATTTTTGATAATATAATATTAATGTCGTAGAATTAAGGAAATACGAAAATGACAAAAACAGAAAGTTTAAAAGCAAAATACGATAAAGAAGTAAAAGCTGCAATGAAAGAAAAATTCGGCTATAAAAATGATATGCAGATTCCAAAACTTCACAAAATTGTTTTGAATATGGGTGTCGGCGAAGCTTCTCACAACTCTAAAATTGCTGAAGCTATTGAAGCTCAATTGACTAAAATTGCAGGTCAAAAATGTGTTATTACCAAAGCTAAAAAATCAATCGCTACATATAAATTAAGAGAAGGTATGCCGGTTGGTGCTATGGCAACACTTAGAGGCGAAAGAATGTATGACTTCTTACAGAAGTTAATCTGCGTAGTATTCCCTCGTATTCGTGACTTCAGAGGTATCAGTGCAAAATCATTTGACGGCCGTGGCAACTATACATTAGGCTTGAAAGAACAGGCATTATTCCCTGAAATTACATATGAAGAAGTTGATCTCGTAAAAGGTATGAACATTTCAATCATCACAACAGCAGAAACAGATGATGAAGCAAGAGAATTGTTAAGATTAATGGGTATGCCTTTCAAAGGGATGAACAAGTAGTAATAATCTAAGAAATTTATAAGATAAACTAATTAACAAAGGAGAAATTCATGGCTAAGAAAGCGATGATAAACAAAGAACTCAGACGTGAAGCACTTGCTGCAAAGGGTAAATACCCTGTAGTAAGATTGCACAACAGATGCAGCATCTGCGGCAGACCTCATGGTTTCCACAGAGATTTTGGCTTGTGCAGAATTTGTTTGAGAAAAATGGCTCACCAAGGTTTATTGCCTGGTGTTACAAAAGCTAGCTGGTAGCGCGAGCGAGCTGAGGGTGGTGACTGATTAACAGCAAGATAAGCAGAGCCTAACCCGTTAATCGCGAGTGAGCAAGATAATAAGAGTTGCCCGATAATTTGACGGCATACATATCCTTGCTAAACTGCTAAAAATCGTCAAGGCGGCTAAGACCGAACCGGACAAAAATTGGTAAGTAGCGCCGGAAGTTTATTCCGGCATAAGAAAAAAGGAATATTAAAATGAATACAGATCCTATAGCAGATATGCTTACAAGAATAAGAAACGCAAACATCGTTTCTCATGAAAAAGTTGAAGTTCCTTCTTCTAAATTAAAAATTGAATTAGCAAAATTGTTAAAAGAAGAAGGTTTTATTGCTGATTATTCTGTAAAAGAAGTCGGCAAATTTAAAGTGTTAGAAATTACATTGAAATACGACGAAAAACATAAACCGGTAATTTCAAAATTACAGAGAGTTTCAAGACCAGGTTTGAGAACTTACTGCAAAGCTCAAAACTTACCTAAAATTTTAGGCGGTATGGGTGTTGCAATCGTATCAACAAGTAAAGGTCTTTTAACAGATAGAAAAGCCCGTAAAGAAAACGTTGGCGGTGAAATTCTCTGTTATATTTACTAGTTTGATAATAATAAATATAAAAAAGACCGGAAATATCCGGTCTTTTTTATTGTGATTACGAAATGTTAATAAGTGTAAAGATTTGTAAAAGTGGTGTAAATTAGCTCCAAATAAGGGATAATACCTCATAGCATAGCATAGCATAGCATGCGAGGCGAGGTGTACTATTTTTGAAATTCTGGTAATCGCTTTCTCTTTATATATATAAGGAGAGCGAGATATGACTTCACCGAGAGATATAAAATTAGGAAATTTGACAACGCAATCTATGATTGCAAAAATGAAGAGTGCGCGTTCTCAGAGTACTGCGAATAAAGTCACAACCTCTTATAATAAATGGAATACTTCTATCATTACCGAAGCTAAAAATGCTAAACAAACTCAAGCTTCACAGTCTTCAAATATATTGGTAACTATGGGTGCTGTCGCAGATGCTATGGGGCTTTTAAATAATATTTTAGGCGGCGGTGATTCAAAAACTAACGGAGTTTCTAATCAGTCAAATAGTAATAATACATCAAATCAAGCTTCTTCAATGTCAATGCCTGCTTCTGGCGGCGGAAGCAGTGTTTCCTCTGGCGAGCAGTATTCAGGCTATGCGCAAAACATTAACACTAATTTTAACGGAAGCGTTGATTCATCTACATTAAGTTCTGTAAGTAATGCCATTTCAAATGCAGGATGGTCATCAACATCGCTTTCAAATTTGAAACCTTCACTTGCAAATGAATCTGTAAAAGTTAATCAGGCATTAGCTCAGGCTCAGGCAAATTTGAGTGAATTATCAAATCAAAAAGCTACTGCTGAAGCAAATGTATCTCGTCTGGAAACTCAAACCGGAAGCGCCAAAAATGAAAGTGAAGCTGCCAAAACTTCACTTGAACAAAATAAAAGCAATTTGAATTCATCCATACAAGCCAGAGATAAAATGGATGAACAACTAAGTTCCGTAAATTCAGAATATAATGAGGCCTGTATGAATGTAAAGACAGAAGAAAAAAATAAATCTTCAGCTCAAAATGAACTTTCATCGGCTAAGAGTTCTGTAGCAAAAGCACAGGCATCTGTTAATGCGGCAACTCAATCGTTACAATCAGCTGAGGCTTCACTTGCAAATACTCCTCAGACATTGGCGGATGGAACCCCGAACCCTCAATATCAAGCAGCAAAGGCTGCAGTTGATAAGGCTAAAACTGAAAAGCAGCAGGCAGAAACAAGCCTGAAAGAAGCAGAACAATATCAGAAAAATGCAGAAGCAAAACTTAATCAGGCAGAACAAGCATTAACTCAGGCACAGCAAACAAAAGGCAACGTTCTAAAAAATTTACAACAAAGTGAATCCAAATACAAAGATTTAGCTAAAAAATGCGACCAAATACAGGGTAATGTTGAACAAAACCAGGAACAATATGATACTGCACTTAACACATATGACGATGCTTCTGCAAATTATGAAAGGCTTAATTCAGAACTGCAAACCCAGCAGGGTATTTTAACTCAATATGAAGCCGTAGAAAATCAGGTTGAAGCTTTAAAAGAGTCTGCCTCCTCAGTTCAGGAACTTAGCGATAAGCTTGATAAGCGGATTGAAGATGTTAAAAAACAAGAAGCCGGCGCAGATGGTATTAGTGCCGAAGATAAAGCAAAAATTGAAGCCGATATACTTAAAAATTCATCATCAACAGAGGGCTGTTCAGCCAGCAAAACTCCGCTCGAAAATATGATTGCCTCTAAAGATTATGACTTAAGTAAATGTACAGGAGATGTTTGGCACAACAGTATGAACGGAGTATTTGGTTCTTCGTCTGAATTTGAAAGCCGCGGTTACATTAAGAATTCTGATGGATCATTTACAGACCCTCGAACCGGCGTTACAATGGTTAATGTCAAAGGGGATGATTATGAATGGCTTGCTGCCGGAAACGGTTTTTCGCAAATCTCCGGCGACCACGTTTATAATGACTTAATTGGCCGAGATTGGCCGGGTGCAGCTGAGGCAGTAGAGCGTGCCGAATCTCAGCAACATATTACTCTGAACGGCTTTGACGAAAGCGGAAAACCTAAGTTTAAGTGGAAATAGTTCTTAATTATTCGTAATTTAACATTATTTTTTCTTTGACAACCCGGTTTTTTGGTATAAAATAAATTATGCAGGTGAAATTGGTAGAAAGACCTGAAATAGTTTAGAAATATACCAAAAGGAGAAAACAAATGTCACGTATTGGTAAATTACCTATCGAAATTCCGCAGGGTGTCGATGTTAAAGTAGAAGACCACCAGGTTACAGTTACAGGTCCAAATGGAACAGAAGTTGTTGCAGTCAGACCTGAAATCAATGTAAAAGTTGAAGATAATCATATTATTGTAACCAGAGTTGACGATTCAAGACAGGCACGTTCTTTGCATGGTTTGTCAAGAACTTTAATTGCGAATGCTGTACACGGTGTAAAACACGCTTTCGAAAAGAAATTAGAAATTCAGGGTGTTGGTTATCGTGCTAATATGGAAGGTAAAAATCTTAACCTTTCTTTGGGCTATTCACATCCTGTAATCGTTGAACCGCCGGAAGGAATTACAATTACTGTAGAAGCTAATACAAAAATTACAGTAAAAGGTGCTAACAAGCAAACAGTTGGTGATGTTGCAGCTTATATCAGATCTAAACGCCCTCCTGAAGTTTACAAAGGTAAAGGTGTAAGATATGAAGGCGAACATATCAGACGTAAAGCAGGTAAAGCTGGTAAGAAATAATAACCGGCCGTTATTTAAGTAGCAATCGCCCGTATGAACCCTTGGTAGTGGTTATCAAGAAGGTTCGGGTAAAAGGAGAAATTAAAAATGATTAAAAGAAAAGCAAGAAAACCACAGGTTCAAAAAAGACACCAGTCAATCAGAGTTAAAATTTCCGGAACAAAGGAATTTCCTAGACTGGCTGTTTACAGATCAACAAAACATATTTATGCTCAATTAATTGATGATGAAAACAGAGTAACAATTGCTTCTGCATCGTCTGTTGATAAAGACTTAAAAGAAAAACTGCCTCATGGCGGCAACATAGAAGCTGCTAAAGTGGTAGGTGCTGCTATTGCTGAAAAAGCTAAAAAAGCAGGAGTTGAATGTGTAGTATTTGACCGCGGAGGCTTCTTATACCATGGTCGTATTCAGGCTTTGGCTGATGCTGCACGTGAAGCTGGTCTTATGTTCTAATATAGAACCTGAAATATTGAAAACACACCTTTTTTAAAGGTGTGTTTTTTATTTAAAAATGTTACATTTTTATTATTTTTTTACATTGACTAGCAATTTTTTTTTTTCTTGTGTATTATTTCTAACATACTTTATTTTTTATAAAGTGGAATTTAGGAATTATGCAATTATTGATTGATAAAGAATTAAATTCAAATGATAAGATACTAAAACCCGATTTTAACTCACGCACCGGACGAGAATTGCTGGTATTTTATCTTCAAACAAAGTTCAGACAAATTCTGGCTTATGATAGACGTTGTAGTGCTCCGATTTTTATAAATGTAAATGAGAATTTTATTTCAAACTTTTCCAAAAGATTAATAAATAATCCACATAAACGCTTGTTAATCGGGATTACCGGAGAATCTGCATCAGGCAAGTCTACAATCTGTAAGGAATTGAAAAAGATTATCGAACAGCTTTCTATGCCTGTTTCTGTATTGAGTACTGATAATTATTTTAATGATATTTCAGAATTAATAAAACAATACGGATCATTTGATAATTTAAGAGATAACGGTTATGACGTGGATGCTCCTTCAAGTTTTCAGCTTGACACTTTGAAGAGGGATTTGGAAATTCTGGCAAACGGCAGTGATGTAAAAATTCCTATGTATCTTCCTAACGGCACTGGAGTATCAGTTCCAAATGCACAAGACGTTACTTCAAGAAAAATTATTGTAGTCGAAGGTATTGCTACAATGTATGAGCAGGTTAAAGATATTTTTGATGTAAAAATTTATGTTGAAGCTGAAAATTCTGTAAGAAAAGAAAGATTTATACATAGAGCCTGCAAGGAACGCAACCAGAGCGAAGAAAATGCATTAAAGCATTGGGATTATATAACAAGTGCCGGTGAAAAATATGTAAAACCGTTTAGAAATTCTGCTGATTTGGTCTTGAATGGTAATGCTGATCTGGAATATTTTTCACAGATTTTGGAATATATTCATACAATAACAAATAATTTTCAGTAGTTTTTTAAAAAAACTTAACAAAAGAAGTATTTTTGCCATATTGAATTAAATATGCTAATATTAAAATACAGTTATTGTGGAAATTTATAAGAGTTTATGAATTAAATCCACTAAATAATTGATACTTAATTTGTTATATTTATATATAATCTAATTGTAATCGGTGGTGTACACAAAAATAAGAGAGAGTGGAATAGAATACGGATATGATAAAAAATAAAAGATTGCCATTAAAAGAAAAATTTAGCATCTTTTTTCTGTCACTGTTTTTAGTAGTGCTGATGTTTAATGCTACAGGCTGCGGAAACAATACTGATATAGGGAATGCTGATACAGGACTTGATAATGCTGATGCTCAGGTGGAGGTTCCTGGAGAAACTCCTGGAGCGATTGGAGAAGATTCCTCTGTTACAGTGGTTGATGACGAAACAGGTTCTGATAAAATGGTAGATGTTGCATTAGAAAGTATCGGCAGAGCTAATCCTTTCCTTCCATCTAAAGAAGGCAGAGCTCTTGCAATTAAAGAGAATTTGAAATTTGATTTGATGGAACCTCCTGTGACACCGCAGGCGGATGAATATACGCAGAGAGTTATTGCTACAAAGATTTCCGGTATTATGTACGATAAATACAATCCGTCAGCAATTTTGAATATTGAAGATACTGATTATCTGGTTAGATCCGGAGATGTTATAAATGGATACAAAATTTTGGCTATAAGTCCTACAACTGTTACTGTTCAGCTCGGTCCTAACGTTTATAAGGCCGGGGTTGGCGAGGTTGTGGATGAAGATGCTATAAATTACAATACCGTTTCAAATTTATCAAGTAAATTTGGCGGAGCATCAAATAATAAAAAGAAATAAATGAAATGTAAAATAAGCAGGAGCAGCGATGAAAAATACAATTAAAAAACTTTCAACTTCAATGATGTTATTAGTGTTTGCTTTATCAAATACAGTAACAGCTTCAAGTGCATTCAGCCCTGAGGGTTATACAGCTGATAAGCCTATTTTAAGAGGCTCAGCTCCATCAGTGCTTAATTTAAAAGGCGAAGTTAATATTACCAAAAGAAACATTCCAATAAGCCTGAGTCTTCGTGATTCTGATGTAAAACAGGTATTGCGTATGTTTGCGGATAAAGCCGGATTAAATATTATATTTAAGGGTGATATTGACGGCAAAGTTACAATGGATTTAGTTAATATTCCATTGAACTCTGCTTTTGATATGGTTCTGGAAACTTCGGATTTAAGTTATGTTCTTGAAGATAACACATTGATTATTACAAAAACCGATGATGATACCAGTATAGCAAAACAGGCAATGACAGTGCTTCCTGTGAAATATGTCAGCGCCAAAGCTATTGCAGATTTCTTGAATAAGAATATATATGGTATGAAAAAGCCGGGGCTTTCTACAAAAGAGATTGCCACAACAAACCCTTCAACAAACGAAATCCTTATTTTCGGTTCTCAAAACGATGTAAAAATCGCGCAGAAAATCATAGATCAATTTGATAAAAAACCTGTAACAACTGTATTCAGAGTAAACCATACGACTCCTGCAGAAATGTCTACAATGATTTGTGACATGCTTCTTCCGACTTCAGGTATTAAAGGCGAGGGAAGCACAGGCGGAGCGGCAGGAATTCTGACAGGTGCAGCTGTAGACAGCGGCGGCGGAGATAGCGACATTGTACTTGGAGAAGGTACTGTGGCTTGCTCTGTTTCTTCAGAAGAAGGCGGCGATGGCGAAGTTGCTCCTGTAGGGCTTGGCGGTTTATCTGTTGCATATTATACACAGCTTGGTACTGTTAATATTATAGGCGGCTCTGAACAGCAAGTTGATATGATTAGAGAATTTATTGAACAAAATGATAAAAAGCAGCCTCAGGCATATCTTGAATTTTCAATCATAGAATTAAATGAAGACGGTTCAAGAAACTTCTCTAACGTATGGAGCTTTACAAGTAAACACTTCCGTATAAATGCAGATGCTGAAGGTAATACAAAGTTTGATCCTATTTATGTAGCTGGACCAACCCAGCATTACGGCGGTGATTCTGCAAAATTAGTTTATACAATCAACTATTTGCTTCAGAACGGTAAAGCTAGAACAATTTCTAACCCTCGTATTCTTGTAACAAATGGTCAGCAATCAACAATAGATATGACTTCTGATTATGTTAAAACAGTAACTTCACAGGTTGTACAAGGTTCTTTGAATGCTACCACACAGAGAGATTATGAAATTGGAGAAGATGATGGTATTAAAATCGAAGTTACACCTTTTATCAGTCCTGATGGTTATGTATATCTGAATTTGAAACCTGATTATGCAATTATTAAAGAACAGATTTCTACACTCAGTACTGATGAAGAAGCTGCAAAACAAGGTATTCAGGATATTCAGGCTACTTTGCTCCAGAGAAGAAATCTTGAGTTGAAAAATGTCAGAATCAAAGACGGTGATACTCTTGTAGTTGCAGGTATGATGAGAGAATATGAATCCAAGAAAATTAATAAAATCCCGTTCTTAGGTGATATTCCGGGACTTGGTTCTTTCTTTAGAAGTACAACTTCTACAAAAGAAAAATCAGAACTTGTTATTCTGATTACTCCGAAAATCTTGACTGATTCAAATGAAAATACTGTTAACAGAGATGCTTTATAAGAAGTAAAGAATAATATCATAATGAATGAATTACTAAACAGATTAAAAAATAGTGTCAATAAACAGATACTCAATAAGGTTGACAGAGCACTGTTGGAACAATATAAATTTGTTCCAATTAGTGTTAAAGATAAATTCCTTTTTGTAGCAATCAATGCTTCATCTGATAAAGATGCTATAAATGGAAAATTACGTCAATACTTTCCATATCAGATAAAATTCATTCAGGTACCCGGTAATGATTTATCTCAGCTGATAGCAGAACTTTTAGGCGGGGACAATGCGCAGGGTGGCAGCACACATGCTCAGGAATCTGTCCAGGCAAAACTTGGTGAACTCTTGATCCAAAAAGGATATATTACTGATGTTCAGCTTCTGCAGGCACTGGCTGAAAGCAAGCGTAACAAAACTCCTATTGGTTCAATGTTATTTAAACTGGGATTTATTACTCTGGATCAGCTGAAAGAGATTCTGCATATCCAGACTGGTTTTGATGTTGTAACGGCAGATCAGCTAGCAGCACAGTCAAAATATATTAATATTTTGCCGGAAGACTTTATCAAAAATAACAGAATTATACCAATTTCTTCCGATGGCAAAACATTAATGCTTGGTGTTGTTACTCCTGTTAAGCCTGATGTTTTAAAGGAAATTATTTACTTAACCGGTCAAAATCCTAAGCAGTTATTGATGACTCATTATGAGTTTGAGAATGCTTTGAATACTTTCTTCAGCCAGAGCAAGAAAGAAACCCAGCAAATTATCAAACAGATCGAAGAAGAGTCTGAATCTTTTCAGGTGGAAGCCTCTCTTGCAGATATGGTTGACAGCGAACTTCAGGATTCAAGCGGTTCAATTGCAAAGTTTGTTAACCAGATTATTACAACTGCAATTGATACAAAAGTATCCGATATTCACATTGAACCAAGGCTGAGCGGCTATATTGTGCGTTACAGAAAAGACGGTATGCTGTCTAAAGTCCTTGATATACCTTCAAAGGTTGAAACATCAGTTATTGCCCGTTTCAAGGTTCTTTCAAGGATGAATATTGCTGAACACAGAAGACCGCAGGATGGTACGTTTTCTATTAAGTACAAAAACGGTTCTTATGACTTCCGTATTAACACATTGCCTGTAGCCGGAAAAGAGAAGGTTTGTATTCGTGTACTTGCACCGGCTGTGAGTTTGAATGCCGATGATAAAAACATCAAACTTATCGGTGGTACTCCGGAAGATATTGTTAAAATTAAAAATATGGTCAGCTGTCCGAATGGAATTATCCTTACATCAGGTCCTACAGGTTCAGGTAAAACAACAACTTTATATTCTGTACTAAAAAGTTTGAATGATGAAGATGTTAATATTACAACAATTGAGGACCCGATAGAAATTAAGCTGGAAGGAATTAACCAATCTCAAATCAACGCAAAAGCCGGTATTACGTTTGCATCTTGTATGCGTGCGATATTAAGACAGGACCCTGATATTATTCTGGTTGGTGAAATTCGTGACTATGAAACTCTTGAAATTGCAGTTTCAGCTGCATTGACAGGTCACCTTGTACTAAGTACTGTTCACACCAACTCTGCTGCAGCAACAGTTACACGTATGATTGAAATGGGGGCAAAAGATTACCTTGTTGCATCTACTTTATCCGGCGTAATTGCACAGCGTCTTGTTAGAAAACTTTGTGATGACTGTAAAGAGGAATATTATCCGACATATGAAGAAGCAAGTAAGATTTCAGCAGATGAAGAAGAAATTCAAAGACTAATGAAAACTCCTATTTACCGCGCAAAAGGTTGTAATAAATGCGGTTTTTCAGGGTATGTAGGTCGTCTTGGTGTTTATGAAATCATGACAATTAACAAAGAAATCAAAAAACTTGTTGCAGACGGCGCTCATGATATTGAGATTGAGGAAGCAGCCGTAAGAAATGGTATGAGAACTCTACATCAATCCTGTATGGGACACATTCTTAATGGACAAACGACAATTGATGAATTTGTCAGAGTTCTCGGTATTGTTAATGAATAGGTGAAGCATGGCAATTTATAACTACGTAGCACTAAAAAATAATAAAGATATTGTAAAAGGTAAAGTTGAAGCCGAAGATTTACGTGATGCACGAGAGAAGGTCAGAAGTTTAGGCTTCTTACCTACAAAGGTTTATGAAGAAAAGCTTGGAAGCGACAACAAAAAAGAGGCTGCTGTTTCAGTAAAAGGCGGTCAGATGAAAACCCTCGGGCTTTCCGAGAAGATGGAATTTACCTCAACTCTCCAAATCCTTGCACAATCAGGTATTCCTATGATTGAGTCCTTGATGTTTATCGAAAATGACGCTGCTAAACTGAAAATCAGGCTTGTTGCAAAAGAGCTGAGACGCCAGATTATGGCAGGTGCTACTTTTGCCGATACTATTGCTAAATATCCTAACCAGTTCGGTCAAATTTATATAGGTTTGTGTAAAGCCGGTGAAGATTCCGGTGAATTGGAAAAAACACTTGGTCGTCTGCTGGAATTGCTTACTAAACAGGCTAATATCCGCGGTAAAGTTATTGGTACATTGATGTATCCGATGTTTGTAATTGTCCTTGCGGTTATTATTGTACTTGTTATGTTAATGTTTGTATTCCCGGTATTTAAAGATATGTTTGACGGTATGGGCAAGGAGCTTCCTTGGATTACACAAACCCTCATGGATATAGGTTTATTCCTGAAAAAATTCTGGTATTTGGTACCGTTTATCCTTGGTTCGGTTACGGCATCTATCATTTTCTTATTTAAGTGGGAGCCAAGTAAACGTAAAATTGATGAATTTACTTTAAAAGTTCCGCTTTTATCAGATTTGATTCAGTATTCAAACTTTGCAAACTTTGTAGCAGTTATGCAGGTTGCTTACGATGCAGGCGTTCCGATTGTTGAATGTTTGTATCTTTCTAATTTAACTCTTACAAATTTTACATTGAAAGAAAAGATTGAAAAATCAACCGGTATGGTTCAACAAGGTCAGCACCTGTCTGTAGCATTGAGAACCACAGGTTCTGTGCCAAAGATGATTTTATTTATGATTGCAACAGGTGAACAATCCGGTCGTTTGGGTGAAATGTTACTTCAAGCAACCAGATATATTGATAAAAAGCTCGATGATATTATCGATACAATGACTAAGATGATTGAACCGTTAATGTTGATTGTAATTGGTTCTATCGTATTAACACTTGCATTGGCGTTATATCTTCCGTTGTTTGGTTCTTATATGTCAGACTAATCCTAAGGATAGATAAAGCTTATGAAGACTTATGTAATAACAGGTGCAACATCCGGTATAGGAAGAGCTCTTCTTGAGGAATTTTCAAAAGAAGGTGTAGTTTTTGCCGGTTACCGTAATCCTAAATACGAGGCGGAACTTGCTTCTATGAAAAACGTAATCCCGTTTTTTATTGATATGGAAAAACCTTATACAATTAAAGGCGCTGCAGATTTTATCAAGCAAAAAACCGATAAAATTGATGTTTTAATTAACGGGGCAGGATGTGTTATTGCCGGAGCAATGGAACATATGGGAGCCAGCCGTTTAAGACGGCAGTTTGAGGTTAATACCTTTTCACATCTTGAATTTACACAAAATCTCCTGCCGTTACTGGAAAACGGCAGAGTGATTAATATAAGTTCTATGGCAAGCTTTGGAATTTTTCCTTTTGTTGCTCCTTATTGTGCATCGAAAAGAGCGCTTGATATTTTGTTCAGCGCAATGAGCGTTGAAATGCAGGGTAAGCTCAAGGTTATTTCTGTTAAACCTGGAGTAATAGCAACGCCTTTGTGGGAAAAATCAATAGACCTAAATAAAAATGCTCTTGAAAATGATACAAAATACTCAAAAGAAATGCACTTTATGGAAGCAAATGCTTTAAAAAATGGCAAAAAAGGGCTGCCTGTTTCAAAGGTTACAGCACTCATCAAAAAAATTACAGCAGCCAAAGACCCTAAAATTTCATATACTATAGGCTTAGATGCTTTTGTTGCAGAGCAAATTTCTAAACTACCACCTGATATAATAAATAAATTGATGCAATTAGGCTTGAAAAAACGAATTAGCTCCGTTTAAGCTATTTTGAGAGGACTTTTTTCTTAAAATAATATCATAACCAAGTACATCGGCAATTTCTGCAAGCTCTGAAACTCTGAATGTATTATTTCGGAGTTTGTTTCCAAGATTTCTTATGCTGTCTGATTTTCCGTATTTGTGGTTAACTTCTTCTTTCAATTTCAGCATAGTTATACCTTGTATTGCAGCAAGAAATTTAATCTGCTCTTTTAAATTCTCTGTTTCAAGTTGATATTCAATGCTCATTTTATAATGATACTATTTAATGCAATATTAATAAAAACAATTGACTTGATACATTATATAGTGTATAATAGAATTAATTAATGTCTTTTTATTTAATCGGAGGTTGATTATGAAAAATGGATTTACTTTGGCCGAAGTTTTAATAACACTTGGTATTATAGGTGTTGTAGCTGCAATGACAATGCCGACACTTATACAAAAAAATCAGGATAAAGAACTGATTTCCAGAATAAAAAAGACATATTCTGATGTAAGTAATGCTGTATTAAGAGCTCAGACTGATTATGGTGTTGTAGGCGATAATTCAGTTCTTTTTGATCCTAATAATACATCAATAGAAACCGCAGAAAAGTTTGTTAAATATTTTAACGGTGCTAAGTTGTGTAAATCAAAAACAGAAAGAGGATGTGCACAATATTATTATGATATAAAATTTGCTACAACAAAGGTTGATGCCGGTTCTGGTCAAACTGTGGTAGATACAGCCAACTATCCTAAAATTATTTTAAACAGCGGAGCCGTTCTTGCTGTTTATCAATACAACAATCCGGATTGCTATAAAATGCAGGAAGATGTTGCTACTGATGAATACGGACGACCTATAAAAAATCCTGACGGTACAAACCAAACTATAACATGGAAAAACACCCGCTGTGCCTTAATTCGTATGGATGTAAACGGTCTTAAAAATCCAAATCAGTTTGGCAGAGATGCTTTTGGGCTTCAAGTAACTAAACAAAGAGTTAAGGTTGAAGGCTGGAAGTTTGCTGGGAGGGACAGTTTAAAAAATATATTGTCTGGAAAGGATGAATTTGTTTATACAAATTATGCCAAAGGCGATAAAGTAAAATTTTAAAATTGTTCCTATGAATTATATGTGTGCTTTTATTACCTCACAGCTTAATTACAAAAAGCTATATTCATGCTAAAGTTATGTCAAAGAGGTATATGTATGAATAAAAAAATAGCTTTAATAAATCATGGCTGTGCTAAAAATCTGGTAGATTCCGAACTTATGCTGGGTCTTCTTGCAGACAAAGGTTATGAAGTTACACTGGATGATAATAATGCCGATTTGGTTATTGTGAATACCTGTTCATTTATTCATGATGCTGAACAAGAATCAGTTCAGTCTATTCTGCAAATGATTAATGATGGCAAAAAGGTTATAGTTACAGGATGCCTTCCACAGAAATATAAAAGTGAGTTGAAAGAAGCAATTCCTGAAGTTTGTGCTATGGTCGGAACATCTGATTTTAAAGATATTGTTTCTATAGTAGAGCAGGTTCTTAATAAAAATAAGGATGAGTATGTAGCAAAAATCTCGGAAAAGCCTGAATATATATACCCTGAAAGTGTAAAAAGACAGCAGATAACAATGGGAGCAAGTTCATATATTAAAGTTGCTGACGGCTGCAACTACCATTGCGGATACTGTATAATTCCCCAGCTGAGAGGAGCATATCATTCAAGAACTATTGAAAATATTGTAGAAGAAGCTCGTGAACTTGCTGCAAAAGGGGTAACGGAGATTGTACTTATTGCACAGGATACAACAAGTTACGGAATTGATATTTACGGTAAAACTTCTCTGGCAAAACTGCTTCAAGAATTGAACAACGTTGAAGGGATTTCCTGGATAAGAATTATGTACGCATATCCATCACAACTCAATGATGAACTTATTAATGCAATTGCAAAACTTGATAAGGTTGTTAAATATATTGACCTGCCGCTTCAACATTATGATCCGGAAATCTTAACAGCAATGAGAAGACCAGTTTTTGACTATGAAGTTTTAATAAAAAAACTCAGAGATAAAATCCCGGGTGTTGCAATAAGAACAGCATTTATTGTCGGTTATCCGGGAGAAACTGAAGAAAGTTTCCAAAAGCTTTATGATTTTGTAAAACGTGCACGTTTTGATAGAATGGGCGTCTTTGAATACTCACGCGAAAAAAATACGACATCTTACTCTATGGAGCATCAGGTTCCTAAAAAGTTGAAGCATAAACGCTATAAAGAGTTGATGGCTTTGCAGCAGCAAATATCATATGAAATCAATCAGACTTATATCGGGAAAATACTGCCTTGTATTGTCGAAGGTTTTACAGATGACGGTGTCGTAATTATGCGTTCCCAGCACGATGCGCCTGAAATCGACGGACTAGTCTACGGCAAAACGGACAGACCTGTTGTTCCGGGCGATATTGAAAATGTTTTGATTGACAATGCCGATGAGTATGATTTATTCGGTGTAATTCAATAATAATCAATAATATTTTTTAATATAGTGTGTTAACCGGATGACTAATTTGAAAATTTAGTGTAGAATTATCTCAAAAGGTTAATGATGGAATTCGTAGCTAACTCGGAAGAAGAAAGAATACAGCTTACTGCAATCTTTAAAGATATGCTGAAGTATTCGCCGTCAAAGATTTGCGGCATGCTCGGAAATGCTGTAATTGTACCTGTATATACAAGCCTTCTCCCTCCTGAGCAATATGGATTGTATTCTCTTTCTATAGCTCTTTTATCATTCCTGTGTATTATTTTTTCTGACTGGGTAGGTCTTTCCGGTTTAAGATTTTTCAGGCAGCACCAGCTTGCGCAGGATTTGCCAAGGTATTTGTCTGTACTTGTTTCCATACTTGTTATAAATGTTGCTGCAATGTTTGTGCTGGCATTCATATTCAGAAATAATTTTTATTCATTTTTTCATATAGAAGCAAAATATTTTATTGCAATATTATTCCTCATTATACCTGTTGCAATACGGGCGTTGCTGTTTCAGCTTTTAAGGGCTCAGCTTAAATCAATAGCCTTTACATTTTCAACTATTCTAAACCAGATATTGACAATCGGGTTGTCTGTATTTTTTATAAAAGCATTCCATATGGGCGCGCTTGCATTACTTTTGGGAATGGGTATATCAATAACGTTAATTGATATTTTATTGATGTACCAAAGCAGAATCCTCGCCTATTTCAGAGTGCCGAAACTCCACTGGAAAGTTTTACTTCCTATTTTTGCATACGGTGTGCCTATTGCGGCTACTTCTTTGTCCGCCTGGATTATAAATCAGAGTAATAAATTTATTATGAATAATATAAGCGGGTTTACAGATGTTGGTTATGTGGGTGTTGCGTATGGTGTTACTTTGCCGCTATTACTCACTATTTTTTCAATAATAACTGTTGCTGCAATCCCGCGTATTATACGGATGTATGAAGAACGGATAGATGTAAGACCTATTATTTCAAGATTTACAGGATATTATATTTTGATTTCAATGCCGATTATTACTGTAATGTCTTTATATGCTTCTGATTTTGTTAGTATGCTGGCAAATCCGAAGTTTCACGAAGCTTATCGCATTATACCGTACTTTGCTTTTGGTACTTTTTTTATGGGGTTGACTGATTACACTACTCTCCAATATCACCTTGCAAATAAAACTTATATTGAATTTATTATCAAATTGTTTTCCGGAATTGTGGGAATAGTATTAAATATTGTATTAATTCCAAAATACGGCCTAGAAGGAGTTGGGATTGCAACCCTTTCTGCAAACTTTTTGTATTTTTTCCTGAGTGTTATAATAGTGCTTCCAAATTTGGGACTTTTATATCCTTACAGAATACTATTAAGCATGCTTTTCGCATTTATTCCGATGGGCGTTATGTATGAAATTATACATAACATGATATATATTCCGGCTATATTTCAGATGTGTCTTTTAATGGGAGTATTTTATGCCTCTTATTACGTTGTACGCTGCGCTTTCTTCCAAAAATCCTGCAATTAATACTGCGTAACATTTGTTAATAAAATAGCAATTATTTTCGTTTTTAATTTTTTATTTAATTATGAAATGTATTTTGTGCTTAAGAAATATGTTAAGTAATTTAAAAATATTGACAATGCCGATGGATATTTAAAGTATATCTGCTAAAATAATAGTATAGAATACATTGAAATACTAAGCCGAATTAAGAAATAAATCAAAACAAATATTTGAAAGGAAGTTAATATGGCTCGCATCACCTCTAAAAAAAGAAGAATAGTGGTTTCTTTATTATCACTTTCAATGATGGCTCAGCAGACATTTGTGCCGATGGCAGTTGTTGCAAGTAATATTACCGGTGCCGGTTCTGTCCATGGTGATAATATAACAACAGGTGCTAACGGCAACACAATTTTTGACCTGGCTCCTTCTGCCCATAATGGTGATATTGGCTACAGACAATATAAAAACTTTAACTTATCAGAAGGTGATATTGCTAACTTAATTTTCAAATACGGTTCGGAAAATGTTTCAAAATTTGTTAACTTTGTAGATAATACAGTCAACATAAACGGTATTGTTAATACTATGAGAGATGGTAATTTTTATGACGGAAAGGCTGTATTCATCTCTCCTAACGGTGTTGTTGTCGGTGCCAGCGGTGTATTAAACGTTGGTTCTCTTTCAGTGTTGACCCCTTCTCAGGAACAGTATACAAAATTTAAAGGTAATATGTACACAAATGCCCCTATTTTGGCGGCAGAAGGCACCCCTGAATTTAATGCTCTTATGACAGACAAAGGTACAGGAACAATTGAAATTAACGGTAAAATTGTTGCCAGAGATACAATCCATCTTGCCGCAGCTGATGTAAATGTTAATTCCGGCGCAAACTTAATGGCAGGTGTTAAAAATGGCGACCAGATTACTTCAAATGCTCAGGCTGATGCCTTATTCCAGAAACTTGTAAACACTGATGCCATGATTGTGGGAAATGAGTTCCAGAATGTAAACGGTAATATCCAAATTACATCCTATGGCAGCAATGGCGGTGTTAAAATTGCATCTAACAGTGTTGTTAAAAACTTTGGAGCAGGTAATATTGATATTTCAAGCGAAGGCTCAAAAGGGGTTTCTATTGAAAGCGGTACTGTTAACTCCAGAGGTAATACAAATATTACAAGCGAACAAGGCGGCGTAAACATCAGCGGCTCTATTCGTAACGCAAATGGTGAACTTAATATTACAAGTAATGATGGCGGTATAAATGTTACAGATTCAGGATGGGTAAATAATATTAACGGTGATACTAATATCACAAGCAAAGGCTCAGGAGGAATCGTTGTTAACAACTATATCAGAACCAAAAACGGCAATACAACTCTGAAAAATGAAGGTACTAAAGGTATTGAAATTGTTTCAGGTCAGGTTGAAGCGGATAAAGGTAACTTAACTATTGATAACTCTGCATCTGGCGGTATTTTGATTGATCAGTTTGAGGAAAACACAAATAATGCTGTTTCCAATAAAAACGGAAAACTGACAATAAATAACACCGGCGCAGGCGGTATCACTATTAAAGGTAATGTTTATTCCGATGGCTATGATTCAACAATTACCAACACCAATGGCGCGCTTAATATCGAAAGTACTGGTCTTGTTAAAAATAATACTAATAAGCTGACAATGAATAATTCCGGTACCGGCGGTATTAACATTGAAGGGCTGGTAAGAGCTAATGGTGTTGATATTAACAACCAGAACTCAGATGTAGTAATCGGTGATAACACTTCTAATGATAACTACATTTCATCAGACGGGGATGTTAATATTAAGATTACAAATGGAAATCTTTTAAACAAAGGCGTTGTAAAAACTCTTATTCAAACTAAAAATGGAGGCGACTTAAATATTAATGTAACAGACGGTACAATTGGTACTGATGCTGATGCTTTTGCCGGAGTCGGACCAGATGCCAGAGATTTGACTAAGTCAATTAACGCAAATGTTGACGGAACTTATACAGCAGTAACTACTAAGCAGAATAAGGCCAATGACCTTGTAATTAATTTGGCTGCTTTGAATTCCGACATGAAGTTAAATTATATCAACGCTGATGGTAAAGCTATTCTTCTTGCAGATTCAACTGTAAAAGGCCAGACCCCTTACAATATCATAAATGCTTCAAAAGACAGCTCAAAAGCTAATGTTCAGGGTAAAGGCATTTCGATGATTGCAAGCGGAAGCATTGGTACTAAAGATAACAAAGTTACATTTAACCAGACAGCCGGACAATTTAATAAAGACGGTTATGATATTTCAGATGGCGGAGACCTTACTTATACACCAAACTCTGATTATACTGTTAATATGTTAACCAAAGACGGCGATATTAATGTTAAAGGACAGGATGATGCCTACGACACTAATGTAGGTACAATGATTGCAAGAAACGGTTCAATCAATGCAGAATTTTCAGGCAATACTTATATTGACGAAATAAATGCAAGCAAAAAGATTAATGTAGTTACCCGCGGCGCTGAAATGTATATAAATAATTTAGGACAGACCCCTAATACTCCGGTTGATTATTATGGCTCAAACGGAAATATTGTTGCAGAAAGCGCTGATATTAAGGTTCTTGATATTAACCCAAATACAAGAGTTGATGAAGAAGTTATTGATGGTGTTCATCACTGGGCTGACTCTCATTTGATTATTAAAAATGGTCAGGTTTCCGGTAATAAAGAGGATGGAAAACAAGATTTAACATTAACAGCAGATAACATCTATGCTGGCGGTTACCGTTTCTATATGGGTAAAGACAGAAACGAAGAAGGCAAAACATACTGGGTATATGATGACAGAACTGCAATGACAAAACCTGATGGTTCAACCTTGACAATCAGAGCAAATGCAGTAAGACCTGATGATGTTTCTGAAATTGGCAGAGATGTTAATGAAAGAAATTATTATGAAGGCGGCAGCGTTCAGGAAGACAAACCAGGGTATGTTGATGAAGATGATGATCACTTAATTGTTCCTGAAGAAGATGATGATTCGGATAGTGATGCAGATAGTGACGCTGATGCAGACGCAGACGCTGATGCCGACGCGGATGCCGATGCCGACGCCGACGCTGATAGTGATGCGGACGCCGATGCTGATATGGACGCCGATTCTGACGCGGATGCTGATGCAGACGCAGATGCCGATGCCGACGCGGATGCCGATGCCGACGCAGATGCCGACGCCGACGCAGACGCCGATGCAGACAGCGATGCCGATGCAGATAGTGACGCCGATGCAGATAGTGACGCCGATGCGGATGCAGACGCGGATGCTGATGCGGACGCGGATGCTGATGCCGATGCCGATACTGATGCTGACGCTGATGCAGATGCCGACGCGGATGCCGATGCTGACGCAGATGCTGATATGGACGCCGATGCCGACGCAGATGCTGATGCAGACGCCGACGCCGATGCCGACGCAGATGCTGATGCAGACGCCGATGCTGATGCAGACGCCGATGCCGATGCCGACGCGGATGCAGATGCAGACGCCGATGCCGACGCCGACGCTGACGCTGATGCAGATAGCGATGCCGATGCAGATAGTGACGCTGATGCAGATGCAGACGCAGATGCCGATGCTGACGCGGATGCTGATGCTGACGCGGATGCTGATGCTGACGCAGATGCTGATATGGACGCGGATGCTGATGCCGACGCGGATGCGGATGCCGATGCAGACGCTGATGCAGATGCCGACGCGGATGCCGATGCCGATGCGGATGCTGATGCAGACGCAGATGCGGATGCGGATGCCGATAGTGATGCAGATAGTGACGCTGATGCAGACGCCGATGCCGACGCTGATGCGGATTCTGATACCGATGCAGATGCTGATGCTGACGCCGATACTGATGCTGACTCAGATGATGATCCGGGATATGAAAAGAACGATGACTACAAAACTTATATTCAAAGAAAAGATGTTTCTGATAATATTCCTACAATTGATAAACGTCAATATATAAGATTTGATGTAAATCATACTAATAAACCGGTTGAATTAATCAGCAATGAAGGCGGTAAAATCGAAGGTCTTGTTGATATATCAAGAGGCGGTATTGCAGTAAAACACAGTAAACAGTTAAAAGTCGGAGAAGTTATTCCTGTAGAGATTTCTTACGGAGATTTAGATATTGCGGCAGACGTAAAAATTATTTCTGCTACAGATACAAGAGCAGGTGCAGAGTTTGTTAATCTTGATGAAGCCACTGCAAACAAACTCCTTTATCTGAACCTCTTGCTTGATGCTCCGTCTGACTTAACACTAAATCAATAATTATATAAAAAGGCTGATTATTTGAAATCAGCCTTTTTTATATTTTATAATATATTAAGCTTAAGCTCTGCGCCTTAAAAGTTTGTTACCTCTTTCCAGCATAGCGGTATTTACTGTATAATTAGGAATTGTATAGTTTTTACTCTGTGGTCTGCCTGCCTGCTGTGTACCCTGATTCATTTTTGCGCCAAGTGTTGAAAGACCTTTTCCAACTTTCATTGCATTATCATATGATGAAGTTTTTCCTTTTATAGGATTAGTCATGCCGCCTGTGGCTTTAGCTAATCTGTTTGACTTTTGTTGTGCGAGGCTTTGGTTATATGAACCGTTAATTGCTTTTTTAGTGCTTTTTTCAGTTATTTTTTTGCCTGATTGTGCAAGATTATTTAATCCGGCTTGTTTTGCATTTGCAAATGTTGTCTGAACATTACCGAATGTACCCTGTGCTGTTCCGACTGCCTGACCAATAGTGTCTTTATTTTTTACCTGATTTAATAATTCTTTGCCGTCAACCTGACCATTTTGCATTTGTCCTAAAAGTTCTTCTTTCATACCGGCTGCAGCTTGTTTCTTAGTCATACCGTCAAGAGCACCTTTTGCTTCTAAATCTTTAGCTGCCTGTTTAGCTGCGGTACCTGCTGCTAACTGGTCTTGAGCATTCTTAACCTGATCGTCTATACCCTTAAAGCTCTTATCCAATTCTTTTGTTCCTTTAGTTGCAGTTGCTGTAGATTGAATTGCGCTGCCGGCACTTTGTAATGCTGCTGCAAAGTTTCCGTTTGCAACGTGGCAGGCTGTCTTAGTGATATTAGCTGCAGCGGAACCGTAGTTACCGACTAATTCTGTTACAGTACCAACTTTTTCTGTTACGCCGCCTGCTGAGATTAATGCTGCACCTGCGGCTGCAGTGAACGGGTTAGATGTCATTGCCTGACCGGCAATAATCATACCCTGCCCAACTTTTTGGGTAATTTGACCAACCTGTGTAACTGTCTGGCTTATATCATCAATTTTTTCTGCTACTTTTAATACTTTATCAGATGTCTTCTGATTAGCTTCAAGTCCTTTTTGTTGTTTTAGATAATATTTTGATTGCGATAAAGTTACTCTGTTCATTGTGGCAATACGTTTGCCGGTTGCTTCCTGAAGCTTTTGTATGCTAGCTCCGCTTGCAGTCATTGCATCAGATTTTTGACCTATTTTTTCAGAAAGCTCCTGAATCCTTTCTGCATTCCCTCCGCCTGTTGAGGCTACGGAATTATTCTTTTTAACTCCAGGGTCACTTGCTTCGCCTGCAAGTTTGAGTGAAAATGCACTTTTCTCTCCAACTCCGGTGCTGTCTGCTGTCAGGGATTCGAGTTCAGATTGCATTGATGCAATTTCCATTTGTGCATCATTAATATTCTGTGTTTCTTTTAATATTTTAGCCTGATTTGATTGAACTTCTTTTGTTCCTTTTTGGATTTGTTTATTAAAAGACTTTTCAGATTTTTTCAAATCTTTGTTCAATTTTGTTGATTTTTTTGACAAGGTATTCATCTGCTGGGTATTTTTTTCTGTTTGAGCTTGTCCTTCTTTAACAGTTTTTTGATCAGCTTCTGCATCGCTTGCCATTTTTTTGCCTTCAGAAACACTGGCATGACCGCCTTCACTTCCTGTAGAGGCGGTTTTACTTGAAGAACTTTTGCTATCCACACTGCCCTTGCCGCTGGCAATGCTTTTCAAGTTATTCATTGAATTTTCATATTCTTGTTTTGCAACATCTGATTTCTTTTCTTCAAGCTTTTTCATTTTTATTCTTGCACGGGCTTTTTCAATAAAGTTCATGCCCTGCATGTCATTTTCAAGATCAGAAATTGCATTTCTTACATCTTTTGTGGTTTTTAACTTATCAATATCTTCGTAAGACTTTTGTGCGTCATTGAGCTTGTCTAAATTTGAAGAAGTTGAGGTTTTTGTACTTGTAGAACTTGTTTTGTTTGAAGAGTTTGGAGCAGGAGCATTAAAAACAGAACCGTTCTTAGTCATGTAAGCCGGTTTATTTGCTTCAGTTTTACCGCTCTTTTTTGCAAGGGCGAGTTTGACTAAATCAGCCTTATTCAGATTATTTACGTTGTTAACACTCAAAGTAAAGCTCTCCGAAATTTATACTCTCTAAATATATAAAGTTTCCCTGAAATGCTTGATTTCACCATGTTTAAAGTTTGTTACATTTGTTAATATTTACATTATTTAGTTTAGATTTGCTTAAAATTTTTATTTTTGATAAAATTTTTATGTGTTTTAGTCAGTTAATTTTAGAGGGAGATATAAACATGAAATTAATGGAAGGTAAAAAAGGGGTTATTTTTGGAGTATCAAATACTCATGGTATAGCCTACGCTATTGCAAAGCAGCTTCATGAAGCAGGTGCTGATATTGCATTTACATATGCAGGCGATGCAATGGAAAAACGCGTTAGACCTCTTGCAGAAGAAATGGGCGCAAAAATCATCATGAATTGTGATGTCACAAAAGAAGATGAGGTTGCTGCTGTATTCAAAGAATGTGAAAAAGTTTACGGCAAAATTGATTTTGTAGTTCATGCTGTAGCATTTGCCGCAAAAGAAGATTTGCAGGGCAGATTTATTGATACATCTCGTGCCGGCTGGGACTTGGCAATGGGTGTAAGCGCTTACTCTTTAATTTCTCTTTGTAAACATGCAGAACCTATTATGAATGAAGGCGGATCAATTTTTGCTCTTACATACCTTGGTTCAGAGTACGTTGTTGCAAATTATAACATTATGGGTGTAGCTAAAGCTGCATTGGAATCTTCTATGAGATATTTGGCAGCAGATCTTGGCAAAAAAGGTATCAGAGTTAACTGTATTTCTGCAGGTGCTGTTAAAACTCTTGCAGCTAAAGGTATTTCAGGTTTCGATAAAATGCTTAAAGCTGCTGTTGCAAAAGCTCCTCTCGGAAGAAATGTTTCTTTGGAAGATGTTGGTAAAGCCGGCTTGTATTTGGCTTCTGACTTATCAACTGGCACAACAGGTCAAATTTTGTATGTTGACTGCGGATGCCACGCTGTTTACGCTTCTCTTGAAGAAATGGAGATTATTGCAAATTCTATTCCAAAAGCATAGATGCAGAATTTATGAAAAACTAAAACAGAGCCATATACGGGCTCTGTTTTTTATTGCTCAGTCTGAGAGGAATATATGTTTAATATATTTCGTAATTTTCGTTTATTATAATATTTTTTGTCTACGAAGGTATATGTTTTAGTTTTGGTATTAATTATAAATAGAGCAGGTTCTTCTTCTACATTGAATAATTTTGCAAAATCTTCATTCTCTTTATATCTGGTATTGAGAATACAAAAATTGTATTTGCCTTTAAATTCTTCATATACCATCTGACCGATTGGAGCCAGTCTTACAAGAGAAAAAAGATGGTTGGAATTAGCAAAAATAAGCAAAAATGGTAAATCTTGATTAAGCGCCTGCCAGTAAGGCATTCCAAGCTGGGATTTGTTCAGATAGGAATTGATTTCCTGCTGTGAAATATCTGCCGGAAGGCCTGATGGAATTTCGAATGCCTTCACTGTTTGCGACATAAATAGACATAGAATAATACTTAAAAAAATCTTTTTCATAACAATGTTATACTACAATAATCAGAAGTTTTTATAATTCAATCAGTGGAAATATGTGCTTGTGCGGAAGGTAAAATTTGCTAAATATCTCTTTTATAATTCTGCTTTTTGTGCTAAGGTTTTGGTATACGGATAATAAAAGAGGGATTTATAATGACAGCAACTAAAATAGACGATTTACCTACAGTTTATGATGCAAAGGAAACTGAAGAAAGAATATATAAGTTTTGGGAAGATGGTGAATTTTTTAAGGCTGATGCAAAAAGTAAAAAGCCGCCTTATTCTATCGTAATTCCTCCGCCTAACGTTACAGGCGTGCTTCATATGGGACACGCGCTTGATGAAACCTTACAGGATATTCTTACCCGCTATCACAGAATGAGCGGCTATGAAACCCTGTGGCTTCCTGGTACAGACCACGCGGGCATTGCTACACAAAATGTTGTTGAGAAAAAATTGCGCGAAAGAGGGCTCTCCCGTCACGATTTGGGGCGTGAAAAATTCCTTGATGAAACATGGCAGTGGGCAAATGACCATAAATCTGCAATCCTTGATCAGTGTAAACGTTTAGGTGCTTCTTTCGACCGTTCAAGAGAAAGATTTACTTTTGATAAAGGCTGTTCTGATGCTGTTAAAGAAGTATTTATTAAACTCTATGAGAAAGGACTTATTTATAAGGGCAAATATATCGTAAACTGGTGCCCTCGCTGCCAGTCAGCAATCTCTGATGTTGAAACCGAATATGCAACTGAACAGGGGCATATGTGGGAAATTTCATATCCTCTTAAAGGTGAATCCGGGGCAATTATTGTTGCAACAACACGTCCTGAAACAATTTTCGGCGATGTTGCCATTGCTGTCCATCCGTCTGATCATAAATACTCTGAACTTATAGGAAAAACAGTTATAATCCCTCTTTCAGGCAGGGAAATTCCTATTATTGCTGATGAGTATGTTGACAAATCTTTTGGTACCGGTGCGGTTAAGATTACCCCTGCTCATGATCCGAATGACTTTGAAGTCGGCAAACGCCATGGCTTAAGCCCTGTATGGGTTATAGACGAAGAAGGCAAAATGAAAGCATGCGGAGCTGTTCCTCCGGAACTTCACGGGCTTGATAGATATGAAGCCAGAGAAAAAATTATTGGAATGCTTTCTTATAATAATTTTCTTCTCAGAACACGCGATCATGAACACAATGTTGGTAAATGCCAGCGCTGCGGAACAACAATAGAACCGCTTCTTTCAGAACAATGGTTTGTCAAAATGGAGCCTCTTGCAAAAGAAGCTATTGCCGCAGTAAAAGACGGCAGAATTAAGTTTGTTCCTGAACGCTGGGAAAAGAATTATCTCGGCTGGATGGAAAATATACGCGACTGGTGCATTTCCCGTCAATTATGGTGGGGTCACCAAATCCCTGCATATTACCATAATCAGACCGGCGAAATGGTTGTTGCAAAAGAAAATCCGGATCCTACAATGTATACTCAGGATAGTGATGTTCTTGATACCTGGTTTTCATCCGGTTTGTGGCCTTTCTCAACTATGGGCTGGCCTGATACTGAAAGCGAAGACTTTAAAAAATTCTATCCGACATCAGTTCTTGTAACCGGTTTTGATATTATATTTTTCTGGGTTGCCAGAATGATAACAATGGGGCTTGAATTTACCAAAAAAGCACCTTTCCCTGTTGTATATATCCATGGGCTTATCAGAGATGAAAAAGGTCAGAAAATGTCTAAATCAAAAGGCAACACAATTGACCCTGTTAAAATTATTGACAAATACGGCTCGGATGCACTCCGTTTTACGATGACTTCACTTTGTACTTACGGCGGTCAGGATATTAAAATCAGTGATGAACGATTTGAATACGGCAGAAATTTTGCTAACAAAATCTGGAACGCATCAAGATTTGTGCTGATGAACCTTGAGGGTGTTGACAATAAAGAAATTGATTTTGCTAATCTTACTATTGCAGATAAGTGGATTTTGGATAAGCTGAATTCAACTGCTAAGGAAATTAATGACAATATCAAAGATTACAGAATCGGCGAAACTGCCCATGTCTTGTATGATTTCTTCTGGAATTCATACTGCGACTGGTATGTTGAAATTGCGAAAATTCAGCTGCAAGATGCTGAATTGAGGGCTAATACCCAGCGTGTATTGAGATATGTTCTTGATATGTCGTTGAGAATGCTTCATCCGATTATGCCTCATATTACAGAAAGAGTATGGCAATTAATCCCGCATGGTCTTTCTGAATATGATGAAGGAACTCTTGCGAAGGCAATTATTGTAGCAAAATTCCCTGTATATGAAGAAAAGCTTGCATTCCCTAAAGAAGCGGAAGAAATGGAACTTGTATTTGAAACAATTAAATCTTTGCGTAATGTACGTCAGAGCTTTAATATCTCAACGTCACTGAAAGTCGATATTGAGATTAGAGCAGATAAAGATGAAAAACCTGTATTTGAAGCAATTGAGGCATATATCAAGCGTCTCGCCAAAGTAGAAACTATCACCTATGCAGATGTTAATGCCCCTGTTCCTCAAAAAACAGCAACGGCAGTTGTCTCTGCTTCAAAAATTGTTCTCAATCTTGAAAATCTGATAGACTTTAATGAAGAGATTAAACGCCAGCAGAAAAAGTTGGATAAACTTACAGGTGAAAAGAAATCTCTCCAGGGCAGAATTGATAATCCGAAGTTTGTTGCAAATGCTCCGAAAGAACTTATTGAACAAACCAAGGAAAGAATTGCAGAAATTACAATTCAGGAAAATGCTATAACTGAATTAATAGCTTCATTAAAAGCCTAATTTGACATAAAAATATAGCCGAACGTGCATTCTTTTCTAAAATGCACGTTTTGGCGTATATGATTAGTTAAGAAATGTTAATCGGACTTAAAAAACCTTTACATATTGACAAACGTCTGCTAAAATAGTAGCAAAGTTAATAGATTATGTCTTAGACAATGGAGTAAAGATGACATCAAGTGAATTAGATTTTGAAGAATTGCTGAAGAAATATGATTACAATTTTCAAAAAGGCGATTTAGTAAAAGGTATCGTGTGCGGATACGATGGTCAAGGGGTTATGGTTGATATTGGTGCAAAAACTATTGCAGTAGTACCAACCAGAGAAGCAGTTGACAAAGATGAAAAAGTTGAAGAAAAATTTGAAAAAGGCAAAGAATACGAATTCCTAATCATCAGAGAAGAAGATGAAGACGGAAAATTCCTTCTTTCTAAGAAAAAAGTTGATTTTGCTTATGCGTGGAAAGAGCTTGAAAAAGCTAAAGCTGCTGAAGAAACTATTCTCGGTACAATTGCCGGAATTGTTAAAGGCGGTATTTTGGTTGAGATTTCAGGTGTAAGAGGTTTTGTTCCTTCTTCACAGTTACGTACTAAAGAAACTGATTTGGAAGTCGGCTCAAAAATTGAACTTAAAATTCTTACTCTTGACAGCCAGCAGAATAACTTTATTTTATCTAATAAAAAAGTTTATGAAGACAGCGCTGTAGAAGCAAGAAAAAATGTGTTCTCACAAATTGAACCTGGACAGATTGTTAAAGGTGATGTTGTAAGAATTACCGATTTCGGTGCATTCATCGATTTGGGCGGTATTGACGGTTTGCTTCCTCTATCTCAGTTATCTTGGCGCTGGATTGACCATCCTACTGATATTCTGAGTGTAGGCGACAAGATTGACGTTGAAGTAATTGCAGTTGATCATGAAAAACAAAGAGTATCTTTGAGTTTAAAAAATCTTGAACCTGATCCATGGTTAGAAGCTGAAAAACAAATAAAAGAAGGCGATAAAGTTGAAGGTACTATAACAAGAATTAAACATTTTGGCGCGTTTGTCGAAGTATTCCCTGGAGTAGAAGCTCTGCTTCCTCACAACGAAGTTGTTGAACTTCAAAACCAGAATGGCAATATTCTTCAGGTAGGCGATAAGGTTATGACTTATATCCTTAAATTTAACCCTACAGATAAGCGTATTGCATTGACTGTTACAGAGCCTAAAGCTGAAAATCAGGCTGAATAATACATAAAAATTTAAAAGATATTAAAAGGACTGCCTTTAGTAAGGCAGTTCTTTTTTTATTTTGTTACAAAACTTATAAAAACTATAATTGTAACGGAATGTAAAGTTGAGTTTTAATGTGGCTGAAATTCAATTATACTCTGAGATAGGATAGGATAGGATAGGATAGGATAGGATAGGATAGGGTAGGATAGGATAGGGTGAAGTGTGGTCAATTATTTCCGCTCCAATAACTTTACTCATTTATAAGAAAAAATAAACACGAGTGAAGTTAAAAATTTAAGGAGATTGAAATGACAGTTGACAAATCCCGCGGCATCACCGGTAGTGATGGTGTGCAAAATTCTAATGCTTCAAAAAAAGCAAAACAGAAGCCGGAAACAAAACCAAGCGTTAATATTGATATGACAAATGGCGCTAAAAATGTTCCGCAAAATCCTTTGGATTTTATTGAACAAATTACAGGCAAAAAACCTTTTGAGGAGGGTTCTCCTGAGCTGCTCCAATTCCAGAAGATTAATGAAGAATTGAGTGCAAAATATGACAAAATGTCACCTGAAGAAAAAGCTCAGTTTGACAAAGAAGCAGAAACTGCATTAAAAGATCATTTGAACGAAATAACAAAAGATCCTACAGCGGTCGATAAATATATTGAAGGATGGAAAAGAGATTTTAAAGATGTTGACGGTGTCGGCAGTGCAATAGGTGCTGTTGTTAAACGTACAAGAGACGGCTTTAAATCTCTGGATACCGTCAATCCGTTGACTTATGTAAAAGAGCCTATTAAGCAAGCTGCTGAAAAAATTGACGACTTAGTTAGTGATGGTGATCCTTCAACCATGACAGCAGGCGAAAAAATTTGGAATGCAGCTAAAGGCGCAGGTAATGTAGCTGACTATCTTACTTCTACAGAAGGCTTATGGGTTGCTGGTGCAACAGTTTTAACCGCAGGAACCGCAATGGACGCAGCTTTAACTGCCGTCCCGAAACTCGCAGCCGCAGCTCCTGCTGCTAATGCAGCTCTTGGTACAGCCGGAGTTGGTATTACCGGTAAAGGTGTTTATGATGTTGCAACTGCTGAAAATGAGGATGAAGCACAGAAAGGCGGTGCAGAAATTTTGACCGGCGGGCTTATGGCAGGCGGCGCGGTTGCATCAGCTAAAAGCTCATTATCAGCTGCCAGAAGTGCCGGTGTAGAAGCTGCTGATCCTGCAAAACTATCTACAATGGGTGCAGTAAAAGAAAACTTCAGAGTTGCCGGCGAAGGCTTAAAAGTCGCTACTGGTTTGCAGGCTCCTTCTATGTTTACAAAAATCCCTGCTTCAGCTATACGTTTTGAAAGTAAACCTAATCAGGTAGAGGCATACCAGACAACAGGCAAACCTGACGGAATTGTTTTTGAAAAAGATGGGAAACTCTATGTTCCTAATAAATGGAATCCGGAAGCTCCTTATGAAGTGAAAGATGGATCTATAATTATGATTTATGATAAGGCTGGCGGTGACTTTGCTGTTTGCGATCCAAAAGTTTTCTCAAAAACCTATATAAATTCAAAAGGTAATTATAACGCAATGGATGGAATAAAACCCGGAGAAACAATATCTGCTACTAAAAAAGCTGTAGGCGGGTTTGAACTTCTGCCGGAAGGTACTAAAGTCAAGACGCTTGAGGGTGAAGTCGTTGTAAAACATGGTCAAGCTGTTATGTATGACGTTGATGGAAACCCTTACGTAGGCGATATTGAAAAATCTCTATTAAAACGTAATGTTCCTGTCGGTGACGAAGCAGTAGAAGCTTTTGAAAAACTTAAAACCGGTGTATTAAAAACACCGGCGCCTCAAAATTTGGAACAGGCACGCAATGCAGCTTTAGCCGAAATCCCTGATAAATTAAAGAATGAAGCTATGGAATTGTTTAATAATAATGCCAGTATGCGGCACTATGGAACTGAACTTTATGTAAAATATAAGGGCAAGTATGACCATATGGATGACTATTTGTTCTTTGGGAATGCAGACCGTATGAAGTTTGATGTTCTCAGTCAGCATGGTATTGATGTTAAGATTTCGGATATGGCTTACCAGGGCTCGCGTATACAAAGTGCCTGGTATGTTGAAAACGGAAAAACTACTATGCTGCCAAAAAATGAGGTAGAAATTATTGAATTTGTTAATTCTAAATTAAAGGAATTAGCTCAATAATAAAATTTAAGGCGCGGTTAATCTACCGCGCCTTTTCATATAATGCAGCTGGTTAATGTTTAAATTGTAAGGTAATGTAAATATGAATTTAAAATGGTCTGAAATTCAGTTATGCTCTGAGATAGGATAGGTGGTGCAGTATGCTAATTATCATAAAAGAAAATGGAGTAATTTAATGGAACTTGAATGCAGAGTAGTAAGGCGTAATGGCGAAGTTTTTTTATATCGAAAATATAATGAGCTTATTTGAGCAAAGCGGCAAAGCCTGACATTGTTTTACAGAAAAAAGATATGAATGCGGACTTATAGAGCGGGAAGATTTTGTTAATAACAGATTTTCATCAATCCCTTCTCATATGAGGAAGGATGCTGTTGTTTTTAAAATAAAAGACAATAATCTTTTAATTACAGGCAAACTTAAAAAAGGGAAAATGGCATCTCTTGGAGATTTTTATTTTACCGGAGAAAAAACAACTGACAGAATTGAATTTGGGACCTATTGCAAAACGTTTTCTGAACAAAACTGTCAAATATATTAAAAATATGATTTAGTTATTAATTTTTTATAATATAGAGTAAATGTATGGAATTTGTATAGCATCCTCCGTTAAACGGAGGATTTTTATTGTAAGTACTGTATAAAATTTTTAATATTACCGTATAATTTATTATAGTTATGTTGACTTTTTCGAAAACATAATTATAAACAAAAGTGTAGTAGATTAATTTCAGTTTAAACATGAAGGAGAGTGCCTTATGGGTATGGCAGCGTCACAGGCTAGATATTTAGGTTTAACCGCCAGAAAAACAAACGTTGAATATGAAGGACAGCAGATTAACCAGGCTCGTACGGCACTGGCAAATCAGAGTGCAAATACTTTTAACGATTTGCTTGCATTAGAAGTTCCTACAGCTCCTAGTACTCAGGATTATACAACTATGAAATATACATATACCGATGGAACTTATGATGAAGAAATTTCAAGCATGTCAGAGCTTCATGATGACCCGGATGGTTATAATTATCTTGTTACACACTTCCATTTTGCGGATGTATTTACCGGAATTCAAAATAGACTTGCAAATCCTCAGGTTGTAGAAGGGGATGTTTCTACAAAAGGTACAAGCTCAAGAGATGATATAGGTTATCTTGAACAGCCTACTTATACTGTAAACGGATTTGAAGCTACTACTTATGATCCGGCTAATGCTGCACAGAAAGATATTTTTGACAGATTATCAGCACAATATCCTGATATGAATGCTGATGATATGATGACTTATACAGATGCTGATGGTACACTTCACTTTGTTTCCCGTACAGAACTTGGCGGAACCGGTGATATTAAGGATAGATACATTGATCCATTAACAGACACTGAATCTGAACAAACAACAAACAGAACTAATATTACAGCAACAGAACCTGTAAACAAGACTTATACAGTTAATGGTCATCCAGTAACTGCGTATGATCCTACAAATCTTGAACAGAAAAAGGTATATGATAAATTAGCTTCAGATTACCCTTCAATTGGTAATGATGCGTCAGATTTACGCTGCTACACAGATGATGATGGAAATTTACACTTTGTTTCGCAGGCAGCTCTGGAAGGTACAGATGATATTACAGACTACTATGTAGAATCAGGTGTTCCAACGTATGTAGGCAACTGTGAACTTACAAAATATGACCCTGCAGATCCTGATATGAAGGCAGCTTATGAACAAATTCTTAAAGATTGGCCGGATACAGATTTTGCTCTGGCAGATCCAGATGATATTTATGTCTGGGAATGGCAGGGTGAAACAAGGTTTGCCTGTGCAAAAGATTTAACAAGTTCTTCTATAAGCGGTCCGGATCAGTCACTTCCTACCGAAAATCAGGATAGGCTTACATATTATACAGCACAGAATGTCAAGACAAAAATTGAGGTTACTGAAAAAGCAATGATTGACCTTGATGAGAGTGGTCGCCCGCAGTCAATAAAATATCAGGATTCTTCAGTTGTTCATTATCTGAATACCGAAACAGAAACAGATGAGGCAGCTTATCAGGATGCAATGAACCAGTATAACTATGATATGCAGGTTTATGAAAAGGCTATTCAGGATATTAACGCTAAGACAGAAAAAATTCAGGAACAAGACCGTACTCTTGAATTAAGATTACGCCAGCTTGATACAGAGCAGGAAGCTCTACAGACTGAAATGGAAGCAGTTAAGAAAGTTATTGATAAGAATATCGAATCTACATTCAAAACATTTGATTCATAGGTTTGAAAAAAGAGGTTATAAGAGGTACAAATGGCTTATAAAAATGACAGTTACTTGGTAATAGCAAACAAATTCGGCTCTGCTAGCGGCGATGCAAAGGCAATGCTCTGGGAAACTTATGACAAACTGCGAGACCTTACAGTGTCCGGAAGCGGTACAGGTACAGGTTTTGAAATGACCGGGAGCTTCTTATACAGAATGGCAAGCCTTTTTGCTCCGTCATCTTTTGCAAATGTTTTTGGGGCATCTGAAACAATGAATGTTCCTGGTACTTCTTATTATTCAAACTTTACCGGAGCCTCTTCTTACGGTATTAATTCTTTGTATAATTACTCAGGATTTCCAGGCGGTGCTGCTCCTGTTTCGTGGGGGCTTGATGGTTATTCAACAGGCGGTGCAGCAGGTCTCACCGGATGGGGAACCGATACAGGCGTTGCTACAGGTTATGCATCAAACCTTGGCGGGCTGGCTGATATTGCAAGCACTGCTGCTTACGGTGTAGGGGCAGCTAACGGATACGGCTGGCTTGGCAGAAATATTGTTCTGCCGGTTGCAAGTCTGATTTCCGGATGGGGCGGTATTATGCAGGCTGCTGCCCCATATCTCGGTGAATACGGACTTCCTGCTATTGTTATGGGTAACTTAATGCAAGGTACCACTTCTGCTGCGTTGTCTGCTTATCAGAATGTAACAGGAAATATTACCGCGAATGCGGATACAATTCTTTCTAACAAGGTTAGAAATATTGAAACTGTGTGCAAAATGCTTGATACACAGGGTGATGTAGTTAAGAAAATGCTGAAAGAGTCTATTGACGGTGATAGCAAAGCTATTCAGAACTTATAATATTATGAAAAATAAAATGAAAAAGAATGTGTTGCTGAATGTATTAAATAAGATTGTAAAATTTTATTGCGGTTTGGGGGCTCATTCCCTAAACCAATTAAAGTTTCAGCCGGATGTGCCGATAAATAGTGTGGAAGGCGAGCGAACTTCAATTTCCGAACAAGTTGACAGTCAGGAATTAAACAGTTAATCACTTTAGATTAAGACATGTTAAAAAATGTAACTCAAAAAAGCAATATTTTTGAATTAATTGTTTTTATATACATGTAGGTCTAAAGTGTAAGGAGAAAAATGCTTCGAGATACTTTAGAGATGAATATAAAAAGAATACTAGATTTCTTGATATATTCAAGGAATTTCCTCATCAGGAAAAACCCTTTAAAGGCAATGGCAAATTCATTTGTAGATGGTTTAAAAGAATTTCTGACAATGAAAAAGAAGTTAAAAATGGCTCAATACAGATTGAATTACCACCAGCATCAGTTCCAGAAAATGGAAAGGTTAATTGCAGAAAATAACCAACATAGCTTCTTAAAGGGGAATAACCTGAACGAAACCAGATAAAGGAAGTAGAATATGGGTGTCCTCACAGATACAATCAGAATGCAATATCTGAATAACGTCAAAATGGATTTGGAATACAAAATCCAGCTTGTTACTCAGACAAGAATGGGTTTGACGCAAACCGGCAATGACTTAATGCAGATTGGCACCGATTATGATCCTGATTCGCCGATTGTAAAAACTTTACAGCAGCGTCAGGCGAAATTAAAACTTCTTGAACAAAAACTTGAACAGCAAATGATACAATATCAGACAAGACTTAAGATGGTAGAAACAGAACTTGCTTCTTGTCGTCAAAGACTTGATAAAAATATTCAGCAAGCATTTACTTATTAATAGTTTAAATAAGTCTAATTTAGTATATTGCTAATCTCTGAGTTATGATGTATAATAAAAAAAGGGACATATGAATGTTTCAAGAGCAGGGATTTTGTTTTCGAGGCGATAACGGGAGCGGAGCGGGAGTGTGTCCGAGAAAATAAAATCCCTGCTCTAACACCTGACATTGAAAGTAACTAAAAACTTTTACCTGTTTCCGCGCTAATGTCAATGGAAGCGTATTAAGGAAAAGCAAATCTGAGTAATGTAGTGCCTG
>CABLZX010000015.1:0-41934 GCA_902383995.1 uncultured Brachyspira sp.
CAGGTTTTACGTTAGCCGAGGTATTGATAACCTTAGGCATAATAGGTGTTGTGGCATCGATGACGCTTCCTGCATTAGTGTCGAAATATAAGGATAAAGAGCTGACAACGCGAGCTAAAAAAGCATATTCAGCAATAAATCAGGCAGTACAGCTTTATCAGTCAAAGAACGGAACCCCTGGGGATGCAACCAGTTTATGGGATGTTTCAAAGACTTCTGCTGAAGTTGCACAAGAGTTTTCAAAATATTTTAACGGAGCACGTTATTGTAAAAATAAACTGCAAAAAGGTTGTGCTCCTTTTTATGATTATAAAATAAAATACAATAGTATATGGGTAGACGAAAATGATACAATGCTTGAGAGTGATTTGAACTCATATCCTAAAATTATATTGAATGATGGAACCATTATAGTTGTAGTTCTGCGTTCAACTTGTTATGAAAAAGTTATGCAGAAAAAACAGGATGAATACGGGCATATAATTAAAGATGAAAATGGTAATATTCTCTACTTTGAAACAATCAGAGACTATTGTTCGTATGTTTACTTTGATACAAATGGTTCCAAATTGCCAAATCAATTTGGCAGGGATGCTTTTCTGCTTGACGGTACAACGAGCGGTATTGTCATACATCCTTGGTCTAAAACCGGCGGAACAAGTTTGAACAGCATACTCTCCGGTGGAGAAATGTCTTATACTGATTATAAAGCAGGTGAAAAGTTTGACTTTTAAAAAAGCTCCCATCTTAGGGAGCTTTTTAATTATGTTTTTATTTTAAAGCGAAAGTCATATCGGCTTCTACACAAAGCTTACCGTCAACAAGCCCTCTCCCATGAGCTTTGCAAACAGGTCCTTTTACCTTTGTAAGCTCAATTTCCATATCAAATCTGTCACCAGGTCTTACGATATTTTTAAAACGAACACCGTCAACTCCGGCATATAATGTTAATTTGCCTTTAAATTCAGGCATTGTCATCAACACCGGTGCGGAACATTGAGCCATAGCTTCAAGCTGGAGTACTCCAGGCATAATAGGATTTCCAGGAAAATGTCCCTGAAAGAACTGTTCATTCATTGTAAGATTTTTGTAACCTTTTGCGTATTTCCCCGGAACACATTCTGTAATTCTGTCTACAAGCAGGAATGGAAAACGATGAGGAATCATCTCCATAATTTCCATTGTATCAAAGCTCAATACTTCTTGTGTAACTTCTTCTGTCATGTATATTCTCCTTATTTTATTTCTATTAATTTTTCTTTGAGTTTTTTTGCAACTTTCAAATGAACTGCATGTCCTGCTTCTTTTGCTAAAATCTGGCATTTAAGATTAAGAGGGTTTACTCCTGTAAGATACAAATCCCCGATTAAATCAAGAATTTTATGCTTTACTGGCTCCATTTCGCTTCTTAATGGTGTAGTATAACCTTCATCTTTTAAGCCTACCGTATTATCAATAGTAACTCCCTGCGCAAAGCCAAACATTTGGAATTTTCTTAAATCTTTATAAAATCCAAAAGTTCTTGCTTCAATAATTTCTTCCTGATTCTTAGGATTATAATTAACCCATCGTCTTGTAAGATCAGGGTGGTTATAATTTACAGCATATGAGATGAAAAGTTCATCATCAGGAAGTATTACGAAGCTGGTTTTGCCGTTAAGATAATAAACCGGTTCTGATACAGTGTATTGTTTTGGCTTATAAAGAAGCGGTTTATTTATTCCGGCTTCCTTAAAAAGTTCTACCCATTGTTTAGAACTTCCGTCCAGAGCAGGAACTTCCATTTCATCCATACAAATATCAAGAGAATCTATTCCGCAAAAGGCAAGAGCTGCTGTTAAGTGTTCGGTAAGCATTGCTTTTGCTTTGTTTTTGCCAAGCACTACACAATGTTCTGTTGAAACAACGTTATCAACATCAGCGCTAAATTCTTCTCCTGAAACAAAATATCTGATTTTTCCGGTATTAGACGGGAAAAATTTTACTTTGCATGGCTTATTTTTCATCAAACCGTTGCCGGTAATTTCGGTTTCCTTTTTGAGTGTTACTGTCATTATTGGTGTTCTTCCTCAAATACTTTTAACATAGGTTCATATTTTCTGAATTTTGCAAAGATTTCCTGAGCATCTTTCATAGTCTTAAGCTGTTTGATAAATTCTTTTCTAGGAACAGCAGGTATGCCGACTATGATTGATTTTTCAGGGAATGATTTTGTTACACCGGCTTTTGCTGTTACGATAGAATCAGACCCTATTTCAATATGATCTGCAAGACCGGCCTGACCTGCAATAACTACTCTGTCGCCGATAACACAGCTTCCTGCAATTCCAACCTGTGAAACGATTAAGCAGCCTTTTCCTATTTTACAGTTGTGTCCGATCATTACCAAATCATCAATTTTAGTGTTATCTCCTATTGTTGTATTTTCGATTGTACCGCGGTCAATTGCAGTATTTGCACCTATTTCAACATTATTTCCTATAACAACGGATCCGATTGAAGGAATTTTAAAGATTACCTGTTTAATATTTTCTTCTTTAATTGTGCCTTCTTTTCTTGCCTGTTCTATGTTGTCAGGATTTTCTGTTACAAAGCTGAAGCCGTCTGCACCAAGTGAAACCCCATGGTGAAGAATAACATCATCACCAATTTTCACCCTGTCGCCTACATTAACTCCCGGGTGGAAGAAGCAGTTTTTACCAATTTTAACCCCGCCTCCGATATAGGAATTAGCCATTATTTTAGTATTATCACCAATTACAGCATCATGTGAAATTACAACATTTGGACCTATTTGAACATTTGCACCGAGCTTTGCAGTTTCATGAACTACTGCGGTCGGGTGAACGCCGTTATTTACTACTGGCGGTACATAGAAAAGATTTAATAGTTTCATCATAGCTAATCTTGGTCTTTCAACTTCGATTGTAGTGAAGCCGTCAATTTGAACGCCCAATGGCACAAGTGCAGCTTTTGCCTGTGATTTTGCAAGGTTTGCAATTTCTTCTTCGCCCAGAGCAAGTGCAAGAGTATTTTCGTCTGCCAGAAGCGGAGGTGCTATCTGTGAAATCTGAACATCAGCTGCTTTTGTAAGCATTCCGCCGACAATTTGTGAAATTTCTTCTACTGTAAAAGTTCTCATATATTTTCTCCTTGTATTTATTTTTAAGCAGGATTGCAAGTCTGCTGCGTTTCAGCAGCTTTTCATTTTTTCAATTGTTCCTGTTGTAGACTTCCCTTCTACAAAGTTAATAAACTCTACTTTTGTTCTGTTTTTTTTCATAATATCAGCTTCTGGGAGAGTTTCCATATTATAATCAGCTCCTTTTGTATAAACATCAGGTTTTATTTCATCTAAAAGATTCCGCGGACTATCTTCATCAAATAGTACCACATAATCTACACATCTTAAAGCACTTAATATTTCAGCGCGGTCATTTTCGTTATTAATCGGTCGGGATGGTCCTTTTATTGATTTAACTGATTTATCTGAATTTAATAATACAATACAGTAGTCAGCAAAGGTTTTCGTCTTTTGTAAGTAGCGTACATGCCCTACATGAAGAATATCAAAACAGCCGTTTGTGCAAACAATGGTTTTCCCGTCTGCATGAATTTTGTCTACTAAATTTTTTATCTCATCTCTCTTGATTAACATATCCTTAACCCTGAAATAATATACATATGTTATCAAAAACATATTATAAAAGCAATAAAAAAGCCGATTTTAAAACCGGCTCTTTTAATTTACGAATTTTTCTTTCAAGCTCTTTGTGCCAAACTGCTGCTAAACATATCGCTTGAAATATTTTTTAATTGAAATGTTTTTGATGCAGTCCTGTTTTGATGAGCACTTGAGAGTGCATTTTTTAATATACTTTCTTTTGGTTTTATTAAAATAATTTTTTTCATTGCCCATTTTTTCGGCAAAAATTCTCCGAGCACCAGCCTTTTTACGTCCATAACAAACCTCCTTTTTTAACACTAAATAATTTTGTTTAATTTTTCTCCGATGACATCACCAAGTTTAAAAGAGCCTGTTTCTTGCTCTATTTGCGGAACATATTTTTTATAATCTTTCACGCTTGACTTCATGCGTTCGGCAATAATTTCTTGCTGAATATCATCATATCGTGTTGGTATCCGGGTAAATGGTTTTTTTACAGTACTATTTACAATTTTCATATTCATACACAACCGCCTTTTGTATTGACAAAGTAGTATGAAAATAAAAATTGCCTTAATTTGCTAATGTTTTAAGATATATTAAGCTATTTGAAGGGTTTGTTCCAGCATTTCAATTGTTGTGCGCGGAATATCACACTCTCTTTTGCCTTCTTCATTTTGTTCCGGGTCTTTTGTCATTAATGCTGCATTTGAATTTTTTATTTCTTCCATGGTTTTATCCTTTGATAATTTATTTTTCAGGGGTAATAATTTTAAAAATTATAAGTATCCTGATTAAATATTTTTGCTAACTATTTTTTAAATTTTGAAGTTATAATTTGTGTTGCTGTTTCGATTTTTCTAAGCGCATTCTGCATAGGTGCAGACGGATCAAGCATTTCTGCTAACCTTTGATCTTTATAACTTGTAAGCGGCTCTTCAAGCGGAAGACCGCTGGCGCCTTTAACAACTTTCTTTGTAATTCCTTGTTTTGCACTGGTAATTGTTTTTACGGGGTTTATTTTTATTGGCATTTTCTCCTCCTCAAATGCTGATGGGATTAATATAATCCCATCTCTATAACTTTCTGGCAAATTCTTACTGTATTTAATGCTGCGCCGATTCTTAGGTTATCTGCAACGCACCATAAAGAAATTCCGTTATCAAAAGCCAGATTTTTTCTTATACGTCCAACAAATACCGGATTTACTCCTGAGGCATCTCTGGTTGTAGGGTATTCGTAATTCTCCGGATTGTCAATAACTTTTACTCCGAAAGAATTTTTAAGTATTTCTCTTACTTCATCAGGTGTAATATTTTCTTCAAATTCAATATCAACAGCTTCGGAATGTCCGTTGTAAACCGGAACTCTTGCTGCTGTGCATGAGATTGGCAATTCTGCCGGGAGATGAAGAATTTTTTTAGTTTCGTTTGCAACTTTCATTTCTTCTTTTGTGTAACCATTTTCACAGAACACATCAATCTGCGGGATCACGTTGAATGAAATTGGTTTTTTGAAACATTTATTTTCAAATTTTTCACCGGCAAGATTTGCTTTTGTATCTTCGGTTAATTCATTAATTGCAGCAAGTCCTGCACCTGAAACTGCCTGATAGGTTGATACTATAAGTCTTTTTATTTTTGCTTTCTCATGAAGCGGTTTTAAAACAAGCATTAACTGTGAAGTTGAACAGTTAGGGTTTGCAATAATTCCTTTATGTTTTCTTAAATCTTCATCGTTTACATATGCAATAACAAGCGGGACATCCTTATCCATTCTGAATGCGCTTGAGTTATCAATCAAAACACCGCCGCGTTTTACTATTTCCGGTGCGAATTTTTGTGACGTAGAGCCGCCTGCTGATGCAAGTACTATGCTTACTCCGTCAAAGCTTTCCGGTGTTGCTTCTTCTACGGTGTATTCTCTGCCTTGAAATTCAATTTTGCTTCCGGCAGATTTTGCACTGGAGAGAAATTTAATTTCGTTGAAATCAATTTTTAATTCATCAACGATTTTTGTAATTTCCCGGCCTACAACTCCTGTTGCACCTAAAATTGCGATGTTTGGTTTTCTCATTATTTTTTCCTTTTCTGTTTAATACTTTATTACATTATATTTTCCAAGCCGTAGATAAAATCATTTTTATCAGCAACATGTTTTACAGCTAAAAGAACACCCTGCATATAGCACTTTCTGTCCATAGAGTCATGTCTTATTGTCATAATCTGACCTGATGAACCGAAAATTACCTCCTGTGAGGCAATATATCCCGGCATTCTGACTGAGTGAATATGTATATCGGAATATGAAATTCCGCCGCGTGAACCTTTAATAGTTTCTTTTTCAGGGCAGTTGTCTTTTGTAAAAGTTTCTTTTTCTTCAGACATCATTAATGCTGTTTTTATAGCAGTACCGGATGGCGCATCTTTTTTCTGGTTGTGATGAAGCTCAATAATTTCTGCATTATCAAAATATTTTGAAGCCTGTTTTGCAAACATCATCATCAGAACTGCACCTGTTGAAAAGTTTGGAGCAATTAAACAGCCGGTATTCTTTTCTTTTGAAAGTTTTTGTAATTCTGCAATCTGTTCATCTGCTAAGCCGGTTGTTCCAATTACGATTTTGATACCGTTGTTAAGGCAGTATTTTGCATTCTCAAAAATTGATGCCGGTTGTGTAAAATCTACAAGTACATCTATATGGCAGCTCTTGTGAGCTTCTTCAATAGATTTGTAAGTATCATCTCCGGCAATATCAATTTTTGCTGAAAGTTCTGTTAATTCGCAATTTTTAACAGCTTCAACAACTTCTCTTCCCATTTTCCCTAATGCGCCGCACACTGCAACTTTAATCATTTTTAACTCCTGTTATTTATGTGTCTGATTTACACTTTATCACAAAAAGATTTTTATGGTGTTTTAATGTTACAAACTTTTAATTTTATAAGACAATTTTAAAAACGGTTTTGTTTTATTATTAATGTATGAAGGTTCAGAAGTTAATTCCAACATCAGGTATAAGAAAAATCACCCAGCGAATTAAATCAATACGCAGCTGTCCTTCTGACTGTACAGTTTTGAACAAAAGCAGCAGAGTTATGAGAGCAAAAAATAAAAGTGATTGTATTCAATATGCGAAAATTTTTATGAACAGTTCGTCTGCCAATCCTAACATTAGAATTCCAATAATTGAAAAACTCGGAGCATTTATATTAGGAATAAATACTCCGGTAAAAAATTTGAGAATTGTAAAAGATGGGAATAATAAAATTGTTGGAGGGTACATGTCAACAATGCGAACTCCGGAAGAATTTTTTATTTCATCTCTTGCCGTTACGAATCCGGGGCGTTCTTCCAAGGTTTTGACTAAAATTTATAAGGACATGGTTTCAGCAATAAGGAGTAATAATTCAAAAACTGTTAGCTGTCTTGTTTCTCAGGACGCGTCTTATCTTGTAAACTTATATAAAAAATTAGGATTTAGAATTGATGACATTGCAGATCCTCTTGAGTTCAATATTGAACATAATAAAGTGCTTTATCATATGACAATGAATGCTGACGATTTTTGTAAAATTCTGTAATTTAAAATTTTTCTATGTTATCATTGTCGGGTAGTCTATTTTAATAAGGAGAGAAAGAATGGCAGATGCAAAAATTTTAGCAACTATTGACAGAAGTGATACTGAGCAATTACAGATTTCAGTTAGCGAATATAAAGGAAGAAGCTACTTTAACTTGAGAATTTATTATACAACAGATGACGGTGCTACTTGGCTTCCTACTAAAAAGGGTGTAACTTTCGCGCCGGATCAGCTTGATATTTTAGCTGATGCAATTGAAGAAGCTAAAAAAGAATTTATGGCAGAAGAATAAGCCTAAATATAGCTTTTTAAACTTATAGTATTTTTAAATGCGCTTTTGCAAAAGCTTATCAACGCATAAATTATTTGCAGAAGCGCTTTATAAGATTTATATTTTGAAGGAGATTGCGTTGGGTAAATATGCTCTTGCACTTGTTAATATAAAGGGGCTGGGAGTAAAAACTTTCAGCTATTTAATTCCCGAAGAGATGAAAGATAAAATTCAAATCGGACAGGCAATATTAGTGCCTTTTGGAAGGCAGGGGCTTATTAATGCATTTTGTGTCGGTTTTTCTGATTATCTGCCTGAGGAAATAAAGGCAAAGAAAATCAATAAAATTTTAGATGAAACCCCGCTTTTTTCTATTGATTATCTGAAACTTCTTGAATGGGTTGCAAATTATTACTGCTGTGATCTGGTTACTGTTCTGAATGCTGCTATCCCGCTTAAGCTTATTGAGAAAGTTTCAAAGACCGAGCAGGCTGTAGAGTTTGTAAGTTTTGAAAATGCAACTAAGAGGCAGGCTGAAGTTCTTGAAATGTTAAAAAAAATGGGTAAATGTCCGCTTTTAGCTTTTGAAAAACTTGCTAAAACAACAAGAACAACTATAAAAAAACTTGAACACGCCGGCTGTTTAAAAATCTTAACTGAAGAAATCTACAGAAATCCCCTTGATGTTTTAAAAATTGAAACAACAGAACCTCTTTATGACCTTGAAGGCGAACAGCAAACTGCTTATGAAGGGATTTCAAAAAAAATAAAAGAAAATCCGTTGGCACAGATGCTTCTATATGGTGTGACAGCCAGCGGGAAAACGGAGGTTTACTTCAAGCTTATTGACGACTGCCTTAAACGCGGCAAAAATGTTTTATTCCTGGCACCGGAAATCGCTCTTGCCTCACAGCTTACAAAACGTCTTGCAAAAAAGTTCGGAACAAAAGATGTTGCAATCTGGCACAGCAGTATTTCAGACGGCGAAAGGTATGATGTATGGCAGAGGCTATACAGAGATGATATAAAAATTCTTGCCGGAGCCCGTTCAGCGGTTTTTGCACCGTTAAAGAACATCGGTCTTATAATAATTGATGAAGAACATGAAAGTGCTTATAAGCAGACAAGTCCTGCGCCAAGGTATGATGCAAAGGTTGTTGCAAAAAAACTTGCTGAATTTCACAAATGTCCGCTGCTTCTCGGGTCTGCAACTCCTGATATTTCTGTTTATTACAGGGCTGTTAATTCCGGTAACCTTTTTGAGATGAAACACCGTTACCGTAATGCGCCTATCGCTCCTGTTACTGTTATTAATATGCAGGAGTATTCAAGAGCTGCATATAAAAGTGTTATCTCAAAACCCTTACAGCTTGCAATTTCAGAAACACTTGAAAAAAAACAGCAGGTTATTCTTCTTATTAACCGGCGTGGATTTTCAACTTTTACACAATGCCAGGCATGCGGTCATGTAATTGAATGCCCGAACTGTGCTATTCCAATGATTTGGCATGCAAAAGATCAGCATCTGAAATGTCATTACTGTAATCATATATCATATTTCCCTGATTTTTGTCCAGAATGCGGCTCCGATGCTTTGAGAAACAGTGGAACCGGCACGCAGAAAATTGAACAGTATATAAAAGATTTGTTTCCGGAACACAATGTTGAAAGAATCGATAGTGACATACTTGTAAGAAAAGGAGAACATGTAAGGCTTCTTGAGCGGTTTCAGAAAGGTGATATTGACATACTTGTTGGAACGCAGATGATAGCTAAAGGTTTGGATAACCCGAACGTTACGCTGGTCGGTGTTATTTCAGCGGATGCAAGTTTTAACCTGCCGGATTTCAGAGCATCAGAAAGAGGCTTCCAGCTTTTGACACAGGTCGCAGGGAGGGCAGGACGCGGTGAGTTTACCGGAAGAGTTCTCTTTCAGACTTATAACCCTGATTATTATGCTCTTGAAAGCGCTAAGTCGCAAAATTACGGTGAATTTTACCATACGGAAATTGCTGCCCGTGAAGAGTTTGATTATCCGCCTTTCAGCCAGATGATAAGGCTTATAATAAGTTCCATGAATAATTTTCGCGCAGAAAAATCAGCCCAGGAAATTGCGCTCAGACTTTGCACCATGATTGAAAAATATGGAATATCTGAAAGGCTTGAAGTTCTTGGACCTACTCCTTGCGTAATTGAAAGGATTAACAGCTACTACCGTTTCCAAATAATTATCAAAAATAAACTTGAAGAAAAAGGACATAATTTTATCTCAAGTTTTCTAAACAAAATTACTATGCCTAAGGATATTAAGCTTGCAATAGACGTTGATCCGCTTGATATTTTATAAAATTATTTAGGCAAATTCTTGAAATAATCTTTGTCCGTCAGGGCCCTGTATGTGCAGCTAAGGCCATTCATGGAGTGTGTTGATGTTATGGAACAAAGATTATTTGAGGTACCATTAGCCCCCATAGGAAGCAACTTTCCATTGTCCATAACCTGAAATGCAAACAAATCATGGCCTAATCGGTTTGGCTTTTTCATATTTCCGTTCACATCGACCAAAATCCAAATCAAGCCATCTATATTTTCCACCATAATAAGCATTCCGTCATTTACAAAAATCTGTCCGTCGTCAATTAGTCTCGTAGTCATAGGCTTGTTATTATATGTTTTGTAAGCTTGTGAAATATATAATATATTACCGGCATCATCTTGAGAGCTTTGTTCACAGTCATTGAAACCACAATCTTTTGAAACCTTAAAATATTTTTTAAAAACAGGCATAAACTGTCTTACAGGATAATTGGCAGCGTTAGGAACCTGCCCCTCATCATAACTCATTTGATTAAGAGCGGCTTGAATAACAGAATAAGCTTTTTTTAAACCGGTTTCTAATTCTTTCCCCTGGGTCTGGTTAATAAGTGCAGGTAAAGTCATTGCAGCAATTACTCCGATTATTCCCAGTGTAATAAGGACTTCTGCCAAAGTGAAACCTTGTTTTTGCATTACAAACCTCTTTTATTAATTAATATTACTGATTTATACATCTATACATGTAATAATAACATGTTAAAATGTATATTTCAACCCTAAGCTTTTAAACTGCTAAAATATCATTATGATTAAAAACAGATTATCAATTATTCTCGGTGAGCAGAGAATGCGCGTTTCTGAACTCTCGCAGTTGACTGGGATAAGCCAGAACGCGCTTAACAAAATTTATCACAATAAGACTAAGGGTATAGATTTTAATACCCTTAATAAGCTTTGTAATATTTTAAAACGTAATTCACAGGAAATTTTTGAATTTACGCCTGACTAAAACTTTTTATATAATTTTTTGTTTTTTCTCTAATTTCGCGGTCGACTTCAAAGATTTCATCAATTGAAGGATTTTGAATGACTTTGTGTTCATCAAATATCTTTCTTGTAATTTCATAAATTTCGTAAAGTTTAATTTTTCCGTCCAAAAATGCAAAAACAGCCTCTTCGTTTGCTGCATTTAGACAGGCTGTAGCTGTTCCGCCTGTTTTACCTGCTTTGTAAGCAAGTTTGACTGTCGGAAACTTTTCAAAATCCGGTTTTTCAAAGTCCAGCCTTGCAATTTCGGAGAAACTGAAACTTTTTGATTTAATACCTTCAAATCTTTCAGGGTATGTTATTGCATACTGTATAGGTATGTGCATACTTGGTAACCCCAGCTGTGCTATGACGCTTCCGTCTTTGTACTCAATTGCGGAATGCACAATACTTTGCGGGTGAATAACAACATCAATATCATCATAATCAAAGCCGAAAAGATGATGCGCTTCAATAATTTCCAAGCCTTTATTCATAAGAGTGGCACTGTCCACAGTAATTTTTCTTCCCATATGCCATCTTGGATGAGCGAGAGCTTCTTTTACTGTTGCATTTTTCATTTCTTCAGCCGGCTTATGAAGAAACGGTCCTCCGCTTGCTGTAATAATTAGTTTATCGACTTGCTTAATATCTTTGATACACTGGTGAATTGCGCAGTGTTCGCTGTCTACAGGAACAATATTTACTCCGTTATTACGTGCGGCATCCATAACAATATCGCCTGCCATGACAAGGGTTTCTTTGTTTGCAAGAGCGATGTCAATTCCGTTTTCAATAGCTTTTAGTGTAGGTTTAAGCCCTATCTTACCGGAACAGGCAACAAGGATAATATCATTTTCTTTATCGTTGCAAATTTTTTCCAAACCTTCTTCCCCAAGTACGGTGTATTTCGGTTTAAATTTTTCAGCCTGCTGTTCTAATAATTCTTTATTATGCCCGCCTGCCAATGCTATAATTTCAAACTTATCCTGAAGTTTTTCAATAACCTCCAGTGCTTGGGTTCCAATTGAGCCAGTAGAACCAATTATGCTAATTTTTCTCTTCTTTTCCATAAAAGTATTATATAACAAATAAAATATTGCATAAATTAAAAAATAGATTATAATAAAAAAGCAGAGGAAACCATGATAGAAAAGCTATATATGTTTTCTCAAACACGCTTCCGCACAATATACCTGATAGGATTTTCGTTAACCCGGTAGTGTCGTGTCTCAGGCACCGCTAACGTTTCGAAAACATATATCGATAGCGAGAAGCCGGAACTTACAGATCAATTTAAATTAAATATATTTGTTTTCGAGGCGATAGCGAGAGCAGGGCGAGAGCGTGACCGAGAAAATAAATATATTTGCTTTAATAAAAAAAAGAAATAAAATGCAAAACTAAAAAAGGAGATTAATTATGGAAAACACAGTAAAGACAAGAGTTTTCGGGGGGGGGGCAAGGTAATTTAAGCTCCTTAACCGGTATTGGCGCAGGTAACAAACCATTTGGCGCAGCAGGCAAGGCAAAACAATCAAAAGGATTTACTCTGACCGAGGTATTGATAACCTTAGGTATAATAAGTGTAGTTGCATCAATGACGTTGCCGGCAGTTATACAACAACATAGGGAAAAGGTTTTAGAAACAGGTCTTGCTAGATTTTATACCACAATAAATCAGGCATTTAAAGCCTCAGAACTCCAGAACGGTGAACAACAATACTGGGAATATACAGACAACTCCTGTGAATTTTATAAAAAGTATTTGGCAGACTACTTAAAAACAATCCGTTGGGAATGCGGTTATTATAATACAATTAGCAATGGAATGATTTCAAAAAATAATGATGAAAGATTTGTGGGAATTTATTTGCCATCAGGTGATATGGCAGTGTTTTCTTACGGATGTGTATTTACTTATATGGTAAAAGCTCAGAAACATTATAAGGCATATGAGGCTCTTATGAGCGGTGGTCCGACTGATGATAGGGATTTATATGGCAGAAAGCTATTTGTATTTCAAATTGCAAGAACCCGCGGTGAAGGAAGGGAGGTTAAAGATGGGGTTGAACCATTTGACGGATTAAGAATATATTCTGATGACGAAATTAAGCAGCGTTGTATTCAATACCCATCAAGGTGTGTTGAAATGATAAGACGTAATGGCTGGAAAATTCCGGATGATTACCCGTACAAAGTAAATTAATAAGTTTGTTATAAACCCCTCTCAATGAATTAATGAGAGGGGTTATTTTTTTTATAATGTTAATTTTATTTTTCGGCTTTTACAGCATCTTTAAGCGATTCGCTTTCATTTACGTAATTCGTAACCTGCTTTAATGCCGGTCTGAATGCGTTTACTGTAGCATTACCGCCTAAACATCCGCCTGTACAAGCCATAACTTCGATAAGGTTGCCTAAATCGCACATACCGTTTTTAGCATATTTTTTAAGATCGCGGATTGTCTGTTTATTCAAGCCGTCGATTATAACAGGATGAGCAGGAATTTCTTCCGGAAGCAGTGTTTGTACTGCTTTTGCAACACCGCCTGTTACGCAGTAATTTCTTGCTTCGGCAGATGCTTCTGTCTTAAATTCACTTTCTCCGCATTCTGCAACCTGAATATTTAGTGCAATGAACCACGCTCCGACTTCTTCGTAATTCAATACATAATCCACATTTGGATTTTGAAGTGCTTCACGTCTTTTTGCTACACAAGGGCTGAAAAATACTGTTATTGCATCCGGCTGTTCCTTTTTTACAATTTCCGCAGTGTAATACAAAGGTGTTTTTGTATCAGAACGGAAAGGCTTTAATTCCGGAATATGTTTTTCAACCAGCTCATTATACCCTGCACAGCAGGATGTTGTCATAAATTCTGCACCATGTTCAAGTCTTTCCTCAAATTCTGCCGCTTCAGTTTTTGTTGTAACGTCAGCACCTTGAGCAACTTCATAAACATCTGCAAATCCTAATTTTTGAATTGCTTCTTTCAGCTGTTTTGGTGTGCAAGGTAATTGACCCATCATTGCAGGTGCAATCATTGCAATTACTTTTTTGCCTGCTTTGATTGCTTTCAAAACATCAATAATCTGGCTTTTTTCATGTACTGCACCGAAAGGACAGGCTGAAACGCATTTTCCGCATGAAATACATTTTGAAAAATCTATCTGTGCGTGTCCATCTTCACCTTTTGCGATAGCACCTACAGGGCAGGCATTTTCGCAAGGCACTATAATTTTCTGGATTGCCTGATAAGGACAAACCTGAGCACACATTCCGCAGTTCTTACATTTTGCAGGATCAATAACAGATTTACCGTTTTGAACGCTTATTGCTCCGAACTTACAAGTATTAACACAAGGTCTTGCAACACAGCCCTGACAAAGGTCAGTTACATAAATCCTTGCCGGAACACAACCTTTGCAGGCAGTTGTCAGAACAGTCAGAGGATTATCTTCCGGTTCTTTTCTTTCTAATGCTTCTTTTGCAAGATTAGAAAGCAGTTCACTGTCATCTGTTTCTTCAATAGACAGACCTAAGCCTGCAATTGTTCTGTCGCGCAAAATTGCACGTTCTTTATAGATACAGCATCTGTAAGGTACTTCATGACCTTTCGGGCGCATGTCGTAAGGAATCAGACGTGTATTCTCTTCAAAATTATCACTTAAAAAAGATTTTATCAGTCTTACTAATATTTCTCTTTTTAAATGTGATGTTTGTTTTGGGGTGTTAATTGCCATTCTCTCGTTTCCATTCTATTTATTTTCGTACCACATAAATCTATTGTGCGGCAAGCTTTTCATCGATTGCCTTCAAAACTTTTTCTACAGTAGCTTCTTTAATTACATCTTCATCAACTTTTACATAAGGAGCTTTTGAAAATTCCCAGTCAATTGAGCATAAACCTAAACAAGGAACTCCTGTAACTTCTACCTTATCACCATATTTGGCAGGTACAGTTTCAATCAATTCCTGTAAATTTGCAGAGCCCATCACAAAACATGTTGTTCCTAAACATACCTTAACACTAACTTTTTTGTTCATCTTTTTTACCCTTCCGAGGTTTATCCTCACATATACTGTACATTTACTTTTTTGAAATATTTATCTTGAAGTACACAGGCGATTTTTTTAATAATGTTTTTTCTGATTTCTATTTCTATTGGTAATGCCGGGTCATAATGCGCCTGATTAAGCTTTGCACCAACCATAAAATTGATGCAATCGCTATCCAATAAAAATTTTACCAACTTTCCGGCTGCGTTGTCAATATCCGGGGTACCGTTTTCTAAGTATTCTAAAGTTTTTGTCAAGGTAAGAATACCCTCGGTTACCAGATCAACCCCTTCCATATAAGAACAGGCCGGAAGTTTTCCTATACTGATTGTTGTATCCATTGTAATTGGTCTGTTTAACTCGCGAGAAATAAGATTAGCCGTTGTACCGCCGGCAATTGCTTTTTTGCCTTTAAAATTTGCAAACATTTCTGCATATTCTTTGTCTTTTTGCTGATGGTAAGGAGGTCCTGTAAAAATAAGAGCTTCTCGAGGTTCTCTAAAGTATAATACACAGGCTGAAATATCATCTTTTGGTTTTCTGTCTGTTTCAATATTTCTCGCTTGGTTAACTATGTATTGTGAAAGTTCGGAACTTGAAATATCCGGATGTTGTGCAAGTTTGTCTTTCACAAGAACTATTAAACCTTCTCTTCTCAATCCGAGTTTTAGTCTTCCGCCGCCAAGACCAGCCTGGGTTACTCCGTCTGAGCAGAAAATCAAACGGTCGCCCAGTTTCAGTTTCGGTTTGTAGATTTTCAGCTTTCGATTTTTAAATGTTTTTGACTGGATAGTTTCAAAAGCCGGTTCCATTATTTCGTTATCTCTAATCCATAGAAACTGCGGATTACCTTCTTCTACTATTTTTGCATTTCCGTCATCGTTTACATCAATTGCAGAAAATGTGGAATAACTTATTCTTCTGACTTTACATACAGGAAGGGAGTTCATAATGATTTCTGCAGCCTGTCTTATCGGAATCTGCTGATTTTCGATAAACCGAAGAAGCATTGTAGCTGTCATACAGGAGAGTATATTAGCTTTTATGCCGCTGCCAAGACCATCTGAGAGTACTGCTATAAGACGTGATTCATCCGGATACCTCTTGGAAACAAAGTAATCTCCGTAAGCATTCTGATTATATTTTTTCATCTGACTGCAATCAATATCTATAAACATTCAGATTTTACTCCCCGTCTTTCTGTTCGTCTTCTTTATCATCAAAGTCATTTGCGATAGAGCTTAGAAGTGTTTCGGTTTCTACCATGTGTTCCCCTAACAGACAGGCAATTTCCTGAACAATTGAAATATTTTTGGAGATAACCTCGTGTGCTTTTTGGGAAATTTTTTCTCTATTGGTTTCAGATTGGGTTACATCAGAAATAACTGCACCTACAATCTCATTTTCTTCAATTGTAAACACGCTTATATCATATAGACGATTTTTTACTGCATAACGTTCCTTGTGCAGATCTTTTCCGGATTTTAAAATAGTTTTAAACAGGTCGGAAAAATCTATTATTCTGTCTAATGCTGCTCCGGTAAGACCTTCCGGTCTTGCTTTGAATATGTCATACATGTCGCCGGTAAACATTTTCATAAAACTTTCGTTGGCTTCGATAATATTCATACTGCTGTCAACCATAACAACAGCTGCAGGCATACATCGTACAAGTGCTGCAGCCTTTCTCATTGCTATTTTTCTCATATATGAAACGCACATTGAAGTTTCAGCATCTCCGTCCAGAAGTGCTTTTGCCAGATCCCGGCAGGTAGCATAGCCGCATCCTCCGCAGTTTAGCTCATCATCAACTGTGTGTTTGCCTATTTTCTTTAGTGTTTTCAAAATATCTTCTATCGGATACTGCGAGTTAACTATTTTCTTTTCATGTATTTCATAAGGAACGACTATTGACGGAGCTTTAGGAATGATTTCTCTGTCTTTTACTTTTGTAAGCACATCTGATACAACGCTGATACCTGCTTTTTCTGTAGAGATACAAGGTCCGGCAACGCAGCCGCCTTCACATGAGAGAGCTTCTACAAATATTACCCGGTCAAGTTTTTCTGGATTAAGTTTATGCAGAGCTTTATCAAAGGATTCCAAGCCGGCAATGTCCATAAGCTGTACCTCTTTTTTTATACCAATTCTTTTGATTGTTTCATTCATTCCGCCGTCAATAGGATATAAAGCTCCTTCATATGCCGTATTAGGCACAAATTTGTTCTGCGGATCTACAGGAACTGTTGATGTGTCTACTATTTCGTCATGAAACCAAACTTTTAACTCTTCAAAAGTAAGTGCAACATCAAACAAGCCGCTGTATTTAACTTCATTTTTCTTTCCGATGCAAGGACCTATGAATACAATTGCTATATCATCACCGTATTTTTCTCTAAGCATTTTTGCGTGTGTCATGGCAGGAGAGCCTAGGGGGGTAATATATTTTGTAAATTCCGGATGGTATAGTCTTACAAAATCAACTATTACAGGGCAGGCGCTTGATATAAACAGTCCTTTTTCTGCTTCATTAAGCATTTGTGCTGTTTTAATTGAAACTTCCTGTGCGCCGAGTGCTGTTTCTGAAACATCTTTAAAGCCGAGTTTTTTTAATAATGAAATCATTTTTTCAGGCGAATATTCAAATACTCCGCTCCAGCTCGGCGCAAGAGATACATAAACATCTTTTTGTGCAAGGATTAAGTTTTTTGCTTTATCAATATCAACGCGTACACGCTTTGCATTTGAAGGGCATGCTTTTACACAGTGTCCGCATGCTATACATTTTTCAGGAATAACAGAAGCGTGTCCGTTTTCAATTTTAATAGCTTTTACAAGACACTCCCTGACGCACCTGTAGCAGTCATGGCACTCATTTGACAGCGTGTAGACAGGATATTGGTTATTCATCTTTTTTCAAACTCCTTTTTTTGTTTATCAAATTATGCAGAAATTAAAATAATTATTTGGCGGTAGATTTCAGAATTTTTTCCAGTTTTTCTTCATTCATTTCAGTATATTCTACACCGTCAATTATAATATTAGGTCCTGTTGCACATTTACCTTCACAGCGGTTTCCTGCCAATTCAATTTCTGCTTCTAAACCATTTTCTTTTATATATTTTTCAATAAATTCGAGATTTTGGTCATTTCCTCTTGCAAAGCAGGAACTTCCCATACATACTGTTATTTTCATTATTATCCTCTCAATTATACTCTTATTTTAGCGTATTTCGTCTAATATGGCAAGTTATGTTATCTTGCAAAGCTGTATTAAAAATGTTATAATAAAAACAGGATTGTGGACTGTCTATACTTCCGGTATATGTGTATAGCTTTTCTCAAGCACGCTCACACTCCGTTCCCGCTATCGTTTCGAAAAGCTATACATATACCGGAAGTAAAAACAAGACAACCTGTAGCATATTAAAAGAAAATAAATATTTTCCCTTAAAAAGAAAGAAATAAAATCAGAACTAAAAAGGAGAATGAATTATGGAAAACACAGTAAAGACAATGATTTCCGGGGGGGGGGCAACCTAATCTTAGCGAAATACCTGCGAAAAAACGAGAGCGAAGTCAGCCACAACGGGAATATGGCTGATTTTTTAGTGAAAAGAACTTAGATGAATATAAGTTAAAGATTGAAAAAGTATAAGTTATAATATATAATAGAAATAAGAAAGGAAATCGCAGGTATGAAAAATGGCTTCACTTTAGCAGAGGTATTGATAACCTTAGGAATAATAGGTATTGTTGCAGCAATGACTTTACCAACGCTTAATCAGAAGAATAACGAAAAGGTCATGGTATCTAAATTGAAAAAGAGTTATTCTGTAATGCAGCAGGCTTATCTTATGGCTGTCAAAGATAAGGGTACACCTGATCAGTGGGGGCTGGTTAATAATGTTAATACTGATCAAAATGTAGATGATATTAATGATGTTAACAATCTGCTTTACCATATTAAAGATTATTTAAAAATTACAAAATATTGCGGCAGTAAGTCGGAAGGATGCTGGGTTGATACGGCTGCATTGAATGGGAATCCTGCGTTTAGTTCCGAAAGTAGAAACGTATATTCAAAAGCTTTGCTGGCGGATGGTTCTCAGATTTTAACTATTGTGCATGATCCAAACTGTACAACTAAATATGGGCAGATTAAGGATGTTTGTGGATTTTACAGAATTGATGTGAACGGTAAACAACCTCCAAATACTATGGGAAGAGATACTTTTACCTTTTATATAACAAAAACGCGTATAGTTCCTGCCGGTTCTCAAATGGAAGAAGGAGGAAGTTACAGTTTTGAAAACAGCTGTAGGGATGCAAAGACACATGAAGGCAGAGGCTGTACCGCATGGGTTTTGTATAATGAAAATCAGGATTACCTGCATTGCAGCGACTTGAGCTGGGATGGCAAGAAAAAGTGCAAATAGATTTATCTGAAGATTTGCATTGCTCTTTCAAGAATTCCAAGGCAGTATGAGATTGTAATGCCGTAATTTGTTACGGGTACACCGGCTTCATTTGCTTTTAAAATTCTTGAAAGGATTTCCCGCCGGTTTGTCATACAGGCACCGCAGTGGATTATCAGTTTGTAGCTGCTTATATCAGGAAAATCATGTCCGGCATAGTTTTCGATAATAAGATTTTTTCCTGTTTTTTTTCGCAAAAGGGCAGGAATTTTTACTCTGCCTATATCATCTTCAATTGCATGGTGTGTGCAGCTTTCCAGAATAAGCACCTTATCACCGTCTTGCAGGTTTGCGATTGCTTCTGCTCCTTTGCGGAAAGCTGCAAGATCACCCTTCAGTCTTGCAAAAAGTATTGAAAACGATGTAAGAGGAATATTTTGGGGAACTATTTCCGCTACTGTTTTAAATGCTTGTGAATCTGTTATAACAAGAGCAGGAGGTTCTTTTAAATTATCCAATGCCTGTTTAAGCTCACTTTCTTTGACCACATAGCTCAAGCAGCTGCTGTCAAGCAAATCGCGCAGGGTTTGCACCTGAGGTAAAATAAGTCTTCCCTTAGGAGCCTCTTTATCTATAGGAATAACAAGGATTACCGTACTCTTTGGAGGAATTAAGTCCCCTGCAATTACAGGTGAATTTACAAACTCATCCGGCAGCATTTTTACCAGTTTTTCTTTGAACTTAAATACTATGTCTTTGTCATTAAGCGCTGAGGTTATAATGATATTTTCCGTATAATCTTTGATTTGTGCCAGTTTTTTGTCCGAAATCGGCTCTAAATCAGTTTTATTTATAACTATCAGGTATGGAATTTTCAGTTCCGTAATTTTTTCAATAAGTTGTTTTTCATATTCGTCTATACCGTTGTAATCACAGACAATAACTGCAATATCTGTACGGTTTATGACTTTCAGTGTTTTTTCGATGCGTTCGTTTCTTAAGGCAGTTTTGTCATCTATTCCGGCTGTATCCATAAAGTTAACAGGACCTGCCGGCAGAAGCTCCATTGATTTTTCCACCACATCAGTTGTTGTCCCGGCTATTTCGGAAACTATAGAAACATCCTGATTTGTAATCCTGTTCAGAAACGCCGATTTGCCGGCATTGGTTTTGCCGAAAATTCCTATATGAAGCCGCATTGATTTTAATGTTTTCATTTTTTATTTTTACCCTTTTGCCAGTTTTGTCTGATTGTAATGTTCATTGGCAGAACATATTCTGTCCGAAAAAATTTCCGCGATAAGGAACGTGAGCTGGATTTTTGAGTGGTGAATTAGACAACGCAGCTGCGCACAATCCGCAAAGGCGGGGTGTAAGTAGAGCGAAAGTCTGTTTTTGATTTACTAAAAAAGGCACCCAAAGCAGGGTGCCTCATAGTTTGTTTTTTGAAAATTAACCTCTGATACCAAGTTTTTTGATAAGCGCTCTGTAACCTTCAAGATTTCTGCCTTTAAGGTAAGAGAGTAATCTTTTTCTTCTGCCAACCATCATTAAAAGACCTCTTTTTGTTGCGAAATCTTTCTGGTTAGTTTTTAAGTGTTCTGTTAATTCAGAAATTTTTTGGCTTAACATAGCAATTTGAACTTCTACAGAACCGGTATCTTTTTCGTTAGCACCATATTCTTTAATGATGTCTTGTTTGTTTTTTAAGTTAATTGACATATTTTTTCCTTTACGTTGTTGAGTGACTATTTGGCGTAAGCACTCTACATTGCAAATGATAATATATCAAGAAAAAAAATCAACTGTTCTGTTAAAATCAATTTACAAATTAAGCAATAAAAGTATGCGCAATCATGCTTGCTTTATCCAAAAGCAGGTCAGTTGTCATTTCTGCGTCTGTAAAGTTTTTATCAGCTTTGGTGATTAATCCCTGTTCATAATTACTATCTGAATTTTCATATTTTTTAGTAACGATTTCACAAACTTTTTTGTAGAATTGAAGATTATTTTTTGATGCCTGATATTCAGCCCAGGCAGCTTCAAATTTTTCCTGCTGTTTTTCGTGTCTTTTGATTAAATAATCTACAAATGCTCTTGACGGGTTGCCATTCTGGTAAGCCTCTTTTATTGCTGCTCTTGTTTCTGCATCGCTGACTCCATCCAGGGCATTTTCCAAAGCTTCGGCTTTTTTCTCTTCCGCTTTTTCTGTTCTTTTTCCTGCTGTGATAGGATTAGATGCAAAAATAGAATTCAGTTTTTGAGGTTTAGCCTCTGAAAACTGAGGTGCGGCATATCCTTGTGTGAGTAAATCAACTTTTTCGATTCCTTTAACCATATAGCAATCCCTTGTTTTATTCCTTTATATATATAAAGTATTTACTTTTTGAAAAATTGCTTTTTTTTATTGTTGATTATAAAGAAATGTAAAGTATGCTTTTGCAATAAAAAAGGACGGTTTAACCGTCCCGTATTTAAATTCCTTTTCCTATATTCCTTATTAATTATAACCTTTTCCTTTTGCTTTTTCCTATTAATTTAAGCAACGACTGTTGATACAAAATTTATAATGTCTTTGAATGAATCTCTAACAAATTCTTTTGCAAGTGTAGACACAGGTCTGTTTTCAATACAATCAAAAACATAATAGATAGGATCTTTTGCATTGTTAAAACGCATTCTCTTATCTCTTCTGTCAAGATAACCATAGTTTTCAATGCTGAAACCTTTTGTGTTTCTTTTATTTCCTCTTCTTTTACGAGTCAATGAACCAAACTGACCGTTTCCTGAAGTTTCATTATGTGAATCTGCTGTTGCTGACAACATCTTTTGCTCTCTTTCTTCTCTCTTATCTCTTACATATATATAAAGTATATAATTGAGAAAAAATTGCTTTTTGGAAATTGTTTTTGTAAAGTTATGTTAATAAATTTTGCAAAACCCTACAGGGCAATGCTTTTAGCCGTTAGCTTTTAATTCAATAATATCTTCTTCAGGTATAAGGTTTTTACCTACGGCTTTTTCCAGCGCAGCTCTTGCAGAATTGTACTGATAAAGTGTAGCGTAATAGTTAAGCTGGGCTTCCTGATACTGGATTTGTGCGTCTTTTAATTCAGTCGGGCTTGCCTCGCCTACTTTGTAGCGCCCGTAGGAAAGCTCATAATTTTCTTTTGACTGTTTAACCTGAAGCATTGAAACAGGTATCTGGTTTTTCTTTTCCTGTAATGTTAGAAACGCATTTTGAATTTCCAGATAAATTGAGTTCTGGGTATTCTGGGCATTTGCAAGTTCTTTATCATAAAGGTATCTTGCTTCTTTAATTTCATTTCTGATTAACATACCGTTTATAGTCGGGAAATTCAGGTAGCCTCCTAAATTGTAACCGTAGTTTGAATTCCAGCTTTTACCGCCTCGCTGGTATTGACCTTCAATTGAAATTGTAGGGAAGTAAGATTTTTTAACTAATTTCAGTGTTTGTTTTGCGCTCTCTACCTTCAATTCTGCCAGTTGTAATTCAGGTCTTGACTCTCTTGCAATTTCAACCGATTTGTTCAGCGTTACATCAACAGGAATATAAGTCAGTCTTTCCTGAACATTGTATTTATCAATAAAAGGAACACCCATTACGTTATTTAATCTTGCAATTGCAAGTTCTACAGCATTATCTGCCTGAATTAATTTTAATTTGGCGCTGCTGAGATTAGTTTCGGCAATGGTTACATCAACTTTAGGGTTCATCCCTATTTGGTAAAAAGCTTTTGCCTGATCATAGAACATTTCAAACTTTTTAACCGTATCTTCTGCAACCCGTTTATTTTCAAGCGAGTAGAGCAGATTGTAATAGGCATCTTTTGTTTGGTAGATTATGTCGTTTATTATCCCGGTTAAGGTTGTTTTGTAAGCTTCATAGTCTAACCTTTTTATTGTTGCCTGGTTTTGGGTTACGCCAAAGTCATAGAGCATTTGCTGGAGTGTAATTTGACCTAATATATAGTAATTAAATGTAAGGTTCTGACCTAACGCATCAGACAATTGGAGCTGTCTTATTCTTGTGTAGCCGGTTTGCCAGCTTAATTGCGGGAAGTAATTTGACCAAACCTGTTTAATTCTCGCATCTGAGGCAAGTATATCCTGAAAAGCCGCATTAATCTGGGGATTGTTGCCGAGTGCAAGTTCAATACATTTCTCAAGCGTCATATCAACGCTTTTTTCAACAGAACCTTCAATAACAAAGTTATTATTTTTATCCGATTTCTGCGGCAGTACGGATTGGGAATCAGGGTATTCTTTGTTATTTATATCATTGCCTATGTTTTCTTTCGCTAATGCAGGAAAGCCGGTCAATGTAATTATTAAAGTTAATGCAAGTAATCTTTTAAACATTTATTTTTTATCCCTTTTACTTTTAATTAATTTACCCATATGGATTTTAAATTCTTCTATCATTACATAGAACGCCGGAACTAAAAATGTTCCGATAAATGCTACTGCAATCATACCGCCGAATACAGTCATACCTACCGAATGACGGCTTGCCGCACCGGCGCCTTTGGCAAACACCAGCGGCAACAAACCTAAGATGAATGCGATGTTTGTCATCATTACCGCTCTAAATCTTAATTTTGCAGCCTGAACTGCGGCATCTTTTATCGGAAGCCCTTCCTGGTGAGCATCTTTTGCAAATTCAATAATCAAAATTGCCTGTTTAGTACTTAAACCGATTAACATTACCAGTCCGATCTGGGCATAAATATCAAGCGAATATCCGGCAACATACTGGAATAATAAGGCGCCGACAAGTGCGATAGGTGATATTAAAAGTACTGCGACAGGAAGCATCCAGCTTTCATACAAGCCCACAAGGAACAGGTATATGAATACCAGAGACATTGCAAGAATTGGACCGATTTGTCCGCTGGATTCCTGTTCCTGCAAAGCACTTCCTGACCAGGCATAACCCATATCCTTAGGCAGTGTTTTTTCTGAAAGCTCAGCCATTGCGTTCATTGCCTGACCTGAACTTACTCCGCTGCGCGCCATACCGTTGATTGTGATTGCAGGATACATATTGAACCTTGTTAAGCTGTATGGACCCACTACGTTTTTAACTTTTACGACTGCCGATAAAGGAACCATTGTACCGTATGAGTTTTTAACAAATATTTTATCAAGGTCTGCCGGTTTTTCTCTGAAAGGTGCGTCTGCCTGCATATAAACACGATAAACACGTCCGTATTTGTTAAAGTCATTTACATATGATTTACCGAAATATGCAGCCAGAGCATTATAGATTTCTGATATAGGAACGCCCTGCGCCATTGCTTTAGCTGAATCTACATCAATCAATAGCTGCGGAAGATTTGCTGTAAATGATGTATATACCATTGAAAAAGCAGGGTTTTTATTTGCTGCACCGATTAACTTTACGGCTTCATCATAAAGTTCCTGTGGTGTTCTGTTTCCTTTATCCAGAAGCTGGTATTCAAAACCGCCGAACATACCCAGACCTGAAATTGACGGAGGTGAGAACGATGCAATTGTTGCAGACGGATAGGTTGAAAATTCCTTTTGAACTCTGCCGAGTATGCTTTCCATCTGTAAATCTTTTTTCTTACGTTTTGCCCAGTCATCAAGCTGTGATACAATTAAGGCGGTATTTTCGCCGGAGTAGCCTACAAGAGTAATTGTTGTTTTGATACCCGGAATTTGAAGCAGTCTGTTTTCAATTTCAGTTGCAACAATATCTGTTCTTGATGCTGATGAACCTTCAGGAAGCTGGATTTGCGTAAAGATTGCTCCTTTATCTTCTGTAGGTAAAAATCCTGTAGGAATTATCTTAAACATTCCTATAATTAATGCCATAATCAATAAGAATGTAAGAATTGTTTTCTTAGGTGAATCAATAAACACCTGTGCACCCTCAAGATATTTTGTTCTTATATTATTAAACCAGTTGTCAAAATCCTGAATTAACTTAAAGTCGCTGTGTTCTTCCCCTGATTTCAAAATCATTGAGCAAAGTGCAGGTGCAAGTGTAAGCGCTACAAGGGTTGAAAGACCGATTGAAGAAGCTATGCACAATGCAAACTGCCTGAACATTTGCCCGGTAATACCGGACATGAATGATACCGGAACAAATACTGCCATCAAAACAAGTGATGTTGCCAGAACTGCACCGAATACTTCTTTCATTGTAACTTCGGTGGCTTCTTTAGGACTTTTTCCTTCCTGAATATGGCGCTGTGTATTTTCAAGAACAACGATAGCATCATCTACTACCAGACCTACTGCAAGCACCAATCCGAAAAGTATCAGGAGATTTATCGAAAATCCAAGCAGGCTCATAAATATAAATACACCGATTAGCGAAACCGGAATTGCACAGAATGGTATAAATGCTGCTCTTGCACTGCCAAGGAACAGATATGTTACGATACCTACCAGAATAATCGCAAGCGTGATTGCGTGGATAACCTCATTGATAGATTCTCTTACAAATTCTGTTTCGTCACGCTGGATTTTATATTCAATACCCTGAGGGAAGCCTTTGCTTAACTCTTTCATTTTTGCACGTATTTTATTGGATAAATCTATTGCATTAGCTTCAGGAAGCTGGCTGACAGAGATAATTGCAGACTGTCTGCCGCCAATACGGGAGAAGTATGAGTAACTTTCTGCTCCTAATTCAACTCTGCCTATGTCTTTAATTTTTACCTGAGAGCCGTCCGGTTTTGAACGTACAATAATATTTTCAAATTCTTCCGGTGTTTGTAAACGGCCTTTAGTTCTCATTGTAAGCTTAATCATCTGTTTGTTGACCATAGGTTCAACACCTAAATCTCCGGCAGGTGATTGAATATTCTGTGCCTGAATCGCTGTATTCACATCGCTTACTGAGATGCCGAGGTTTGCCATTTTTGTAGCGTCAAGCCATATTCTCATTGAGTAATCAGAAGAACCGAATACTGAAACTTTACCGACGCCTTTAATACGCGCTAATTCATCCTTAATATATATAGAAGCGTAGTTTGCAATATATAAAGCATCATATGTACCGCTTGGTGAGTTGATTGAAATCATTAACAAACCCGGACCGCCGGTTGTTTTTTGTACAGAAAGACCGTATCTTTTAACTTCTTCAGGCAGACGCGGAGTTACAAGCTGAAGTTTGTTTTGAACGTTTACTACAGCCATATCGGGGTCTGAACCTATATCAAAATATAGCGTAAGCTGATACTGTCCGTTTTGGGAGGTTGATGACATGTAAATCATATCTTCAACACCGTTTAACTGTGCTTCAACCGGAGCCGCAATTGTTGATTCAATTACATCTGAACTTGCACCTGCGTATGTTGCAGTAACAACAACCTGCGGCGGGGTAATTGACGGGTATTCTTCAAGAGGAAGGGTTTTTATCATCAGCATCCCGGCAAGCATAATTGCAAGCGAAATTACAATTGCCAGTTTTGGTCTTTGTATAAATAAGTTCCCTGATTTATCTGCCATTTTTATTTTTTCCCTTTTTGGTTGTCTGCTGCCATTGGTTCATTCTTTTTAAGTTTGTCCATTTCCTCCTGGGAAACGATTGTAACAGGTTTGCCCGGAGTTACTTTTTGAAGACCGTCTGTTATAATTCTATCTCCAGCCTGAACTCCTTCTGAGATAACCCAGTTATTGCCATGCTGTTCTCTTGTTTTTATATAAACAAGCTGTGGCAGCCCCTGTTCATCAATTTTGTAAACATATTTCCCTGCCTGGTTTTCAAGCACTGCGGTCTGAGGAACGATAGGGGTTTTTACAGGATTATTTGAATATAATTTAACAGTTACAAATTCACCATGAAGAAGGGCATTGTTAGGGTTTGCAAATGTTGCTCTCATTGTAACTGTACCGGTTGACTGATCTATTTTGTTATCATGAAAATCCTGCGTACCGTCAAATTCATACTTTACACCGTCAGAAAAATATAATTCCACTTTTCTGTTTTTATTATTTGATTTGTCTGCATTTGATAATTTTGCGAAATCAACAGAATCAATCGGAAAAGTTACATAAATAGGGTTTGTACTGTTAAGTGTTGTCATAGGTCCTGATGTAGGAGAAACGTAGTTCCCTACAGTTACCGTAATAATACCGACACGTCCGTCAACCGGAGCTTTTACAAGTGTGTAGCTGAGGTTTCTGTTGCTGTCGCTGTATCTTGCCTGAGCTGATGCAAGCTGGGCTCTTAATGAATCCCTCTGGGCGAGCAGATTATCATATTGTGATTTTGCTATATAATCTTTTTTTACAAGTTCTGCTGCACGTGCAAGCTGTTTTTCTGCGTAAGCAAGCTGTGCTTTTGTGTTTGCAACATCTGCTTTTGCAACATTGGCTGCATTCTGGTATTCTGTAGGTTCTATCAGGAAAAGGGTTTGACCTGCTTTTACAAAATCACCTTCTTTAAAGAAACTTCTTTGCAAATATCCTGAAATACGCGCAAGAACATTTACCTGATATTTTGAAACAACTCTGCCGGGTGCCTCAAAGCTTCTTATAATATCGGCATCTTTTACTGTTTCAACCGTAACAGACGGGGCCGGTTTGCTTTTAGCAGCCTTGCCCTGCATCATTTTATCAAATATTGTTGCTCCGTAGCGGAAAAGAATTGCACCAAGTATTACGGCTATAATTATTATAATATTTTTTTTCATTTATGCTCCCCTGTCTTAAAATTTAGTCTTATTTTATCGTAAGCTAAAATTCAACTCTGTCAAAGTTTTTAATATTGTTACAGATTGCTTATGTGTTGTAAAAACAATATATATTTTTTACAACATAAAATGCTACTATACTGTTAATAAGATGTCAATAGACTAATGTGTCAAAAATTCAATTACGTTTCTGAGAGCTCTTCCTCTATGGGATATGGTATTTTTTTCTTCTTCTGTCATTTCAGCCATAGTTTTACCGGCGTTTTCCACTATGAAAACCGGATCATAGCCAAAGCCGCCATTACCTGATTGTTTGAATGCAATTTCACCATGGCATTCTCCTCTGGTCTGGAAGATGACACTGCCGTTTTCATCAAGTAATGTCATTGCGCAGACAAATTTTGCTTTTCTGTTTTTATGGGGTTGAAGTTCTTTTAAGAGTTTATCAATTCTTTCCTGAGCAGTGTCTGCATATCTTGCCGAATACAGTCCCGGTGCTCCGTTCAATGCTTCTACACATAAGCCGGAATCATCTGCAAGCGACATCATTTTTGACACTCTGTTAGCTTCTTTTGCTTTTATGTAAGAATTTTCTTCAAAGGTTTTCCCGTTTTCATCAGGATTAAAGCCTTCTGCCGGTAATACGAATTCTATATCTGTATCGCCTGCTATTTCCTGAATTTCTTTTAATTTATGCGCGTTTCCTGTTGCAAAAACTATTTTCATTTTGTTTCCCTACTGTTTAAATTTTTACGTGAAAGCGAGTGGTATTACCAGCTGTTATGTCTACTTTCCGTAACGGCGCTGGCGGTGGTTAAATTCAATAATTGCTTCAGCAAGCGCATTTTTGTCAAACTCCGGCCAGTATCTTTTTGTCACAAGAAATTCAGAGTATGCAATCTGCCACAAAAGATAATTTGATACTCTCATCTCTCCGCCTGTTCTGATTAATAAATCAGGATCAGGAATATTTTTTGTATAGAGATTTTTGGAAATCATTTCTTCTGTTATTTCATCGGTTCTGATGCTTCCATTTTTAACTTTTTCTGCAATAATTTTTGCTGCGTGTACAATTTCATCTCTTGAGCCGTAGTTAAATGCAATCTGCAGGTGCACTCCTGTATTATTTTTGGTAACTTCAACAGCGTTGGCAAGAATTTCCTGTAATTTCGGGCTGAGTTTTGTTAAATCTCCGATAAAGTTGATTACAACACCATTCTCGTGCATTTCTTTAAGTTCATTTTTGATTGTTTCGCCAAGAAGGTTCATTAAAAAATCGACTTCTTCTTTTTTTCTATTCCAATTTTCTGTAGAAAATGCGTATACGGTTAGATATTTAACGCCGAAATCATCACACGCTCTCATTGCAGCTTTCAGAGCATCAACTCCTTTTTTATGTCCGAATGCTGACGGAAGATTTTTTTCTTTAGCCCAGCGTCTGTTTCCGTCCATAATTATTGCGATATGCTGCAAGTTTGCAGCTTTTACTATATCTGTTATTTCTTTATCTTTTGTTATTGTTTCCATATTTCCACCTGTTCTGTTTTATTATATCATAAAAATATGTTATAATTATTCCGGAGAGAAAAATGAAAAGAGCTGCTGTTTTCGCGCATTATGACAAAGATAAAATTATTGATGACTATGTAATCTATTATTTAAAATCGCTAAAGGAAATTTTTGATAATATTGTATTTGTTTCCTGCCTTGAAATTCCGGAGGAGGAAACTGCAAAACTTGATGGTATAGCGGATTATGTTATTTGCGAAAATCATAATGAATATGATTTTGGCTCATATAAACGCGGATATTTTTATCTTTTGAATAACGGGTTGGATGAAAATTATGATGAACTCGGGTTTATTAATGACAGCTGTTACGGACCTTTATATCCTTTAAAGCCGATTATTGAAGATATAGGTAATTGCGACTTCTGGGGAATTACAAGAAACCTGGAATGGAGGGAGCATATTCAAAGTTTTTTTATGGTTTTCAAAAAGCAGGTGTTTACCTCAGAAGTTTTTAAAGATTTTATGGCTTCAATTAAAGAAGAAACAGATAAACTTGATATAGTGACAAAATATGAAATAGGGCTATCAGAATTATTACTTGAAAATGGTTTTAATTTTGATTATGCAGTGAAATATAATTCGCGATACAGATCTAATATTACTATATTTAAATGGCGTGAAGCTATTTTAAAATATCATATGCCGTTTTTAAAATGTTCAATACTGCGCGGCAAAAATACTTTCCACACAACAATTGTTGACTGGGAAAAAGTAATTCCTGATTGTTATCCGATTGAATTAATCAAAAAAAATATTGAGCGTACAAGAGAAAAAGTTATTGATGGTAAAAGGTTTAAAACGATCAGGCTGTTTATTTTTGGTATAGTTGGAAATTTAAGGAAAACACACAGAAGGATTTTTCAGAATTTTATCAAATATTGCCTGCCGTTTTTATCAGATTAGTGCCTGAAAAATTTCTGCTCTGTGCGCGCTGTATAAAATGAAAGTCTTTTAAAACACATCCAAACTGTAGCAAAAATTATAAAAAGCAATAATTTTAAATTAAAAGGTTCTTTCTTTAAAATTTTCAGATATGCAGAAATATTTGCGAATTTAAACTTACATTTTTTGTTTTTGCTGATGTAGCTTTTTTCGTGCTGACGCCATTTGGTAAGTTTTGCGCTAAGGTAATAAAAATCGGTTAACCTTGCAAGCTGAATATATATATACCAATCAAGGAGTTTATCAATCGGAGTATTAAAATCAATCAGTTCTAAAAGATTTTTTTTCACCATAACAGAGGACATTGTTAAAACAGGGTTGCTAATTCCAAATGCGTAGAACATGCTGCGCGGGAATTTTCCTTTAACTTTTGGAAATGTTTTGTAAACTGTATTGCCGAATAGTTCAACATCATTAAATATGAACCCGAAATGCCTGCCCTCATTTATTAGTGCAGTTTTTTTCTCTAAATAATCCTCTCTCCATAAATCATCGCTTTCAAGAAAGGCAATCCATTCTCCTGAAGCTTCTTTCAAGGCTTTTTTAATAGAATTTTTCAACCCGATGTTTTCACTGTTTTGAATTAATTTTACACGGCTGTCGTTTTTTGTAAGTTCCTGTATAATTTTAACGGACGCATCGGTCGAAGCATCGTCTATGACTATCATTTCCCAGTCTTTGAATGTCTGGTTTAATACAGAAATAATAGTATCTTTTATATACTTTTGGTAATTATAGCTGGTTACGACAACTGATACAAGCATAAATTTATTATATAAAAAAATCACCCTCTTGTACAGAAGGTGATTTTTTGTGGTTTATATCAGGTTTATTGTTTATGTGGTGGAGAAAATGCAGCCTTTGCATCTTCAATCATTTGTTTGCGTCTTTCAAGGTTTCTCATTTCACCTTCAAGAGTAAAGTTATCTTCAATAAAGGCTCTGTGTTTGTTATTTTTGATTTCTGTTGATGATTTATACAACTTTCTCAACTCATCTATATTGCCGTTATCTTTAACTCGTTTTTTGAATAAATTTTTTATACTTTTACCAATTTTATTAAAAAACTTTGTGATGTTTTTTCTATAAACAAGCCCTGCTGTAACCGCAGCTCCGCTTGCAACACCGGCTGCAATTTTTATTGTATTTTTATAATCTTTTTTAAATTCAAAAGCTTCACCGTTTTTTGCTTTTTCGCTGTTTTTTGCCAGCTGAATGATAACTTCATCTTCAGAAAAAGTTTTAGTCTTACCCTGTGCATTTGTAATACGGTAGTTACCTTGTTTAGTCTGCTGAATTTGGTTTCCGCCGATGTGTATAATTTTACCTGTTTCCATAATATTACCTCTGAATGTTTTGTTGGGATTTGTACTATTAATACGTGTGAATATTTTTTTGTGCTGTTTTAAGCATTTTTTTTACAATAATTTACAAACAGAGTGTCCTTTTAGGACACTCTGTTTATCTCTCTTCTTATTTTATTTCTCAACCAGAATTTTTGAGAAAATTTTGGTTACCGTTCTATGAACATCCTGAGTAACCGCAGTTTAGACAAATGAAACATCCTTCTGCCATTTCAATTGTATTACCGCATTCAGGACAGGTTACGGTTTTAACTTCACCTGACGGATTGTATTCTTCAATCTCATCTTTTATTTCTTCAGTCTTTGCCTCTTCCGGTTTCTTTTTGTCATCAAGATTCATCGGCTGGAACTGGCGGCTGTTGTTTCTATAAACAGTAATTCCTTTTAAGTTATTTTCGTATGCAAGAACATAAGCTTCTTCAATATCTTTGCGGGTAGCGTGTTCTTCAAAGTTAACTGTTTTTGATACTGCGTTATCTGTGTGCAGCTGGAATGCAGCCTGCATTTTTACGTGCCAGTAAGGTGATACATCGTGAGCAGTTACAAATATTTTCTTAACTTCTTCTGAAACACCTTCTACATGAGCAATAGAACCTGTTACTGCGATCTTTTTCATCAAATCTTCAGAATAAATTCCATTTTTAACTGCATAGTCTTTGAAGATAGGATTAATTTCAAGCATTTCAGTACCGTCCATAATCAATCTTGAGAATACAAGACCAAACAAAGGTTCAACACCGCCGGAAGCACCTGCTATCATTGAGATTGTACCTGTAGGTGCAATACATGTAGTTGTAGCATTTCTGATACCATATTTTTCAATTTGGCTGTCAAGTTCTTTCCATTGTTCATCGGAAATAATTCCGGCAGATTTTCCTTTATATTTGTTGTAAAGGAAATTTTTGCCGTCATAGACACTGCCTTTGAAGTTATTGAATTTACCGCGTTCTTTAGAAAGTTCGATTGATTCGCATTTAGATTCATAGTCGATAAATTCCATAACCTGACCTGCAAGTTTAGTGCCTTCAGCAGAAGCGTAAGATATACCCATTTTCATAAGCATATCAGCCCAGCCCATAACACCAAGACCGATTTTTCTGTTATTTTGAACCATTTCAGAAATCTGCGGCAGAGGATAATTATTTACTGCAATTACATTATCAAGGAAGCGTATAGCAGTTCTTGTTGTTTTTGCAAGCAAATCCCAGTCAACAGAGCCGTCTGCTTTAACCATTTTGCCAAGGTTAATTGAACCGAGGTTGCATGCTTCGTATGATAACAGCGGAACTTCGCCGCAAGGATTTGTTGATTCAATAGCGCCCACAAGCGGAGTAGGGTTATCAGAGTTCATCTTATCAATGAAAATAATACCTGGTTCCCCGTTTCTCCAAGCTCCGTCAACAATCATATCAAATACTTTTTTGGCACTTAATGTACCTGCAACAGTATTATTCTGCGGGTTGATAAGTTCATAGTCAGTGCCTTTTTTAAGAGCTTCCATAAATTTATCGGTAATTGCAACTGAAATATTGAAATTGTTTAATTTATTATTATCGGATTTGCAGTTAATAAAGTCTAAAATATCAGGGTGGTCAACTCTTAAGATACCCATATTTGCGCCGCGTCTTGTTCCGCCCTGTTTTACAGCTTCTGTTGCGGCATTAAATACTTCCATAAAAGAAACAGGACCCGAAGATACGCCCATAGTAGAACGAACAACGCTGTTTTTAGGTCTTAGTCTTGAAAAAGAAAAACCTGTACCGCCGCCTGATTTATGAATAAGAGCTGTATTTTTAACTGTTTCAAAAATTCCTTCCAGAGAATCTTCTACAGGAAGAACAAAACATGCAGCCAGTTGTCCGAGTTCACGTCCTGCATTCATTAATGTCGGCGAATTTGGCATAAAATAACAATTTGTAATTGCTTCATAAAATCTTTCAGTTAATTTATCCACGTCAGCCTGAGATTTTCCGAACTTTAAATCTCCTTCTGCAATAGTTTTAGCAACACGTCTGAACATATCAGCCGGTGTTTCTGTACAATTTCCATTGTTGTCACGTTTCAAGTATCTTTTTTCAAGAACTTTTATGGCATTTTCAGATAAATTTAATTTGTCTTCCACTAAGTTCACACTAACCTCCGTTTATATCCCTATTAATACGTAAAGCATGTTAAAAATTTCAAGCATGTTTATTTTACAATCATACAACAATTTTTTTAGGCATGGCAAGGAATAAAAATAAATATTACGAAATGTAATTAATATTATCCCCGTTAAATGTGGCATGTTGTGAAAAGTTCAAAAAAGTGGTATAATTTATAATGTTATAGTATATACAAATGATTTATTAAGATATAGGAGTTGAGAATATGATGCTTCCAGAATGTAAAGGGATAACAGCTCTTTTTTGTAAAAAAGCAAAAGAGATAACACATTTTGTTAAAAAGAAGAAGCCCGGAATATCTTTGGCAGAAATGCTTCTTGCACTTGCTATTTTGGGTATATTGGCGGCAATACTAATGCCGGTTTTGAAATCGGCGCAGCCTGATAAACTGGAAGCTCTTCATAAAAAAGGAAATTATATAGTAGAACACGTTGTAGCTGATATTGCATTTGATGAGGATCTTTATCCGCCAACACAGACAAAAACAGGTCTGGGTAGCATCGGTGCTGTTACTGTTGACGGTGTTACATATGCTGGTGAAGAAAAATTCTGCGAACTTTTTGCCAGCAGGGTAAATAAAGCTCCGGGCAGTACTACAAACTGTTCTGCCGGCAAGAAAACATTCACTTCAATAGAAGGTATTGATTGGTATTTGCCGATTTCAAATTTTGATGGTTCAAAACCTTACGAAGAAATCAAATTTGATGTAAACGGCGCGCAGGGACCAAATTGCCGTTATGATGAAGCATCATGTCCTCATCCTGATACTTTTGTCTATTACCTGAAACCTACAGGAAAATTATATACAAATGAACCTACAGGTGTTTCTGCAACTTACTGTATAAATTTGACAAAAGTAGGACCCGGAAGTGTTGTTGTAAAACCTAAATACGGCGGGTCATGGACTTCGCTTGCCAGCAGCAGCTGCGGTAAAGCACCTGGGGAGTATTTACTTAAAGCTACTCCGGCTGCAGGATACGAAGCTACTCCTTGGACAGAGAGAAATGTTACAATTACAGATGATGATGTAGATGTAAGTATTGAATTCAGACTTATTCCTGAGCCTGAAATGCGTGAAATTGTAATTAAAAAGATTAGGAACTATGGTTTCTTAGGCGGTATTTTTAGTGCAGATAAAATTTCAGACGGTCACGTTTATCTCGGAGACCAGGAAATATCATTTAATAATGGTGAAAAGGGCTGTTACAGTGCTTTAGATATTTTCAAATTAAGTCCTGGTTGTAAAATTTATCAGACTGTGGTTGATGTTGAGGCAGGACAATATTCATTGTGGGCATCAGCCAATGAAAAGAGTTCTGTTGAAAAAATCAACCCTACCACAATTGATGTTACTTCAACAAATGGAACAGGCGAAGTGTCATTTGTATGGTCTTACTATGACGATGAGCGTTATGATGTTCGCGCCCCTATGTCTGGTGATCACTACTGCTTTAACGGAATTAATAACTCAACAGTTTCCGGCACATTAGTTGGTCAAAAGACTAACACTAACTATGACCTTACTATTAATGCCGCAGGCGGCTGTACCTGGGAATGGGATCTTTCTGATGCTTCCATTAACTACGGTAACCAAACAGACAAAACCGTTGGTGGTAAAATTCGCGATAAGGATGTAAATGTACCTATCCGAATGATTGCTCCTGCAGGTGCCGTTGACGAAAATCCTATAAAACATAAAGTAATAGTTAACCAAATCTGTCCTGACGGTTCAGGTATGTGTGCAACCGTTCAGGGGACAGGTGAATATCCGGAAGGTACTTCCGGCATTAAAATAAAAGTCCAGCCGTATGAAGGACTTAGTGCCGATTGGACTGAGCAAACTGTATCTGTGGGCACTGAGGACGTTGTATTGACTGTAACGATGACAGAGGGCGCTTACTGTATTTACACTACAATAAGCGGAAGCGGAACTGTACAGCCTTCAGCAACGTATTGCGGCTTAACTAAAGGAACATATACATTAACTGCAATCCCTTCAACAGGATGGGCTGTTTCCGGCGGAGGCTGGACTGAAGTTTCGTCAAGTCCTAAGCAGTATCAAAAGAGTGTTACTATTACAAATGCTGACGTACATGAAAGTGTAAGCTTTGCTAAGCAGGAGGATAAGACATACTGTGTTAATATGACAATCAATTGCCCATATGCAGATCCGTCTGTTTGTGGTTCATATCAAATTGTGGGTACAGCTCCTGTATATCCTACAACAAGTTTGACCTTTAAGGATAAGGTAGCTTCCACATGTGGATTATCAAATGGCTCTTATATGTTAACTATATATCCAAACACAAATAAGGTTGAGTTTAAGAATATTGGTATTACTACAGTTTCACAACGACCTGTATTTATTGAGAATGCTAACTGGGATGATACTATTGATTATCAAAGATTAAAAGCTCCATTATCTATAACTCTGTATGTAGAATTAAAAGACGGTCTTACTGCAGATGCTGTTGAAAGAAATATTGGAGAGGATGATTTCATGTATAAGCTTATACTGAATGATGTTGAAACAGGAGACAATGTAATATTTGAACACAAGATTCCAAATAAAGATTTTAAAAATTTATTTAATAATTTAGATAGTAACGGAATGTCTGTTAACTATGATTTTACATCTCAATCTGTACCAGTAGGTAAGTACAAACTAACTTATTTTAAAGGATATCATGTTTCTCAGGATGGTACACAAAGAGAAGTATCTAGTTCCATTAACAATTTTGATATTGAAGTAGGAAAAAGAGGTACCAGTATGGCTCTTACATACACGATATACATACCTGAAGAAGGTGAAACAAAAAGTGCAGAAGAAACTCCGGCGGCAGCTTCGGCGCCTGCTACACGAGCCTTAAGAAGTGCTCCGGTTCATCCTGTCAGCAAATCAATAATCAAAATAAAAAACTAAGTCAGTATTTAATAATTAAAAACGGACGGTCTTAACAACCGTCCGTTTTTTACATATAAATTTTTATTAAATTTATTTAACTCCATTTATTAAGTTCTGTATGTTTGATATATAATGTTTATCGAGGTACAAATTTTGAAACATTCAAAACTTACAGCCCTGATATTTATAGCGTTAATTTTAGGTGTCGTTGCAGGACACTTTGCCCCTGATTTTGCAGTGCGGATGCGTCCGTTTGCAGAAATATTTCTGCGTATGGTTAAGATGATTATTGCTCCGCTGCTTTTTGCAACTCTGGTTGTCGGGATTTCAGGGCACGATGATGCCAAAAGTCTTGGTAAAATAGGGCTTAAAACAATTATTTATTTTGAAATAGTTACAACACTGGCTTTGATAATAGGCTTGACTATGGCAAATCTTTTTAAGCCGGGTGTTGGATTTGTTAACGGAACTTCTCCGCATGCAATTCATATGCAGGAAGTTGGTTTAATGGCTGCCACACAGGCTCATACTTCTGTCAGCCAGATGATTACTGATATTTTCCCGACAAGCATTGTTGATGCAATGGCGAATGGAAACTTGCTCCAAATTGTTGTATTTTCGATATTCTTTGCCCTTGCGATCTGTGCTGTAGGGAAAAAAGCCCAGCCTGTGCTTGATGTGCTAAATTCAATTTCGCAGATAATGTTTAAATTTACGGAATATGTTATGTACTTTGCACCTTTGGGGATATTCGGAGCTATTGCTGCAACCGTAGGGGCTAACGGCTTGACTGTTCTGAAAAGCTATTTTAAGGTAATCGGTGCTTTGTATGCGGCACTAGCTATTTTTGTACTTTTGGTGCTGATTATTGCCTGCAAAATTGTGAAAATTTCCTTCAGAAGCCTTTTAAGTGCTTTGCAGGAACCTGCTTTGCTTGCATTTACTACAGCAAGCTCAGAGGCAGCATTCCCGAAGGCTATGGATATAATGGAACGCTTTGGAGTTCCTAAAAAAATTGTCGGTTTTGTTATGCCTACAGGTTATACTTTTAACCTTGACGGAAGTACACTTTATCTGGCTATGGGTGTTATATTTTCATCCCAGATTGTCGGAATTCATCTTGATTTAAACCAGCAGATTATCATAATGCTTGCTTTAATGTTGACAAGCAAAGGTGTTGCCGGAGTGCCGCGTGTTTCATTGATTGTTCTTGCCGGAACTCTTGCTAGCTTTAATATTCCTATTCTCGGCGTAGCAATTCTGCTTGGGATTGATCAAATTCTTGATATGGGCAGAACTACTGTTAACCTTATTGGAAACTGCGTTGCTACTGTTGTTATTGCCAGATGGGAAAAAGAATTTGATTACGATAAAATGAGAGAGTTTGTTCGCCAGTCAAAGGAAGATAGCATCGGTGCTGATTTAAAAAGATTAAAAGACGATTTTGAACACAAAAAACAATTACATTAAAAACAGAAGGATATAAAAAGATGAGCAATGAAACAACTACAAAAGTAGAGTACAAAGATTCTTTAAACTTGCCTCAAACAAGCTTGGCAATGAGAGCTAATGCGACTGTCAGAGAACTTGAAATTCAGAAGTTCTGGGAAGAGAATAATATTTACGATAAAATTATTGCTCAGCGCGATAAAGCAAATAAGTTTATTTTGCACGACGGACCTCCGTATTTGAGTTCAGAAAAAATTCACGTTGGTACAGCTTTAAATAAAATATTAAAAGATATTCTTTTAAAATATAAAGCTCAAGCGGGGTTCTATACACCATATGTTCCGGGTTACGATGGTCATGGTCTGCCTATTGAAAATGCTGTAGTTAAAAATATTAAAGGCGGGAAAAACGCACTAACTTCGGCAGAATTAAGACAAAAATGCCGCGAGTTTGCACATAAAAACCTGAAAGGGCAGGAAAGTGAATTTAAACGCCTGGGTGTTCTTGGTGACTGGGAGCATCCTTATTTGACAATTAACCCTGAATATGAAGCTGAACAGGTAAGAGTTTTTGGCGAAATGTTTAAAAAAGGCTATATTGAAAAAGGCTTAAAACCTGTTTACTGGTGCGCATCATGCGAAACTGCACTTGCAGAAGCGGAAGTTGAATATGCGGATCATACTTCTACCTCAATATATGTAAGATTTAAATTTGAAGAGGAAGATAAGAAAAAAGCTTTTGCAGCAGCAGGCATTGATAGCAGCAAGGATTTGTATGCAGTAATCTGGACAACTACTCCTTGGACAATTCCTTCAAATATGGCTATAAGCGTTCATCCTAGATTTGATTATACATTCTTTGAGCGGCGGGTTGGAGCTGCAGAACTTTGCGGCGAGGAAGATTGCAGCGCTGTTAAATGCGGACAGGAAAGCGATGGTGATATATATGTCGTTGCTCAGGGACTTCTTGGAGCGTTTCTTGCAGATGTGGGCTGGGATGAAAAGGATATTAAGGTTCTTGGCGAGTGTAAAGGTCAGGCGCTTGAACTCTTAAATACAAAACATCCGCTTGTTGATAGAAAATCTCCTATAATTTTAGGTGAACATGTTACTCTTGATGCCGGTACAGGTTCTGTCCATACCGCACCGGGACATGGTCTTGAGGACTATGAAGTAGGATGCAGATACGGTATTGAAGTATTTTCTCCGCTTGACAGCCGCGGTGTTTGGACTGATGCTGTAAAAGATAAAGACCTGGAAGGCGTACCTTATTACAAAGGCAATGCAATAGTTATTGAAAAACTTCAAAACTGTGGTGCTCTTCTTGCACAGCAGGATATAAACCATAGTTACCCTCACTGCTGGAGATGTAAAAATCCGGTAATTTACAGAGCCACTCCTCAATGGTTCGTTAAAGTTGATAAATTTAGAGATGAAACTCTTGCAGCAATCAAAGATGTAAAATGGATTCCGGCAAGCGGAGAAGCAAGAATTTCAAACATGGTAGAAGGCCGCACAGACTGGTGTATTTCCCGTCAGCGTGCATGGGGCGTGCCTATTCCTGTATTCTACTGCGAAGATTGCGGAGAAGTTATTGTAACAGATGAAACAATTGAAAATGTTGCTAAAATTTTTGAAAAAGAAAGCTCTGATGCCTGGGTTAAATACAGTGCACAAGAGTTGCTGCCTGCCGGATTTAAATGTCCTAAGTGCGGTAAAAATCACTTCAAAAAAGAAAACGATATTATGGATGTCTGGTTTGATTCAGGGATTTCATGGAGAGCGGTTGTTGAAAAACGCTCAGATGTTTTAGGACATACTCCTGTCGAAATGTATCTTGAGGGATCTGACCAGCATAGAGGCTGGTTCCAGTCTTCATTGTTAACCGCTATGGCAACTGAGGGCAAAGCTCCTTATAAATCAGTTCTCACTCATGGTTTTGTTTTTGGCGAGGATGGAAGAAAAATGTCAAAATCTCTCGGCAATTACATCAGACCGGATGAGATTATCAAAACTTACGGGGCTGATATTCTTAGATTATGGGCAGCATCAGTCGATTACAGAAATGATACAAAAATTGGTAATAATATAATTAAGCAGCTTGCTGAAATATTTAAGAAAACAAGAAACACATCAAGATTTTTACTTGGTAACCTGTTTGACTTCAATCCTGCTGAAGATTATGTGAGATATGAGGATTTAACCGAACTTGATAAGTTTGCTCTTTATAAACTTAATCAGTTAATTGATACAGTTACCGAAGCTTTTGATAATTATGAATTTTATAAATACTTCCAACAGCTGCAAAATTTTGCTGCAGTAGATTTGAGTTCATTCTATCTTGATATTGTAAAAGACAGATTGTATACAGCGGGCAAAAAATCACTTTCACGCCGGGCCTGCCAGACTGTTTTGTATGAAATATTACAGACTTTAGTCAGAATATTAGTACCGGTAATGCCTCATCAGGCTGAAGATATATGGATGAGTGTTCCTGAGTGTCAAAAATGTGATAAATCAGGTAACAGTCTGGAAAGCATTCTGCTTTCAGATTGGCCAAAAGCTAGACCGGAATGGAATAACAGCGCTCTTGAAGATGAATTTTCAAAAATTCTTAAAGCCAGAGAGGTTGTCACACGTGCAATCGAACCTTTAAGAGCAGATAAAAAGGTTGGAAGTTCTTTAGAAGTTGCCGTTTATGTCAGCGTAAACGATAACGCTGTATTGAAAGCTAACGAAAAAGAACTTTCAAATATCTTTATTACATCACAAGCTTATATTACTGATGAAAAACCGTCAGATGTCCTTAATGAGTATAAAGAAGATGATTACACTGTCTGGGTGACAAAGGCAGAAGGCGAGAAATGCGCAAGATGCTGGAAATATAGAAAACTTAATTCTGATGGTATTTGCCAGGAATGTCTGGACGCTATTAAATAATTAAAATGGAGCTTTGAAAAAAGCTCCATTTTTATATGGTTTATAATTTTGAACCGGTTGTATATTTTTCATATTCCAGTTTATCTTTTCCGGTAAGAATATTTTTAAGGCTGGCTGCTCCGGTCGGGTTCCAATAAGAAGGTGCCACTTGATTCTGGTAAATCATAATACCATATACATCTGCTCCATATTGATTAGGAAGTTTCGGACCGTTTACATCTATAGTCAAAGTTGCACAGTGTGTATATATATTTGTTTTCTCCGTAATGTTGCCGTTTTCGTCTTTTGTACAATTACCGGATGAGTCCTGAACGCAATCTCCCTCTTGCACTCTGTAACAGGAGGAGAATTGTTCTACCTGAATAGTAGAACCGTCATTTAGTATTATTTTGGGTTTGTTTAGCGAGAAATCAACAAGTGCATCGCCGCCTCCGCTGGTTTTCTTTGTAGCATATTTAACATTGTAGAAATAGTTTCTGCAGCCTTTTTGAGAAGAAGTTTCACATATCTTAGCACCGTTGAAGTATTTAGCAAATTTTTGCGCAGCCTGTGCAGAAGTTTGC
>CABLZX010000016.1:0-38597 GCA_902383995.1 uncultured Brachyspira sp.
TAGAAAAATGCTATTATAACGATGACTATTGGGCAGGTGCAGTGAAGCACTGCGGTGGAGTAAATAACCTACCTACAATGGCAGATTTAGCAAAGATAGCAAGCGCAATATACAAAGGTAACCCGAGCGTAGGGGCAAAACAAACTGTGTACGATTTGGCTTATGAATCAGGAACGGCAACCTCTTTAGGCCTTCCTGAACCCAGCTTCTACTTGTGGTCTGGTGAGGAGAACCCTACCTACTACGCATACTCGCGTAACTTCGACTCCACGCACACGTACTGGAGCAACTACCACCGTTACACCAGCAACATTCAGGCGGTGTGTTTGGCTGATTAATATAAATTTTTAAGCGGCAGCTTTTTACCGGAATTTCTGCCGCTTAATTATTAGTTTGAATAAATAAGCTGATAATATCATTAACAACCGCAAACTGTTTTTGATATTTGTGAGCTTGGGCTTCCAATACATTAATCTGTTTTTTATATTCTAAGATATTGTTCTGGCAATCTATTGCTGATTGATTAAGACTTTCCTGAACCTGCTGGGCTTCCTGGAGAACACCTGCCATTGATATTCCTAAAGCTTCCATTGTTTGCTTAATAATTTGAGCCCCTGTCTGTTTTGAAACTCCTGAAGGCAGTTTTGCTATTAATTGTTTTAATACAGCTACATTAGCCGGCAAGTCCATATCATCCGCTGCCCCTGTCTGAAGTTCATTCATAGAAGTAAGGTTTTCTTCCTTTTTCTGACCAAAATTAAATGAAGGCATAACAGGTTCGTCCATATTGTGTAAAATAGTTTCTTCATCTGTATGGGTAGCTATATTTTCTGTTTCAAAATCAGGATTATTAAAAACGACTTCATTATTGTCCGAATTTACCGGAGTAATTTCAATATCGGACTGTTGCTTTAAAGCTTCAACGATTTTTTTGCCTACACCTTCTGTAATTCTGTTACTTGCCATTTTCCCCTCTATGAATTTTATCTGAACATTGATAATTATATTAAAGACAAAAATATATTTCAACAAATTAGTACGAGAATAGGTCGTATGATTACGAAATAATAAGCTTATTGAAAAGAACTCGGGTTTATGATAATTTAAGTTCTAAAGAGAGAGGAATTTATGGCAAAAAGAATTAATGTTAAATTTTTTGATAAAGCTGATGAAAAGGGTGCTAAATGGGAAAAAGAGGCAGAATATGAATTCGCCCCGCATAAAGAACTGAAGTATGGTGAAAACCCGCAGCAGAAGGCAGAATTTTATAGTTCTCCTGAAATGATTGATTATGAAATTATTGATGATAATGAGCTTTCTTATAACGAGATAATGAATGTTGTGATTGCTACAAATATTGTCAGTGAGTTTTTTGATGTAAGCGCTGTTGCTATAGTTAAACATGCAAGCCCTTGCGGAGTTGCCCTCGGGGTAAATATAGAAGATGCTTACAACAAAGCTTTTGATTGCGATCCTATTGCTTCGTTTTTCGGCACTATAGCTTTTTCGCAGAAAATTAACTATGAAGTTGCAAAACACATTAATTCTATGTCAGTAAAAGTAGTTGTTGCACCTGATTATGATGAAAAGGCGCTTGAACTTTTACGCGAGAATTTGTTTTTGAAAATTATTAAAATTAATACACCGTTAAAAGAATATAGAAATTATACGCAAAAAGATATTAAGATAACTCCGTTTGGAACACTTGTACAGGATTTTAATAAAAGCCAGCTCAGCAAACAGTCTTTCAAGATTGTTACAAAGACAAAGCCAACACAGGAACAAATCGAGGATGCTGTATTTGCCTGGAAAATTTCAAAATATGCAAAGACAAACTCTATAGTAATTGCAAATGATTTTAAAACAATTGCAATTTCACAAGGGCAGATTAATCCGGTAACAGCAGTGGAAGCTGCGCTTGATACTGCATGCGACGGGTCAAAAAATGCAGTTCTTGTTGCAGATAATGCTCTGCCCACTACCGATTGTATAAATGCAGCAGCTCAGGGAAGAATTTCCATGATAATACAGCCTGGCGGTTCTCCAAAAGATACCGATATTATTGCTCTTGCTGATAAGTATAATATTGCGATGATTATGACCGGTATAAAAAATTACAGGCATTAATCACTTGCGGTAAATTCGTTCATAGAGTTCAGGGTAGGCTTCAAGTACCTGTTTTAATTGTTTATCGTTGCCGCCTTGTTTGTTTTGGGTAAATAACGTAAACTCTCCGGTATTTCCTCGTTCTCTCTCAGGATTGATATAGGTCAGGGATTTAATATTATTTTTTGCAACATAAATTTTTGTATTATTTAAAAGAGCCATAGCCCAGAACCAGATGTCATCCCCATGCGGAGCAAGCCTTGTGAATTCTTTTATGTTATCGATATTATCATTAAGACTATTGGGTGGATAAAGCACACCGCCGGCTCCGGTGAAAAAGTTAAGATAACTTAAACTTGGACCACTTATCTTTTTCTTCCACTGTTTATACGGCATAATGTTTTTATCCTTGTCAAGTTTAATTCTATGCGCCCTGTGACAGATAACTGCATTAGGATGCGAGAGATAAGATTTGTATAAAGTTTCAAGCCATTTAGGCGGATAAAAAATATCGTCATCAGTGGTTATTAAAATAGCATTTTTAAATTCTCTATATGCAGGAATTAACTTTTTGTAAGAATATAAATTTTCACACCATTTTATAGTTAAGCCCTTATCTTTTAATTTAAGCACGTTTTCCGGTATATCTTTTTCTCCGTTAGGAAACTGCTCAGAAGCAAGCCATAATATTACTTCGTCAGGTTTCAAACTTTGGCTTAATAATGAATAAATACAGTAATGTATGTCATACATCCTTTCGGGAAAAGAAGTTAGAGAAACAATAAGTTTTCTTTCTCTGTATTTTGTATTCAAACCGAATGTTTTATTTCCCAGAATTTCTTTATCTAATACAGACTTGTTTATTCCTTTGAGACCTTTTTTTAATTTAAATAAATCGAAAATTTTAACCATCACCAACCCCTGCTATGACTATAGTATAATAAAAAAGAATAAAGTCAAACAACCTTTGCAGTAAAAATATTTTGTACTAATATAAGAATATAAAAAACAAAAAAAGGAATAGGAAGTATGGAAATTAAATCGTGGGAAGAATATTTTTTGGACTTGGCAAAGACCTGTGCAAGCCGCTCAAACTGTATTAGAGCGCAAGTTGGCGCAGTAATTGTAGGTGAAGATAAAAAGATTAAAGCAACCGGCTATAATGGTACGCCGTCAAAGGTAGAATCCTGTTATGAAAGAGGCGAGTGTTACCGAATAAAAAATAATATTCAATCAGGAACAAGATATGAAACCTGCCGTTCAATTCATGCAGAACAGAATGCCATTATTCAGGCCGGACAGGACAGATGTAAAGGCTCTACAATGTACATCTGGGGGCACAACTTTATATGTATATTGTGTAAAAGATTTATTGTGCAGTCAGGAATTAAAAATGTAGTTTTGCGCAAAGATGAAAATTCTCCGGTTCTTCATGTCACAGTTGAAGATATACGACGTGAATTGGAAGCAGAATAGTAAATGTAAAAAAGTATTAAGTTAAATTTGAAATGGTCTGAATTCACTTATACTCTGAGATAGGATGGGGTGGGTGAGTAACAATCTTTTCGTGTGAATTGTTTTTATAAAAATACTGATTGCTTTGTAAATTGCCTTATTAATGGGCGATAGTACAGGTCTGGATAAACACGAAAGGAGATAATATGTTTGAAGCGAACTCTATCGAACAGGTTCCTCCTCAGGATGTGAAAACTCATTATAACAGTCGTACAAATAAAATGAAAGAACGCGCTATAAATTCTATCCTAAACTATAAACCTGATAAAGCCAATAAGACTGACAAAACTTCAGATGATGGAATTATAGAGATAAAGACGGAACTTTTTCACACACACAAGATACGAAGATTATCCTTGTGAAACCAGAGTAAACGAAGCTAATGGCAAACTTGTTTCTCGTTCATATTTTCTGTATTGCGATAATAAAGACCGTAAAACAGAAATGAAATGTATTTGTAATGATAATGACCAGGTTGTCAAAAGAGTTCAGACGAATACTGATAAAAATAATGTTGTTTTCAGTCAGGTCACAGATTGGAACCCTGATGACAAAAAATTAGTAATTTGTGATTATGATGACAAAGGTAAGCTTATAGAACGCTGGGAAGGCTCCAGCGATGAACTCCTGACAGCTGGAAGCTAAATGATTATTGCTTTGAAGAAGGTCAGGTAGAATGCACTTATAAGCGAGATGATAATAATTAGAAAAAGCCCCTTTTTTAAGGGGCTTTTTCGTATAAAAACTGCATGACTTTTCGGAGGAAATCATTAAATATAAGGTGTATGTTTAGTCGGTATGTACTAAATTCATTCTGTTTTCTACATAGAATGGAGGATTTTTGCTGTACAGGTTAAACAAAATTAACAAAAATACGTTAGAATAAATTAGGAGGCTATTATATTATGAGCAGTTTTTATCCGCAATATGATTTGGCAGGTAGAATTCAGCACACAAAATTAGATTCGGGTGTATATGGTATGCCGTCTGCCAGATTAGACAGAATGGAAAAACCTGCAACACAGGATTTTAAACAGGTTTTTTCAGGACTTGTGGAAAATTTTAACACTGAGCTGAATGCTCCGGATAATATGTTAAAAGATGTAATGTCCGGTAACAAAAACATAGATATTCATGATGTTATGACAGCTATGGCAAAATCAGAAATCAGTGTTAACGTTGCAACCCAGATGGTGGGAAAAGTCATACAGGCGTATGACAAAGTTATGCAGATTCAAGTGTAAAATATACTTGTATTAATTATAATTACAGACCGGGGAAAAGATGGATTTTCAAAAATTACTGGAAAACAAAGCACTACTATATGGAATTATCGGCGGAGCCGTAATTGTACTGGCTATGATTGTTACTATTGCTACATTTGCAGGAGGCAGCAATAAAGGCGGTGCACAAAATGTTAGCGAACAGCCTATTAAAGAGGATGTTATACTTCTTACTACAGATAATATAGGCAAAGCTCTTGAAATTCAGGCGCTTCTTGCAAAGCAGGGAATTGCTGCAAGCCGTACACTTGATGGTACAAAATCAAGCATTGTGCTTAAAAAAGGCGACTGTACTACCGGTAAAAAGAAATGTACAACAGAACAGCGCGATATTGCTATTATGGAAATCGTCCAAAGCGGTCTGATGGATCAGAATGTAGGTCTTGAAGTTTTTGATAAAGGCGATTTTACGTCCACAAAAGAAGATAAGAAAATACGGCTTACCCGCGCAATTAACGGAGAACTTTCTAGGTTAATCAAGAGAATTGACGGTGTAGAAAATGCCTCTGTATTTATTTCAATCCCGGAACAGACAATGTTTACATCAATGCAAAAACCTGTAACTGCAACAGTTCAGCTTGTTGTTGCAAATGGTACAAAGCTTGACCAGCTTAAAATTAAAGCTATTACAAACCTTCTTTTAGGCAGTGTTTCAGGCTTGAATGCCGAAGATATTGCGATTTCTGATACTAACGGTAATGTTTACCACAGTATTATGAACGCCTCTGATGAGATGCTTGCCAAACTTGAAGAAAATGATAAATATATGCAGCAGAAAGTTCAGCAGCAATTGGACAGACTTATCGGTAAAGGAAATTATGTTGCAACAGTAAGCACTTTCCTGCGTCAGGCTCCTGCTGAAAAATACAGCACAGACTATGATCCTGAAAGAAAAGCTTCTGTTAACGAACAATCATTTACCGAAGGTTTGGGCGACCAAACACGTGACAGCAATAAGAATATTAATGCCGTAAGTGTTTATCTTCCTAACGGTATTGCAGGAGGCGGAACAAATTCAAGCCAGGACAGAAGCTATTCACGTTCCGCCAGAGAAACCCAGTATGGTGTAAGCAAAACCCAGCTGAATGAATATTTAAGACCAGGTATGGTTGAAGAAATTTCAGTTGCCGTAACTCTGGAAAAAAGTGCTCTGCCGGCTGAAACAACTCTTGAAGAATTAAAAGAATTAATTGCACATGCGGCAAGTCCAAAAGTTGATCCGGAAAATGTTTCTATAGCGTTCTCAGATTCTGTAGACCCTTATCTGGCATCAGACAGACCTGTAAATCTTCCGAAACCTGATGAAAGCGGAAACCCATGGTGGTTAGCAGTAGCATTGAGTGCAATCGGTTTGATAATAGTATTCAGAGCAGTATCTAACAAAGTTCATCAGCTTCAGGAAGCTAACGCTATTGAGGTTGAACGCTTAAGACAAAAAGAAGCTGAACAAGACAGAGAACTTAGTGATGTAAATATGAGAGCAGCTCAATTAACTGACAGGCAGCGTGAACTTGCAGAAGGACTTCTTGAACAGCAAAACAGAGAATATATAGCAATACGTTCTCCTCAGGAAATGATTAGCGCTCTTGAAAATATGTCTGCAAACCTTGATGAAGCAGATAGTGAAGAAGCTGCCGACAAGATTAAGAGCTGGATAGAAAAAGGTTAGTGTAAGAAAATATGGCAATACAAGGATTTGATTATAAAGGATTTGCGCAGAACTTAGCATTACAGGCTAAGGATCTTGTGCCGCCTGATTTTGATGAAAACCAGAAAGCATATGTAACAAATACGCTTCTAAATTTTTCAATGTTAGCAGGAGAAGCCCTTTATAACGACAAGGAGCTTGGGTTTAATGCCGATCAGGCAACAATGATTACCCAGATTATCGCAGAATGGGCTTATCATAAATCGGTTGACCTTGTAAGATCAGGTATCCCTCAGCCCTACTGGGATCCTATCATGCAGAAGATTGCTTTTACAATCTTTGAAATTGCAAAACAGACTTTTAAGCAGGGACTGCCGCAGGATCAAATTTTACAGTTAATCGAACACCACGTAAAAAAAACATATCTTGAATCCATTGCTGAGTTAAAAGATAAAAATTTAATTGATGACAACCTGATGGAAAAGGCCTCAAAGCAGTCAAATATTGATGCTATGATGCAGCAGATGCAGGAAAGCGGCGAAGTTGATGCCGCCGCAGCGGCTCAGGAAGTTGCCCAGCAGCAGGTTCAGCAGGCACCTCCGCCTGCTCCGGTTAAAACACAGCCTGTTCCGGCAGCAGGCCAAGCAGGAGTTCCTGCCGTTCAAGAAGAAGCAGGGGTTCCGGTGCCGCAGAAAAAATCTCCTTATGCACCTCCTAAGCTTTTAAAACTTGTAACTCTTGCGTTATTATTAAAACGTGTGGATGAAGAAAAGGTTCAGTCAATTCTTGAACGCTTTGATCAGGATGTTGCAGGTACAGTTATCAAATATATGTACGTTGACGGTCTGGAAGAACAGGTAGATCCTACTCTGACAATGAAATGTCTTGATGATATTGCAGAAGAAATGCCAGGCGCAACAGAAATTAACAAAAACCACTTAGTCGAAAAGGTCAAACAAATTGCTGAGCTTTATGACAAAGCAAAGCTGGAACAGATGTTACAGCTTGAAAGACAGAAAGTCAGACGTTTTGTTTTTAATGCTCTTGAAGGGGAATATTATGACATTCCTCCGCGTGTTGCAAATGTTATTGCCACCCATCTGCAACATGGTGTATAATAAAATTAAATCATGATTATTAAAAAGAAAAAGAATATACAACCTGAAGTACTTGAGGAGAATTCTATTGAGCTGCCGTTAGATCAGGGAGATGACCTTCCTGAAATGGCTGAAGATTATGCTGCCGAAGAAACTGGGCAGGAAGATGAATCTTTGGAAAAAGATATTACAGAAATTGAACCTGATGATGTTGACTTGTTTAATCTTGACAATATTGATTTTAAACAGCGCCAAGAACGCAGAAAAGGTGATAGAAGACGCGGCTTTAGACGTGTGGATGACAGAAATCTTGTTTCCAGAGCGCGCGAAGAAGCTGCTTCAATAAGGGAAGCTGCTTCTAAAGAAGGTTATCAGGCAGGATTGGAGCAGGCAAGAGAAGATGTTCTTGCTCTGAAAGATGCAATCGGAATTTTCTTAAATTCTAATCAGGAGGTCTATAAACAGATTGCACCTGAGATACTTTCTGTAAGTGTTGAAATTGCAAAAAAAATTATTAAAAAAGAAGTAAGTGAATCGCCTGAAGTGCTCGTTAATACAGTTATCGAGGTGCTGAAAGGTCTTTCAAAAGAAGAAGCAAAAATTATGCTTCGTGTAAATCCGGTGCAGGTTGATATTTTACGTCAATCAGTCCCTGAAATTCTGAACTTAACAGGGCTGGATGCAAAAATCACAGTGCTTGCGGATGAAAGTATAAGTGAAGGCGGTTGTCTTGTTACAACCACAAACGGGGTAGTAGATGCGACAATTGAGACACAGTTGTCGGTAGTTAGTGAAGCTCTTAGGGAAGTTTAATGGCACAGGAAGGCGGAAATTCTAATAGTTTAAGCGAAATTTTTATGGCGTTGTTTGTATTGCTGCTCATCGTCCTTTTGCTTGTTGAGCTGCCAAACTGGGTTGTCAACGTTTGTATCAGCTTGAATATTACGCTTGGCATAGTCTTGCTTATGATTTCGCTATATGTAAGAAAAACGCTTGAACTTGCTTCATTTCCGTCAATTATTCTTATTGGTACAATGTTCCGTCTGGTGCTTTCAATTGCATCAACAAGGCTTATTCTCTCAAAAGGCGAGGCAGGCGAAGTTATTCACGCATTTGGAACTTTCGTAACCGGCGGCAACATGATTGTAGGCGGTGTAATCTTCCTTATTATTACGGTTGTTCAGTTCATGGTAATTACAAAAGGTGCTGAACGTATTGCGGAAGTTGCTGCAAGATTTGCATTGGATGCGATGCCGGGTAAGCAGATGACTATTGACGCGGATTTTAATGCCGGCTTGATTTCTCCTGAAGAAGCAACTAAAAAGCGTGAAGACCTGCAAAGAGAATCAAATCTTTTCGGTAGTATGGATGGTGCGATGAAGTTCGTAAAAGGGGATACTATCGCGGGTATTATTATCGTTTTGATTAACATTATCGGCGGGTTGTGTATCGGTTGTCTTATGAACCAGATGCCTATTGCTGATGCTGTTTCAAAATATACAATCCTGACAATCGGTGACGGTCTGGCTTCTCAGGTACCTTCACTTTTGATGTCAATTGCAGCCGGTGTATTTATGACTCGTTCTTCTGCTGCTAACTCATTAGGTACAGATGTTACAGGGCAGATTGTCAGCAAGCCTAATGCTCTGTTCCTTGCGTCAGGTTTTTTGTGGTTTTTGGCAGTTACAGGACCGACTTTTACCGGACTGCCGTTCTGGCCGTTTTTCCTGTTTGGTTTAGGACTTGCTATTGCAGGGTTCTCCACTCTTATTAATGCGGATGTACAATCTCAGCTCGGGCAGTTGGAAAATGTTCGGCAGAACATGCAGGATCTTGTTAACCCTAACAGAATGTATGAACGTTTAGGTGTTGACGTATTGAGCTTACAGGTCGGCTCAAACCTTCTTGTAATTGCTGATCCGGATCAGGAAGGGCAGCTGCTTGCGAAAATTGCTGCTCTCCGTCAGAGGGTTACTGATGAACTCGGTTATATTCTTCCTAACATAAGAATTATGGATTCATCTGCTCTTGATGCAAATGAATATCTTATTGCTATTAGAGGTAATACAGTAGCAACCGGGTACGTTTATCCTGGAAGATTAATGGTAATTGCAGACCAGTGGGATTCTGTTAAGCGTGAAGTTCCGCAGGATGCGATTATTGGTATTGATCCTACTTACCAGACTCAGGCATACTGGATTACTACAGACGATGCCAAAACGGCACGTTCTGTTACTGCAATTGATTCTACTGATGTTATCGTTACACACCTTCAGGAATGCGTAAGAAAACATGTTGATGAGGTTATGACAAAGACTGATGTTCTTAAGCTTATGGAACTTGTCCGCTCACAGGATCCAACGCTTGTTAATGACCTTGTTCCAACAATTATCTCAACAAGTGATTTGAGAAAGATTTTTGTTAACCTTATCAGAGAAAAGGTTTCTATTAAAGATATTATATTCGTGTTTGAAAGACTTTGTGACTACGCCAGATTTTCAAAAGAACCTGATATTCTTTCAGAACGTTTGAGGGCTGCTTTAGGTCGCCAGATATGTCTTTCTAATGTTGGAGATGACAAGGTTTTGTATGCATTAACCCTGTCGCCTGAATGGGAGAAAACTCTTGATGACAGCTGTCAGAGAACAGAGCTTGGAACAATGTTCCTGTTAAATCCTATGCAGGTTCAGGAGCTTATTGAATCTGCTGCAAATACAATGATAAGAGCCCAGCAGGCATGCGGGCAGCAGCCGGTAATTCTGTGTTCTCCGAGAATCAGACTGCCGCTTTACCAGCTTCTTGAACGTCATATTCCGACAATTGTAGTTATTTCTTATTCAGAACTTATTACTGATATTAAGGTTGAAGCTGTTGATACTATCGGTGATAATTTCGCAATGAGTTAGATTAAGGATGATATTTAATGAAAAAGTTTGTTTTGTTTCTAATCGGCATTTACCAAAAGATTTCAAAACATACATCGCCTACGTGTCGTTTTTATCCTACCTGTTCTGAGTATACAAGGCAGGCAATTGTAAAATACGGGCTGATAAAAGGAGGCTGGCTCGGTATAAAAAGAATTTGCCGGTGTCATCCTTGGAATCCTGGCGGAAACGATCCGGTACCGTAAGTATTGAAAATCCCAGAAAAATGTCTTATAATAAAAACAAGATAACCAGCAGCACATTAAAAGAAAATAAAAAAACTTTGCTGCACGACAAAACTCGGGCAAACAAGACTATAATAAGTTATCTAAACGGAAGTGTGCTTGAGCAAAAATATACAGATAACGCAAAGCAGGAGCACCTTTTGAGTAAATATAAAACTTTTTGAGGCGATAGCGAGAGCAGGGCGAGAGTGTGTCCGAAAAAAGTTTTATATTTAATTTAAAAAGAAAGAACAAATACAACTAAAAAAGGAGATTGAACTATGGAAAACGCAGTGATGACAAGGTTCTTCGGGGGGGGGGCTAAGTGATTTAAGCTCCATAACCGGTATTGGCGCAGGTAATAGACCATGTAGCGCCGCGCAAAAAGATATGTGTAAAAAAGGCTTTACCCTAGCAGAAGTGTTGATAACTCTGGGGATAATTGGTATTGTCGCGGCAATGACTTTACCTGCGTTAATTCAAAAGCAGCATAGAAAAGAAACTTCTGTTAAATTAAAAAAATTTTACAGCCAGATGTATCAGGCAATCCTTCTTGCACAAAGTCAATACGGGGAAATAGAAAACTGGTCAAGGACGGGAAATCTGCGTGATGAAGATGAAGATAATCAGAAAATAAAAAATTATGAGGAGATGAAAGCTTACTGGGAAAAGTATTATCAGCCTCAAATAAAAACTTTAAAAATTGAAAGGTCTACCTCTAATAATAGTAATAATGCTAAAATTTATTTAGCTGACGGTTCAACTATTGATGCTTGGAATGGCGGTTGTATGACTTTTACTTATGATGTAAATGGCAATAATAAACCAAATAAAAACGGCGTTGATATGTTCGGGTTTAATATTTGCGAAAGCCGTGAGCAGCGTATTTTGTATTTTGGAAACTTCGGAGAAAAAATGATAATCGGTCCTCAGATGTATAGAACTATTAATAACAGAGATGAAGCCTTGGATTATTGTAAAAGCAGCGGGCAGTGTACTCCTTTATTAATGCTATATGATAACTGGGAATTTAAGAATGATTATCCATGGTAAATAAGCCTGGATAATTTTTAGAAAGTCTGCCATAGAAGTTTAAAAGAGCCGGTCTTTGTCTATTTAACCCATTTAAAGCTTCTGACGTAGCGGCTTCCATTAATGTCACCGTCAATGTCTGCTACAAATATTTTAAATATATTATTACTGCTGTTGTAATTCGGTATTTTTTCAACTTCTGAGAGAAGCTCAGGTGATAATTCGCTCTTATTCAGAAACGGTATTGTATTTAATAATGTATTCAATGAAGCATTTTTTAGTTTGCCGAAGACAGTTGTAATATTATTTGAAATACTTCCGTATACGTGCATTTCAGCAATTGAGGTAACGATATTGTATACGCCTGAAACATATATGTTTAAATCTCTTCCCTTTGAATAAATGTTGATATTTTTTGCGATACCGTCAGAAACTGTATAATCTCCGCTTATGCTTTCAAATTCTCCTGTTTTCAAAGGTGTAATAAGATCAATAATCCCGTTGATAGACAATCCGGTTATTCCACCTGTCACAAGGTTGCTGGCTTTTAGTAGGTACTCAAGCGACCCTAGCTTCGGCATTCTGCCTTGTGAAACCATAAAGCTGCCTTTACCGGATAATGTGCGTAAACAGTTATCCTGAGATGCCCCTTCGCAGGCAAAGTCCATTGTTCCTGTCGTTGTTCCGTATAGCTGACCTTTCAAATCAAAAAGAGATTCTGAAATTATCTGTGCATTTGCATCATTAATCTGTGCGTGTACATTTACTTTTTTATTGTCAAGGTTATATTTCACATTGCCGTTAACATTACCTTCTGCAAGTGTAAAATGATAATTGTCAACATTAAGATTCATATTTGCATCAAGGTTCATTACAGCTTTGAAATCCTGGGCTTGCAAAGCTTTCAGAGTTATGTTGTCCGCAAAAACTTCTGCTTTTTTTATACGAAGCTGCGACATATCATAATCTTTCATCTGCTGTTCTGATGCTATTTTTTGTTTATACATATCTGCATCATAGTTTTGAAGCGATTCTGAAATTCTGTTTAAGTCTAGATTTTGGACATTCAGCTTCACATCTTCAATTACATAAGGCGGAGTTAGTTTGTTTTTTGCAACTGCATCCACAGTAAGCGTGCTGTTTAATATGCTGCCTTTGGATTTTACAATAATATTATTCTTCTGGAAGTCTAAATTTGTATCTGTTATGCGCATATCAAAAAATGGAACATCGATACTTGTTATATTAAGTTTGCCGAGAACTCTAGGATTAAGCAGCTCCCCGTTTAGCACAAGGTCTGATGTAAATAAGCCCTGTTTCATTAAAGGTTTTTTAAATATTATGTTAAATATTTTAGCATCAGCAGGTGTTTCTGTTTTAATTTTAAAGTTATGGAACCTTACGTTATTACTGCTAAGAAAATCTACAGCTCCGCTTGCGGTTAATTGGGTGTTTGCAAACTGTTTATTGTTCTGAGAAGTTATAAGTTTGTCATATTTAAATTGGTTAATCCTCATACTTTTCGGACTTGTAACACTGTCAAAATAAATTCTAACAGGATTAAATGCATCTCCGACAGTTGCGCCCATATAGTAAAGGCTTGCACCCTTATCCATTTTGACTTCGGTTTTGGAGCTTAAACGGCTTTGCGGTCCATTTATGGTTGTGGTGCATAAAACATCGCCTTTGAGTTTTATCGGATAAACTGACTTGTTATTAAAGAACTGGTCAAAAAATTCCTGTGTAGGTTTTGCATTGATATAAATGTCTGCATCAGGATTTTTGTAAACGTTTGAAACTTTTCCGTTAACAAATATAGGCATTCTGCCTATGAATGCGTTTATTTTGCTTACGTATAAAATATCGTTATTCAAGAGCGATTGACCGTTAAGAACTCTTACTCTAAGGTGTTTCGGTTTATATAAAAAGTTTATGTTATCAAGCTGGGTGAATAGTCGTAAGTTATTGTTTCTTATTTTTGAAGCTATGTTTATTTTCCCTTCAAAATTGCCGTAATCTTTTAACTGTTTTGCATATTGCGGGAGTATTTCACTAAGCGGTTCAATCTCATTCAGGGTTTTTAAGTCAAAATTCCGCATAACAAAACTTCCGTTAATTATTCGTTTTGGCGAGAATAAATCAATAATGTCCGCCTGAATGGTGTAAGGGTTTGACATGTAAAATCCTTTAAGTTCTGATGTTGTCAATCTTCCCTTATCAAGTTCATATGTGCCGTTATTAACGATAACTCTGCTTTTTGCACCCTGATTATTATAAATCTTTCCTTTTATGGAAATCCCGTCATAATGAATTTGTCCATCCGCTTTGCCTTTATAGTGGGAAACGAATGCAGTATTGACTGATTCAAAATCTTTTAAGTATGGAATATTTTTATATTTTTCGGATGCAATTTTCAGCGCGTCGCCTGCTATAAACTTATCAGAAACCGCAACGGCATTGATATTTTCATTCTTAATTGTTCCTTTAGTACGGACTTTGGATTTTCCCAGAGTTGTTTCAATATTAAAATCGCCGTCGTTATTCTCAAAGTTTATTTTTCCTGAAAGATGCGTAAATCTTGCAGGAAGTTCATGGAGTACAAGTGTATTTGAATACAGGTCAATTGTTCCTTTAGCAAACAGATTTTCATTAAAAACAATTTCGGTATTACTTTTCAGATTTCCGGTTAAATTTAGTTTAAAATCAGTTTTTCCCTCAAGTGATTTAACCGGCTTTACAACTTCCTGAAGTTCTGCCAGCATTGGTGAAGTTTTGATTGTTTTAATCAACGCCGCAGAGTTTTGCCCTTTTGTAACAGCTGTAAAATCCAGATTTCCTAAAAGGCTGCAAGTTCCCTCAACACTTACAGGAACACCGTTCAATGACGCTTTTGTTGTTTTGAATTTGCTGTCCCTGTCATCAAATGTTAGTTTTCCTTCAAGATTTTTTATTTCCAGATTGTGAATATCATTGAATGCTGCATTTGCCTTTTTAAAGTTCATTGAACCCCAGGCATGAGGATTTTGCTTGTTGCCTATAATATGCAGGTCTATGTTTCCAAACCCTGAAATTGTCATCATAGGAACTGGTCCAATATCAAATTTGATAATGTTATGCAGCGGAAGCAGAACTTTTTGTGCTTTTTGCAGGTTAATATTTTTACTGCTTTTTATATAAACATCAGATGTTTTATCTCTAAACAGTATAAATTTTCCATTTACTGTAACTGTTTCGTCCGGATCTGTAGGAACAAGAGTGTCAAGGCTTAAGATATTTTTATTTAATTCTATTTTTATCTTAGCACCTGACGGTGTATTTGGAATTCTGGTTGTTAGATAGCCGTCGTCAATTAAAACTTTCCCGAATAAATCCGGAGAATTTGCCTTGCCTTTTATATCAATATGCCCGTTTATTAAACTGTAAAATATATGTTTTTTCAGCAGATAAAAGTTAAAATCCGGTAAAAGATTTTCTTCTCCGGGCAGCAGAGGGATAACACTCTCTGAACGTGTATTATGAACGGTTGCGCTCAGGTCAAGGTTTGGATATTTTGCATTTAGTTTTGTGACTTTTCCTCTTACCAGCAGTGCTATATCTTTTGATTTTACTGTAAAATCTTCAATATTAATGCCGTTTTTTAAAGTATTGATACTGCTTTTTACTTCAAGTTTATTATCACAATAAATTGATGAAGCTATATCTTTCCCTTTGAGGGCAAATTTATCAAGAACAAATTCACTTGTGATAGTTTTTTGACCATCCTGCTGCTGTGTTGTTTTTGCGGTATAGTTCAAAATTCCTTCAATAGTTTTAAATTTTCCTTTTGAAAGCACTTTTACGTATGCGTTAAAATCAGATAAATCAAGATTTTGAATATTTCCGTCAATCTGGAACTGGTCTTTGCTGACTTTATTCAGCGGGAGTTTTAAATCAACATCCAGATTTATGGTAGAAGCTTTTTCCCCAACATAAAGATTAGATGCGGTTGAAAATTCTATTTTTTTATCCGGTACAAAATCTGATAAAATAAAGTATTTCCCGTCAACGAGAATTTTTTTATTTTGTACTTCATCAGTAAGATTTATAGTATATTTATCAAGGTTAATGACAGCTCTTTTAAGTGTAATTTTTGAATTTGAATTCATTATCAAAGGATACTGACCGAGCTTTAACTTTGAATTTTTATCAAATATCAGCTGGGCTTCTGTGTTTTGTGCAGAAAAATAGCTTATTTCCGCTTTTTTTACAATAAACGGCAGAAGATTTATTTTTAGTACAGGATTCTGAATATCAAGCGCTTTGGAATTATCATTATTGAGTACTGCAAAATCCTCTGCTTTTATCCATATTGCCGGCAGAAGCCCCATTTTTATTTTTGGGTTTTTAATATCTATTTTATATCCGGTCTGGACAGCTATTTTATTTTCAATAAAATTTTCAAAATGAGATTTGTTTACAAATGCCGGTATTCCCCAGTAGTAAGCCCCGTATAAAAAGATTATTGCACATATAACAGCTGCTGTAATTTTTCTCTTCATATTCAATCTAATTATAGGACTAACCAACCAAAAAGCCAACAAAATTGACAAAATCTTAGCAATTTGTAACTCAATATATTCTAATCTGCTATCGCATATTTTACCGGTTAAAGACTGCTTGCAGCGATCCCATTTTACCCTCAAGCTCAACTTTTGCACGATGAAACGCGAGCAGAAATTTCTTTCTGTATATTACGGAGAGGAATGGTTTTGATAGCTGTTATAACAGATGTTCAGGGTTGTGCCCTGTAATAGTTTGTATTACAGGGCGGTTATTTTTGAGTGCTATTAGAATTTTTCGCTCAGAATTTCAAAATAGCCTTGAGGATGGTGGCACAGCGGACATTTTTGAGGCGCATCTTTGCTTTCAACTATATAGCCGCATTTTCTGCAAACCCACTTTACAGGTTCTTCTTTTGAAAATAATGTTTTATCTTTTAATTGCTTTAACAATTCGGCATATCTTTGTGAATGGTGTTTTTCTACTTCTCTAATCCTTGCATAAGTTTCTGCAATTTCGTCAAAACCTTCTTCTTTTGCGTCATCTTCGCCTTTTTTGTAGAGAATATCGTATTCTTCAAACTCTCCTTCTACACCGCTTTTTAGATTTTCTTCGGTTGTTCCTAATTCAAAAGGATACTCTGCATCTACATGTCCTCTTGTATCTCCTATGTATTCATAGAAAAGTTTTGCGTGTTCTTTTTCATTTTCAGCAGTGTCAAGAAATATTTGTGAAATTTGCTCGTACCCCTCTTTTTTTGCAGCTTTTGCAAAGAATGTATACCTGTTTCTTGCCTGGGATTCTCCGGCAAACGAGTTAATCAGGTTCTGTTCTGTTTTTGTTCCTCTAATGTTTTTCATATTATTTATATCTCCTTTTTATCCTGTATCTTTAGAGTAGAAATATTTATTTTTTCAAACACGCTTTCGTTTCGAAAACAAATATTTCTACTCTAAATCAGAATTATTTTAAAATTTTTTTATAGTTTCTTCAATTAGATTAGAGGATTAGCCAAACAGCTGATATGCGGAATAAAAGATGATACTTTGCGGGGATTATAACTATTTAAAAAAACATAATAATATAGTCAGGTAATAGTCGGGAATGAAAATTATGAATCTACTTGCTTATACAAAAAAACTATATGAAAAAATAAACTTCTATGACAAAGCTGCGAAGAATGCCTACCCTAATTATTCTTCAAATCCATTCTGCAAACCTGTTAATCTTACAATTATATGGGTGGAAGATAAAAAGGATGACAAATTTTAACATTTTTAACAAAATATAAGTTATAACTATCGAAATCTCGGAGTTATTTTTAAAAACAACAATTGTAACAAAATGTTAAAACTAATGTACGGAGGTCTGAAATTCAATTATACTCTGAGATAGGATAGGATAGGATAGGATAGGGCGGGGCAGTGTAAAGTCTTTTTTAAACCTGCCGATATATACTTTGTAAGCAATTTACAAAGTATATATCCCAAATAATGTTTCCTTGAGGCGGCTGAAAAGTCGTCTTTTTTATTTAATTCTGCAACCGTTTTTTTTATCAAAAAGATATATATCTTCTTTTTTTATACTTAAATCCAGTTTTTCCCCAAGCTCATAATCTGCTGGAAGTTTAGCGGAACACTTATTTTCCCCGATTGAAAAATATGCGATTTTTTCGCTTCCTAAAAGTTCTGTTAACTCAACATCAACAGTTAGTCTTATGTCATCAGAAGATGTATTTTGCCCGCAAAGCATTTTTTCAGGTCTTATACCTGCTATCTTACCGGCAAATTCCTCAGAAAGTTCTTCGCCATCAATAAAATTCATCTGTGGAGACCCTACAAATCCTGCTACAAAAGTGTTTTGCGGGTTATTGTAAATTTCTTCAGGAGTATCAACCTGCTGGATTTTTCCCTTGTCCAGAACGACAATTCTGTCACCCATTGTCAAAGCCTCTGTCTGGTCGTGGGTTACATAGATAAATGTTGTTTGCAGTTTTTCGTGCAGTTTTTTTATTTCTGCCCTCATCTGTACACGAAGCTTGGCATCAAGGTTTGAAAGTGGTTCATCCATCAAAAATACTTTTGGATTTCTTACAATTGCCCTTCCCAGAGCAACTCTCTGGCGCTGTCCGCCTGACAACTGTTTTGGTTTACGGTCCAGATATTCGGTCAAATCAAGAATTTCAGCAGCTTCCTGAACTTTTTTCTCAATTTCAGCTTTATCAACTTTTCTCATTTTTAAGCCGAAAGCAATATTTTCTCTTACAGTCATATGCGGATACAGTGCATAACTCTGGAAAACAAATGCTATGTCCCTGTCTTTTGGAGGAATATTATTGACTTTTTTCCCTCCGATTAAAATTTCTCCGCCTGTAATCTCCTCCAGTCCGGCTATCATTCTGAGAATCGTGGACTTTCCGCAGCCTGAAGCCCCTACCAGTACCACAAATTCTTTATCTTTAATAGTCAAATCAATATTATCTATGACAATTTTTTTGTCATAAATCTTTTTCACATTCTTTAATATGACATCACTCATTCTCTTGAATTGCTCCCTTTTCTACCGGCAGAATAATATTAAATACAGTACCTCTCATAACTTCTGTCTGAAGCCAGATAGTGCCGTTTAAATGCTTTACAAGTTCTTTTGCCGTACCAAGGCAGAAAGATCTTACAATATTTTTTTTATTTACTTTATCGAGCTGTGTGTATGGTTCAAAAATTCCTTCTGTTTCGTTTTCCTGAAGTCCGATGCCGTTATCTATAATCGAAATTAGTAGATAAGATGCTTCATTCGCATTCTTTATAGGTTTTATACCTGCTTTTTTAATCAGTTCTGGATCAGGATTAGAAAGTTCAATATTAATTGAACCTATTTCAGTTAGTTTTATAGATGTTTCAAGTATATTTTGCATAATAATCTTTAGCGCATCCATATCTGTATAAACTGCTTTATTCAAAAGGTTGTCCGATGAAACATTTACTGTAAGATTTTTGGCTTTTATTGCGGTTTCATTGTTTTTTATTATAGTCTGCACTGTATTTAAAATATCAAAAACCTGAAAATCAAAATCAAAAAGTGAAGATTCAACCTGTGAAAATTCAAAGAATTTTTCCATAAAATAAAGTGAATCAGCAGCATTTTTGTTTATTATTTTTACATATTTTTCCTGTTTTTCATTAATTGTTCCGCCCAAACCATCTTTCAATGCCTGTGAAAAGCCTATAATAGATTGAAGCGGTGATTTAAACTCATTTGCGAGTTTTGAAAGCATAATATTTTTATCTTTATTCAACCTTCCGGTTCTTTCGGCATTTACCAGAACAGTAGTCATTGCAGTAACATCTCTTATTGTAATAAAATACTGGTCATCAAGTAGTGCAGCATTCATTTCAACAAAAAATTCTTTTTCATTTACAACAGCTCCGCCTATTACCGGAACATCCTTTATCGATGACTGTTCTGCAAGCTCCATCCCTTTATTAACTAAATCATCAAACTTCAAATTTCCCATTTCATCCCGGATTATTTCAAAAATATTTGAAGCTTTTTCATTTATCCAGACGATTTCCCCGGTTTGTTCCTTGACCACTAAAACAGCGTCAGGCAGATACTTTAACACTTCTTTAGGATTAATATTACTGAATAAATTAATCAGGTTCATAGGTTGCATTACTTCCTTTTATAGTATATACTAAATGATAACATAAAAAACGGAGAGAGATTTTTTTATATTAATTTTTGTAATTTTTTGTTTACAAAATAGCAAAAAAATTCCTTTTTGTGTTTTAAAGCTATAAACGGATTAAAGAAAAATCGCGGACGGTTAAGAAACTGTTCAAAAGAAAGAAGGATACGGCTATGAGAGAAATTCAAAATAACACAGGAGTTCCATTTGCGCCGAAAGTTGAACCGGCTAAAAAAGATCCTGCCCAATCTCAGGAAGTAAAGTCAGAAACAGAGGTTAAGAAAACTGTTGGCACAGATGATTTGTCTAAATCCCCTGAGGCTGTTATTGGCCGCTCTCAGATTAACCAGAAAAACCCTATTGAGCAAATGAAAGCTGTTGAGGGGGATGTTAAAGCTATGATGGAAAATCCGGAAGAAATTGAAAGAGTTAACAAATTCTTTGATATGGCATACAGCTTTACCGGGAATTATGAAAAATCTGCCGAAATGGCTGATGTATTTAGAAATGAATTTCTTTCAAAATAATTAATCTTCATTTTGTTTGTTATTATCTTTTAAATATTCAACTAACCCCTTTAGCCCCAGTTTATAACTGTTAAATCCAAATCCGCTTATTTGAGCAATACAGACAGGTGCGATGAGTGATTTGTGGCGGAAGTCTTCCCGGCTGTGAATATTGGTCATATGTATTTCTACTGCCGGAATTGAAACCGCTGCCAGAGCATCTCTTATTGCAACGCTTGTATGAGTGTATGCGGCAGGGTTTATAATTATTCCGGCACAGGTATTGAATGCAGAGTGAATTTTTTCAACAATTTCCCCTTCGTGGTTGCTCTGGAATGTTTCTATGTCAATACCAAGTTCAAATGAATATGCATAAAGTTCTTTTTCTAAATCTTTTAATGTCATGGTTCCATACTTTTCAGGTTCCCGAATGCCAAGCATATTCATATTTACGCCGTTTATTACAAGTATTTTCATAAAAATTCTCCTTGCATACAGTATAGTATAAAATCAAGTAATTGTAAATTTTTATTAAATTTGCTGGTACACATGTAACAAAAAAAACATGCTTGGCTTATCATGCATGTACAACTATCCCCAAATCTCCTCCCAAGATTATTGTTCAAGCTATACACAAAATGTGTAGCTTTTTTTTTGACTATCTTGACTTAAGATTAAAAATAGCTAAAATATAATATATAGGGTGAGGGTTTTATGCGATTAGTAGAAAAACTTAAGGAATATGAAAATCAATATATGTTTATCCGCTGGGCCACAGGCGGTGAGTATGGTAAACTCATATATGCCGGCACAGATTTTATCGAGTTTAATGTGATTAACGTTGATACCATGGAATACAGTGAAACCGTATTAATTCACAGTCCTTTAATTCTTGAAGTTTCAATCGGCGGTTCCGATGTTGCAAGAATTGTTGCTGAATTATCTTCAAAGATTTCTATGGATTAGACGGCTGTTTTAGGAATGTTTTTAAATATTAAAACTTTTTCTTGCGCCCTCTTCATGATAGAAGCCTCCTCCGCATATTGTTTCAACTACTTTTAAAACAAACTCGCGCGGAGCATCAACCTGATTTAAATATAATTCTCTGTTTGCAAGATGGCGTATTTTCAAAACTGAATTCTGGCTGGATTCTGCCGGTACGAAAAGTGATGCAACTTCATTGTCAAGAAGTCTTACCATTTCTTCATCGTGGTCTTTCACCCCTGCCATAATTTCATTGTAGTTACCTCTTATTGCCATAATTCTGCCGGAAAACATATGTGCTCCGTTTTCTCTGTACAGAGCCTGAGGCTGGAAGTTACAACGGGTGGTGAAGCTTATTTTATGCCATAGAATATTTATGATAACAATAGATTTTTGAGGATCTGTATCAACATATATATTCTGTGTGGTTACTCCTCTTGAAGAAAATGCTTCTTTGAGTATTTCACATACTTCCTGAAGGTTATCAACCATGCGGGTAAAAATTTCGTTAGTATTAATTGTCGCGTGCTGGTAATCAAGGAATTGTTTATACATATGAGTAGAAACAAGCCCTATTCTCTCCTGTATAAGCGCAGATTTTCTTGAAGATGTTTCAGAATTATCAAAGCTTTCGTAATTGTTTAACAATTTATAACCCGTCCTATTTTACCAATCATGTAATAATAAACATGTTTTTATGTAAAGATTATAAAATTTTTCTTTACAAAAGTGAATACATAGTTTTCTGTAATTGCAATAGTTCAAATTTTAAAGTTAAAATCAAAACAGGAGATATTTCTATGTGGAATTTGTTCCGGAAAATATCTCCTGTTTTAGAAAGTTCTATTTTTTTACTATTGAAAGTACATAATTTGAATTAAAGTATTTATTTGCAACATTAATAATGTCGGATTCTGTTACTGAGTTGATAAGTTTTTCATAATCGTTTACGAAATTGTAGCCGTAACCGGCTGTTTCAAACCAGCCCAGAGTGATAGCTTTGTCCAGATTTGTTTCCTGTGATATAGTGAACTGTCCGATTAATTTGTCTTTTGCTTCTTTAAGTTCTTTTGAGCTGACAAACTCTGTTTTTAAACGGTTAACTTCTCTGAACAAACCGGCTTTAGCCTGTTCCAGGGTCTGCGGATTTGTACCTATATAGACTACAAATGCACCTCTGAGTTTGTTTGCGGAATAACCAGACCCGAGCTGATAGGCAAGCCCTTCCTGGTCACGAAGGTTTTTGAATAGTCTGGAGCTCATTCCTGTACCTAAGATAGAATCGATTACCTGTAGTGTTGCGTAATCTTTTCTGTTATTAAGTCCTGCGGTCTGCCAGGCTAAGAATATCCAGTCTGTATTTGTGTCCGGTTTGGTTATTGTTCTTGTTCTTGCAGAAGAAACCGGTGTTATCTCGCCGGCATGTTTGGCGTAATCGAATTTGTCATTGCTGTTAGATTTAAACATTGTTGAAAAAGCCTGTACTGTTTTATCTTTATCAACATTCCCGTTTATTGATACAATTACATTTGCAGGTGGGAAAATATTGTTATAGTAATTGATAATATCTTCTCTTTCTATGGATGGAATATTTTTTTCCAAAAGATGTGTTGAATTTGTGTATGGTGAACCTTCAAAAATCATATCTTTGTATTCTTCTATTGCAACATCAAGCGGAATGTCGCGGGATTTTTTCAGTGCATTAAGTTTTTCATTTTTAACTTTTTCAATTTCGTAATTATCGAAAGCTGCGTTATTAATTATTTCATTTAAAAGTTCAAGTGTTTTATCATATTGATTTTTTGTTGTTAAAACTGTTACAGAAAAGGCATCAGAGCGGATACCAGGCTGAATTTTAATTCCGTTGTCCTCCAATTCAAGGGCAAGTTCGGACGGCGAGTATTTTTTTGTCCCTTTCACCATGGTAGAAGCCGTAAGTATACCTGTGCCATATTTATTTTGTGTAAAGTTGCCGCCTTTTGCAAATATGCTGATTGCAACAATTTCGTTTGATGTATTTGGTGTCATCAAAAGTGTTGCGCCGTTTGAGAGGTCATATTTTTGAGTAGTTTTATTTTCACTTACAAACTTTGCCTCTGCAGGTGCCGGTGTTACATTTGAAATCTTTACTTCTCTGGCGCTTTCCGGCAGTACAATGGAAACTGCTGATTTATTTTTGCTTAAATATTTATCTGCAACTTGTTTAACATCGGCTGGTGTTACTTTTTTAATATTTGCAACGTAATCATCATAAATTCTTATATCATTTGTTGTTGTCATAACATAGCCGATTTCCTGTGCTATGTTTGAAATAGATTCTCTCTGATAATATGTATCACGTTCTATAATATTTTTGGCAAGCTGAACTTGCTCTGCTGTAACTCCATTTTTTTGTATGTTGTCAAGCTCTTCAAAAATGTTTGCTTCCAATTTGTCTAATTTATCGGGAGTGAAACTTGCTGAAATATAGAAAATTCCGTCATCCCTGAAACCTGCATTAGAAGCTGAAATAGAGAAAGCAAGCTGTTTTTTGTCTTTAATATTCTGATAGAATACTGAAGAACGTCCATCGCCCAGAATTGTTGCAAGAACATCAAGAGCATAGCTGTCTTTATTTGCAAGACTTACCCCGCGGAAACCTATTAGCATGTAGCCTGATTGGGCAGGCAGATAAGCTGTTTTTCTGGCCTGTGCAGTAAGCTGTTTTTCTTTCGGATAAGTTACCTTAGGCGCTTTTACTGCTTCTCTGTTAAAGTTTTGTTTTACCTTAGCCAGAATTTCTTCGGTATTCACATCCCCAACGATTACGGTCACCATATTGGAAGGGTAATACCATTTATTGTAGAAGTCTAAAATTTCATCTCTTGGAATTGTTTCTATAATATTTTTTGTCCCTATAACTTTTCTCTTATAAGGGTGGTGTGTATATAACATACTTACGAGATTGTCATATACAACACTGTTTGGAGAATTTTCGTCTTTTGAAATTTCTTCAAGTACGACTTTGCGTTCTCTCTCGAGTTCCTTTCTTGGAATAAGCGGATTAAGAAGCATATCAGCATGAAGCGACAATGCTTCATTAAAATATTTTGAAGGAATTGTTATATAGTAATGCGTAAAGTCTTTGCTGGTTGCCGCATTTGTTACTGCCCCTTTTGTTTCAAGAAGCTTGTCAAATTCCCCCGGGGCGTGATTTTTAGAACCTTTAAAGAATAAATGTTCCAAAAAATGTGCAACCCCGTTGTTTTTATCTGTTTCATTTATTGAGCCTGTCTTAATCCAGGTATCAACAGTTACAATAGGGTTTGTTTTTACCTCTTTAATAATTACGGTTTGACCGTTATCAAGATTGTAAACATTTTCTGCGGCAAATGCAGCTGTACTTAATAACATTACACATAATGCAATAATAAATTTCTTCATTTTATCCCCTTATAAAAATACTCTTCTTTTTTATATATTATACTACAATTTCACTATGGATAATTACCGTCATAGATAATATATTGTAAATTTTTATAAATAACTGTCAACTTTTCCTTTTAGCTGTTTTAATATAAAAAATAAAATATTTTCAAGAAAGGAAATTAAATGGCAATAAATTCAGTTACCGCCGATAGAAGAGCGCAGAATAATAATTTATATGCAGGAATAGGCGCTGCAGTTGCGGGCACCGCAGGTGCTCTTGGCGGAAGCTATATGGCTCCTAAAGCTGCCAAAACTCTTGATGATTTGGTTTTTGGTGATGCTGATGTTTTTGATAAATCTGTTAATAAAATGAGAAACAGGAATATTAGTGCTTTTAATGAAGCAATGCAAACAATTATCCCGGCAAGAGCATTTAAAAATTCTTTAAACAACATTGTTGATACTTCATTTGCTGAAGAAAAGGTGCCGCTGGAAAAGGTAAATGAATTTATAAAAACGAAAGAAGGTCTTATAAATGAGGCGTTTAATGGCTATAATGCTGTAGTAGACGAATATTCAAGCAAGTCTAAGGTTTTTACTTTAAATGAACTTTATGATGACCTGCTGAAACATAAAGCTCTTACTAAAGAAAGTTGTAAAGAAATAAAAGAACTTATGGCAGCTTCATACGGAGAAGAGGTGCTTGATGCACCTACCGTAATGGATGCTGAAAAGATAAAGGCTTTAACTACTGATAGGGATCGTCTTGTTCAGGCAGGAAACTTAGAGCTTAACCTTTATAAGAAATTTACTGCTCTTGAAAAAGATGGCGTTGTTCTAAAGAAAGATATGCTCGATACTGTAAAATCAGAAGCTAAATCAATGACAGACCCGTTTCTTGCAAATACTTCTTTTGACAGATTTAAAAAGTTCGTTCCCCGCAAAGGTGCAGCTCTTTATGCTATGGCTGCCGGGCTGGCTTCTGCTTTAATCGCCGGCGGTGCAATAAAACTTTTCGGTATAAAATCTGATAAAGCTTGAACGTCGGATTAAATATTTAATCTATCAATATTGAGCCAGGTGTAATCGTAATATTTCTTATAAGAATAAGTTAGGTGTTCTGTATATATCTGCTTCAAATCTTGCAAAATATTCAGTTGTATTAGTGGCTTTTTGTGCCGGTCTTTTCTTTGAATATTTTTTTGCTTCGCCTTTTGCCATTCCGTTTTTACAAGATTTTAGGATATTTTTCTTGTAATCAACTATTGTCAGTGGTATGGTTTTATTGTTAGCAGTTAGGGGGGTCCACCCCGGGGGCAAATGTTCATTTAAGTGTTGTTATTTGAACCGGGATTTGCCGCAAAACCCAAAAGGACATGAAAGGTTTAAAATGGAAAAAAACAAAGAAACTCTGGGTGTTTTAAGACACTCTGCATCTCACATTATGGCACAGGCTGTTCAGAAGCTCTTTCCTTCGGCAAAGTTGGCTATCGGACCTTCTACAGACACCGGCTTTTATTACGATTTTGATTTGACTGACGGGCATGCTTTCACTGAAGATGACCTTCAAAAAATCGAAGATGAGATGAAAAACATTATTAAACAAAATCTTACCTTTGAAAGGTATGTTATTCCCGATGTTGATAAGCAGATTGCCGAGTTTAAGGCAGAAGGTGAAATTTATAAAGCCGAATTGCTTGAAGAACACAGAAATGACAATCCTACATTATATCTGACAAAAGACAAAGACGGAAATGTATTATTTAATGACCTTTGTGCAGGTCCTCACATTCCTAATACTTCATATATTAAAGGTAATGCAATTAAGTTATTAAAAGTTGCCGGTGCTTACTGGCGCGGCAACGAAAAAAATAAAATGCTCCAGAGAATTTATGCAACAGCATTCTGGACAAAAGAAGATCTGGCTGATTATTTGAACTTCCTTGATGAAGCAGAAAAACGCGACCACAGAAAACTCGGTGCAAAACTCGATTTGTTCTCTACAAGAGAAGAACTAGGCGGCGGGCTTGTATTGTGGCACCCTAACCTTGCTGTAGTTCGTGAAGAAATTGAAAATTATTGGAGAACAGAACACAGAAAACGCGGTTATGTTATTGTTAATACTCCGCATATTGCTAAATCTAAATTATGGGAAATTTCAGGACACGCTGATCACTATAGAGAAAATATGTTCTTTATTCAAAAAGATGAAGACAGCGACGAACAGTTTATTTTAAAACCAATGAACTGCCCGTTCCATATTTTGATTTATCAGTCAAACAGATATTCTTACCGTTCACTGCCTTTGAGAATGGCTGAGCTTGGAACTGTTTACAGAAAAGAAAAGTCCGGCGCTTTATCAGGTTTAACCAGAGTTCAGGGATTTACCCAGGATGATGCACACATTTTCTGTACACCGGAACAGTTAGTTGATGAGATTAACGAAATCATTGACTTTGTTGCAGATACAATGGAAATGTTCAATATGAAATTCGAGGTTGAGCTTTCTACACGTCCGGAAAGCTTTGTAGGTGAGATAGAAAACTGGAACCGAGCTGAAGCCGGCTTGAAAGAAGCTATGGACAGACGCGGTATGAAGTATGATATTAACGAAGGCGATGGCGCTTTTTATGGTCCGAAAATTGACTTTAAAGTTAAAGATGCTATTGGAAGAACATGGCAGTGTGCTACTATTCAGTTAGACTTTAACCTTCCTGAAAGATTTGATATTAAATATCAGGACAAAGACGGACAGATGAAAACACCTGTTATGCTTCACCGTGTAATCTTCGGCTCAATGGAACGTTTCCATGGTATTTTAATCGAGCACTATGCAGGCGCATTCCCGACATGGCTTGCTCCGACACAGGTTGCAATTGTTCCTATCAGTAATGAAAAGCATGCTGATTTTGCAGCGGAAGTTTATAAAAAAATGCGTGCCGCAGGCATCAGAGCAAAGCTTGACGACCGTTCAGAAAGTATGAACTATAAAATCAGAGAAAGCTTACAGGATAAGAAAATCCCTTACGTTGTTGTAATCGGCGACAAGGAAATCGAAGCAAACTCTGTTGCTGTTCGTGCAAGAGGTATAGGACAGGTTGGTACAATGGGTGTTGATGAATTCATTTCTAAAGTTGAAGATGAAATTAATGCCCGTAAAGCTGAATCTTTTGCCAAAGAGCTTGTTAAAGCTTAAATTTTGCAAATGTAAAATAAAAAAAGCTCCCTTCTCAAAGGGAGCTTTTTACTATAAAATATTATCGAAAAAATAATTCATAACATTATCAACTATAGAAATTATATTTTCTTTCGATTGTTTGTCAGCATAAAAATCCAGTTTTTCCATAAATTTTTTATCTTCATTCATTGATTTAAGAGTTTCAACTTTATAGGCATTTGCTTCCGGTACAGTAAGCTTACTAATATCATCATGTGCATATACAGCAGTTCTAAAAATATCATAAAGTGATGTTATGGTTTCAGTATGTCCTTGTATTGAATTGAACATTTCTGTATCATTGGCTTCATTAATTTGTTTTAGTATTGGCAGAAGTTTTGTCTGTTTCTCCTCCGGAATTTTTGAAAATGCAGCCAGAGGCTCTGTTGCATAATTTAATTCATGCTGGGCAAATTCAAGTATAGCAAATCTTTCATCTTCAGGTTTACCGGCAGTTAGATTTATTACTCTTTTTACAAAATGCTTAGATGGGGATTCACAAGAATTTTCGTTTTCAAGAGTCAGAGCTTCCTGAATAATATGCGGTTTTTCTTCCGGGTTATTGACTTTCCGTAAATCTGTTAATATTTCTCTAATATCATCTTCTGCAAATTTACGGTATCTATGCTCCCTTACTTTTCGAAGCATTTTTATACAAGTTTCTTCAATAAAATCCTGACCTTTTGCAAGCCCGCAAAAAGGAATATATACACCTTTTTCTGTATACAAAGATTTTTGAACAGAGGTTCTGCTGCAGGATACAGTATTGATTTTGTTTTCTTCAGGAGCTGTATTTTGGTAATTTGGATATTTAAGATTAATTTTTTCTATTTTCATATTGCTGCTTCTATTTTAACCCATATATACAAAGTAAGTAAAGTCTAAAAATTGCTTTTTTGTTAAGCTTATTTACAAAATATTTAAAAAAGTGCGAGAATAGTTTATAATAAAAAGCAGATCAAAATATGATAGATAAGCTATAAATGTTTTCGAAACTATAGCGGTGTCAGAGGCACAATACTGCATGGATAAACGAAAATCCTATCAGGTAAAACAAATAAGAAAACATATGTAGCTATTCTAACGACAGAACAATAAAAGAAAATATAAAACTTTTTTTTGACACACTCCCTCGCATTTTTGGCTATTGTAACGAAAAGCTAAATCGATAGCGAGAAGCAGGAAGTGACAGAACAATTTAAATTAAATATATTTGTTTTCGAGGCGATAACGAGAGCAGGGCGAGAGTGTGTCCGAGAAAATAAATATATTTAATTTAATAAAAAAGAAATAAAATCAAAGCTAGAAAAAAAAAGGAGATTAAGTATGGAAAACACAGTAACGACAAGAGTTTTCGGGGGGGGGGCAAACTAGTCACAGCTCCATACAAGGGTTTATAAGTAAAAGAATCAGCCAACGTAAACATTTGGCTGATTTTTGTTATGTAAAAAAATGAAAACTATAAGTGAAATATTGAAAAAGTATAAGTTATAACATATAATATAAGATAAGAAAGGACTAAAATAAAGTATGAAACGTGCGTTTACTTTAGCAGAAGTGTTAATAACCCTTGGAATAATTGGTATAGTAGCAGCAATGACAATGCCGACTGTAATAAATAATACACAAAATAAACAGCTGGAAACATCATTAAAGAAAGCATATTCTATACTTGCTCAGGTTACCCAGAGAGTTGTCGTTGAAGATATGGGCGGGGTGCTTGATGTAGACAATGCAAAAGATCTTAGTACTTATTTTGTAAAATATTATAAAAATGGTTCGGTATGTCGCGGTACAGATAAAAAGACAGGATGTCCTAATTCTGGCGGTACTGGATCGAATTTTTGTACATTTATGATGAATACCTATAAAACATTTAATGGTAAACCAAAAGCTGCTTGTGTAGGCAATGATGCCATGTCCAATACTATTGACAATACTACAATATATTTTGATAGAGCCGGAGAAGCAGAAGGAGAAGCGACTAAAGGAAAAATTTTGATGGCAATTGATGTCAACGGATGGCAGAAAAATCCTAACAGGTGGGGGCATGATATTTTTATGTTCCAGATAACTAAATCTGGAAAGCTTTTGCCTATGGGCGCAGATGATACCTCTTACCCGGTTGACACATATTGTTCATTAACTTCAACCAGTAGTACGAATGGCTATGGCTGTACAATTAAAGCTTTAAATGATAAGGAATATTTCAAAAATTTGCCAAAGTAGTTTTTTTCTTATTTAAAAAAGCCTTCCTGTTATGGAAGGCTTTTTATTATGTAATTGTTATTTTTTCTGGGGTGATTTTTCAAATTTGTCACCGCTGTTTACGGCAACTTCTTCTGATTTTTTGTTTGAAGTAAATGTATCTTGTTCTAATGTTTTACCGCCTGCGGCTGTTTGGTTATTCTGCGGAGTTTTCTTTACTCTTGCGGCTTCTCCTGCCACTTTCTTTGAACTACTGAACTGTGTTTGAATTCCCAAGTTTTTCATTAGACCACTAATCATTTTTCCCCCTTTTTTTTAGTTATACAAGATTTACTGATTTATGTTTTTCATAAATAGTTTCAGCCATTGCATCAAGTTTGGCAAAATCTTCTTCTTTGGGTTTTCCTTTAATCAGAAGAGGTTCTATCATTTCAAGTTTTAAACCTGAAAGCATTTCCCCGAGTTTGCCTGTAAGGTTGCCGCCCCATCCGTATGAGCCGACAATAGATGCAAATTTTGTTTTTGGTCTTAACAGATTAGCAAGATATGCTACATTTGCAGCCATCGGATGCGGACCTGCAAGAACCATAGAACAACCCATTACAAGAGTTGTTGCGTCAACAAGCCCCATAGCAAGATCGCCCAGGTCGCCTGTTACAATATCAAATACCTGAGTGTCTATACCTTTTGAAGCAAGTTTTTTGGCTAGATACTCAATCATTTCTTCTGTACTTTTATACATAGATACATACGGAAGCAATACTAAATTTTTACCTTCATCTGCACTCCAGTCAGCATATAAATCAAGGATAAAATCCGGATTTTTATATATAGGACCATGGCTAGGCAGAATCATTTCAGGCTTCAAATCCTGAATCATTTTTGTATACTTTTTGCACATTGTTCTGAACGGCATCATTATTTCAGCATAGTACCTTTTAGCGCTGTGTTCAATTGCACAGTTGTCCGGTGAATATAAATTATCAAAAGTATAATGTGCACCTAAAAAATCACATGTGCATAGAAGGTTGTCTTCTACTATATGTGTAAACATTGTATCCGGCCAATGAACACCGGGTGCAATAATAAATTTTAAAGTTTTGTCGCCAAGAGAAAGTTCTTCTCCATCGGTGATGACTTTAATTTTAGCTTCATCAACATGAAGCATTTCTATAATATTTTCTTTACATTTTGCATTAGTTACAACAATAGCTTCAGGATATTTTTTTAATAATTTAGGAATACTGCCAGAGTGATCCTGTTCTCCATGGTTAGCAATAATGTAATCAACATGAGTAATATTGTTATCATCCAAATTTTTAACATACTCATCTGATTTTGGCGGATACATTGTATCAATAATTGCAATTTTTTCGCTGCCTTTAACCAGATAAGAATTGTAGCTGGTACCATGTTCTAATGGTATAAGTTCATCAAATATTCTTCTTTCGCGGTCATTTAATCCGCAGTAAAATATGTTATTTTTAATTTCCTGAAATTTCATTTCTTTCTCCTTGTATATTTATAAATAATTATTTGGGGTTCTTTTTAAAAAAGAATGTTTCATCATGTTTGCATAACGGACAGAAATCAGGTCTATCCTTCTGCACAATTACAGCACCACAGGCAGAACATTCCCAGATATAATTTCCGTTTTCATCAGGACAGAGATTTTCATTTTTTAACGCCTGAAGCAGTTTTTTGAATTTTTCTTCGTGTTCGATTTCTATTTCCGCAACACGTTCAAAAAGACCTGCAATATGCTCAAAGCCTTCCCTTCTAGCTGTTGTGGCATATTCCGGATAATGAGATTTACCGGCATCCTGTTCTGATTTTACGGAATCCTCAAGGTTAGCCAGAGTTTTTGTAAATTTACCGTCATTAAGCCATTTAAACCAGATTTTAGCATGTTCTTTTTCATTTTGTGCAACTTCTTCAAAGCATTTTTGGATATAATCCTGCCCTTCAAATTTTGCAAGAGAGGCATATAAAGCATACTTAAAATAATCAACTGCTTCTTCTGCAAATGCTTTTTGCAGATTCTGTTCGGTTTCACTGCCTTTAAATTCTGTCACATCCCGCTCCTTTAATTTGCATTTTAATCTTATCATAAAAAAGAGGCTTTGCAAATTTTGTAAAGCCTCTTAAAAGATACTAGAAATTACTAGCTTTCATAAAGAAATATGCTTTCGGATGTTTACAAACAGGGCATAACTCGGGAGCATTTTCGCTCTCAATTGTATGACCGCAGTTTGAACATTCCCACAGTACTTTTGAAGGTTTTTCAAAAACTGTGTTGTTTTTAATATTTTCTAAAAGTTTTCTATAGCGTTCTTCGTGTTCTTTTTCAATTTTTCCTACCATTTCAAAAAGAATTGCAAGCTGTTCAAACCCTTCTTCTTTAGCTTCTTTAGCGAATTGGGCATACATTTCTGTCCATTCGTAATTTTCTCCGTTAGCTGCATCTTCAAGATTTTTGATTGTTTCAGGAATTTTATTTCCTTCATTCAAAAACTTGAACCAAATTTTAGCATGCTCTTTTTCATTATTTGCAGTTTCTTCAAAAATTTTGCTTATTTGCACAAACCCGTCTTTTTTTGCCTGTGAGGCATAATATGTATACTTATTCCTTGCTTGTGATTCTCCTGCAAACGCAGTCTGCAAATTTTTTTCGGTTTTAGACCCCTTTAATTCAGGCATATACTTCTCCTTACTCTTAATTCAGCCGCAGAAAATCTGCGGCTTTGTACCATAAAATTTTTATTCCTCTTCAAACTGGTCTTTACCAACACCGCAGAGAGGGCATACATAATCATCCGGCAAATCTTCAAATGCTACATTGTCATGTTCTGCCGGATCATACTCATAACCGCATACTGTGCATACAAATTTTTTCATAAAATTCTCCTTTTCTGTTTTCTAACCTTCTTGGCTGTTTTTGCATTCTTTGCAAACTCCATGGAACACAATATCGTGTCCAAGGATTTTGAAATCTGTTTCAGCTTCTGCTCTTTTTACCAATTCAGGAGCAATCGCAGAGCTTATGTCATAAACTTTTTTGCAATTATCGCATATAAAATGATAATGTGCATGGGTATTATGGTCATAATGAGAGGATTGTTCAAGCCCGTCGATTTTTTTGATTATACCGTGTTCTGCAAGCTGGTTTAAATTTCTGTAGAGAGTAGCTAAGCTTATTTTAGGGTTTTCCTTTTGCAGTATTGAATAAATATATTCAGCTGTCGGGTGAACAACATTTGATTTTAATGTATCAAGAATTATTTCTCGCTGCCTTGAATAGTTCATTAAATACCTCTAAGTTGATAATAATTCTCATTTTATATTATAAAGATAGAAATGTCAATATATTTGTAAACTTTTAAAACGAAATAGCAATTTTAAGTTATAATTTGTTTTTTTATAAATATGGTGAGTGTTCCGAATAATAGTGTAAATCTAAACATGAAAAATCCGGATCTGCATGTAGGAGTAATAACTCCTCCTGACAGCCATTATAAACCTGTCTTATATTCGGATAGAGAGGCTTCAGCAAAGTTTAATGCAATGAACGCAGATATTTATTCAAAGCAGAAGAAGCTTGATTTTGAGGATACGAAAGATACGCCAAAATCCGTAAAATATATTGCTGCGACCGGAGGTATTATGGCATTGGCTTATGCTGTAAAATGTTTCATAACGCGTAAAGCTTGAATTTTTTAATTACATATCTTATAATAGAAAAAGCAGAGGAAAAACATGTTTGAAAAGCTATATATGTTTTCTCAAACACGCTCTTTCGCATTTTTGGCTATTGTAACGAAAAGCTAAATCGATAGCGAGAAGCAGGAACTGACAGAACAATTTAAATTAAATTTATTTGTTTTTGAGGCGATAACGAGAGTAGGGCGAGAGTGTGCCCGAGAAAAGTTTTATAGTTAATCAAAAAAAGTAAGAAAGAACAGATACAACTAAAAAGGAGATTGAATTATGGAAAACACAGTAACGACAAGAGTTTTCGGGGGGGGGGCAAGGTAATTTAAGCTCCTTATCCGGCATTGGCGCAGGTAAAGTATCATATAGCGCCGCTGAAAAGAATAACATTAGAGCAGGCTTCACACTGGCTGAAGTTTTAATAACTTTGGGTATAGTAGGCGTTGTAGCAGCTATGACTTTACCGGTTTTAACCGCTAAGTATCAAAAAAAGGTTACAGCTGTCCAACTCAAAAAATCCTACTCGACTATTCTGCAAGCATTTACAATGGCGCAGAAAGATTACGGGGATATAAGCAGTTGGGATTTTGTTCCATCTCAATCCGTAAGCGGTGAAGATTTGTCTGAACTCAGGGATTCTCTTAATAGTTTTGCTCACAGGTATTTAATACCTTATTTAAAAGTTGTTACTGACTGCGGAGCCGGTAAAACATCTTCAAGAAAATGCTTTTATAATTGGTATTACCCTGATGGCACTGTGTTGAATTATTCTCCGAGCGATAATACATACAGATTTATTATTAATAATTCAACCCTTGTATCACTTGTTTATGATAATTATCAAGGTAATTACGGCGGTAGAATTTTATTATTTATCGATATTAACGGATTTAACAAGCCGAATACTTTCGGAAAAGATGTTTTTCTAATGGGATTAACACAATCTAATTCAAAGTTTGGTATGTTTGGTTATGAACAAAAATCAAGAAATACTCTTATGAATCACTCCGGCTGGGGATGTGCATCTTCAAGGAATGCCTATTTCTGCGGAGCTTTGATACAGCAGGACGGCTGGGAAATTAAGGATGACTATCCATGGTTTTAATTATTTAACATTTCTTTAGAAAACTGTATTTTCAGAACCATGTTTTATTTTTAGTGTAAAATGTTATAAGAATTTATTACAAAGAAAGAGGTATTGATGAATACAGTTGTTTTAGTAGGCCGCGTTGGACGTGATGCTGAAATAAAATACTTTGAATCAGGAAAAGTAAAGGCAAATTTTTCTGTTGCTGTTAACCGCTGGGATTCCAAAACAAAATCAGAAGTTGCAGACTGGTTTAATGTTGATGTTTGGGATAAACAAGCTGAATTTGCAGGCGAATATGTAAAGAAAGGTATGCAGGTTGCCGTAGACGGCAGAATTGCACAAAATCGCTGGACGGATAAAGCTACAGGCAGCGAAAGAGAAAATTTCCTTGTAGTAGCTACAAGCATAAGATTGTTAGGTTCAAAAAGAGACGCTGAAGTATTATGATAATTAACTCTACAACAGTTGCTATTATTGCAGATGATTTGACCGGAGCAAACGACACAGCGTTACAGTTCCATTTAAAGGGTGCAAATACCCAGATTTTGCTTAGCGAAGAAATTGACCCGATTAATATTAAAAATACCCAAACCTGGGCGCTTTCTACAGAGTCAAGAAATATTGAACCGCATGACGCGTTTGAAAAAGCTCAAAGAGCCGCGCAGTTTTTTGTTGAAAAAATCAATCCAGATTATTTTTATAAAAAAATTGACTCTACAATAAGAGGTAATATTGCGGTAGAAGTGCTTGCAATTCTTGATACTCTTGAATGGGATGCCTCTATTATTATACCGGCGTTCCCTGCAGAATCCAGAGTAACTGTCGGCGGGTATCATCTTTTGAAAGGTGTCCCTATTGAGCGGACTGAGATGGCAAGAGATCCGCATTCCCCTATTTTTGAATCACATCTGCCTACACTGTTGAAATCACAGCTTGATGAAGAAAACAAAGACTTAGTAGGTTCAATTGAACTTTCAACTATTATGAAAGGTGCCGGTCCTATTTTAAGAGATTTAAATAATCTTATTAAATCAGGCAAAAAACTCATTGTAATGGATGCCGTTTCTACAGTTGATATTGAACAGATTGTTCTTGCTATGGATAAATCCGAATATAGAATTCTTCCAACAGGTACAGCAGCTGCAGCACAGGTTTTAAGTGATTTGTGGTTTTCTGATTTCAAATCCGAACACATTACAAAAACTCTTCCTGAACTGCCAAAATTTGTTGTTTCCGGCAGTGCTACACAAATTACGGCAAATCAAATTGAAAAACTTGAAGAAGCTGATGAGTTTGAAAATCTTCTTGTTATAAATCTTGATATGAAAACAGTTCTTGCAGGTGTAAGTGATGAACTTGTTAACAGGGTAATTAATAATCTCGGGCAGAATAATATTGTTGTTGTTCATACTTCAAACCTTGTTAGAGATTTCGATGGATTTTCCGAGGATTCATTAAATGCCGAGCTTACCAAGGCGAACCTTGCAAACGTAATTACGGATTTTCTTGCTGAACTGACGCAGAAAGTTGCGGCGCAAAAAGAGTTAATCCTTATTACTCTTGGCGGGGAAACCTCATACAAGTGCTGTTCTGCAATTGGAGCAACTCAGTTGCAGCTGATTGATGAAGTTGCACCGGCTATTGCTTTAAGTCTTGATCATAATGCGCAGTGGATTGTTACAAAATCCGGCAATCTTGGCGGGGTTAATACTCTTATTGATATTTTAAAATATTTTGAGCATCATGAATAACTACAGTAAAAAAATTGCAATTACTACTGGTGATCCTAACGGTATCGGCGCCGAGATTACAATTAAGGCTTTGAATAAACTTGATTTGCCTGAAGACAAAATTGTACTTGTTTCTAATAAAAAGATATTAGATTTTTACGGGCATTTAAAACGCGACTATGAAGTTATTGAAATACCTTTTGATGCTGATAATATTAAACCTGGAAGGGTTACGGCTGATGCCGGTGATTTTTCTTTCAAGGCTCTGCAAAAGGTTTGCGATATAAAGCCTAAGGCAATTGTTACTGCACCGGTAGCTAAAAATGCGCTTCATCTTGCCGGACATATTTTTAACGGGCAGACTGAAGTTTTACAGAAATTTCTTGCACATAACGGACAGCTTGCAGAAATGCTTTTTGTTGCAGGAGATTTTAGGGTTTTGCTTTTGACAAGACATTGTGCTCTGAAAGAAATAAACCTTACAAAAGAACTTGTTATTGAAAAAATCCTGAATTTGAAAGAGTTTTTCCTAAAACATTTTGGTATTGAGGAGCCGCGATTTGCCCTGTGCGGTTTTAATCCTCACTCCGGTGAAGACGGAATTTTAGGGCAGGAAGAGATTGAAATATTAAATCCTGCTGTTGAAAAGCTTGTCAGGCTTGGTGTTAATATTACAAAGCCGCTTCCAGCGGACACATTGTTTGTCGGTGCGGGAAAAGCATTTTATAATCAAGAATGCTGCCCTTATGATTGTTATATTGCAAATTACCACGACCAGGGCTTAATTCCTATTAAGACTGTTGCCGGTGACAGAACGGTTAATATGACAATTGGTTTGGATATAATAAGAACCTCTCCAGGACATGGTACAGCCTTTGATATTGCAGGTAAAGATATTGCTTCTGACGCTGGCATGATTGCAGCAATCAGGGCTGTTATTAATTAGAATTTATACGGATAGTCTTGAGGAAGTTTCCAACCGTTTGCCTGTATAAGTCTTGCACAATATGCTTTTGCGTGAACCGGATTTTTGGTGTAGCATCCGTAATTTGTATTAAATTTTAATTCTTGTTCATCTTTCTGTTGACTCCCGTAAGTATTGAATCTTTTGGAGCTTGATATATTAAATCCGAATATAAAATCATCCACTCCCTCTACAGTTTTTTCTTCAATAAAAGTCTTATAATTCGGATAATAGTGAACATGTATATACCCGCCGGAAAATCCGCTCATATTTGCTACGCTGCCATCTCCTAGTATAAAGGTTATTCCTCCATCTGCAAGTTTATTATCTTTTATAACTTTTCTGTCTATTATTCTTATGTTATTAAGATAAGGTGTCCAGTATTTGTTAAACCAGTTTAGGAGTATTTTGTTGTTGCTCTCCCCATCTGCAGGTACCCAATCCCAGCAGTCAACATCTCCATTATCATTTATTGAACGAAGCTGAGCCTGTGCCATTGTCGAATTAAATTTCTGTAATTTAGTTATTGTAACATTTGCACGATATTTACTCATTAGTGCGGGTAATGTCATAGAGGCAACAATTCCTATTATCCCGAGTGTTATTAAAACTTCTGCTAATGTAAACCCATATATCTTCATAAACAACCTTTCAAATAAAATAATTTAACAAGTAATTTATAAATAATTATAAAATTTTATAATATATAGTATAATTATATAT
>CABLZX010000017.1:0-35984 GCA_902383995.1 uncultured Brachyspira sp.
GAGCTTAAATTACCTTGCCCCCCCCCCGGAAACTCTTGTCTTTACTGCGTTTTCCATAATTTAGTCTCCTTTCTTTGGTTTATGTTTTTCTTTTCTTTATTTATTAATCAAAAATATTTATTTTCTCGGACACACTCTCACTACGTTCACGCTATCGTCTCGAAAAGAAATATTTTTGATTATTTTATTATTTGTGTTTCTTTGACCTTGCTTTTCTCTTGTTTTACAGTAAATAAAATTTTTTTTGTCTCAATAGCGGTGCATCAGACTCGACACTATTCAGATTTGCCTTTCCTTAATACGCTTGCCCTGAAATGGGAGCTTGCGCGTTTAAGAATAGTTTTCTGATACCGAAAGGTGATTTCTTTCACCATTTTTATTATAAACTATTTTAAAAACTTTTTCAAACACATAAATTTTGTGATAAAGTTAATGTGAGGGATTTGTTATGAAAAAATTATTTATTTTACTTATTATGTTAATGGGGTTAATCTCCCCTGTGTTTGCTGATGAAAACTCAGAATTACCATCTGTTACGGGAATTGTCGAAAACATCAGGTATGAAGACGTTCAGGGATTACAGCAGGGTGATAACAGCGTAAAACAAGTTGTCTTAATAAAGGTTCTTTCAGGTGAGTTCAAAGGCACTGAAAGACTTGTTGATAATATGCTGACAGGCAATCCGGCATATGACATCAACCTTAAACGCGGGGACAAAGTTATTTTGCACGCTGAAGCCAAAACTGAAGAAATAACTTCAGCTGATGATGTAGATTTTTTCATTGCAGATATTAAAAGAGATAATGCACTATTAGGGGTTTCAGCTGTATTTATAGCCTTGTTGCTGCTTATAGGCAGAAAAAAGGGAATTTACAGTCTTGTATCTATAATTGCCACAGTTGCGTTAATATTTTTTATGCTTATGCCTATGATACTAAATGGGTTTTGTCCTATAGCATCAGCGGTACTTGCCGGCATTTTATCTACAATAATAACAATTTATCTTGTGGGAGGTCTTAATTCAAAAAGTTCTTCTGCAATCATAGGAACATCCCTAAGCCTTGTTTTTGCAGGCGGACTTTCTCTTTTAACCATATATTTCGCACATTTGACAGGTTTTGCGGGAGAAGAAAGCATGTTTTTATATTCAGCACACCCTGATTTAAACTTTCCCGGACTATTATCAGCTTCAATGATTATAGCTGCGCTCGGTGCGCTTATGGATACAGGAGTGTCAATAGCAAGCGCCATTAACGAAATTTATGAAACAGACCGAACTCTTTCAGTGAAACAGTTATTTACTTCCGGTATGAATATAGGAAAAGACGTTATAGGCACAATGTCAAATACGCTTATATTAGTATATTTAGGTTCAGCTCTACCGCTGGTGCTGTTATCAAACAATATTGATTTGCAAAAGTTTTTTAACTTAAATCAGGTAGCAACAGAAATTTCATCTGCTGTTATAGGAAGTATAGCAATACTTCTTTGTGTGCCGCTTACTGCAATTATAAGCGCATATTTGATAAAAAAACAGAAAACAAAAGTTGAATTTAATTTTGAAGAAGAATAAAAAAGGAGAGTTGTTTAACTCTCCTTTTTAAATCATATTGTGTAGTTACTACTTAGCACAAGAACACAAACCGCAAGCCTGAGATTTCAAAGCTTCCGCTTTTTCAGTTCTTTCCCAAGGTACATCAATATCGGTTCTGCCCATATGACCGTAAGCTGCTAATAATTGATAGAACTTACCGCCGTTTTTAGCAGGCAAACCGCGCAAATCAAATTGCTTGATAATTGCGGCAGGTCTTAAATCAAAGTTTTTGAATACCAATTCAGAGATTTCATCATCAGAAATTTTACCTGTACCGAAAGTATCAACCATGATTGAAACAGGTTCAGCTACACCGATTGCATAAGCAAGTTCGATTTCGCATTTTTCAGCCAAACCGGCAGCAACAATGTTTTTAGCAACCCATCTTGAAGCATACGCAGCAGATCTGTCAACTTTTGTAGGGTCTTTTCCAGAGAAAGCACCGCCGCCATGACGTGAATAACCGCCGTAAGTATCAACAATAATTTTACGGCCTGTTAAACCTGCATCGCCCTGAGGACCACCTACAACAAATCTTCCTGAAGGATTTACAAGAATTTTTGTTTCGCTGTCAAGTTTAATTGCTTCATTAGCAAAAACTGCGTCTATAACATATTTTTTAATATCATTTTTAATTATTTCCTGAACTTTTGAATTGTCAGTTACCCCATTAATCTCAGGATCATGCTGTGTTGAAATTAAAACAGTATCAATTCTTGAAGGTTTACCGTCAACATATTCAACAGTAACCTGAGATTTACCATCCGGTCTGAGATAATTTACAATACCCTGTTTTCTAACCTGAGCAAGTCTGTAAGAAAGCTTGTGCGCAAGACTGATAGGCAAAGGCATCAATTCAGGAGTTTCGTTACAAGCGTAACCAAACATAATACCCTGATCGCCGGCACCGATATTTTCTGTTTCTGAAGTTGAAGTATCAGCATTATCGCTTCTTGTTTCAAACGCTTTGTTTACACCGCCGGCAATATCGCATGATTGTTCATCAATACTGGTTAAAACAGCACAGGTTTTATAATCAAAACCGCCGCCTTCACGACCGACATAGCCGATATTTTTAATAGTATTTCTTACAACTGAAGGAATGTCTACATAACAATCAGATGTAATTTCTCCGCATACAAGAGCCATGCCTGTTGTAACAGTAGTTTCGGCAGCTACACGCGACTGCGGATATTTTGTTAAAAACTCGTCCAAGATTGCATCAGAAATCTGATCGCATACTTTGTCGGGGTGACCTTCTGTAACTGATTCAGAAGTGAATAAAAAGTTTTTTGGTGTCATTTCCAATTTCTCCTTAATTTGTTTTTGTACCGGCCGGTAAGTTTTTTAATTCCAACCCGGCCACATCATTAAAATACAGTTTAACTCTAAAAGTTTTTAAAAGCAAATAAAGTATTAATATATATTAATCTAAATCTCGCTAACTGAGCAATGTACTTTTACGCAGGCGGGAGTTTTAATAATTTTGTCGGTAAAATTTACGGGGAGAAATTTATGTTTTTTAATGTACTTAAAATTAAAGATCTAGTTAATTTAGACGAAAAAAAGTTTGACAGAGTTCCTTTAATGGAGAGCGAACAGGGAAGCCTTAATGCCATTGCAATAAAGAAAGATGAAATTATTGATACACACACATCTGCAAATGATGCGGCAGTATATGTTTATGACGGAGAAATCGAAATTCATTTTGATGCTGAAAAATTCAAAGTTGAAAAAGGAGAACTGCTTATGTTCAAAAAAGATAAGGAACATAAAGTTGTTGCACTTAAAGACAGCAAATTTCTTCTTATAAAAATTTAAGCTTTCTTTTCATATGAAACATTAACAATGATTTCATTTTCTGAAACCTCTGTAATTGCCCAGCGTAAAGGATTAATACTGTGTTTTGCAAACTCTTCCTCAATATATGCACGCTCAAGCGGAGGTTTCAGATTTATTTTAATATTCTCAGAAACTATCATATACTAGATAATATAAAAAAGTTTGCTTCCGCACAAGTCTATTAATAAAATAATTTCATGTTGAATATTTTACAAAAATAATTTATAATAAATAAAAAGGAGGACACTCACATGCAAAACACAGTTATAGCTTCAAATTCTCTGAGGGGGGGGGGGCTTAGATAGTGCCGGCGGGCTTTTTCACGCTTCGGGATTATCCCGTTCCGCGTTTACTTTAGCGGAAGTTTTAATTACATTAGGTATTATTGGCGTTGTTGCGGCTATGACGCTGCCTGCATTAACAGCAAAGTACCAGGAACGGGTTTTAGTTACAAGAGCTAAAAAGACCTATTCAACAATTCTTGCTGCCATAAATACTTATAAAGCTGATAATGAAGTATTTGACGTAAGCGGATTATTTGATACAAATAATACTTCATTGCAAACATTACAGAATTTTTCAAAATATTTTAAAGTAAGCATGATTTGCGATACAAACAGTAACGGATGCCAGGGTAAGTATAAAGTAAAAAAAACAAAAAGGAAACCTGACGGGAAAGGCGGTGTTGCGATGCTACAGCCATACTCAAACAAACCGAGAATGTCTTTAACGGATGGCAGCATTATCTGGATCGAGCAGCATCAAAACTGTAATCAGTATTACGAAACAGGCAGCAATGTGTATGATGAAGACGGAAATCTTGTTGCAAGCAACCCCTGGACAAGAACATATTGTGCAAGTTTGTGCTTTGACACAAACGGGAAACAGAAACCAAATCAGGCAGGACAAGATTACTTCTGCTTTGGAGTTAAACAGAACGGAACCATTTATGACCATAACACAGTTAATACCGGAAGCATTACATCAGTGCTGGCCAACGATAAACTAAATGATGTTGAAAACTACTCGGAAGGCTCCTGGAAATAATTATTCAACCGTTACTGATTTTGCAAGATTTCTCGGCTGGTCTACATCTTTGCCGAGAAATTCTGCTATATAATAAGCCAAAAGCTGGAGAGGAACCATGGCAACCACCGGAGAGAACAGTTCCTGTACTTCCGGAACTCTGATAATATAATCAAATAAATCATTTAACTTTTCATCATTAGAGTTTGTAAGTGCAATCATCCTTGCGTTACGAGCTTTTGCTTCCTCACTGTTTGAAAGAAGTTTTTCATATACAACACCGTTCATCAAAATTGATAAAACCGGCATTGTTTCATCAAGCATCGCAATAGGTCCATGTTTGAGTTCTCCTGCCGGATAACCGGTTGCATTTATATAGCTTATTTCTTTAAGCTTCAAAGCACCCTCAAGAGCTGTCGGGAAATTAATACCTCTTGCTATATAAATAAAATCCTTTGTGGCAGCATAAGCTCTTGCACATTTCTGAATATCTTCGGTATGTGCCAGAATTCTTTCCACCTTCTGCGGTAAAAGCATTAATTCAGCCTTTAATGAAGTAAGGGTATCTTTATCTACGCTATCTTTTACCTCAGCCATATACAAAGCTAAAAGATAGAAAGCCATAAGCTGTGCAATATAAGATTTTGTAGCGGCAACGGAAACTTCGATGCCTGCATTAACTGAAATAAGGCTGTCTGCAAGTCTTGCCATTGCAGAATCCGGTCTGTTTGTGATAATCAGGGCATGCGAGCCTTTTTCTTTTGCTTGTTTAATTGCAGTTAGCGTATCTGCGGTCTCTCCGGACTGGGAAACACCTATAACAAGCGTATGATTATCTGTAACAGTTTTTCTGTAAATATACTCACTTGAAGCTTCAACATCAACAGCTATTCCACAAAAATTTTCAATCAGGTATTTACCTACCATTGCTGCATGAAGAGATGTTCCGCATGCAATTATCTGTATTCTGTTAAGATTTTTAAGTGTATCTTTATTTAGCTTAACCTCATTTAATACAATATTTTCATCAGGTGCATGAAGCTTCCCTACAAGAATATTTCTGATTACATCTGGCTGTTCATGTATTTCCTTAAGCATAAAGTGCTTATAACCACGTTTGCTGAGTGCAACCGGCTCCCAGGGAAGCGTTTCAATTTTCGGCTGAAGCTCTTTCCCCTCCGAATTAACAAGAAGCATCTTTTCCGGAGTTAATGTAACTATTTCATTATCGTTTAAGTACATTGCTCTATTGGTATGTTTTATAATCGCAGGAACATCAGATGCTGCGTAAAATTCACCTTCACCAACACCTACAAGCAGCGGAGCATTCCTTTTTGTCGCAACAATTGTATTCTTATAATCATTGTGCATTACACAAAGAGCATAAGCTCCTTCCAAATCTTTTGCAGCAAGTCTTACGGCTTCTGTTAAATCCTTTGTCTGTGCATATTTTTTTGCAACAAGATGCGCCACAACTTCAGTATCTGTTTGAGAGCGGAAAGTACAGCCGTCTTTTGCAAGCTGTTCTCTTAATTCTTTGTAATTTTCGATAATTCCGTTATGAACGATAACAAGTCTTCCGCATGTACAGGTATGCGGATGTGCATTTAAAACAGTAGGAGCACCATGTGTTGCCCATCTGATATGACCTATGCCGCAAGTTGCTGATGTAAACTCGCTTACATGTCCGCCTAATACTTTAGACAAATTTTCAAGCTTTCCTTCAGCCTTATAAACTTTAATATCATCTCCGCATTTTACAGCAATTCCTGAGGAATCATATCCTCTGTATTCCAACTGCTTAAGTCCGTCAATCAATATATCAACAACAGATTTATTTCCGGTATATCCTACTATTCCGCACATATCTTCTCTCCAATCAAATTATAAACTGTAACGACATTATAGCATTTAAAAATTTAAAATAAACTATCCTTATAAAAGTTTTACATCCTCTTGCCAAATTAAAATCAGTATAGTAGAATAGAACTCGGAATTAAGAAAAAAGGAGTTATTATGAAGAAATTTCTTGTGCTTTTAGGGGTTATTTTGCTTGGTACTGCTGCATTTGCAGATGTTATGTATGTTGAAACGAATTTAAACATGGACAACTTCTGGGAAAAGAACGGTAAAGACGAACAGAAAGTTCTAAATATAGGTCATAGAATTCTTTATAAAAATAAAATTTCAAAAAGAATACCAATTATAATGAACCGCAGCACAACAGTGATAAATGCAACTTCCCAGATTTTTGATAAAACAGTAACTGTGTATTCCGGAATTTTGCCTTATATAGATAGTGATGATGAACTTGCTGCTGTTATGGCGCATGAAATTGCACATTCAGTTGAAGCTTACGGTGGTCCGATAAAATATATTGCGATGAACGTAAACTCTAAATCTTACGAAATAAAAGCCGACTTAAAAGGTATTGACTACATGGTTAACGCAGGCTATAACCCGATTGCAGCAATAATAATTGCAACAAAAATATATTCAGAACCTATGTGGGACTGGGGCTTTACATCAACACATCCGAAAGGCTCTAAAAGAGTAATGGCAATGTATAAATATATTTACAAAAAATATCCGCAGTTTTTGAATTCTGATATGACACACAGTATATATTACAGGAATTTTGAATTTGCAATGGAAAGAGAAATAAAAGGTTTCCTTGCTAAAGAAAAAAGCCGTAAGTATCAAAAAGACGGAGATTTATAATGTTTAAAAAGTTTCTGGCACTGGGACTTTTAATAATCGGCAGCAGTGCAACAGCATCAGAATTCCTGATAAAAGTTACTCCTGCCGAAAAAATTACAACAGCGGATGACAAAATTCAAGAAGGCGATGAAGTTCAGTTTCAGGTTGTCAGCAGCACATCTCCCAAAATAAAAAAAGGAGAAAAAGTTTCCGGGTATATAACTTATTACGAGAACAACGGATTTGGCGGGAGAGAGGCTACAATCAGCATTGAACAGTTCAGGTCGGCTTCAGGAACTGAATTAAACGGAACGGTGTTTGCAAAAGGCAACCAGCATAACCAGCTTATGGAATTTAACGAAACAACACTAATTCCGCCATTATGGACAAGAGGCGGCGAGGTTACACTGATTCCTGAGAAAGATGTTTTCCTTTTGTATTTGGAGAAATAAAAAATGAAGAAACTCTTATTAGTTTTAATTTTAATATTAACAGCTAACGCTGTGTATGCACGACAAATTCCTGTAAAAATTTATCCTGATGAAAATATTTCAACAGCATACGATGCGATTGAAACAGGCGACAGGATAAAATTCCGTACAATGCGCGCATGCAGTTACGGGAATATAAAAATTGCAGCAGACACACCTGTTACAGGTATAGTTGACTATGTTCAGGACAATGGGTGGGTTGCTGATAATGCACAGGTCCAATTTAAAAAATTTATAATTCATCTGCCTGACGGTAAAAATATTAGCACAAACTCCGTCATTACCATTGACGGATTTGAAGAGCTGAAAAACAGAAACCCTAAAATACTCAGATTTTTTGAGTATTTTGGAGTGCTTGCCCGGGGTAAAGAGGTTGATATAAGGAAAGACAAAGACACTCCTGTATATAATATCTGGATTAATCTATAAATGTCCGGGCGAAATCCGGAATTGGCACTTTAGCTTATATTTAGAGCGGTATCAGAAAATGGATGGGTTTACAAAATGCGTTGGAGCAGCAAAGCTGTGACATCGGTCAGATTATAAACGTGAGGCAATATATTCACAAAAAATTTTTGTTGCCTGAATTGCATTTGAAATTCCGGTTTGAGCTATTTCATACCATTCGTTTTTATTATTTTTTCTAACCTGTTTTCCATTCTCTGATAAGAATACAACTTCATCAAATATTTCAGAGGGATCATCAGTTTCAAGTTCAAAAATGGCTGGTTTAGCATTTTTTATAAAAGTATCCTGGTTCTGTTGTGCAAACTCTTCAAATTCTTTGTGCAGCTTCAAATCTTGCCACTTTTTATAAACGGTTCCACGTTCAGTATGCTGAGGCTGTGTCACATCTTGCAGAAAATGGATTGCCCTTCCTGCATGCTCAAAAGCTTTTTCATTATCTTTACCAACAAATTCTTCGAAATAAAAAAGATGCTTGGCAAACCTTGCCGCGGCATTATTCCTGCCTGTAATATCCAGAAAGCTTTCCCTAGGTCTAAATAACTGAGGTGTATAATAAAAATGGTTGTTACCCTGAAAGCCCCTTTCATCAAAATCGGGTTTTTGAGCAAATTTCACAAAAATATTCTTGTATTTTTTGAGTTTTGGAGTTTTATCAACAGCAAGCGCTGTAATATCTCTGTGAGCTGTATAACGCCAGCAAAAATTTGTATTACTATCAAATGAATTGAGTTTCATTTTTACACATATATCCTTTTACAGATAAAATAACACAAAAATTCCATATGTAAAATTAAAGCCCCTTTCTGGGGCTTTAAAATCTAAGCTTTTTTGAAAACAATTTCATCATTATCTACATCGATTATGAGCTTTTCACCGCGCAGGAATTTCTGCGCAAGAATCTCTTTTGACAAAGGATTTTCCACTAACTGTCTGATAACACGTTTGAGTGGTCTTGCACCGTAAACAGGGTTGAAACCGCGTGTTGCAAGAAATTCTTTTGCATCATCTGTTATTTCAACATCTATTTCCTGCTCTTTCAGAAGCTTTCTCAAATAATCCATCTGAATATCAACAATTGCTGAAAGCTGCTGCAATGTAAGAGCTTTAAAGAAAATGGTTTCATCAATTCTGTTTAAGAATTCCGGTTTAAAACGGCTTCTCAAAACATCCAAAACTTTGTCCTTTGTAGCTTCAAAATCAGACTGCGACCCGAGAGAATTAATTGTATTTTCAAGTATAATGTCCGACCCAATATTGCTTGTCATAATAATAAGAGTATTCTTAAAATCTACAGTTCTGCCTTTAGAATCAGTTAACCTGCCGTCATCAAATATTTGAAGCATTATATTGAATACATCCGGATGAGCTTTTTCAATTTCATCGAACAAAACAACAGAATAAGGTTTTCTGCGTACAGCTTCTGTAAGCTGTCCGCCTTCGTCGTATCCAACATATCCCGGAGGAGCTCCAACCAGCCTTGAAACATTATGTTTTTCCATATATTCAGACATATCAATCCTGATTAGCGCATCCTCATCATTAAACATAAATTCAGCAAGAGATTTTGCAAGTTCAGTCTTACCAACACCGGTTGGTCCAAGGAAAAGAAATGTGCCGATAGGGCGTTTCGGGTCTTTCAATCCGGAACGTGCGCGCCGTATAGCGTCTGCCACAGTTTCAACAGCCTCATCCTGTCCTACAAGACGTTTATGCAGAACATCTTCCATATGAAGAAGTTTCATAGTTTCGCTTTCCACAAGTTTTGCCACAGGAATTCCGGTCCACTTGCTTACAACCTCTGCAATATCATCTTCATCAATTTCCTCTTTTAAAAGCTGGTTAGAACTTTTTTCCTTGTTTTGGGCAGCTTTTAATTGTTTCTCAAGTTCAAGCAGAGTACCGTATTTAAGTTCCGCAGCTGTCTGCAAATCTGTGTTTCTTTCTGCTTCTTCAATTTTGGCTTTTACTTTTTCAATTTCTTCTTTAATGCCTGCTTCGCCTACAATTGAAGCTTTCTCAGCTTCCCATTGAACCTTAAGTTTCGCAACTTTTTCTTCGAGTTCGCTGATCTGTTTTGTCAAATCGTCAATTTTCGCTCTGGCTTCATCACTGTCTTCTTTTTTCAATGCCTCGCGTTCAATTTCAAGCTGGATTTTCTGCCTCATAAGAGTATCTATTTCCTCCGGCATTGAATCAATCTCAATACGCAGAGAAGATGCAGCTTCATCAATTAAGTCAATAGCTTTATCTGGCAGAAACCGGTCTGTGATATACCTGTCTGAAAGTTTTGCAGCTGCAATAAGAGCACTGTCAAGAATACGTATTCCATGGTGGACTTCATATTTCTCTTTTAAACCTCTTAAGATAGAAATTGTATCTTCAACACTAGGTTCGCCAACCATTACCGGCTGAAATCTTCTTTCAAGAGCAGGATCTTTTTCTATGTACTTGCGGTATTCATTAATTGTAGTTGCACCAATAGTTCTCAGAATACCTCTTGCAAGCATAGGCTTCAAAAGGTTGCCTGCATCCATCGAACCTTCTGTAGCTCCGGCGCCTACAACGGTATGAAGTTCATCAATAAACATTACAATCTCGCCGTTTGAATCTTCAACCTCCTTCAAAACAGCTTTCAAACGCTCTTCAAATTCCCCCCTGAACTTTGCGCCGGCAACCAGTGCGCCCATATCAAGGGAAACAAGTTTTACGTTTTTTAAGCTTTCAGGAACATCCCCGCGCACTATACGCTGGGCTAATCCTTCAACAATAGCAGTTTTACCAACACCCGGTTCACCGATTAGTACAGGGTTATTTTTTGTACGCCTGTTCAAAACCTGAATAATACGACGTACTTCTTCATCTCGTCCTATAACCGGATCAAGCTTTCCTTTTCTTGCAAGCGCGGTTAAATCTGTTGAAAACTTTTCAAGCGCTTTCATATTTTCTTCTGCATTTTTATTATCCACTTTTTTATTTCCCCTTATTTTTTTCATAACATTTAAAACAGAATTTTGATTTACTCCAAATTCTTTCAAAACGGATTGGATGCAGCTGTTATCCAGTTTTGTCATAGCAAGAAGTATTGCCTCAATACTGATAAACTCATCCTTTAAATCTTCCGACTGTTCTTTTGCAATATCAAGAAGCCTGTATGTATCATTTGAAAGAAAAAGCTGTCCGGCATTCGGGGGACCTGAAATAGTAGGGAAAGACTTTACTTTAGCGACTATTTTATTTATAAAATTCTGGTTTAATAGTTTAAGTTCTGTGAGGTAATCTTTTATAATCCCGTTATCCTTTATCATCGCCAGCATAATATGCTCCGGCTGGAGCTCGGAATTTCTGTATTCATTCATTAAAGCACCGGACGATGACAGAATTTCCTGAGAATAATTTGTGAATTTGTTAAAATCAACCATATAAATCAACTCCATTCAAATCTTATCCCCGCATTCTAATACTTGCGGCAATCTTATTTATTTATATAATTATTTTAACTTTTTTTTCAACAAACTTTGATTAAATTAATGTTTATTTAATTTTTTAGCGGTAATTAATCTGCCAGCCTTCCCTCATAATTCTTGCAGCACATACTTCTCCGCCGTATAAAGCCTTTAAATTACATGCATTCTGCCTAGACGGACTGCTTATATCCTCATCCGTCCAATCCCAGCCAAAAGGCTTAACAACATTTCCTTTAATTGTAAAGAAAAACAAATCATATCCCGCTTTATTCGGACCTTTTGCATTACCGTTCACATCTACAAAAATATTTGAACCACTTCCACCTTTACTCTCAAGATGATTTACGCCAATACAGATTTCATCAGCTAATTTCATAGACGCTGTAATATTTGAAAAGAAAGGGCTAGCAATATGTATATCATCAAACCAGACATACTGGGTTTCAGTTCCGTATGATGTTGTTACACTTTTGCCATCATAACACATAGCTTTACTCCAGCTTTCAGCACTCGGATATATTTTTAAAACCTTAAATGATGGAGCTAAATAGTCAGTAATCAGCTCTTCTGAAGGAATATTATCCGGCCAGTCATTAACATCGCCAAACTCGGTAACCGCTCTTTGAAGCCCTTGATTTAATAGGGAATAAGCCCTTTTTAAACGGGTTACAGTTTCAACCTTCTCATATTTTGCAGTAATCGCAGGCAGGGTCATTGCCGCAACCACACCGATTATCCCGAGTGTAATTAGTACTTCAGCCAGAGTAAAGGCTTTTTTGGACAAATAGTTTGAAAGAACAATAGAACTAATGCCTTTTGTCAATGTTAATAATGAATTTTTCATTTTATCCTCCTTACATGTTTCCATATGGAAACATGTAAAAAAGAGTATAACATTACTATTTAAATATTGCAAGTAAATAATCTAGGGATTTTAATGGATAAATCACAGGAATATCGCATACAGTTTGGAAAAGCACTAAGAAAATTAAGAACAGAGCAGACAGGCAAAAGCCTTAGAATGTTTGCGTATGAGTACGATATACCATGTGCAACCCTGAGCCGCATTGAAAATGGTCAAAGAGAAGCACAGTTGACAACTCTTAAAAGAATTTCCGAGGGTTTTGGCTTAACCTTTGGAGACTTTATAAAAAAAATTGAAAACGAAATGGAAACAAAAATTACACTGAAAGATGAATAGCTGCTCTATTTCTTTTTCTGCACAATAAGGTCATAGCCGAGAATATCACAAATCAGTTTCAACTCTTTAAATGTCAGATGCTGACGCTTAAGCTTACAAGAAAAGTTTGAAGCCTTAGTCTGCTTTCCCAGTTTCTCATTAAGCTTTTCATTCAAGTCTTTCTGCAAAAAATACTCTTGGTTAAGAAGATATTTTACAAGCTGAAAATCATCCAAGTCATTAATTATCATAAATTTATTATATAGGGTTGACATAATGTATCAAAAATGTCATAATAAATTATAAATAATCAATCTAAATTGATTATTATCAAATTATGTTAAATTAAAGGGGGGATTATGATGAGATACAAATATGCATTTACGCTTGCGGAAGTTTTGATTACATTAGGGATAATCGGAGTGGTAGCGGCAATGACCCTGCCAGCATTGGTAACGAAATATAAGGATAAAGAACTTGCAACTAGAACAAGGAAAGCAGTTTCAGCAATCCAGCAGGCTGCACTGCTTGCACAGAGCGCATACGGCACCCCGGGAGATAACTCTTCGTTATTTGATATAACTAAAACATCAGAAGATGTTACAAAAAATTTTGCAAAATATTTTAATGGAGCTAAATACTGTGAACCAGATAAGGGTTCAAAGGAATGTATGGGGCTGCATTATAAAATTAAATATAGTTCAAAAATAGAAGGTTCAAATGGAGTTGCCGCCGATGGAATAATATATAGTTCCCCAAGAATAATTTTAAATGATGGAACTGTACTAGCATTAAAACAAATGGACAACGAATACAGGGAAACTGAATGTAACCAATACAATGCTGATGGCTCATTACAAAAAGATGAAGATGGAAATCTAATCTTAAAACCCTGTTCAAGCAGCTATATTGCATTAATAAAATTGGATGTAAACGGAAACAAACAGCCAAATCAATTCGGGCGGGATGCTTTTCAGCTGCTTGTTTACAAAAACAAAATCATACCTGGCGGGGCAGGATTTTTCGGTCTGGCAAGCTTGAAAAGTATTCTCAGCGGAGGTTCCGCAATATACACTGACTACACAGCGGGCGAACCGTTTGAATGGTAATCTTTTTTACTTTACACTCCTGCATGTTTTTGCTAGTATTCTGGATATAGGGATATAGAAATAAGAGGATTAAAAAATATGTCAGGACACTCAAAATGGTCAACCATCAAACATAAAAAAGCTAAAATAGACTCACAGCGCGCTGTAGTCTTTCAGAAATACTCAAGAGAATTAATAGTTGCAGCAAGACTTGGCGGTCCGGATCCTGCTGGGAATTTCCGTTTAAGAACGGCAATAGAAAAAGCAAAAGCAGCAGGACTTCCTAATGATAATATCAAACGTGCAATAGAAAAAGGTGCTGGGGCTGCAGGCGCAGATAATTACGAAGAATTAACATACGAAGGATATGCCGCAGGCGGGGTTGCTGTTGTTGTTGAGGCAATGACAGATAACCGTAATCGTACAGCCGGTGATATTAGAAGCTTCTTTACAAAATACAACGGCAGCCTTGGTGCTACTGGCTGTGTTGGTTGGATGTTTGACCAGAGAGGCGTTATTACATTTTCCGAAGATGATAATGACTTTGAAAAACTTTTTGAAGCAGCAATAAATCTTGATGCGCTTGATGTCACAGAAGAAGACGGTGAATATAAAGTATTAACAACCGTTGAAAACTTCCAGAATGTAGTTGAAGGATTGGAAAAAGAAGGCTTCAAAAGCGCTTCTGCCGAACTTTCAAGAATACCTCAAAATACAATTGAGGTAACCGATGAAAAAACTGCAGACCAAATAATGAAGCTTCTTGACAAACTGGAAGAACATGATGATGTACAGAATGTTTATGCAAACTTTGACATCTCTGATGAAATCCTGCAAAAAATTGAGGGCTGATGCAAATCTTAGAAAAATTAAAAAAATTATCTAAATCACTTGAGGAATGTGACAATATTGATACTGCCGCAAGCCTTTTGGATGAATATTCAGCCCGCAGCAATTCAGAAAATAAGGATTTTTTGAATATTGCGTTCTGGATGATTAACCTAAAACTCGAAAACCTAACTCTAATAGAAAAGATGAACAAAAGTGTTGAGTTTCATGATGCAATGAAAAATATTGCCAAAATAATTGAAACACAGTACGAACTTAATTATATAATTCCTATTGTAGGTGAAATAATTGACAAGTTAATCTCAAATCAGCTGATTTATATTTTTCTTAAAGAAAACGGAAAGTTTAAACTTGAATGGCCGTCAGCCTGTAACGACAAAAGAATAAATGAACTTCTTTCAAAGATTAGTCCGGCTTCAGGTTATATTTTAACTGATGATAAAAAAATCGGGCTTTTCCCATTGGTGAATGAACACAGTCTTCTGGGCTGTATAGCTGCCAAAAGCATGGAAGAAGTTCTTGACAAAGAAATCATAAGTTATCTGGAACAACTGGCATCGCAGGCTTCAACAACAATAAACAGAGCAAATGTTTACGGAGAAATCTTAAAACATGCAACTCTTGATGCCCTGACAGGGTTTTATAACCGCAGACAACTTGAAGAAAGAATTAAGCAGGAAATTTCAAGCGCAAAACGCCGGAAGACATCTCTTTGCGCTATTATGGCTGATATAGATTACTTTAAACAGGTTAACGATACATACGGACATGCAGCCGGAGATTTGGTCTTGAAAACAGTTTCAAAAATTATGCGCTCACAGCTCCGCGAATATGATATTGCGGCAAGATACGGAGGAGAAGAGTTTGCAATACTTTTGCCGTTTACGCAGGAAGAGGAAGCTGCAATGGTTGCAGAGCGTCTTAGAAAAGCTGTTGCAAATAAGGTAATAGATATAACAAAAGCAAACCCGGATGCAGCAGTTAAAAATATTAAAGTTACTATAAGCTTAGGCGTTTATAAATACAGCGGAAAAGATGATGAATTGCTAAAAAATGCGGACAAGGCTTTATATGAAGCTAAAGAAAAAGGAAGAAATCAGGTTATTATTTTAAAAAAATAAAAAAGAAGTAAATAATCAATACCGGCAGAATATTCATAAATAAAGTGAAAAGGGAAAATATGAAGTACGAAAAAATTTGTAATACACTAGAAGATACAAAAGATTTAGCCGTAAAATTTGCAAAGCTGATTACAAAAGGCTGCTTTATAAGTCTATACGGCGAAATCGGCGCGGGGAAAACCGCGTTTGTTAAACTTGTTGCTGATGCTCTCGAGGTTAAAGAAAAAGTTACAAGTCCGAGTTTTGTAATCCTTAACGAGTATCACAGCGGCATATTGCCGGTATACCACTTTGACCTGTACCGGCTGGAAAATGAAGGGGTGAAGACAATTATTGACGAACTTAGAGAGTATTCGGAAGGTCATCAGGTAACTTTTGTGGAATGGGCAGAATTTTCGCAGGATGAAATACCTTTCAGCCATATAAAAATAAATGTTACATATGGTGACAATGATGAAAGAAAATATTCGTTTGAAGGTTTTGGTTGTGATAATATTAAAATCATAGAGGAATTAAACAAATAAAATGAAAATATTAGCTTTTGATACTTGTCTGGATAAGATGTATGCCGTTTTAAAAGATGGCGATAAAATACTTTCCTCTGTAGTTATAGAAAATCAGGGCGGGAAATACCACTCCGCATTTTTAATATCAACACTTCAGGAGATTTTGAGCAAAAATAGTCTTAAGCCGGAAGATATTGATGCAATAGCCACAAATATCGGTCCCGGAAGCTTTACCGGAATACGCGCATGCACAACCGTTGCCAGGGTAATGGCGCAACAGCTTAACAAAAAAGTAGCAGGAGTTTCTTCACTTGAAATTCTTGCACGTACAGCAGGTAAAAAGCCACTAGTAGCACTTGATGCAAGGAAAAATGCCGCTTATCTTTATTGTGATAATGAGATTAAAGGTGCTGTTCAGCTTGATGAAGTGAAACAGATTATAGAAAAAGGCTGCTATAATGTGTTAACAGATGACAAATTAAAGCCGCTTCTTGGTGGAAAATCATATCAGCAGGAAAACGCTGCTCTGGGAGAAATACTTGCGGAGCTAGGTATCGAAAAATTAAAAACCTCAGACGGGGACTGGCGTAAATTAAAGCCTTTATATATACAGCCGCCGCCAATGGGTTAACTTAAAAATTGACAGTTACGTTTCTTCACGAACTGTCAAAATTTTTTATCAGGGGATTTTATATATTATGAGAATTACAAGAATTAGTGCATTTAATATAAGCTCAAAGAATGCGTTTGAGCAGAAGCGTGATGCTTCTGCTCTGAATAAATCATTTATTCAGCTTCCTATGGATACATTTAACAGACAGGCTGCGGACATATCTTTTAACGCAAACGTAATCACAAGCCAGTCAAAATTTAAAAAACTGGTAAGAAAACGAACAATGCACTGTATATACTGCAATAAAATTCTTGTTGACGAGGATAGTCTTAACCAATTGCAAAACAGAGGTCTGTTCAATGGACCTATTAATAAATTTGTAGCACAGACAAAACAATATTATAAATCAATGCACAGAGCACATAGAACGGTTTTCAGAATAATATCTTCGTACGCAAAAAAATCTCCGCAAACCACTCTTTCCCAGGTAATGCAGGATTTATACCCAACTGCACTTAAACATCTGCGAAAAGCTCAGAGCCCAATATTTAAAAGATTACAAAACGCTTCGAAGCAGCTGCCTCCGGAATATAAGATAAAATTCAATCAATTTATGAGAATTCAAAACTACAGACTGAGTGATAGACCTTATATAAACGAGTTTAGCGGTAAAGAGTTTAACTATAAGCTTATGAATATGTGTAAAACTATCGGTAATGAGCGTCTTGTCAACATGATGCTTCTTAACTCAAATTATCTTACACATCCGGCTTTTAAAAATGAAGAAATGGAAATTCCTGAAAAGCTTCTTTTTAAAATTTTCAATATTAATATAAAACATAATAGACAAAACTTTAAAAATTTAAAAGATAAACTTCCGCAGTCAAAAGAGATTATTATGCTGCACATAATCCAGAACATAAAGCAAATTGGTCAAAAACTCAGCAGGGAAGATATAGTTGAATTATGCAGTAAAGCCCAGAAAGAAATATTCAAAATTCCTGTAAAAGTACCATTTAGCAATAAAAGTTTCAGATATGATTTAATTGAAGTCTTAACAGGACTGCCTGATGAAACATTAAAAAGAAAAATGCTGGATATAACAAAAGAGCTTCCAACTTCAATGGAAAACCCTTATTCATTTATAACAAAACACGCGGGAGCATCTTCTGAAAAGATTGGTCATAACCTTCTTTTCCCTTCAATCGTTACAATTGAGCATATGCAAACAAAATTTGATAAAGGGAAAAGTGTTATGGGAAACTATGCACTAAGCTGCGCATTTGATAACAATTTTGTAAGAAGTAACAGAAATATGCGCGCGGTGCTCAGACGCTACAACGAAGATAATCCGCAAAAGTACTTTAACGAAATCTTTGAAGTGGTAAGAAGCGGCGAGCTTTCATTAGAAGATGTTTTGATGCAGGTAAAAACATTTGAAAAACAAAGCGGACGAAAAATTGATACATCAGCTATTGCAGACTTAATAGATGTTTCAAAAAATAATAAAAATAAATCTTCAGCTTACAGATTAAGCAGGGATTGTTAAGCCGTAAAAAACATGTTATAATTAATATTGTAATTAAGGAGGATAAAAATATGCAAAACACAATTATAGCTTCAAAATCTTTGAGGGGGGGGGGGCTTAGATAGTGCCGGCGGGCTTTTTCACGCTTCGGGATTACCCCGCTCCGCGTTTACTTTAGCGGAAGTTTTAATTACTCTTAGTATTATTGGTATTGTTGCGGCTATGACTCTGCCTGCTTTGATTCAGAAAAAGCAGGATAAAGAACTGATTTCTATGACCAGAAAAGTTTATGCCGACATCAACAATGCGTTTTTGCTATCTCAGCAGGATTACGGTGTTATTGGAGATAATTCTTTTCTATTTAATGCAACTGATAATGCTTTAACTATTGCAAAAAATCTTGCTAAATATTTCAATGGTGCAAAGGTTTGTGAAAAACCCTCACAGAAAGGATGTTCCCAATATTACTACGAACTAAATTATGCAACAAAACGGTATGGCAGTGACGATACTCTAGAAGCCTACAGCAATTCAAACCCGAGAATTATACTAAATAATGGCGCGATTATCGGTATACAAACGAATAAAAGCGGTTGTCAGGTAAGAGAATATGAGGCTATTGATTATGATGAGAATGGACTTGTTATTAAAAATCCGGATGGAACAGTGAGCACACATACTTACCTATCTTCAAACTGCGGAAACCTTACATTTGATGTAAATGGGAACAAGAAACCTAACCAATTCGGAAGAGATGCTTATGGCTTCTGGGTTCGCAGAAATAAAATAGAACCGTCAGCAGACTACTTAGGCGGCAATAGCTTAAAAAATATTCTTACCGGAAAAGATAAACTTGAATATACATCTTATACAAAAGGACAAAAGTTTGAGTTTTAGATTAATCCCGCAAGCATATATATTATGCTTGCAGGATTTTACTTTTTATTAGCGAAAGTAATATTAACAAATGTAAAACTTTATTACTAAAACCTGAATTTTCATGACAAATATGCCGATACCCTTAATGTTCTTAGTAAAAAGATAAGGGTATAAAAAATGACAGAAACAGGTGCGTCATTTAACAGACCATATAAACCGTTCGGGTTTAACGTAAAAGTTCCGGAAATCGGCGACAGGACATTAAAGCTTGCCGAAGGAACTTTAACAAACATTGTATCAGCTCCGGTTGAGCCGTTATTTAACTTTTTAGAAGAAAATGAAAAAGTATTTAACGGGGATATTAATTTTGAAATTAACAAAGCATTTGCTGAAAGCTTTACAATCGGTAGTGCTATGCGTATGGAAGATGAAAAGATTAACGGAATGCCGCCGTCATTTGATATGCACTTTTAAGAGTTTTGCCGGGTGCAGGTAAGGGTGTGTGTAAATTGAGAGTTATGAAAAAAATATTTCTGCTATTTATAATAACAGCATTTATCTTTATAAATCAGATACAATCGGCAATATGTGCACCGCATTGGAAAAAAATGCCGATTAGAGTTTATATTGAAGATAATCCTAAAGAATACATTATGAAAAAAGCCTTTAATAAATGGAAAACAGCTTCAAATGGTCTTGTAAGCTTTGAATTTGTAAGCTCACCCGCACAGGCAGATATATCAGTAGAGTTTACAAATAATCTTGACGGCACAGCAGTGGGATTGTGCTCATACGGAGGAGTTGTAAACGGTTACTTTACTAAAAATACAATTTACCTTGCCAGAAGCGAAAGTACATTTAACAGAGTACTTACTACAAATGAATACTACAGGATAATGCTTCATGAAATAGGTCACGCCCTTGGGCTGCCGCATTCTGATAATGTAAGCAGTATCATGAAGCCTACTACAACACAAATTCTTACAATAACAAAAGATGACTTAAAGGATTTGAGAAAACTATATAATAACTAACAAGCATTTTAAATTTTTAAACCTAGTAATGTTCATCATCAAAAATCCTAAAATCTTCAGGAAGCTTTTCTTCAATACATTCAAAAAGCTCAGATAGTGTCAAACCGAAACCCTCTGCAATTTTCTTTAAAGTTACAAGCTGAGCCTCATTTTCACCATTTTCAATTCTCCATAATGTGGATTTTGGAATATCATTTTCATATGCAAACATCAATCCGCTTTTACCGGACCGCTCTTTTCGTATATTGCGAAGTGCACGACCCACATATTTACAATATGCTTTTTCTCTATCTTTCATTGTAACAAAATTCCTAAATTCCTTAACATATTTGTCCCATATATGGGATTTTAGTTTATACTATTAATAAAGATTACCCATATATGGGAAGGAGGATTTATGAGATTTAAAGCATTCACATTAGCTGAAGTTTTGATAACCTTAAGCATTATCGGGATTGTTGCAGCTATGACTCTGCCTACTTTGGTGCAGAAAAAGCAGGATAAAGAACTGATTTCTATGACTAGAAAAGTTTATTCTGACATTAACAATGCGTTTTTGCTATCCCAGCAAGATTATGGCGTACTGGGAGATAATTCGTTTTTGTTTAGTGCAACTGACGATAACGTGACAATTGCAAAAAACCTTGCTAAATATTTCAATGGTGCAAAGGTTTGTGAAAAACCCTCACAAAAAGGCTGTTCCCAATATTACTACGAACTAAGTTATGCAACAAAACGGTATGGCAGTGACGATACTACAATAACCAGCACCTCAAATAGACCCAAAATTATACTAAATAATGGCGCAATTATCTCTGTACAAAGCAATCAAAGCGGCTGTGAAGCAAAAGAATACACTGACACTAACTATGACGAGAACGGACGTCCTATAAAAAATCCGGATGGAAGCGTGAGCACACATACTTACACTTCAACAACGTGCGGAAACCTTACATTTGATGTAAATGGTAACAAGAAACCTAACCAATTCGGAAGAGATGCTTATGGATTTTGGGTTAATAGAAATAAATTAAAGCCATCAGCCAGCCATTTAGGCGGCAATAGTTTAAATAATATTCTTACCGGAAAAGATCAACTTGAATATGAAACTTATCAAAAAGGACAACAGTTTGAATTTTAGATTAATCCTGCAAGTATAATATATGCTTGCAGGATTTTACTTTTTAGCGTAAAGGTTCCGGAAATCGGAAATGGAACATTAAAGCTTGAAGGTATTTTAGTGCAGTTTTTAACGCTGTCATTTAATATGCACTTGTAAAAATTTTGCCGACGGCAGGGAAGTGGTTAAATACAGCAACTCCTGATATAAATTGCAATTTAAAAAGTTGTACAATCGTAAAAAATATGTTATAATTAATATTGTAATTAAGGAGGATAAAAATATGCAAAACACACTTATAGCTTCAAAATCTCTGAGGGGGGGGGGGCTTAGATAGTGCCGGCGGGCGTTTTCACGCTTTGGGATTATCCCGCTCCGCGTTTACCTTAGCGGAAGTTCTAATTACTCTTAGTATTATCGGTATTGTTGCGGCTATGACGCTGCCGACTTTGATTCAGAAAAAGCAGGATAAAGAATTGATTTCGATGACTAGAAAAGTTTATGCCGACATCAACAATGCGTTTTTGCTATCTCAGCAGGATTACGGTGTTATTGGAGATAATTCTTTTCTATTTAATGCAACTGATAATGCTTTAACTATTGCAAAAAATCTTGCTAAATATTTAAACGGAGCTAAGGTTTGTGAAAAAGCCTCACAAAAAGGCTGTTCTCAATATTATTATGATATAAAATATGCGACATTAAGAGTTGATAGTAATAATTCGGGCACAGTACAGACCAGTAACAATGATCCCAAAATCATCTTTTCTAATGGTGCTGTTCTCAGAATATCTACCAACAAAAGCGGTTGTGCAAGTAAAGAGTACACTTCTAATGTAGTAGATGAATATGGACGACCTGTAAAAAATCCTGACGGCACTAACAAAACTAACACATATACCAGCTCAATATGTGCAAATTTATTTTTTGATGTAAACGGAAACAAACAGCCAAATCAATTTGGACGCGATGCGTACTGGCTCTGGATATATAAGAATAAAGTAGCCCCTGGTACTGATAATCATGTCGGAGGAAAAAGTTTCAAAAATATCCTAACCGGCAAGGATAAATTGGAATATGAAAATTATTCAAAAGGGCAAAGTTTTGAATTTTAAAACTTACCGGGATTGTTTAACCCCGGTAAGTATGGTATAATCAAAATATAAATAAAGGAGGATAGATATGCAAAACACAATTATAGTTTCAAAATCTCTGAGGGGGGGGGGGCTTAGATAGTGCCGGCGGGCGTTTTCGCGCTTTGGGATTATCCCGTTCCGCATTTACCTTGGCGGAAGTTTTAATTACTCTTGGTATTATCGGTGTGGTTGCTGCTATGACGCTGCCTAATTTGGTTGCAAAATATCGAGGGCAGGCAGTTGTAACTAAACTGAAGAAAATGTATTCCGTAATGTCCCAGGTAATGCTAATGTCAGTACCTGACGGTGATTATAATAATATTCCCATAATAGATGGAGGAATAAATGGTGTTAACAACTTTTTTAATGAGTATTTGAAGCCCCAACTAAAAATTTTAAGAGTATGTCACATTGATTCGAAAGAATGCTGGGCAGAAACCAGAGATAAAAGCAACAAAAAAGTAAGTGTGGGCAGCGGAACACTGCCATTTATAACAACAGACGGCTATGCTTTTACAATAGATACCTGGAATGCGCAAGATTATGAAACTGTTTCAAAAAGGTATGGCATAAACTTTTCCGGTAACAGCCCTATGCTTGTTATCTATGCTGACGCTAACGGGTTTCAAAAGCCTAATATTTTAGGGAAAGATGTATTCGTATACGTATTTTCAGAAAGAGGACTCCTGCCAGCAGGACGCGACAAAACTGACACTGAAATAGAAAGCGAATGCAAATCAACTGGATATTTTTGCTTCGAAAAATATGTAAGAAATAACTGGGAAATTCCTGCTGAGGATGTCTGGTAAAGTTTTAAAAATTTCAGCACTGTTTTCTTTTACATTTTCTATTTTTTGCGGTATAATCTGAATGAACATTAGAAGTGTATAACAAAAGGTGCTGAGGCACAGCGGGTAATGTTTCTAAGTCCCGCAAGAAAGGAAATTTATGGTACCGGAAACTAAGAAATTTGAAATCGAAATCGGCGGTAAAAACGTTGTTATCGAAACCGGGAAGTATGCACAGTCTACAAATGGTTCTGTTACAGTAAGATGCGGTGATACTATGTTATTTGTTCACTGCGTTGTATCAAAGGAACCTCGTGTAGGTATAGATTTCTTCCCATTACTCATTGATTATGAAGAAAGAATGTCTTCAATCGGGCGTATCCCGGGGGGTTACAACCGTTCAGAAGGTAAAGCCAGCGATAAGGCAATTCTTGTTTCAAGATTAATCGACAGACCAATCAGACCTTTATTCCCTAAAGGTTACAGAAATGATATACAAATCGTAGCACAGTTATTCAGCTACGACCAGCAGAATCAGCCCGATACGCTTGCAATGCTTGGTGCGTCCTGCGCATTAATGCTTTCAGGCGCTCCGTTTGAAGGTCCTATCGGTGCAGTAAGAGTTTCAAGAGATGAATGCGGAAACCTCATTGCTAACCCAACCCACCAGCAGGCAGCAAAATCTGATTTGGATATTGTTGTTGCAGGTACACATGACAGCGTTATCATGGTTGAAGCCGGATGTAAATTCGTTACAGAAGACGATATTATGGCTGCTGTAGAATTTGCTCAGGGTGAAATCAGAAAACAGTGTGATGCACAAGTTGAATTTGCAAAACAATGCGGCGTTGTAAGAGAAGAATTTGTAAACCCTTATGACACTACAGAAATTAAAAATATCATCCACGAAACAGCCCATGATATGATCGTTGATGCTTATCATAACTTTGATAGAACTTACAGACAGGAAAAACTTGAAGAAGCTAAAAAGCTCGTTAAAGAAAAAATAGAAGCATTACCTGAGGATCACGCAATCAGAAAAATGATTGAAGAAACCGGCGTTGACTTTGTTGCAGAAGAATTTAAAGCAGCAGAAAAGAAAGTTATGCGTGCAATGATTCTTGACGAAGGCGTCAGAGCCGACGGCAGAAAACCAACCGAAGTTCGTCCTATATGGTGTGAAGTCGGAGTTATTCCAAGAGCACATGGTTCTGCGGTCTTCACAAGAGGACAAACTCAGGTTCTTTCAGTTGCAACACTTGCCGGACCTGGTATGAAGCAGGAACTCGACGGCGTTGACCCTGAAACAGAAAAAACTTATATGCACAAATACATATTCCCTGGATTTTCAGTAGGTGAAGTTAAACCTCTAAGAGGACCGGGAAGAAGAGAAGTAGGACACGGTCATCTTGCAGAAAGAGCAAACATACCGGCACTTCCTTCTCAGGAAGAATTCGGCTATACAATCAGAGTAACATCTGATGTATTGGAATCAAACGGCTCAACCTCAATGGCTTCTACCTGCGGGTCTTCAATGGCGCTTATGAATGCCGGCGTACCTGTAAAGTGTATGATTGGCGGCGTTGCAATGGGTATGATTAAGGAAGACGGCTACGAACCGGTTGTATTAACCGATATTCAGGGAATTGAAGACTTCCTTGGCGATATGGACTTTAAAGTTACCGGTAATGACACAGGAATTACAGCGCTTCAGATGGATATGAAGGCAAAAGGCATTCCAAACGAAACATTACGCAGAGCATTGTTCCAGGCAAAAGAAGGCAGACTGCATATATTAGGTGAAATGAGAAAAGCTATTACAGCTCCTGCTGAACACTTATCACCATATGCACCAAGCATTACAACAATGACAATTCCGACAGAAGACATCGGTACAGTAATCGGACCTGGTGGAAAACAAATCAGAGCAATCATTGATGCTTCAGGTGCTGAAATTGATATTCAGGACAGCGGTGTTGTTACAATTACATCTAATGACCAGGAAGGCGCTGAAATCGCTAAGAAAATGATTAAAGACCTTACGTTCAGACCTGAACCGGGAATGGTAATTAAAGGTAAAGTTGTAAGAATAATACCTATCGGAGCATTTGTTGAACTTGCTCCGGGCAAAGACGGAATGGTTCACATTTCACAGGTTTGTCAGGAACGTATTGAAACAATTGAACCTCATCTTCAAATAGGTCAGGAAGTAATTGTTAAAGTTATCAAAATAGATGACAAAGGCAGAGTTAACCTTACAATCAAAGGGGTTTCCGAAGAGGAAAAGGCTAACTGTCAGTAAACCTACGGCTTAATAGTAAAAAGAAGGCGGAAACTTTACAAAGTTTCCGCCTTTTAATTTATCAAAATCTATATACCGGTTATGAGTATGCTCTGTTTTCATAACAATAATTGCAGATAATTTCTTCCATCTTTGCCATTTTATACTCTTCAGGGATCTTTTTATCAAGGAAAAATCTTGCAGAACCGCCATATCTGGATAAATATTTTGCAATCTCTTTATCAAAGATGTATTTATATTTACTTCCTGAAAGATTATCTCTCAGTTTTGCAATCACATCATTCATACCTCCAAAAAAGGAATCACCTTTTAAAATAGATTTATCCGGATTGTATTTTCTTATAAGATTAGAAATAACAGTTATAATTCTGTAAATTTCATAATCACTCAGAGGACGTTTGTACTCATTATATTTGTCATTTATCAGTCTTGACTGTTTTAAAATATAATCTTTTGACTCTTTACTCATTGATTTAAATAAATCAGAAAATTCAAATACTCCCAGCCGTAATAAATCAGGGGTAATATCATTTGCTGTCATTGCAATGAAAGCATCAATAACAGCCTGCGTAGCAGCCCTGTGCTCAAGAGGATGTTTGTTATAGAACTCCTGATACAATGAAAGTGTAAGGCCATCAGCATCCTCAATATCCATAAGTCTGTCATCTGCCGGAAGTTTAATACCTTTTTCTGCTAATAATGTAGTTAAAATATAAGCGTCTGATATTTCCGGATTATTCATAACAAAGTTTACAAAGTTAGCGGCAAAAGCTTTAGGCATCATTCTTGTATTAAAATCTAAATGTTCTTTTAAAGCTTCGTTCAGGTTTGATACTATTTCAACCTTTCCCTGCTCTGTGTCGAACTCATAAGAATCTACATTATATTCTTTCTTTAAATCTTCAAATATTTTCTGATATTTTGCAAAATCACCATCTTCTTCCACATCATCAATAACCTCTGAAACCGGAGCAGCTTTCTCCTGAGCAGCAGTTTCAGGTTCAAAGATGCCTAACGCCTGTTCATATTCCTGCTGAAGCAAATCATGTTTCTGCCGGCGTTCGAGTCTTTTTGGCTTAATATTATGTGCATATTCCAACAACTCTTTGAAATCATCATTATCTCCGTCTGCACCATAAGTATTAAAGAATAAGCGTATTGTATCTTTCATTACCATGGATTGAAGCCTATTCAATACCGGATTTTTCCAGTAAGTTTCAAATTTTTCTCTTTGAGAAGCTGTCAAATTATCATAATTTTCAAAATAATCTCTCATTTCATCTGAAACATGAAGTCTTCGCATAACAATTGAATTTATCTCACCAAAATATTTAGCCACAAAGTTTAAAGATTCCTCATCTTTTATGTTAGAATTTTTTAATTCTTTTTGTGTAGCTTTTCTGCTGCCTTTACCTTTAATAAAGGCTTTAGTAAGTTTATCTATTTCCCAGTCTTTTACCTTATCAAATTTTCCCTTAGGCTGTACTGAATTTTGGCGGCTCTGAGTAATTTTTGGTGCAGCCGTATGCTCCTGCACAGGTTCCTGAACACGTGGAATAATTGCCTTACGAGGCTTATACTCATAAGGAAACTCCTCTCTTGTTGCGGTCAGGGATGTCCAGAAAGAGTGGTTAGGATACTTAATACCATAAGCAGCAAGAGTTTCATACTGAATAGGGCTCAAGCCTTTATAAGTTTTTGAAATATCTTTTTCAAAATCCGTATTAATTTCTTTTAGGGTTTTTCCTTCCTGATAAACTTTTTTTAGCAAATACATTCCTAAATGATCACTGCCGTCTTTGAATAAAGGACCGCTTTCTTCTTTCATAAGTTCTATTTCTGCAAGAACTCCGCTTTTAAATTTCTTGTTTGGAACATCAATAAGCTTGTCAAACAAAGGTTCCTCAGGATAAAGTTTTTTAACATGCTCTAAAGATTTTGCATTGTTTATATCACTAAATACAAGTTTAAGCATTTGTGCCGGCGGCATGTTTTGTCTGTCTTCATAATCCTCAAACAAATAGCTTTTCATAGTATCCGGCATACCATTACGGTTAAACGGCTGCGCGTAGAAATTTGCTGGGGTTCTGAAAAGACGTGCCGAAAAATTTATATTAAAATCCCTGTAATCAGGAGGATTAAAAGCATCTAACTGAGGCTCTCTGTGTAAGGGTTGTTTATTATTTTTTGCATCAGATAATACAATACTTCTCGGGGTAAAACTAATCTTATCTATTTTCATACTGGAATCCTTTTTAAATGTATATTTACCTATATATTCTAACCTGCTGAATTATAAAATTTGCTTATATTTAATATAAATTAACAATAAAAAATTATTTATGCTAATATAAACACATAAGATATATAAAATGGGAGAAGAAAGCTATGTGCGATGTTATAACTATTGGAAGTGCTACAATGGATGTATTTGTAGAAAGTGATGATGCAAATATTGTTTCGGTTTATACAAAAAATAAAAAATCCGAATTTATGAGCTATCCTTACGGTGCTAAAGTTGAGATTACTGACTTTGCCTCAAAAGTAGGGGGCGGCGGAGTAAATACTGCTATGAATTTTGCAAATCTAGGCTTAAAAACCAGCGCTATTTTTAAAATAGGTGATGACATTTATTCTGACGGTGTTCTTGAGGCTTTTAAAGACAAAGATATTGACTTATCAAATATTATTCAGGATCCCAAAATAAGTACAGGGTTTTCTATTATTCTTGTAAGTTTTCAAGGCGACAGAACCGTTCTGGCACACCGCGGCGCTAATGCTCTCATTAAAAAATCAGACATTAATTTTGATGCAATCAAAAATTCAAAACTTCTTTATATAGCACCAATGAACGGGGACAGTACAAAAATTCTTGATGATATTGCAACATTTGCACATGACAATAATGTTTATGTATGCTTCAATGCCGGCTCTTCCAGCATTAAAAGAGGCTTCAACTATTTGAAAAAAATTCTGGCAAATGCCAATATAGTTGTTATGAATAAAGAAGAAGCATCTTTGGCCACACAGATTCAGGTAAGACCAGACACAAGAGAAGAAAAATTTTCAGATGAACTTATACATCCGGATGTAAAAGAAATGTTTAAAAAATTAAAAATTCGTGATTATCAGATAATCGTTATAACAGACGGAGGTAAAGGTGCATACGCCTATGACGGCGAAAAATATTATTATTGTCCGGTCTTTGATGGACCGGTTGTGTCAACGCTAGGTGCAGGAGATGCCTTTGCCTCAACATTCTGTGCAGCTCTTGGAAGAACTGATAAAAACATAGGAAAATCTTTGATGTATGCTTCAATAAACTCTGCAGGTGTTGTTTCTGAGTTTGGAGCAACTCAGGGTTTAAAAACCTTTGACGAAATTGAACAAACTCTTCTTGAGCACCCTGAATATAGTTTCAGTATTGTTTGAGAAACTTTTAAAGAATAGATAATCTGCTAAGTTAAAAGCCAGGGTGTTGTAATTTTATTAAGTATTAATTAAATGTTGAAAAAAATTCAGCAATACTTATATTTAAACCTTTGCATATAGCTTCTATTGTTGAGATTCTTATATCTCTTTGTGCTTTTTCTGCGTAAGTTACGCAGCTTTTTGACAATTCTGAGTACCAAGCTAATTTTTCAGCGGTTAAGCTGCGCTGTGCTCTAAGTTCTTTTATTCTAGCTGAAATTTTTTCATTTATGTTCATTATATTAATACCTTTATCTTAATACCTTGACATTAGTATCAACATGAAATATAATGATTAACATAATTAGTATTAACATTGTGAACTAAGGAGTATTTAATGTATCATAAAACGGCTTTTACTCTTGCTGAAGTATTGATAACTCTTGGAATTATCGGGATAGTTGCAGCATTAACATTACCAACAATGATTAACAATACTCAGGGAAAAGAATTACAAAGCCAACTATTAAAAGCATATTCTGTCCTTCAGGCTGCTATAAATAAGATGAATTATGACGAAGGTCAGGTTGTTAACGGCACAAATTATCCGAACAACAAATTTATGCCTGTATTTAGAAAATATTTTATTAGCGTTAATAATATGTGTAAAAATTCTGCATGTGAAAAACCAACATTGGAGGATGGAGTTTGGTCTTATATTTCTAAAACTTACAAAACTTATAATAATAAGGATTGTAATATGTCGCGTTTTGACGATGGTCAGGTTTTTATTAATGGAGGTATGCTTATTTTAGTTGAAAACGCAAGTGATTATATCTCAATTAGTGTGGATGTTAACGGTCATAACAAAAAACCTAATCGATGGGGGCATGATGTATTTTCTTTTGAGGTTTTGGAAAATGGAAAGCTTTTACCTATGGGTGCTCCAGGTACCACACAAAACAACGACTATGGATTTAGCAACTATTGCTCTATAACATCAAATAGTGTGTATAATGGTATGGCATGTACTTATAGGGCATTAACCGACAAGGATTATTTTAAAAATTTACCAAAATAAATTACCCTTATTAAACAACTTCCTGCAATATAGCAGTGGAATTAAATTTCCTAACTGAATGAGAATCAATATAAGCTTTTAAAAGTTCAAAACAAACAAGACAAATTTTTTCTGTAGCCTTTTCCTCGTATTCCGAAGTATCATCAAACTCTGTATTTGCAAGTGCAGACATGAAATTTCTCAGCTTATAGTGCATTATATCTGTCAACCCGTAATGAGAATTGCATTCTTTGCAAACAACTCCACCAAGACGACCGGAAAAATACATACTCTCTTCATCAATAGGTTTGCCGCAGCAAAGGCATTTGTCCAGTTCCAGAGAAAACCCAGAAACCCTCATCATTTTTAGCTGGAATTTCAAAACTGCATTCAATATTTGGACTTTATCACCAGCTTCAGAAACAGTACTTAAAGCTTCATAAAGCAAATCAAAAATTACAGCCGAACAAGGATCATCTTCAACACCAAAATTATTTACCACTTCTGAAATATACATGGAATAAAAAATTTTATCCATATTGCGTCTTGTAGCGTTAAAGGTGTTTAAAGCTTCAGCTTGAGATATAGTATCAAGATTTTTTCCCTTATGCAGCATGAGTTTATTTGCAACAAGTAAATCCATTCTGGCACCAAGTTTGCTTTTAGGTTTTTTAACACCTTTAGCAACTCCGCGAATAAGCCCTTTATCACGAGAGTACATTACCATGATTTTATCAGCTTCACTCAGGTTATAAGATTTGAGATTAATAGCATCAGTAACGAAACTATTCATTTAACTAATCTCTCGCACCACCGCCGGCAGTACCATGGAAGACACCTTTAAGCATCTGGGCAAGTTCATTTTTGTCATCAGAGAAGCTTAAGGCAACTTCTTCGGTAATATAATCGTTAACGCATAAATTATACAAAGACATATTCATAGTAATCATACTGTTGAAAGAGCCAGTCTTAACCAAATCATATATTTTTTCGAGTTCATCTTTGTCAATAAAATCTTTAACAGTAGAGGTTACAACGAGAACTTCACAAGCAGGACGGCGGCCAGAGCCGTCTTTTAACGGAAGAAGTCTTTGTGAAACAGTACCTCTGAGAATTTGAGCAAGCTGATGTCTTACAAAATCTCTATCAGAAGGCTCATACATATTTACAATCCTGTCAACAGTCTGAACAGCATCATTAGTATGGATAGTGGCAAAAACAAGGTGACCTGTTTCTGCAGCCTTAAGAGCAGAAGAAATAGTTTCTCTGTCACGAATTTCACCAATAAAGATAACATCCGGATCTTGTCTTAACGCATACTTAACACCGTCAGGGAAAGAAGCTGTATCAACCAGGATTTGACGTTGAGAAACAATACTTTTTTTGTTATTAAAAATAAACTCAATAGGATCCTCAATAGTAATAATATGTTTTGGATAATTAGAGTTAATATAATCAATAATAGAAGCAATAGTAGTAGATTTACCGCTTCCGGTAGGACCAGTAACGAGCACTAACCCATGATTTAATTTAGCAAACTGCTCAATAGAAGCCGGAAGGTTCAATTCAGGGATTTTTCTTACATAGTAAGGAATAAGCCTGATAACGAGCTTATTTTTACCTAACTGGCGGCTTAAGTTAACCCTGAAACGGGAAAAGCCTGGTATTTCATAAGCAAAATCCAAATCATAAACATTTTCTAAATTATCTTTTGCACTTCTCGGCAAGAGAACTTCATACGCATGATCAATATCATCATCTGTCAAAATCGGCATGTTGATTTTTAAAATCTTGCCATCTTTACGTACAGTCGGGTGTTCACCAACAGCCAAGTGAACATCAGATGCTGCAATAGAAACTGCTTTTCTTAAAAAATCTTCAATATCAAAATCCATAACTATCCTATCTAATATTCTCTCACCTACATTTTTTATTATAGCATTATATTTTCGATATGACAAGAATTATTTAGAAATCGTATATTTGGCGTATAACAGGGTATTTTTGTTAAGAAATTGTAACAAAGAATAGCAAGAAGTAAATTTTCAACCATGAAAATACTTTATATAAATGTAAGGGAAATTTCAAAAACACATTTAATTGGATAGATAATCAAACGAAATACTCAATCTCTCATTAAATATGAGCCGAAATATAAAATAGACTTTATACTCTCTCTCTTAATATCCTCGTGTTTATTTAATGTTGCCATCTTTTGGCAACTTTTTTTTTGCAAAAAAAAATGCACCATGACAGCTGGTGCAATCAATCAAAGAATAATACACTCGACATCGAGTGGACATATTAACTACTGATATATACATGAACATTGTCTATGTAAGTATATTTTAAATTATAAACATTAATTATTATATTGTCAATAACAAAGTTATTGTTAAGGTAATTATGGATAGAAAACTCATACGCTCCGGCAATGGCTGGTGTCTATATATTAATAATACAATTTTAGAATTAATAAAAGTTGACCCAAAGTCTGATTTGGTTGAATATTCGGTCGAGGGCAACAAACTTATAATTACCAAAAGCCCTAACAAACGTGATGATATAAACAAATAAAAAGAGCCTTTCGGCTCTTTTTTAAACTTTTTGCGAAACTTCTGCCTCTGCAAGAGTTTCCAGATACTTAACGGCATAAACGGCCCCGACCGCACCATCTGAAGCGGCGGTGATAACCTGCCGCAGAGGTGTTGTTCGAACATCACCTACGGCATAAACACCGTCAACCGAAGTTTTCATGGTTTCATCTGTGACAATAAAACCGCGTGCATCCTGTTCAATCTGACCTGAAATATATTCGACATTAGGAACCATGCCTATATAAGGGAATACGCCGTCAAGCGCTAATTCGCTCTGAGTTCCTGTCTTTACATTTTCCAGAACAGCTGCGCTTACGAGGTTTTCACCTTTAATTTCTTTCACAATACTATCCCAGACAAACTCTATTTTATCATTTTTAAACGCACGCTCCTGAACAATCTTATCTGCCCTCAAGGCATCACGTCTATGTATAATATAAACTTTGCTTGCGAATTTTGTTAAGTACATTGCTTCTTCAACCGCAGCATTACCTCCGCCTACAACCGCAACTACTTTATCTTTATAAAAAGCCCCATCGCAAACAGCACAATAACTTACACCGCGGCCGACAAATTCTTTTTCTCCCGGAACTCCTAGCTTCATTGACTGAGCGCCGGTTGCAATAATAACTGTTTTTGCTCTAAATTCAGCTTCCTTAGTTGTTATAATTTTAGGCTCAGCCAGTAAATCAATCTTTTCAATTTCCTGCATAGGAAACTTTTGTACTCCGAATTTATCGGCATGCTCCTCAAATTTTTCCATTAAGTCGTAACCGCCTACAACAGGAAAGCCGGGATAGTTTTCCAATTCCAAATAATTTGAAGGCTGACCGCCCATCATACTAACATCTATTAACGCTGTTGAAACAGCGCCTCTGCTTGCATAAATACCAGCAGACAGTCCTGCCGGACCTCCGCCTAAAATAACTGTGTCAAAATCATAACTTTGCCGCATGTTTTATAATCCTCATTTTCCTACTATACTTGAACCTGAAATTTTTTCTCCCCGAAGCTGATATACAGCCTGCTTTGTTTTAATAACAGAATTATCAATATCAGAATATGTGACAAGAGTAAGAGTATTTATACCTGAAAAGGTATCACCCTTCAAACTTATCTCAACGGTATCAGTAAGCTTTTGATTATCATAATTCCCCACTTTGGTAAATTTTATAGAACTCCCGTCAACATAGCTGACATTGATTGAAGCACTCGCACCTGTAAATGGATTGCTTAAATTTATGACGCTTCCTTTTTTAGATAAGTTCCAAATATCAACACTTGTCTGTTTAAAATTTTGTGGGCTGTCTGTATTCTTTAACTTTGCAGAAACGCGCCAGGTACCCATAAACGAAGAAGGAACTTTTTCAACCAGAGACACTCCAGCCTTCAAAGTATAATTTTCATCGGCGTAACTTATCAATCCGCCTGCAAACACAAGCGATAAGATTAAACCCATTCTCAATATATTTTTTACATTAAGCATAATATTTGTCTATATTATTATACAGCAGTCATTTTTTCCTGAAGCACCTGCGCAGACTCTTCATACCCTGCTCTTCCCATCAGTGCATATGTGTAATTTTTTGCCTGCTCAACTCCCGGCTGGTTAAAGGTATTTATATTATATAACTCTCCGGCAATAGCAGTCTGGACTTCAAGCATATACAAAAGCTGTCCTACATTATATCCGTCAACTTTAGGAAGAGTAATAGTTACCGTAGGTCTGCAATAATCAGAAAGGGCAACTCGTGTCGAATCTGCTTCTGCATTTATAAGCTGGTTAATTGTTTTTCCGCCAAGATAACCGATGCCTGTGTATTCAAAAATTCTTGGAATTTCAAGAGTTGTATCAAATTCTTCAACTCTAATAAAGTTTATAACCTTATTATTAGGACCTTCGTTGTAGAGTTGAATTTGCGAATGCTGATCAGTTGCACCGAGCGCCTTAATTGGAGTTGGACCGATATTCACATCAGCTCCGTTTTTATCTTTGTTTTTGCCCAGAGATTCAGCCCAAAGTTGAACATACCAGTCAGATACATACTTTAATCTGCTTGAATAAGGCATCATTACCGACAGATTTTTACCTTTCTTAGTATCCATTAAGTAATGAATTAAAGCATTCTGTGCTGCAATATTTTCTCTGATGTCGGTATTTTTCAGAGCCAAATCCATATCCTTCACACCATTTACGATAGCGTCAATATCAATTCCGACCAACGCTAGAGGCAGCAGCCCCACAGCAGAGAAAACAGAAAAGCGTCCGCCTACATCATCAGGAACTACAAAAGTTTTGTATCCTTCCTGTTCTGCAATCTGTCTTAATACACCGGTTTTCTTATCGGTAGTTGCAACAAAATTATAACGATATGTATCGCCAAGTTCTTTTTCTAACCGGTCTTTAACAATCATAAACTGCGACATTGTTTCAGCAGTGGAGCCGGATTTTGTAATTACATTAACTAAAGTTTTTTTCAAATCTAAAATATCAAGCAAACCGGAAATGGAATCTGGGTCAATATTATCTAAAAAGAATATTCTAGGAAGCCCTTCACGCTGGTCTTCCGTTAACAAATTCCAGTACGGCTTTAACAAGGCCTCCGTCACAGCAAGCCCGCCAAGAGCCGACCCGCCGATACCCAGCACCAGAATATTTTCAAAACGGTCCTTAACCATAGAAGCATATTCTTTAACATACCAGAGGGTTTCTTCGTTATAGCCTAAGTTCATCCACTGAAGCCATTGACCCGGTTTGTCTTTTCTCTGGTTTAAACCGGTAATAATTCCAGCTATAGTATCTTTAAAATTGTCAAACTCTTTTTCCAGGTCCAACCCGTTTTCCTGGCCAATAACCGCGGCATCAACATTTTTGCAGTTCAACCTAATCATATTTAACCCTCTTAAAATAACCTTTCTTATATAAACTTTAGTAACACATTTAGCTATTTATAAACACGTAAGTGATACACTTATTATATGTAGTAAAGGTTAAAATACAAGAGTAACAAGGATTATTTAATAATTATTTACCATGGGTAATCATCTTTAATTTCCCAGCCATCCATTAAAATTAATGCTGAGCACCAAACCCCTCTGCTATTTTTATTACATGCATATTTCTGCTGACCTGTTAGAATATCTCTGTTATATTCTCCAAAAACCTGATTATAACTATATGGATTAT
>CABLZX010000018.1:0-35190 GCA_902383995.1 uncultured Brachyspira sp.
TGTCCCAGACTTTTAAAGCCCTGAACAAAATCATATAAAGTCCGCGGTGTTGTTGTTTCATTTTCCTGTACCGGATACAGGTCTGTAATGAATAAGATTTTCATAAATGTATTATATCACAGTATTTACTTTCACCGGTAAACTAAATTGTTATGTAAAAATTCCTAAAATATTTCCCTTAACCTATGTTTGTCATATTATATAAATACAGACTGAATTTTTATAAGAAGGGGAAAAAGATAATGACTAAAAACAGAATTGGGATTGATGTCGGCGGCACAAATGTTAAAATTGCTCTTGTGACAAGCGATGGCAAAATAACATACTCAAATTCAGTTCCTACACGTGCTGAAATGGGTTATGAATATACTGTTAATAATATGAAGCAGGCAATACATGACTTGATGGCAGAAACAAAAATGTCTTCTAAAGATATTCAGGGAATTGGTTTTGGCCTTCCTGGACAGGTTGATTTTAAATCAGGTATTGTAAGACTTATAACAAATATTCCAGGATGGGTGGAAATTCCTCTTGCAAAAATAATTGAAGATGAATTTCATATTCCAACACGAATTGATAACGATGTAAGATGCGCAGCTCTCGGAGAATTGAACTTTGGCGCAGGAAAAGGCTGTGAAAATTTAATTTGTATTACAGTGGGAACAGGCATAGGTTCAGGTTTGATTGTTAATGGCAAGCTTGTGCGCGGTGCTTCAAATGCAGCCGGTGAAATAGGTCATATAAAACTTCAAATTCATGACGGTCCTATTTGCGGCTGCGGAGATACAGGCTGTCTGGAAGCTTTTGCTTCTGGTCCGTCAATTGTTGCGATGGCTGAAGAATATATTAAAGGCGGAAAATCTACAAAATACAGAGAAATGGCTAATGGTGCTGCTATCACTCCATATATTGTTTCAGAAGCAGCAAAGGCCGGCGACCCTGTTGCAAAAAGAATTTTCACAATAATGGGCGAATATATCGGGGTTGGTATGGCTAGCGTTGTTAACCTGCTAAATCCTGAAAAGATTATTGTCGGCGGCGGAGTTGCGGATGCAGGTGACTTGCTTCTTGCTCCGTTAAAGGAAACTCTTAAAAAACGCGCAATGAAGATTGCCGGCGAAGCTGTGGAAGTGGTTCCTGCGCAGCTCGGCAATACTGCCGGTGTTATAGGCGCAAGTCTTTTGATTGAAAGCTAAAAAAAGCCTCTTTAATGAGGCTTTTTTATATTATAATGATATTATGGCAATATATTTTTTCTACGGTGAAGAAGATTTTAATATAGAAAAAGAAGTTGAAAAGTTGAAAAAAACTCTCGATAAGAATTTTCTTGAAATGAGTTTTAAAACTTATGACAACCCGAAGTTTGCAGAGCTTATTTCTATACTGAGATCCCAGCCTATGATGTTTGGAAAGATGCTTATTGTCATAAACTGCCTTGATTATTTTTCAAAAACTTTCGACGATAAAGAGATGAAAGAAATTGCATCAGCTCTTGAGAATAATGATGAAAATCTTGACATTGTTTTTGTTGCACAGCTCCCTAGAGATGAAGGCAAAAAACTTGATTCACGCAAAAAGTTTTTCAAAACTCTTGCTAAATATAACTCAAAAGAGTTTGCAACAATCCCGACATACAAAACCGCTGAACTTGAAGACTGGCTGAAGAAAAATGCAAAGTCTAAAGGTTTAAAAATGACACCTGATGCCTTGACTGCTATGATAACACAGATAGGTAACAACCTTCGCCAGCTTGATACTGAACTTGGTAAATTGCAGCTTATGGCTTATCCTAATGAGCTAGTTACAGGTGATATGGTCAAGGAAATCTGTATATCAAATGAAGACTTATTTGCATTTTCGGATTACCTTATGGAAGGCGAAAAGGACAAAGCTTTAAAAGAATACAGAAAGCTTCTGGACAAAAGGTATTGTCTTGAGATAGTTTCCACCTTGCAGACAATGGTAAGAAGGTGGATAATTCTAAAAGCTAAATCGTCATCCTGTTCGCCTTTTGAACTTTCACGTTTAACAGGACAACATGAATATGTGGTCAAGCTTACGCTCCAAAAATTGAAAAAAACAAATTTGAAAGATCTGGTAAGACTTAAACAAAATATTACAGAAGCAGAGTACAAAATAAAAGCAGGCTTGTCGCCAAATCCGGAAGCTGAGGTAGAAAATGCTTTCTTTAGATAGTAAATATCCTTTTTTGATAAAATATTTTTCCAAAGGGGTAGAAAACCCTGATAAAAGTATTGCACACTGTATTCTTTTTTATGGTACGGATATTCAGGCTCAATATGACCTTGCGCTTGAAATTGCACGCATGCTGAATTGTACCGGTGACCACACAGCGGAATGTGACTGTTTGAATTGCCGCTGGATTAGAGAAAACAGTCATCCTGCTGTGATGACTATTTCAAAAGTTGACAACAAACCTGCAAATGATGATTCCAAACAGGTTATATCAATAGACCAGGCGAGAATGATAAAAAATGATTTGCTTGTAACCTCAGACTACCACAGAGTTTTAATCTTCTGTGATAAAGATAAGGAAGGCAATGTTTGCGGTCTTAACGAAAATAATTTTCAGGAGCCTACCGCTAACGCTCTTTTGAAAACTTTTGAAGAACCGCCTGCAAAAACTACATTTTTCTTTTTAACAAACGATAAAACCGATATGATTTCGACAATAGTTTCACGTGCGCAGTGCTTTTTTGTTCCTTCATTTCAGGAGGAAGACAGAGATTTTTCGCTTGTAAAAGATGCTATGGACGGTTATCTTTCGCTTGAGAGAAATAATGTTCTGGATTTAAATGACAGTATATTAAGTCTTGCTAAAGATAATGACCCATTACTTATTTTTAATCAAATGCAAAACTATATGACAGAACTTTTAAAATCCAATCTTCAAAACAGAATAATTAAGATTAAGCTTTTGCATGATATAAATTCTGTAGAGAAGGCAAAAAGAGAATTAAAGTTAAATATGAATATTCAGACTATTGTCGAAAATTTGTGTTTTGATTTAATCCTTTAACTGCCTGAACTTCCACAGATGCAGGATGGGTTAAGTTAGTTTTACAAATTGCCTGTTATTTACCGGTAAACTATAATATATATTATGAAAAAGTTTGATATTTTCAATCAGTTTAGGGATGCTGTAATAATAATAAACTCCAAAAATGAAACTGTCTATCAGAATTATACCTTTAAGCGCTGGTTTGACGGATTTTCTGATTTGAAAAAGTTTTCGCACAAATCTAATTTTGACATCTGTCCGCTTAACAGTGAAAACCTTGAAAACTATTCTCCTATCTATCATGCACTTAATTGTAAAGAAAACTTTTTTGCCTGTGTTTCATACCAGCACAGCAGAGATAAAGTTTTATACTATGATTTAACAGTTATAAAAAAGGGTAAATATTCTATATTCTTTTTCTCGGATGTCAGCGCAAAAACCGAGCTTCTAAAAGAAGAAAAAAAGAATCAAAAGCTTCTTGCTGATTGTAAAAAACTTGCAGAAGAAAACGAGGACTTGCAGAATATCAAGCAAAAAGCACAGTCGCAGGCTATAAGAATTGCTCTGATTAACAAAGTTACAAACACAATCAGAGAATCTATGGATATATCAAAAATTCTCAATTCTGCTCTTTCAGAACTTTCAATAATGTTTGGTGCTTTCAAAGCTTACTTTGCCAAATTTGAAAATAAATCATTCAAAATTGTCGAAATTTACGGCTCGGAAAAAGCCTCCGGCATGTCGCCAATTTCCTTTGATAGTGAAACTTTCAATACTATTCAAAATAATAAAATTTCGATTGTTCACTGTCTTAAGGAATATATCGATGCTGCTCCTTTTAAACAGCCGGTAATGCGGATTGTCGTTCCGGTCTTTCATATGCAAAAGCTTCTTGGGGTGATAGTTTTGCTCAGCCGTCAGAAACGTGAACTTAACGAAGAAGTTGAAATTCTTGAGGCAATTTCTTTCCAGCTTGGCAACGCAATAATAAGAGCAGAGCTGTACCAGAAGAATATTCAAACCGTAAAAGAGCTTAAAAATGCACTAAAAGAACTTAAAGAAACACAGCTTCAGCTTATAAATTCAGAAAAAATGGCTTCTTTAGGTCAGCTTGTAGCCGGCGTAGCTCATGAAATTAACACTCCGGTAGCTTCTATTAAGTCGAATAACGGGCTGCTTGCAAAACTGATTCCGCAGATTGAAAATACCGAAATTGCAGATATAATGCAGGAAATCAATGGAATAGACAGCGAAGCAATTCAGCGTATAAGTAATATTGTAACTTCGCTTAAAAAGTTTGTAAGACTTGATGAGGCAGAGCTTCAGGAAGCAGATATTAATAAAGAGCTTGATTTGACGCTGGATTTAATCCGTCATGAAACCAAAAACCGTATAGAAATAGTAAAAAATTACGGCGAGCTCCCTCTGATAAAATGTTACCCGAATATGCTTAATCAGGTATTTACCAATATTTTGGTCAATGCTTGTCAAGCTATTGAGGGAAAAGGAACAATTACAATTACAACAAATTATCAGGGCGAAACTTTGACTGTGAGCATAAAAGACACCGGAAAAGGAATTTCTGAAAAAGAAATTAATAAAATTTTTACAGCCGGATATACAACAAAAGGAGTAGGAGTTGGCACAGGGCTTGGTTTAGCAATTTCTGCAAAGATTATCGAAAAGCATAACGGTAAAATTATTGTAAACAGTGAGCTTGGTAAGGGAAGCGAGTTTGTTATTACTATCTATAGTAAGTAGTAAATGTAAAGTTATGTTACGAAAAACATGGGCTTATTATTGAATTAAACATTATGTTAAAAAAACAATCATCAAATTTGCATAAATAATATAAACGAATTAAGAAATTGTTTAAAAAATATGTTATATTGTTAGTATAAAGTGTGAGTGTTACCCTTAATATGATTTACGGTAAAAAAGACATAACCCCTTACCAACCGGAAATCAGAAGACATCACCGACAATATTAAGGAAAACTTAGTGAATGTTACAAATGTTTAATATAAAAAAGGAAAACAGGCAATAATTTTCTACAAAAATTTTTTATAAATAAGTAGGTGTAGAATTTTTATTGTAGTGTCGGAGGAAAATTAATGACAATTAGTGTGAACAGTAAGAAAAAACAAGTTAAAAAATCATTTGACGAGTTATTAATGGATTTGAAAACAAGTAATTCTGAAAAAGTTAGATACAATGCAGCCCGTATCCTTGGCGAAATGGGTGACTCAAAAGCTGTTGAACCATTGATTGACGTTTTAAAACATGATAAAAACGGTTCTGTTCGTTTATATGCAGCAAGAGCGCTTGGTGAACTTGGCGATTCTAAAGCTACAACTCACCTGATTGAATCATTAAGAGAAGACAGAAATGTTGATGTAAGAGTTCGTGCAGCACGTGCACTTGGTCGTCTTGGCGGTGCAATTGTTGTTGAACCTCTTGTTGAAGCTCTTAACGATGAAAACCCTCAGGTATGTATTACCGCTACAGATGCACTTATTGAAATTGGCGATGTTGCTACTGATGCTTTAATTGCTTCTTTAGATCATGAAAAAGTAAATGTAAGATGCGATGCTACAAGAGCACTCGGCGAAATCGGAAATAAAAAAGCTGTTGATAAAGTCATTAATATGTTATATGACGAATGGGTAAATGTTAGAATTTATGCTGTAACATCTCTTGGAAAACTTAATGATGTAAAAGCTGTTCCGGCTTTGATTGATGTTATGAAAAATCGTAACGAAAATGAACTTGTTAGAGCAGGTGCAGCAGCAGCTCTTGGCGTTCTTCGCGATCAGCGTGCATTGCTTCCGTTGAGAGAATTGATTATGGAAGCTGAAGAACTCGGTGAATTGGAAGATACTGCATTAAAATCTTTCAAAAAGATTATGGCTGCAAACTGGCAGTCAATTCCTGGCGCTACAGCACAGAAAAAACCTGTAACAACTTTTTAGCGCGATTGGTGGAAAATATCCACGTGCGTATAGAAAACAAAAAGGATTTAAAGACCGCCTAGGCGGTCTTTTTTAAGTTGAAATAAAAGCAAAAATAGTTTATAATAAAAAGCAGAGGAAAACATGTTAGAAAAGCTATAAATGTTTTTGCAACGAAAGCGGTGCCAGAGGCACGACACAATCCGGATTAACGAAAATCCTATCAGGTAAAACAAATAAGAAAAATTTTATTTTCTCGGACACGCTCCCGCCCTGCTTACGCTATCGCCTCGAAAACAAATATATTTTCTTAAATAAAAAAGAAAAATCAACAGTAAAGAAAAAGAAATAACTAAAAAACATAGAAAGGAGCAGAAAGTATGTTAAATGCAGTAATAGCAAGAAAATTCGGGGGGGGGGCAAGGTAATTTAAGCTTCTTATCAGGTATTGGCGCAGGTATCGAGCCATATAGCGCCGCCGAACAAAGAACCCTTAAGTCAGGTTTTACGTTAGCCGAGGTATTGATAACCTTAGGTATAATAGGTGTTGTTGCAGCTATGACACTGCCTGCACTTATTAATAAGACGCAGAATCAAGAGCTGGTTACTTCTTTTAAAAAAGTTTATTCAGAACTTTCTCAAGTTTATATGAAAATAAAAGCTGACAATGGCGGAACATTTGATGGATTGTGTAACTCTTCAGATGATTATTATATTTTATTTTCGAAATATATGAAAAAAGTACGTGTATGTAATGCTCCGAATGCATCTGGAAAATGCTGGGCAAAAGATTGGTATTATTCTACAGGCTCCAAAGTTCCAGCGGTTGAATCCACTTCAAGCAGTCTTATTTTGCCCAACGGTACCTCGATGCTGTTTTATCATATGAGTGAAAACTGTGATTCAACTGATGAATTGAAGGAGCCTGTAGGATGTGGCAGAATACGGGTTGATCTAAACGGGCTTAAAAAACCAAATGTTGTTGGAAAAGATATTTTTGATTTTTATATAACAAACGATGCCTTGATTGCAAGAGGATCTGATAAAACGATAAACTCTATTACAACGGACTGGGGCAGAGCTGCTTATGTACTACAGAATGGTAAAATTGATTATTAATAATTAAATTATTGGTAATAGTATTCAAGCTCTGTTGTCAAATCCAGTTTTCTGGCATCAGGCTTGAATATTTTTGACTGTAACCCCATTTTTGCAAGTCTATATTGTAAGCTGACAAGCAATACTCCAAGTCCGTATTTACACGAACGTACAAAATTTATTGATGAAGCTTCCTTAAAGTATTTTGTAGGACAGGAAAGTTCTCCGATTTTGTAATTATTATAAAATAGCAAAGCTATCATCTCATTGTCAAAAATAAAGTCATCATTGCATTCTGCAAGCGGCAGACTTTCTAAAACTTCTCGTGTAAAACCGCGAAATCCTGTATGGTATTCAGAAAGCTTTTCACCTGTTAAAATATTTTCAAAAGAAGTTAAAAATTTGTTTGCAATAAATTTATAAAGAGGCATTCCGCCTTTGAGTGCCGAATTACCAAGCATTCTTGACGCAAGGACTGCATCATACTGTTCAAATGCCATCATACATACAATTGCAGGAATTAATTTGGGGGTATACTGGTAATCAGGGTGAAGCATTACGACAATATCTGCGCCGGATTTTAAAGCTGCCTTATAACATGATTTCTGGTTTCCGCCGTAACCTTTATTTTCCTTATGAACAATTGTTTTGATATTCAATTCTTTTGACACAATTTTTGTGTTGTCTTGAGAATTGTCATCAACGAGAATAACTTCATCAACGAAATCTCTGTAAATTTCATCGTAAGTTTGTTTTAATGTTTTTTCTGCGTTATATGCGGGCATTATGACCGCTACTTTTTTCCCGTTAATCATATCTTAATCCCTGATTAAAAAAAGACACCGGCTGAAACCGGTGTCTTTTGGTTTTATAACTTATTCTTCAACAGTTTCAGCTTCTGTTTCTTCTTCTTTATTGTCAAGTCTTATTGAAGTTTTGTCAGATCCAAGAGCTTTGTCTTTGAATTTTTTAACCTGTCTGTCAAGTTTGTCAGCCAGTAAGTCAATGCTTGCATACATTGATTCAGCGGCTTCTTCGCATCTGACAACACCTGTGTTCATTTTGCAGGTAACTTCTGCAACGTGTTTTCCTGAGGCTGCCGGATTTTTGATAACTGATAAAACAACTTCTATGCCCTGGATTTGATCATAGTGGTTGGCTACTTTACCAATTTTCTCCTTTACATAAGCTTTGATAGCTTCAGTAATCTCAATGTTTCTTCCGTTTACGTAAATGTGCATTTGGACCTCCATATTATATACTGCCCATATATTATAACACAATAAACGGAATTTTTAAAGAGTTAATTAGTCTTCAAGGATAAATTGTTGCAATTCTACATTTGGAGTGCCGATTACTCTGACAAGTTCCAAAACAGATGCTTTCATCTGGCATTTTTGTGAAGACCCGCTAAAGAAATCTTTGTAAAAACAACCTTCACAATTACAACCGCGTTTATAACATTCCAGAGCCGTAGGTGTCCATCTTCTTACTGCTACTGCTCTTCCCATATCCCTACTTCTAAACAATTTATATAATCTCCAAATTCAACTATCTACTCATTTGAAAGTAAAGCTAAGGGCAACTAACGTCTGTTGCTGTTTTATACTAACAGCACAGAGCCCTAATCTCCACCCCTGTGGCTTTCATCGCCTGTCCTTAATTACATTATAGAAAATAAGGGAAATTTTTCAATAGCACGACATGACTATGTTAACAAATGTAACAAGAGCCCTAAATCCAGCGTAACTGTGCCTTTTGAAAAGTCAATCATGCTAAATCATGCTCTATTGCATGGTTTTGGAAATTTAAACCATGAAATCATGCTCACACCATGGTTTTCCATGTTTTTTACAGTTGTTAAGATTTGTAAAAGATTTAAATTATTATTTAATATAAGGCATGTATAATAATTGTTATTATAAAAAAGGCACAGCACTTTTACGCGCTATGCCTTGCCTAACCGGATAAATTAACTGGCTTTTCACCGGTTTCTCCGAACCCCGCCGCTCATCTACAGTGAACCACAGGCCAGTAACGTTCACCACCGCATCGTTTTCGGATTTCCCTGAACATATCCCAGGTGGATTCGGCTTTAGGGTACGAAGAAATCTTTTATTCTTTGTCTTTTATTTCAAGACGTTTTCTTGTAGTAGTTTCTATTTTCTGTTTCGGGACGGTAATTGTAAGAACTCCGTCTTTATATATTGCAGTGCTGTCATCACCTTTTATCGGCTGGTCAAAAGATATTGTTCTTTGATATTTACCGTAGCGGAATTCGCTTGTGTGGAAGCGTTCATTTTTTTCTTCTTCCTGTTTTTCAGCCTTTTCTTCCTGAATTTCGGCTGTTATTGTCATAAAGTCGTTATCCAGTTCTACCTGAATATCGTCTTTCTTAACTCCAGGGAGCTGTACTTTTACTTTATAATTTTTGTCATTTTGTTTTACTTCAATGGCAGGACGCCATGTTGACATCTTTTTTATGTTCAAAGGATTTGCGAAAGCATTTACCAGAAATGTATCTCTTAAGAAGTTATTTAATTCCTGATGGATACTGTCAAAATACAATTCAGGTTCTCTCACTATCAAATCGTGTTCCATTAGGTTCTCCTTTCAAGTATAGAATAAACTTATTTTCACCTGATTTCATTCAACGAACGGGTTATGGTGCGGAAATATTAATATATACTTTTGTGCAATAGAATTAATTTTTCAGCAGAAAATAATGTGTGTAAAATAAGGAGAGAATTTCATGACTGTTAATATGCTCGTTTTTGAATATAAAGATACTGAGAGAGAGTTTTTTGAAAATAATAAGTTTGATGATTTTAACATAATCTTTTATGAAGAGTGTTTGAATGAAGAGTTTCTTGACAAAATTCCTCAGGAAGAAAAGGATAATGCTTATGTGATAAGTGTATTTATTAATTCTTCTGTAACAAAAGCAGTGGTGGATGCTTTTAAAAATCTTCGTATAATAGCAACACGTTCTACCGGATATGATCATATAGATTTGAAAGCCTGCCAGAAGAAGAATATTACCGTTCTAAATGTGGTAAATTACGGCGAAACCTCTGTGGCACAATACACTTTCGGGTTAATAATAGATCTTGTAAGAAATATTATACCCGCATCAAAAATGATACGTTGCGAGGAAACAAATATTGATGATTTTACTGGACGCGATTTGTCTAAAATGACTTTAGGTATTGTAGGAACAGGGGCTATTGGCGCTGCGGTTTGCCAGTATGCACATGCACTGGATATGCACGTTCTTGCATATGATATAAACCCTAAAAAAGAACTTGAAGAAAAACTCGGTTTACAATACATGGATTTAGACGAACTGCTCAGAGCTTCTGATATAGTAACCCTCCATATTCCTTATACAGGTGATAATTACCATATGTTTTCAAAAGAAAAGTTTGAGATAATGAAAGACGGTTCTTATTTTATAAACACATCCCGCGGAGAAATGGTTGATGTTCCTGCATTATATGAACTTATTGAAAGAAAAAAGATAAAAGGTGCTGCTCTTGATGTTCTTACATGTGAAAGCGAGAACTTTAGCTGCCGGAGTTTATCTGAGAAGCTTGGAGATATTCCGCTTGAATGCCGGCAGGAAGTCGAGTTTGTGAGAAAGCTTGCACAATTTGATAATGTGATTATCACACCGCATATTGCTTATGATACAACGGATTCTGTGAATTATATTCTTGAAAAGACTATGAATCAGATTAAAACAGTAATTAAAGGCGATAAAACAGATAGAATTGTTTAAATCTGATGCTTATAATATAATTATCTTATGAAAATAGGATTTGTACCGATAGATAACAGACCTGTCTGCTATACGCTTCCGGAAATGATTGCGGCGATTGATGAGAGTATAGAGTTTTTTATTCCTCCGCGAGAATTTTTGGGGAGTTTGACAGGTTATGCGGATACCGTAAAACTTTTTGAATGGCTTGAAAAGCTTCCCCGGCTTGATGCTATTGTAATCTCTCTTGATACACTTGCTTATGGCGGCTTGATTTCATCCAGACGTTCTTCTGATACTTTTGAAGAAGTCAGAGAGAAGATTTTGCACCTTAAAAGTATTTTGAAAGAAAAGCATGCCCAAATATATGCTTTTTCAAGCATAATGCGAATATCTAACAATAATATTAATGAAGAAGAAAAAGAATACTGGAACAAATGGGGAAAGAAAATCTTTGATTACTCATATATGACGCATAAACTCGGTACAGAAAGCTGTATTACAAATATAATCCCGTCTGAAATCTTAGATGACTATATGCAGACACGTAAGAGAAATTTTGAGATAAATAAGATTTATCTTGAATGGCAAAAGGAAGGACTTTTTGATACGCTTGTTTTTTCAAAAGATGACTGTGCCGAATACGGTTTTAATGTTCAGGAAGCGCGAGCGCTTGAGGCTTTAGGCGGTTTTGTAAAAACCGGTGCTGATGAAATCCCTTTAACTCTTCTTGCAAGAGCTGTCCGGGGTAATGTTAGAATTGCACCTGTGTATACAGCTCCAGAATACAAAAATTTAATATCTAACTATGAAGATATTTCAATTGAAAAATCTGTAGAAGGACAGATAGAACTTGCAGGATGTGAAGTTTCTGATGAGGAAAGCGCTGATTTGCTTCTTATAGTGAACAACTTTGAAGAAGCTCAGGGCGAAATAGTTATGAAAAGACCGACAAAAGCTTTCAGCAAAGAGTTTGCCGAACCGCAGAGACCATATATGATTGCAGATGTGAGATTTGCAAACGGAGCTGATAACGCATTTGTATCTAAGCTTTTTGAGACCGGCATAAATGCTGAAAACTTTTATGGATATTCTGCCTGGAATACTTCAGCAAATAGTTTGGGAAGCCTGATTTGTGCAGCTAAGATAAAATGGTTTGCAAAAAAATATAACGCAGAGGCTTTTAAAAATCTTGAAGCAGCAAGGTTTCTGGATGATTGGGCATATCAGGCAAATGTAAGACAGATGCTGGAATATCCTGATATTAATGACCTGTCTGTGAAAATGAAACCTTTTGAAAAGCATGTATCACAGTTACTTAATATTACTGTGTCACCTGAGTATAAATTCCCTTGGGACAGACTGTTTGAGGTGGAAATTGAGCTTAATTGAGGTTTTACTGTTAGCTTTTGCCCTTGGTATTGACTGCTGTGTAGTTTCTTTTTCACAGGGGCTGATTTTTACCTCAAACCGTACGAAAAATTCATTGGCGCTTGCATTTACAATGGGGCTTTTTCAGGGTTTGATGCCTGTTATCGGTTACACCGGCGCCGGTGTTATAAGTCATTATGTTTCGGCATATTCAGCCTGGATTTCCTTTGCGATATTTTTTATTTTAGGGTTAAAATTTATATTTGAGGCATTCGAACAGAAAGAAGAAAAAATATGCTGCATCGGTCTTAAATGTCTGATTTCAATGGGTATTGCAACAAGTATTGATGCCCTTGTTGCCGGAGCAAGCATAAAATTCAGCCATACCGGATTGCTGTTTCCTGCATTTTTAATAGGAGCAGCCTCATTTTTCATGTCGCTTTCCGGCTTCTGGTTTGGCAACAGCTTTAAAAATTTCCCGTCAAAATATCTTGAAATTGCAGGCGGCTTGATTTTAATCGGTCTTGCAGTTAAAGCTGTAATTTAGATAATTTGGAATACAAAATTTCTCATTATACTTATTTGCCTTAAATCTCAGGCGGTGCCAGGTAAATGCGGAATTTATCTGTTCAGAAAACACGCTGAAAAATGATTTTCTCCAACTGTATAATTAGGCGGGACCTCCTGTGTGCAAATCTCCATGCAGTTTTTGCATCGCGGGTGAAATTTGCATCCCTCAATATTCTGCTGTATAGATGGCGGCTGGCCGCTTATTGTTTCTAAGGATTTATCTCTGTTAGAAGGAATTGAATTTAATAATGCAATAGAATAAGGATGATTTGGATGTTCAAAAAATTCCTTTGCAGATGCGCTTTCAACAATTCTTCCGGCATACATAACTGCAATCCTGTCTGCATGTTCTCTTACAAGTGCCAGATCGTGCGTAATTAAAAGTATTGCAGTATTATTTTCAACTTTGATTTTTTCAATCAAATCCATAATCTGCGCCTGAATGGTAACATCAAGTGCAGTTGTCGGCTCATCTGCAATAAGTATTTCCGCGTTGCATGCAAGTGCCATTGCAATAATTGCACGCTGTTTCATGCCGCCGGAGAATTCATGCGGATAAGATTTCAACCGCTCGCGTGCTGATGGTATCTGAACTTTTTCAAAAGCATCAACTGCCTTTTCAAATGCTTCTTTTCCTCTTAACCCCTGATGTATTTTGAGAACTTCTAAAAGCTGGTCCCCTACTGTATATAACGGATTTAACGAAGTCATAGGATCCTGCGGTATAAGCGCAATTTTTGCACCTCTAATGTGCCTCAATTCTTTGGCTTTAAGCTGTAGAATATCCTTGTTTTCAAATGTTATAATCCCTGATGTTATTCTTGCATTTTTTGGAAGCAGCTGGAGAATGCTCATTGCAGACATTGTTTTTCCGCATCCGGATTCTCCTACAAGTGCAAGCATTTCCCCTTTATCAAGAGAAAATGAAACATCCCACAATGCCTGCCTGAAACCGTTTTCGCAGTTGAAACCTAAATTTAAGTTCTCAATATCCAATATCTTCATAGCTGCTATTATACAATATTTCAATAAAAAAATGTAATCCCCTGTAGTATATTTGTATATTGTTAAGAAATATTACAAATTAAAAGATAGTCAAAAATCCTTATTTAATAAGGGGTTTAGGCTTGTGCGGCTGCTGAAAACTCATGTACACATGCAATTTTTATGAATAAAAATTTTTTATTAAAACATAGAGGATAATTAAACAAAGTATTTTCTTTTCACGAGGAAAATCGAAAGGGGAAGTCGATGACTAGAGTTGAAAAAGTAGATGCAATTACTACACAGGAAGTCAAAAAACAAAAAAAACAAGAAGAAACTAAAAAAGCTGATACTGAACTACAAACCTTATTAGGGAACAAAGATGCTCAGAAAGCTCGTCGTGAAGAATTGATTGATGATTATTTGGGTTTGGGCTTGACAAAAAGACAGGCAAAAAAAGCAGCCAAAAATCAGGTTAAAAACGAAGTTACACAGGAAGAAGTTGACAGAACTATCGTTTACCTCGATAAAGACGAATATAAAAAGAACAAAGATAAAGACGAAGCTGCAGGTTTTATTCCTGAATATGTCAAGAATAAAAAAGTTAGGGAAATGGTTGAAACTCACCCTGAAAGATTTTATGAAACAGATAAAGACGGTAAGTTAGTACTCGATGAAAACGGAAATAAAATTTTCTCATCTGACAAATATAAACTAACAATGAGAGAATTTACAGGCTTAGACTATAAACTAAACCTGGATGAAAGAAAAGCCGGCGCTAAAGAATTTGGTGTTAAAAAACGTCATATGAAAAAAGCCGTAAAATATGGTAACTTTGAGTATGAACGTGATTTAACTCCTTTATATAAAACCGGTGCAGTCGTTGGCTCACTTGGATTAGGTGCTTTAATTGGCAGTTCTGTAGGTGCAAACTTCAACAGTAATGTATATGGCATCCATGCAGATGGTTCAAAGGAACTACTTGGTCATCAGAGTTCAAATGCCGGGATAGTTAACCCTATTAAAGGGGCACTGGCAGCGGCTCCTGCGGCAATTGCTTTAGGCATATTCGTAAAAGATAATGGTTATGCAGATGTATTCCAAGGCTTATCAGCAGAAGAAATTGTTAAGCAGGGAACATCAGGTATAAAAGGCGATGCCAACAAAAAGATTGTTCAGGGTATCCTTGATTTGGAACATTTGCCGGATGATTTGAAAGCTGAAGCAATGAAAGTAGCTTATGGTCAGGCAACAGGCAAAAAGGTTAATGAAAGAGAATTAATTGCAGCATATGAATTAGCTAAAAAGGCTGATGAACAATATGCCCAGCTTGATATTCAGCCTACCCCGCCTGTAGATCCGGAACCGGATCCTACACCAACACCGGTTCCAACCCCAACTCCGGAACCAACACCAACTCCGGATCCTGAGCCGATAGAACTCTGCGAATATGAAGTTTGTTCCGAAGAAGGAACTGAGCCTAAGAGTTATACAATTAAATACGGAAACTATCCTTCAGGTATAATTATGGATATGTATGGTGTAAAATACGGTACACCTGAATACAGACAAATTAGGGATGCTGTATATGAAGCCAGCGGATATAAACGTAATACAAACTTGAAAGTCGGAGATAAATTCACTCTGCCTGATGTAAAAGTCGGTGACAAAGTTTACTCTGCAATCATGGAAAATGAAGACAAAGTAAGAAAAGGAGATGTTATCAATAACGGTTTGAACCTCGGCAGAACAAATAAAGTTGTTAAATCCGGCGATAAATACTATATCCAGGATTGTAAAGGCAATATCAAAATGGACGAAAAAATCAACGGAAGTACAAATCTGGAAGACGTTCAAGCAAGAGTTAACGAATTGAATGCCGAACTCGAAGCCCAAGCTTTGAAACAAAAGAAACAATAGATAAATTTTTCAACTAAGTCATCTATAAGACCTCTCTTATATACGGGAGGTCTTTTCTCTATACTTCTTTAACTCCGAAAGGAACTGCTTTTAAGTCGTTTTTTATCCAGTAACCTTTCATCGGTTCAAATTCTCCATTTATAATATAGTATGTTGACCCTGAGCCGGACATTACAGAACGCGGGTAGAGCTCTTTTATTGTTTGTAATTCCTGATAAGTATCTATGACAGCCCATTCAAGGTCATTAACAAAGTTTTCACGTCCGTATTTTTCTTTTTCAGAATATTTAGTATAGGCTTCTCTTGCGCTTATTCCAAGATTTTCAGGTTTTATAAGCGATAGCTGAAATTCTTCAAACTCAAGAGGTTCAAGAATTTCCCCTCTTCCTTTTGTCATCTGCCTTCCTCCTTCCAGACAGAAGTTTAAATCAGAACCCAGCTGAGCACAAAGTTCGTGAAGTTCTGTTCTTGTAAGCGGCTCATTAAAAAGTTTGTTTAAGCCGTAAAGAGCTCCGGCAGCATTAGTACTACCTCCGGCAAGCCCTGCTGCTACAGGAATATTTTTTTCAATAAATATTTTAATTCTATGCGGGGAAAGGTTTGTTCGTTCAATAAAAAGTACTGACGCTTTGTGCACAAGATTTTTTTCGTTATATGGAATTTCAAGACTTGTGCCGGAAAGCTCCAGTTCAAATTTTTCAGCCGGCTCTGCCGAGATTGTCAGGTAGTCATACAGGCTTATTGTCTGCATTATGCTTTCCAGATTGTGAAACCCGTCTTGTCGTTTGTTTAAAATTTTCAGCGTAAGATTTATTTTTGCAGGACACTGAATCTTAATTTCCATTTTTTAATTCCTCTGATAGTCTGCCAAAATCTTCAATCGACAATTTTTCGCCGCGTATATTTTCATCAAATCCGAGTTTATTCATTGCACGTTGAATATTTTCTTTTGTAAAGCCTCCGCTTAAAAGGCAGTTTTTAATATTTTTTCTGCGTTGTGAAAAGGCTGCTTTGACGGTTTTCCTGAAATGGGTGTAATCGCTTAAATCCAGTTTAGGGTTTTCCCTTACCTTCAATCTCACAAGTGCAGAATTTACTTTAGGTGCCGGATAAAATGAACGGCGTCCGACAAGTTCCATAATTTCAACATCTGCCCAGAATTGGGATAGAAGTGTTAGCAGCCCGTATTGTTTTGAAGGTGATTTTTCTGTTGCAGTCATTCTCCTTGCAACTTCCTCCTGAACCATCAAAACTATATCTGTAATTTTGTTTCTGTTTTTATTATTCAAATCATCTATTTCGCCTAAAAGATGCGCAAGAATAGGGCTTGTTATATAATATGGAATATTTGCAACTACCTTAAATGTGCCTTCGCAAAGCGAAGAAAGGTCGGTTTTCAAAATGTCCTGATGTATAATTTTTAAATTTGGCGCATCAAGCTTTTGTAATTCTTTTACAGCTTCTTCATCAAGCTCAATTGCGATAACCTCTTTTGCTTTTTTCACAAGCTGTTCTGTTACAAAACCTACACCAGGACCTATTTCAACAACAGTATCTTCCGGCTGAATATCTGCATAGTCCAGAATATTATGAATAACTTCCCCGTTTATAAGGAAGTTTTGCCCGAGGCGTTTTTTTGTTCTGAAATATTTTGCTCGTTCGTAGTAGTTCATCTTACCTATTATAATACCACAGACAGGTAAATGTTTTGTAATGTTTTCTTTGATATTTTTTATAGTGTTATATAATTGAAACACAAGGGGGCTAACTTGAGCAAACTTCAAACAAAACAACGTCTTGAATATCAGGAAATTTTAAGCCTGTACACATCAGGCTGCAAAGAAAAATCTTTACATAAAGCCGGACTGGAATATGAAAGGCTTCCTGTTTCAATGGTGACAGATAAAGCTGTTGACTATTATTCAGAGTTCGGAATTTGTAATTTTTTGAGGGCTTTTGCCAAATCAGAGAATTGGGATTATATTACTGATGATTACAATATAATAGGGCTTAAGCAGGGGCATGATACTATTACGCTTGAACCGGGGTGTCAGGTTGAGCTTAGTATTGAACCCCAATTTAAAATATGTGATTTGGAGAAAAGGATTAGCAAACTTGATGAACTAATGGAGCCTGTTCTTGATAAAATGGGCATTACTCTTCTCGGGTACGGCGTATCTCCTTTAAGCACCCACAAAATGATTAATCTTCTTCCTAAAAGACGCTATGCCATAATGGCCAAATATCTCTGGGGAATTTTATCTGATGTTATGATGCGTGAAACTGCCGGAATACAGGCATGCTTTGACTTTGAAAGCGAAGATGATGCAATGCGCAAATTTAAGATTGCAAATAAACTTTCTCCTTTTGTAACGGCAATGTTTGCAAATTCTCCGATAAGAGGCGGTGTTGATACCGGTTATAAGTCTTTTCGGGCATTAAGCTGGCTTAATACCGATAATGAAAGGTGCGGATTTGCGAATAAACTTCAGGATGATTTTTCGTTTGAAGAGTACATAAACTACATAATGGAAACTCCGGTAATATTTATTAATCGTGATAATGTGCCGGTTGATATTAACGGAAAGATAAACTTCAAAGAGTTTATGCTAAGCGGATGGGAAGGTTTTGAACCTGAACTTGAGGATTATCTCCTTCAGGCAAATCTTTGTTTTCCTGATGTTCGTCTGAGAAACTTTATTGAAATCAGAAACCATGACTGCGGGGCAAAAATGGCTCCTTACGCGGTGCTTGCTCTTTATAAAGGAATTATGTACAACCCGATGGCTCTTGATGAGATAGAAGAACTTTTGAAACCGTATAATTATCATGATTTTTCCGAGTTAAGGTATAATGTTCCTAAAAGCGCTCTTGATGCTAAAATTTGCAGACATTCAATAAAGGATATAGCAAAAGAAATACTTTATATTTCCGAAAAATCTTTGATTGAACAGGATTGCGGTGAGGAAAAATACCTGGATTATATCAAGGAATTTACACTTCAGGGTATTACTCCGGCAGATGTCCTAATCCGCAACTGGAACGGTATTTGGAACAAAGATATTAAAAAACTGATAAAGTATTTATCTAAATATTAAGTTAATACTTGATAAATTATATGTTATAAGTTATAATGTTCATGCGGGATGATAATCCCGACTCTATATATTGAGTTTTTGCATACTTAACTTTTTGCGGCTTTCCCCCGAAAGCCGTTTTTTTACGAAGTTATACAGTATTGATAGAATGTAGTTTGTGCATGTAACAGATTTGTGGAAGTACTGACGTTTTGTTAATACAATATTTATTTCCCTATACAGAAGTGTGAGAAAATATTTTCCAGGATTTCATCAGTTATAACTTCGCCTGTGATTTCATCAAGGAAAAGAAGTGCAGATTTTAAATCAATTGAAATTAAATCCTGTAACTCATGAATTTTTGCAGCTTCCAGTGCCTGAATAAGGCTTTCGCGGCATTTTAAAAGACAATCCTGCTGGCGTTTATTTGTTATAAACTCCGTATCATCAGCAGAAAAATTGCATACTATCTCTTTAATTTGTGCCTTTAATTCCTCTATGCCCTGTCCGGTTGCAACAGAGATACAAATCGCACCGGAGGGTTTTTCTTGAATCAGGTCGCATTTGTTTGCGATAATCAAGTGATTTTTGTCCTTTATTAAATTAAGTATGGCGGTATCTTCGTCATTCATTCCGCGGCTGGCATCATAAATAAACAGAACTAAATCAGCTTCATCTGCTGATTGTTTTGAATATTCTATACCTATTTCTTCAACTTTTCCTACATCTTCACTTTCTCTTATGCCGGCAGTATCAATAAGAGTAATAGCAACATCCCAGTCAAGGTTTTCCTTCAGGACATCGCGTGTTGTTCCTGCAATATCGGTCACAATTGCGCGTTCTACATTCAACATTGTATTAAAAAGCGAGGACTTTCCAACATTAGGTTTGCCGACAATTGCTATTTTAACACCCTGTCTCAGTATGTCTGATGATTTTGCACAGGCAAGAATTTTATCAATTTCGGTTAATGATTTTTCAAAATTTTCAATAAGATAAGAATATTCAGGTTCTGCTACATCTTCAGGAAAATCAATTCCCGCAACAATTTTTGATAACACTTCAAAAATTTGTTTTTTTATTTCTTTTATTTTTACGCCTAGAACGCCGGAAAGGTTTTTTACAGATTGAATTGCAAAATTTTGCGTTTTTGCATGAATTAAATCAGCAACAGCTTCTGCCTGGGAAAGATCAAGTTTTTTGTTTAAGAACGCACGTTTTGTAAATTCTCCGCGCTCAGCAAGACGTGCACCGTTTTTTAAAACTAAATCAAGAATATTTCTGACAACATTAATCCCGCCGTGGCAGTGAATTTCTATTACATCTTCACCTGTATAGCTGTTCGGGTTTTTGAAAGGAAGCACTATAACTTCGTCAATTTTTTTACCGTTTTCTTCAATCCAGCCATGGGTAATTTTTCCCGCGGTGAGATTTTTTTTAGAAAAAATCTTACCAGCGATTTCAAAGCTTTTATCACCTGAAATTCTGATTACACCGACCCCTCCTGTGCCTATAGGGGTTGCAATTGCAGCTATTGTTTCAAATTCCTGGTTAATATTCATAACATTATTATACACAAAAAGAAAAAGTCGGGGCAGAAGTAATTCCACCCCGTTTTTTACTAGTAAAAATATTTCAAAAGTGACAATGCCTGGCTTGCTATTGCAGTAAAGGCAGCCATTCCATTTGAACTGCCCGAGCGGCTGTAAGAATTTCCTGAACTGTTTGCGCTTGATGCAGACCCAAAGTCAAGTGCATTAGCGTAGGTCTGATTTTGGATGCCGCTTAAGAAGTTCATATAGTTATATCTTCTTGAAAGTTCATCATTCACCAGATCATTTTGCTTCAAGACCATATCCTGTGCAAATGAGCTTATTGCATCGCTTCTGCTGTTTTCAATGTCTTTAAGTTCATTCAGGAATGATGAGTTGTCGTAGTTGCCAAATCGTGCGGCAACATCGGTTTTAAGATTGTTAATCATTGGGGTGTATATACTTTCAATATTTTTAATGCCCTGATTTTTATATGCTTCCATCTGGTTTCTGAACTGTTTTTTTGTTTCATCAGAGAATACGTTAAGCTGCGGCAAAGATTCAAGAAAAGAATTTTGGGCATAGTCAAAAATCTTCTTTTCCGCGTCCGACATATTATAATTTGTATAGACAGTGTTTCCCTTTTTGTAGGTGGAAGCTTTTGTTTCACCGTTTATTGAAAAATTTCCGTTTGTATAACTTTTTTTTCCCATAATTGTTCCTTTCATTACAGGAACAATATTTAGCTGAAAATAATAAGGCGTTGATAGTATATTATATCATACATTTTCAGTATTTGTCCAGCTTCCGTATTTTTAATAATTTATTTTTAAGCTATAATTAAGTTATGGAGAATATGAGTTTAGAAGAAATAACAAATTTGGTATCAGAACAGAAATTTCAAGAGGCAAAGACAGAGCTGGAAAAATTTGCTGCGGATGATGAAAAACATATTGAAGCACTGAAGCTTTTGGGGCTTTGTAATATAAATCTTGAAAAGTATAAAGAAGCGCAGAGTAATTATGAAACTGTTGTAAAATATAAACCTGATGACGCATTAAGCTGGTTTTATCTTGCAACATGCTATGACAATCTGGAAGATTATCTGCATGCAAAATCTGCGTATCTGGAAGTTATAAAATTAAGGGACAGCTATCTTGAAGCTTATAAGTGCCTTGCAGTATTATGTGTGAAAACAGAAGAGCAGGAGCTTGCTGTTGAATACGGTAAAAAAGCACTTGAATATTGTAATGATGATTATACAATTTATTACATTATCGGTACTGCATATATGGCTATGAAAAAGTTTGAAGAAAGCCTTGAGTATCTTGAAAAAGCAATAGAGTTAAACCCTGAGCACTCACAGCTTTATAACAACCTTGGAACATCATATATTACAATCGGAAATCTTGATAAAGCATATGAAAATTTTATAAAAGCAAGTGAACTTGATCCTTCAAATTCCATTACATATTATAATATTGCATCAATTCTCCAGATGAAAGGCGAGCATAAAAAAGCTTGTGAATACTTTATAAAAGCTTATGAAATAGAACCTTCAGACAGCTATTTAATAGCACTTGCTCTTTCGGAAACTAAGATTGAAGACTGGGAAAATGCAATTAAACATTACAAAATTCTGGTAACACATTATCCGGAAAAGCAGAATTTTAAATATAATCTTGCTTGCTGTTATGAAATGAAAGGTGAATATAAGCTTGCTATAGGTATTATGGTTCATCTGGTAATGCTTAACCCTAAATCAGCTTCTATGTCACAAAAGCTTGCAAGTTTATTTATGAAAATAAATGAACCATTGAGGGCTAAAGAAATTTATGAAAAAATGATAGTTATGGGTAATGTTTCATTTGATATTTATTATGAATTTGCCCACATATGTCTTTTGACCCGAGATACAGATAAAGCTGAAAAGATTTTGAAAAAGGTGATTGAGCTAAAACCTGATTGTGCTACAGCACACAAGGATTTAGGTGTAATTTATTTGAGTAAGCGGCTTTTTGACTATGCTCAGGATGAATTTGAGCAGGCGTTGAAAATCGCGCCGGAAGAATTTAGCGTTGTATTTGAGTATGCAAATTATCTGCATGCTACAACAGACTTTAAAGGTGCTGATAAATATTACGCCCAGGCACTTGGTATGAAGCCGGAAGATGGAGAAGTACTTGCTTTTTCAGCTCTTAATAAGATGCTTATGGGCGATTTGGAACCAGCGCTTGTGCAGATTACAAAAGCTATTGAAAAATCAGTTCAGAGCGGTTTTCTTCTATTTATTGCAGGAAACATTAGATATTTGATGAAAAATTACGAAGATGCAAAAATGTTTCTTATCAAATCCCTTGAACTTGAAGATAATAATGATACCAAAAACCTGCTTGCATTGTGCTATTATGAACTCGAAAATTATGAGCAGGCAAATAATATATTTAGAAAACTTTATGAAAAGAACCCGAATAATCTTAACCTTCTGTTGAATATAGCAAAATGTTATGAAAAACTGGGTGATAAAGATGAAGCATTAAAAGCGCTTGATAAAGCTGTAGATGTATTTCCTGAATGTGAAGAAGCGCATGAAATGATTAGAGCCCTGTCTTGAAAAAGGATAAAAAATACCTTATAATAAAAAGCAGAGGAAAAAACTAAACACTAGTTATTCTTTTTCAGTAAGTGGCTAAAGCAGAGCGCCAAGCAGGTACAGCAAAAGAGGCAGTCAGAACATTTTAAGTAACTAAAAAACTTTTTTCGGACACTCTCCCGCGCAGCTCCCGCTATCGCCTCAATAAGTTTTTTAGTTACTTAAAATAAAAAAGCAACAAGCACTGCCAAAGAAAAACAAATAGAAAAATAAGGGAAATATTTATTTTCTCAAACACGCTCACACTCCGTTCCCGCTATCGTTTCGAAAACAAATATTTTCCCTTAAAAAGAAATAAATAAAATCAAGACTAAAAAAGGAGAATGAATTATGATAAACGCAGTAAAGACAAGACTTTTCGGGGGGGGGGCAAGGTAATTTAAGCTCCACAACTGGTATTGGTACAGGCTTAGAGCCATTTCGTACCGCCGGAAACCCATTCATTAAAAAAGGTTTTACTTTAGCCGAGGTCTTGATAACCCTTGGCATTATAGGTGTAGTCGCAAGTATGACGCTTCCTTCTTTGGTTCAAAAACAGACAGAAAAAACAACCGTAGCGCGGGTAAAGAAAGCCTATTCTATACTACAGCAGGCATATATGCTGACTGTACAGGATAATGGTATGCCTGATGAGTGGGGTGCTACAGGTATGTATGAGAAAGACAGCCACGTATTTGTTGCAAATAAATTTATTCCCTATATGAAAGTAACGACCAATTGTGTTAATAAAGGTGCAGATTATGCCAAAAAGAATTGCGTTGGTGAAGAATTCGCCTTAGAAACAGAATATGCAAGTGTAAAAGTTGCAGATGGCGTAACGATAATTTTTAGAACTTATGATGGAACCTGCTCCTTTAAATATGGAAATAATAAATATCTCCAAAATATCTGCGGAACAATATCAATTGATACAAACTCAACAGGTAAACCCAATATAAGCGGTCAGGATGTATTCGGATTTTATTTGACAAAATATGGCATATATCCAAGAGGAACGGCTCTGGACGAAGTGAATACAATGGAAGAATATTGTACAAATAGCAGAATGTGGGGAAAGGTGTATGGAGGTTTTTGGAATGGAGTAGCGTGTTCTGCCTGGGTTTTGTATAACGAAAATATGGATTATCTTCATTGCAACTTGAACTGGAAAAGCGGTAAGAAAAGCTGTAAAAAATAATCAATAAAAAAGGCGGTATTTTACCGCCTAAATAACCAGATTTTTACACTATGTAAGTGTTCAGAAAGGAAGTACAGGCTTTAAGCCTGCATTAATATACTTACGGATTACTCTCCCAGATTAATTTGAGAGAATTGTACAATTTTGTTTTTGCCGCGTTTCTTAGCATTATATAACGCGTGTTCTGCATATCGGATAATCGTATTAACATCCTCTTCTACATTTTCAAGACAAGGATAAGTTGAAATGCCGCCTGAAATTGTAATCGGATGTCTTTCTTCTTCACCGGCAGGAATAAATTCCATTTTTTCTATGTCCCTTCTAAAACGTTCAGCAAACAGGAATGCATTTTCTTCTGATGTGTTTGGCAGGATTAAGAGGAATTCTTCATCACCGTATCTGGTAAGAATATCTTCTTTTCTGATAAGCTGTTTTAATTTATCGGCGATAGAACGTAATAATACATCCCCCCAGTCATAGCCGTAAATATCGTTGACAACTTTGAAAAAGTCAAGGTCAAAAAGCAGGCAGGAAAGTTTTGTACCGTAGCGTTTTGCACGTGAAATTTCCTGTTCAAGACGCTCATGCAGATATTTTCTGTTATGAAGTCCAGTAAGCTCATCTGTAGTTGAAACCTGTAACAGTTTTTCTCTTAATTCTTTAATTTTTAATAATGACTTGGCTCTTATTAAAAGTTCATCATTATCTACAGGTGTTTTTATTAAATCATATGTTATTGCTCTGACTGTTGTGCCTTTGAAAGATTCACCGATAAACAGTACAGGGGCTTTGAATTTGGTAACCATCAAAACATCCTTGATATTAGGAACATCTTCAATAACAAGGAGCGCAGGGTTTAATGTTTCATAATCTTTTAATTTTTCAGCATCTTCAATTCTGACGTTTGTTTCGTCAATTTGAGCAAGTACATCAGCCAGTTCAGACACTTTTTTACTTGTATATACAATAATATTTCTCATAACAAATCCTTACTTAAATTCTCTCTACAAGGAGTTTAACACTTGCGGCTATGTAAAGCAATTTGTTACAAATTTTTAATATTAATACGGCGCTGTTAAAGATTTTAGAGAAATATCCGTATCAGAAAATATCATGTGTAGCAGGTAAAGGAATGAGTTCTAATAAGATAGACGGAAAGATTCAGGATTTTATTAAAGCAAATCCGCTTGTGAGAGGAAAATCACAGGAGGAAATTTTGTCTATCATGGCAGATTGCGGTGAAATTACTTCTGCTGAACTTTTGAAGATTTCTGCCTTTAAAAAATCCGGTTCCGAAAATTCCGATAAAGGCTTAGTGCTTGAAAAAAAGAATGTTAAGCCTGAAGCTGCGGCTAAGCTTGAGCTTAGCAGAGAAGATGCACAGGACGGAGCAATTGCCGAAATTAGTGCTAATTTAGATGCGGCAGAAAGTTTATACAAAAACCAGAAGAATACCCAGGGTGATGTTAGTAATATATATGACCTTTATAAAGAAGTAACAAAAGATGATTTAAGCCGCGGGAGGCTTGAGCAGGCTATTACTCTTGAAAAGCTCGGCTATACTTATCTAATTCAGGCAAAAAGCAATAATCTGACAAAGCGTGAATATTATGAACATGTAAAAGAAGACCTTATGCTTATGACCCCTGGTTATAATAATTTAAACAGTGAGGCTAAAGCTGAATATAAAGCCCGTTTGGATTCCTTAACACTGGAAGAAATAAAGTTTTTCCAAAAGCAGCTCCAAAGCCTTCCTGATAAGGATGCTCCGGATTATAACGAATGTGCTTCAAGATATATTAACAATTTAAAATCAATGACGGAAGACGCACCTAAATTAGAACGTTCCGGAAATGTTGAAATCGACGGTGTGAATTTTAAAGCAAAAAGCAGCATTAAACCGCCTGTTAAATATTCAGATGGAGATGAACTGATAAAGTTTGAAGAAGTTTTTGCCTATGAAAGAGGCACAAAGTTCGATAAAGATAAAATTGCGAAGTTTGAAACTGCCAAAACTTCCTTACAGCTTGCCCAGAGTGCTTCTGCAAAAGCAGCAAAGGTGCATAAATTCCTTGATAGTGCCCTTGTAAATCCGCGCGGCGACTGGCAGGCATCAGATTATGCAAAAGTTGAAACAGGTCTGAAACTTTCCCTGCAGGAATTATTTGGCAAGGACGAAGCTGCATGTCAGGAAGGGCTTAAAAAACTTTTAGGTGATGAACTCCCGGGAACATCAATTGAGATTTCAAGGGCTTTGCTTACAAAGCTGGACGAAAATCTTGCAAAAATAATGAATGGGAAATCCGTTGATGATTTTAAGCAGGAATATGCAGACAGTTTTGTGGAAGCTTTTGGACGAAAAAACAGCGAACAGCTGGCGCGTGCGTATGTAGAAGACAACGAAAGTATTGATGAGCGCATCTCCGGCGGTATGCAAATAGGCGGTATGGTCGTTATGGGTGTAGGCGGGGTGTTGTGTTTAATCCCCGGAGGCCAGATTGCCGGCGGAACGGTTATAAGTGCAGGCGGAAAGCTTGCAATGTCAGGATTGGCAGCACAAACTGCGCTTGGTGCATGGAATGAAAGTACAAAAAGCGGAGGTATGAGCGATGAAGCTGCCGAAAGGTTAACAAAAGAAGGGTTAATAAATCTTGCCACATTTGCCGTTGGTGCAGGTGCCGGCATAAAAGGTGCTCAGGTTCGTGCCGCTCTCACTGCAAAAGGGTCAGGCAAATTTGTTTCACTGGCGGCGGAACGCGGAACTGATTTAGCTATAAGTATGGCCGGTGATATGATTTTAACCGGAAATCTTAATGTTGAAGGCAATATGATTGGTCAGCTTACCGCTGCTATTACAGGTTTGAAAACCGGTAAAACAATTGCGAAAAAGAGTATGAATACCGGATTTACCAAGGATACACCTTTAACTTTGAAATCCGGAGATAATTTGTTTTCAGAAATTATATCAAAACATGACAAGCCTGAGATTAAAAGTATACTATCAGACATTGAGGCTGCAATCGGAACAGTTAAAGATGAAAAACTTTCTGCCTATCTGGAAGCTTCTTTGAAAAAACTTAACCAGAGTTCTGTATCAGATGCAGAACTCAGAGGAACTCTTTTAAAGGCACGCGAAGTAATTGATGTTTATAACACAGTTAACCGGAATTATTCAAATATAGGTGAAGGAGCAGAACATCAGGAATTTATAAAGTTTATGGAAAAACTTGAGCCTAATCGTGCTGAGGTTATTAAAAAGGATGCTTCTCTAAAAACAAAACTCTTAGAAAAGAGGGCTGATGGTAACTGGACAGAAGATTTTAAAAACCATGTTAAATACAGCAAACTTATCAATTTTGTAAAAGTCACATCAGATAAAAAACTTGCCGACTATTTATACAGCAATTACTATCTGAAAACTGCCGGTATCCCAAATTCAATTAAAAACCGGTACCTGCAAATCAATCAGAAGTATAATGTAAAAATATTTTCATCTCCTCTCAGCAATCTTGATTTGAAAAAAACTGCTGATGCTGTCGAAAAAGAACTTGAAGAATGGAGCAGTGCAAGCGGAGGCGAGGCAAAACTTCCTCCTGTAATAGATTTTTTAGGAACAAAGACAATTTATTACGATGTTGGCGCAGGCGGATATGCCGGAGAAATAACTCATGCTCTAGGTATTAACGGAATGAATGCTATTGTTGATGTAAATAATTTTCTCCGCCATGAAATAACCCATATCAACGATAAGAAGATTACCGGATATATAAATACTGACTACTCGCTTCCTTCTGAAATAGCACCAAAACGAATGTTCACAAACCCGAAAACCGGAAAGCAGGAGCAAGCATTGGATTTTGCAAACTGTAAGTATAGGGATGAATTTTTAAAAGCCGGTGTTGAGCCTTCTCACGTTAGATATGCCTATACAAATTCAAAAGAATTTATAGCAGTAGCTTCAGAAGGCGACATGGGTAAATATTCACCTGAGTTCCGCAAATTGCTAATAAAAATGGGAATGCCTGAATGGCAGTTCAAAATGAAAAATTTTGACAAAAATGCAGATGAATACGCAAAATCTGCGGCAGAAGTCCTTAAGGTGAACCCCGGTAAAACTCTTGAAGAAATTATTTTCCATGATAAACCTGCGGTATCTGAAAAATCTTCCCGAACCTCAGATATAAATAATAAAATTTCTTCTGAACAACGAGATTATAATGAAGCCGGCGGAGTTGACCTGCATAGTAAAATCGCCGAAACTTCCGGTGAAATTATTTCTGCTGAAGCTGTTGAGGCGGCTATGAGAACTCCGGAACTTTATCAGCGTGGATTTACAGACCAAAGAATTGAATCCCTGATGAAATCTATAGACGGAAATCCTCAAAAGATTACTCTTTTGAGCAGGCTTCTGCCGCTTGAACATAGACAATTCGATTATTCTGCAATAAAAAATATATTAGATTTTGATTCAAATATACCGCTTGAAATTATAGATAAATTTATTAAACTTGATGATACAACATTAGCTGCGAGAGGAGCTGAACTTTCTGCTTATGAGCTTTCATATCTCCTGAGAGGGCTTAAGACATCTGATGGAAAACTCATTGAAAATTATCAGGAGGCTGCTGATTTTGCATATAAACTACTTGGCAAAAAATCCGGCGAAGGAGCTATGAGCTGTCCTGCAATATGCGAAGTTATAAATAATTTTGGAGTAGACGAAAAGGCGGCTGACGGTATTTTTGATATTATGAGTATCAAAGGAATGGGCAGGACACAGGTTTCTCCAAAGGATGCAGTGAAACTTTACGTATTATCAAAAGACGGCAGGTATAGTATTTCACAGATTAAAGATGTATTAAAACTTACACCTGAACAATTAAAAGTCAGAGGAAACAGAAGTTTTACGGCGCCTGAGGTTAATGCAATTCTTACATATGCGCCGGATAAAGTTGATATTATAAAGGATTTGGTATCATTGCCTTCAAGAGATGCAAGTCATCAGGAAAGCGCTTCATATGTTGCTGCGATTATTGCTGATTGCGGAGATGACACGCAGAGAATTTCCGATATAAAAAGACTTCTTTCTATGGAGCGTCCGCTGAAAAGGTTTTCAAATGAAGCAGGACATCTTGACGTGCTGCTTGCAAATAATTTTACACGCAATAATTTTGAAGGTAAAATTGATACTGTAGAAAAATTGTTTATGCTTGAGCCGAAATCAAATGCTGAAAAATGGCTGCCTATTGATTATTTAATGAATAGTGATAATTTTATCAAAAACAGCAAAGCTGTATTTGATGCTGCAGGGGATAATTACAAAAACTTTTCTCCGCAGGACATCAAGTTTTTTGCAGCACCTGAGATCGTAAATAATGTTACAAGTATACTCAGAGAAAATCCGAAACTTACATCTGAAGAAATTCGTACAAAACTTTCAGAGCTAAAATTGAAAGAACTTAATCCGCTTGTAAAAGACGGCGGGCTTCAATCAATCGCAAAATATATTTATAATGAGCATAATAATGTAAAAAATCACCCTAACTGGCGACTAATTGAAGAATTAGAATTTAAACTTACAAATGTTGGCGATAAACAGGTGCAGGATTACCTGAAAAATACATTCAATGAGATTGATGACATTATGAAGTCACCGGTTACTGCATCTAAGAGAATTGATGTTATAGAAAAGCTGAAAGAGGTAAATGAAACGCTGGATGTTTACCATACATTTGCAGGGCATTATACATATATTGGACTTAAAGATAAATTTTTATCAGATATTCCGCTTACAAGAGAATTTATTGATTATGTAAGAAAAGATAATCCGCAGGCAGCAGAAGAGTTTTCTAAATATGCCGTAAAACAATACGGACATCAGGAGCCTCTGGAATTAAATCGTATTACAGAGAATATTGGTAAAGATTTTATGCGGGATTTACGGATTGAAAGGTTGAAAGAATACGCAAAAGAAAATCCGGATAATCCGCTTGCTAATCATTTTTACGAACAGTATCTGCTTTCTTTTGATTCGTATGCTGCAAAAAGGTGTCTTGATATTAATAAAAAGTACAATACCAAGATAATTCTGTCCGAAATTCATGATGATTATAAAACTGAACTGGATTTTATAGAGAACGAACTTAACCGCTGGCATGATGCAAGCGGAGGAACAGCTGTCATGCCGCCTGTCTTAGATTTCAGCAAGTGCAAAAAGAGATGGTATGATGATAAAAACGGCAGTTATGGATCTGCAATAGGTTATTCTGAACTTGGTACAAATAAAGCTATTTCTGTCAGCGGAATGCACCTTGATATGCTTCAGGATGTAATTCGTCATGAAATGACTCACAGTAATACGGATTTAACTGTGCTACAAAGTGCTTACAATAAATATAACCTGGATAAATTTATGCCTCAAAAGACAATAACTACTGTAGATGGCACCATTAAGCAAATTCCTGATTTTGATAATTGTAAATATAAAGAAGAATTTTTGAAAGCCGGAATTCCTCCTTATCATATTTCATATGCCTATAAAGATATTTATGAGTTTACTGCTGTAGCCTCAGAAGGTGATATGAGTAAATATTCTCCGGAATTTAAACAACTTCTGAAAGATTTTGGAATGCCTGAATGGCAGTTCAAAATGGATTGTGTTCAGCCTGAGAATATAAGAAGAGCACAAAATCTGGCAAAGATTACAGAACAATTTCCGGAGTTAAGAAAATACGATGAATTATATGCGATGGAAGAATTATATGAAATTAATGAGCTGCTTCCTGACTATAAAAAGTGGGATGTTTCCAAAATAAAGAAACAATATGCAGAAATTATGACTCAAGCTGCCAAGGGTACTCCTGTCCCGAACTATATAGAGGCGCTAAGGGAATCCCTTGATGCTCATATCTGTCCTATGTTAAGTGACGGACCTGAAGGAAAATTTCTATCTGCTGAAAACGAACAATTTCTTCGTCAAAAAGCGGCTTGGCTTCATAAAGAAGGTGTCAATGCCAGGGATAATCTGGTTAAAGCACTTTTCGAAGCAGGTCTTGGGGATGAAAAATCTATGTCTTATCGCGTTAAAGGCGAACAAAGTCTTTTTGATAAAATGAAAAATTATCTCTTTGACAATAAAGACAAGGAGAAATGCTATTTCGATGCGGAACAGGATGTGAGGGATTTATTTGCTGCAAGAACAATTGTTGAAAGCGGTAATTTCGAAAAACATCCTGATGTAGTGAAACTTCTACAGTCCGGAGATACAAAAGGCGCACTCCTGCGCGCGGCAGAATTGCAGTCACAGCCTGCTGTAGAAAAACTTAAATCCCTCATAGATAAACAAGCCAGAGGTGAAAGTGATATTGAGCTTACAAGAATTTCAAACTACAAAGGTGAGGACGGCATTCCTTATCTTTCAGAAGCACAGTTAGCCGATATAAAACAATTTGCATTTGAACGCGGTATTAAATTAGACTTTGTAACACGTATAGAGCCTGATGATCCTATGTATGGAAGAATTGATACCAAAGCCCATAACAAAAAAGCTGCAACAAAAGTAAGAGATTCCGGCTATACAGCACTACAGCTTAATTTCAAAAATAAAGCTGACGGTAAGATTTTTGAATGGCAGTTCAGAGGAGATAAGGTTACCGTATTTGCTGAAGCAGAGCATGTTCCATATGACCTGAGAACAGGAAAAGATATTATTTCAGCACATCCTGAACTTGAGCCGCTATATACCCCGATAAAAGAATTACTCTCAAAAGAAGCAATGACTGAAGAGCAATTTAACAATTATAACAAATATCTTACAGCTCACTATGAACACCTTAGAAAAAGCGAACTCGGCTTTGAAAGCACTGCACCAAAGCTAAAGGATTTCGGTAATTTTGATAAACGTCTGAGCGCAGAAAATCTTGAACTGCTGCACGATGTATCAGAAAAGCTTAAAAAAGGCAAACTCACTCAGACCGAAGCTGTAAAACTATATAATGATACGGTTGCATCAGCAAATATTAAAAATATAAAACCTGCATAATTATTAAATAACATATTTCTTGATGCCTTCACAAAAATAATGTATAATAAAAACGAGGTTACATATGACAGAAATAAATCCGGTAAATTTTAATGGTGTAAAAATAAAAGGACCTGAAAAAATGTCTAAAGCAGAAAATTTAATAGAAGAGAAAACTAAAACAATTATATCCAAGCTTCATCAAAGAGCAGAACGGGAAGTTCCTGAATATGGCGATTTTTCTGTTGTATACGAGGAATTTAAAAATCCTGATAAAAAACTTTCTGCAAGTGATTTTATGCTAAAAATTTACAAACCTAAAAATGCGAAAGATGAGAAATTCCGCTGTATTGAAGCTGTTGCATATGCACTTCCAAAGCCTTATAAGTCTGAAGCATTAATTGCACAAGGAAATAAAGAGGAAATTCTAAATATATTACAGAATGAAGAGTTCGTGGAAGTACTGCAAAATACCTTTACAAGACTTTCTGCAAACCTTGAGGATATGTAAGTTTTTTATCTTTAGTCTTGCCGGAATGTTTGCATAAAAGATTTGTCGTGCTAAAATTATTTCTATGAGCAGCGACATTTTTACCGTAAAAATTGAACGGATGAAGCAGACCGATATTGACTCAATTATAGCAATTGAGGAAAAAGCCTACGGTGAGCACCACTGGTCAAGAGAATCGTTTTTCAATGAATTATCAAATGAGCTTGCAAGATATTATTCTGCATTTGACGAAAATGGTAAACTCATCGGTTATGCCGGCAGCTGGCAGATTTTGGAGGAAGCGCATATTACAAATATAGCTGTTGCCCCTGAGCTGCGCAGACGCCATATAGGAGAGGCGCTGCTGTTTAATATAATTAAAGATTGTATGGCAAACGGCGTAAAATATATCACTCTTGAAGTAAGAGTAAGTAACACGCCTGCAATAAATCTTTATGAAAAATACGGTTTTAAATCACTGGGTACAAGAAAAGGCTATTATCAAAATAATAATGAAGATGCCTTAATAATGTGGACAGAAAATATATTTTACGATAAATTTAAGTTACTGTTTGAGGAAAATACAAAACAGTTAAAAGGAACTGTGAATATCATATGACAGAGCAGCAGGTAAAAAAGTTACGGGTAAAAACTGTTAAACCCAAAAAGAGGAGAGGAATAAGGTTAGGTGTAGGCAGTCTTGTTCTGCTTATATTTTGTTCTTTTTTAATAGTGATAGCTACTTTTTTACAGCTTGATATAACACATTTCATAATTCCTTCAAAAATATTCAGCGGAGAACCTGTTACAGTTAATGACTTTTTATATACATACAAATATATTCCGCAGGTTCCTGCAATAATGTTTATTACCGGTTTACTCGGGCGCAGGCTGGGAATTACAAGTATAATGCTTTATATAATTACAGGATTGTTCTTTATCCCTGTATTTGCACTGGGAGGCGGGTGGAGATATATTTTTGAATTTGGTTTCGGGTATATTGCAGGATATGTAATAGCTGCATTTGTTACCGGTACAATACTGAAAAAAGGCTACTCTTATAAAAATACGGCAAAAGCCGTTCTTGCCGGGGTGCTTACAATACATATAACAGGAATTTTATACATGATGCTGCTTGCTTTTTTGAAGCATATGGGCTGGAGTTTTGTAGGCGACTGGATTGTGTCGCAGAGCGGTATAAAGATTATTTATGACTTTGTATTCAGCTATCTTGCAGTTTTAGTTGCAAAGTATGCCAGAATAATTTTGTGGCTGTATCTGTAAAATTTATGAAATCGCGGCAGCTTTATTTTTCCCGGATGTACGTATGCAAAACAGGTTTTGCTATGTTGTATTTTAATATTGAAAATATCTGTCAAAATCTATATCATCAAAACAGCACAGAAGCTTGTAAACCTCATTATCCTCATCCATTCTCTGAAATTGATAATTGTCAAACTTCCAGTATTTTGGATTAATCCCGATAACTCGCACAATGGCTTCATCTTTAAGAATTTGTAGTTTCTTCTTTACTGTTTCAAGCGGAAGCTCTACGAGCTTTGCCAGTTCAACCGCAGTAATTCCTTTGTCGCTGGAACATTTTTCCGGCGTCATAAACATTAATTCCAGCCCGACTTTTTTTAATTCTATATCATCTATCTCGGATTCATATTCATACATAATTATAATTTTATAATAAATCAGGCTTTTTTTATCATATTTTTAGACTATTTGTATATTTTCATAAACTTTTCCACTTTTTAGTGGTAAAAATTTTTATGTTTTTATTTTAAAATAATCGTATGAGTGCAAATAAAAGCAGTGGAGATATATTTGATAAATTTTCGGGTTCACAGTCCCACTGGTTTTTGACGCCTAAAAATTCTGCGCCTTCGGCTTCGCTTACACCTCTTCACAGAATTAACGGTTATGATTCAGGTTTGCTTGAGGCAAGTGCTGACATAGGCTCAGGTGTTGACGATACTTTAAGCCTGGAGTACAGAATAAAAAATCATGAGAGAACTCTTGCCGAATTGAAGAATAAAATACTTATAGCAGAACGTTCCCATAACCAGCAGGATTTATTGACCTATGGTGTTAAGAAACAAAGAATTGAAAATGAGCTGAAAGAACTTAACAGAGAACTCGCAGCAAGACAAATATCACCGCAAAATTCAAATGTTGTAAATTTTAGTTCTGCTAAAAAAGCTTCCACTCTAAACGTCTTTAAGAGATTTGTGCGCCGAAATATACTGGCAAAAGTTTCCAAAAAATTCAACTCACTTGTTACTGTAAGTGATTCAATTGAAGCATTAAAAAATATAAACCAGAATGTAGATGAACTTATGCGCTTAAAATCTCCTTACGGGGAAACTGCGCAGAATTATCAGAAGCTGACAGAATATCTTTCACGAGCAAATAAAATTCATTCTCAAATTAGCAAATCTATAAAACGCTAAGACTTATATTGAAAAATTTAAAAAATAGTTTATAATAAAAAACAGGACATTGGACTGTCTATTATTATAGTAAGATTAAATCTTTTCTCAAACACGCTTACACTCC
>CABLZX010000019.1:0-34595 GCA_902383995.1 uncultured Brachyspira sp.
TAAACGGGAGCAAAAGACCGAACAAACAGAATGAGGATGTGGCATTATTCAACGCGAACGGTTTGGGTTCAAGCTGTGCAATAGAATTGGAAAGCGGCAAATGTTTTGGTTCAGCATTTACACCAACACCAGTAACAAAATCTGAATGTGAAGCTTTGAAAGGAAATTTAGGGGTAAAAGTTTGCAAATATGATAATGATTACTGGGCGGGTGCAGTAAAACACTGCGGTGGAGTAAATAACATGCCAACTATGGCCGACCTTGGTAAAATTGCAGGTGCAATTTATGATGGAAATCCTCAAATTGGTGCCGATCAAACCGCTTTTAATTTAATCTATGTATCAGGTACAGCTTCAAATTTAGGTTTTCCTGAGCCGCAGTTCTATCTGTGGTCAGGTGAAGAATTTGATGATAGCGGCAGTGTAAACTGGCGTCTATATAATCCTGTCTATACTTCTACTGGAAACACCCTTAATCGCGGTAATGCAGGGTGGATTCAGGCGGTGTGTTTGATTGATTAACGGTGCATCTATTCATATAATGGCGGAGGTGTCAAACTCTGCCTTTTTTATCGCTTATGAGGTTTGTATGCTACAAATGCGCATGTCATGCATAATAACCCGAAGAGAATACCAAAGCACATTGTTGTCCTGTATGATGTAAGGAATGCAATGTCATATATTTTTCCACAATTAAGAAACATTGTTTTAAATGTTTCAAAAAGGGTTATTGTGACGGCAACCCCTAAAATGTTTCCCATATTCCTTGATAATGCCAGTATTCCTGAAGCTATACCAAGCTCTTCATGTTTAACACTTGTCATAATAGCGTTGTTTGACGGCGATTGGAATAGCCCGTTGCCTATGCCCATAATTCCTGATGCGAAAATTATCTGCCACATCTGAACATTCTTATCATAAATAGTAAATAAAACAAGTGCTATTACATATACAGCCGGACCGGCCAGAGTGAGCCACCGGCTTCCGTATTTCCCGGCAAGTCTTCCTGCAACCGGTGCAATGAATGAAAGCGTAACTGAATAAGGTAATATTAAAAGACCAGTTACAAGCGGGTTATATTTTAAAATTTCCTGCAAAAAGAACGGCAAAAGAATGCTGTTTGTATACATTGCCATATATGAAAGCATTACTGCAAGATTTCCAAAGGTAAAAGGTCTTATTGAAAACATTGCAAAGTTAATAAGCGGATAGTTAATTTTATGATCCCGAAAGTAGAACAAAGCTCCGAAAATTAAAGTTGTGACGCCAAGAACTATAATTTTTACCGATGTCCATCCCCAGGTGTGTCCTTCTGAGATTGCAAGCAAAAGGGCGAAAAGGCTTATTGTAAAATATATAAACCCCTTATAGTCAAATTTAAATGGCTTTTTATGATGGTCTATATGAGATGGGAGCATTTTGTAAGCATAGTAAGCACCTATCAATGCTATTGGGATACAAGGTGCAAATATTGCGTGCCAACCGAAAGAGTTAATTAAGATCCCGCCAAGTGCAGGACCGCTCATGCCTCCTATTGCAACAAGGCATCCGTTTAAGCCTAAAGCTTTTCCTCTGCGTTCATTTTTGAAAATTGTTGCAATTATTGCCTGTGCATTTGACAGCATAACCGAAGCACCGAGCGCTTCAATACATCGAAAACTTATTAACTGTATAAAGTTTGCTGCAGTCATATTTAATGCAGCCCCAATTGCAAATATTAAAAATCCTGTTGAATAAAGTTTATTTTTAGGGAAAATATCGCCAAGTTTTCCAAAAAACGGTAAAAATACTGTTAAAACCAGCATATAAGCAATAACTGCCCACTGAATCTGTGACATCGTAACATGTAAATCCTGCGACATAGGGTAAAGTGCAAGGTTTACTGTTGTGGCATCCAGCATGGCTATAAAATTGCCAATGGCTGTTATTACAAACATTGTCCATTTAATTTGTTTATGGCTCATATAAAAATTCTATCATAAAAGAGATTTTGTTATTGAAAAAATGGTAAAAATCGCTTATAATAAAAAGCAGATGAAAACATGATAGAAAATCTATAAATGTTTTCGCAACGAAAGCTGTGCCTGAGACACGATAAAACTCGGGGCAGGTATACTGAGTGAAAGCGATAAAAACAAATAAAAAAATATTTGTTTTCGAGACGATAGCGAGAGCAGGGTGAGAGCGTGTCTAAGAAAATAAATATTTTTTCTTAAAAAGTAAAAATCAACATTACAACTAAGAAAGGAGATAGAATTATGAAAAATGCAGTGATAGCAATGGTTTTCGGGGGGGGGGCAGAGTAATTTAAGCACCAAACGTGGTATTGACGCAGGCAAAGAGCCATTTAGCGCCGCCATAGAAGAAATCTGTAAAAAAGGCTTTACTCTCGCCGAGGTATTAATAACTCTTGGCATAATCGGTGTAGTTGCCGCAATGACGCTGCCATCCATTATCTCCAATAATAAAGCTAAAGAGCTTGAAGTCCGTTTCAAAAAAGCTTATTCTACTATATGGAATATACACCAAAGAATGCTGGCTGATTATAATTCTGTTTACGATCAATTTATTGTAGAAGATTTATATGGAACAGGTGATACTAACGATAATAAAGAACGGAAGAATGACTATATCTCTGCTTTTATCACTTATGTTAACGGGGGCAAAATCTGTAACTATAGTGATAGTATTCTTTCCTGTTCTGGAAATAAAGGTTATCCAGCTTCATATAAAACTTATGAAGGAAAACGTGAAGCACATCTTTCTGCTGACGCTGTGAGAACAAGAGCAATTGCAACTAATGACGGTATGACATTCTTTTTCGGGAATTCTATGTGGCGTAATGCAAGAATTTATGTTGATACCAATGGTTCAGCAAAAGGACCCAACAGATTAGGATTTGATTTATTTGCTTTTGATGTTGATAAGAATGATAAAATAGTTCCGGCTAAGAATACAGCAGGTAATGTTGATGATGATGGAAATTCCGTAGCTGTCAATGAATGTTCTATCAATAAAGGAAATACTAGCTATAACGGATTTGGCTGTTCTAAATTTGCTCTCATAGATAAAAATCCGGATAATCAGAATTTGAGTTACTGGAAAAATTTGCCTAAATAAAAAGCGGGTTTTATAGCCCGCTTTATTTTATATTTTTTACAACCTGGATAATGTGTTTTGCAGCATCTTCAGGTTTTAGTTTTTCAACATCGCCGGTTTCCCGTACTTTGTATTCAACAAAACCGTCATTTATAGTCTTTCCTACAGTAATTCTATACGGGAAGCCTATTAGGTCAGCATCCTTAAACTTAACGCCTGCACGTTCATCTCTATCATCAAGAACTACTTCTACCCCGTTTGCTTTAAGTTCTTTGTATAACTTTTCTGCAACTTCCATCTGCAATGTATCTTGAATATTAACAGGAACAATTATAGCATGATACGGAGCTATTGATATAGGCCATTTTATTCCATGTTCATCATAATGGGCTTCAACTGCTGCCGCTGCTGTTCTTGAAATCCCTATACCGTAGCAGCCCATAATATATGGATGAGATTTGCCGTTTTTGTCAAGATAAACCGCGTTCATTGGTTTTGAATATTTTGTACCCAGTTTAAAGATATTACCTACCTCAATGCCTTTAGTAACCTTAAGCGGTTTTCCGCATTCAGGACAGAAGTCACCTGCTTCAACAAGCCTTATATCTTCGTAGCGGATTTCATCTATATCTAAATCAGAAAGGTTTGCTGCGACAAGATGTTTATCTGTAACATTGATGCCGACTACAAATTTCTTCATATCGCGAACAGTTTCATCTGCAATAATCTGAATATTTTTCATTCCTTTTGGTCCGATAAAGCCAGGTACGGCATCAAAGCCCTTTTCTGCCATAAGTTCTGCTATCTCGGCAGAAGATGCTATTCTTATATCAATTCCGCCGGCTGCATTCATTAATTTGGTTTCCTCAACGGTTTTGTCAGCTCTAATTAATGCCATAACAGGCTTTTTGTCAACAATATAGACAAGTGATTTCAAAATAAGCGTTGATGGGATATTTAAAAATGCACTCAGTTCTTCTATTGAGTGTGTATTTGGAGTATCAACAACTTTTGTTTCACTGAAATAATCTTTACCGTCAACAACAGCTTCCGGGAGTTTAGAAACCGCATGGTTTGAATTTGCGGAATAATCGCATTCACAGTAGAATACGTCATTTTCCCCGGCATCTGTATCTGTAATTACCATAAATTCATGTGAAACGCTTCCGCCGATAGCACCGGAATCTGACTGAACCATTTTTGTTTCAAGTCCGCAGCGGTCAAAAATTCTTTTGTAAGCGCGCGCCATATTTTTATATTCTATATCCAGCCCCTCTTCTGAAGTGTCAAAGCTGTAGGCGTCTTTCATAATAAATTCTCTGCCGCGCAGAAGTCCGTATCTCGGGCGCACTTCATCTCTAAATTTTGACTGTATCTGGTAAAGATTAACAGGCATTTGTTTATAAGATTTCAGTCCGTCACGTGCAATTGCTGTTATAATCTCTTCATGGGTTGGTCCAAGACACATAACCCTGTCGTGTCTGTCTTTCAATCTCATAAGCTCTTTACCGTAAGCTTCCCATCTGCCGGATTCTTCCCAGAGTTCTTTTGGCTGCACAAAAGGCATTAACAATTCCTGAGCGCCTGCCGCATCCATTTCTTCTCTAACAATATTTTCAATCTTTTTCAGAACTCTCCACATAAGTGGCAGGTAATTGTAAACACCTGAGGTAAGTTTTCTTATATAACCTGCTCTTGCCAGCATTTTATGCGAAACAACTTCTGCATCGGCAGGAAACTCTCTCAGAGTTTGAACAAATAATTTTGACATTCTCATAATCTTTAATTCCTCTTTTGTTTTTCAGTGATTTTATTTTAACATGCTGAAAAATAAATTTATATAGCGTTTAATCCGTCAAGTTCTTTTTGAATAACTGAAGTCGGAACGGATAGGGTATCTTCATGTTCAAGGGCGAGCCGCAAGCCGTTTTCAAAGGCTTCAAGGTTTCCGAGCTTTTTATCAATCAGGGCTTCTAGGTAAAATAAATCTCCTGAATTTACGCCGGCAGAGACTGCCCGTTCTATTACTCCGGACGCATTATCATACATTCCCTGTTTTGCAAGTATTTTGGCGTAATTTATATAGGCTTCCTGGTCTTTAGGATTTAGCTCAAGCGTTTTTTCTAGTTTATTGACTGCATCATCAAAATTGCCGTTTTCAAAGTCAATTACAGCTAAATTGTAATATGCCCAACTGTAATCAGGGGATAGTTTTATAACTTTTTCAAATTGTTCTGCTGCGCTGCTTGCGTCTCCCATTTCTTTAAGAATATTACCCATATAAAAATGAGCATAAATATCGTCATCATTCAAATCAATTGTATTTTGAAAATTCATCATGGCCTCAACCAGTTCACCTTTTTTTAACTGGCATATGCCGAGACTGAAGTATGAATTTGAGTCATGAGGGTCATTTTCAAGAACCTTTTCAAAACAAGCGATACCTCCATCGTAATCTTTTAATTCGGTCAGCACAAGTCCTAAATTATAGTAAGCATCCATTTCGTCCGGTGATAATTCTATGGATTTGATGTAAGCATCTTTGGCTTTTTCAAAATTTTTTAATTTTTCATACACAATTCCGAGATTGTAAAAAATTCCGCTGTCATTTTCAAAAATTTTAGACAGATACAAAAAATGCTGCAAGGCTTCTTCCGAAAATCCGCTGTCCAGCAGAAGTACAGCAAGCTGCCGCCTAGCCTGATAATTTTCGCTGTCTTCATGTAAAATTTCTTGTAATTCCTGGATTTTTTCAATCTTTGACATATTTTGATAATAACACTTTTTTTATATTTAGCAACTTATTAACCTTACTACTTGCAATTTTTTTGAAAATTGCTAGAATATATGTATTCCAAGGAGGATTTATTATGAAATTAAAGTTATTTTCGGTTATATTAGCATTATTTCTTGCTGTTCAAACTGTTATTGCAGCTCCGTTTAATGCTAACGCCAAGACAAAGAGAATTCCGGCAGGAACAAAGTTTCAGCTTCAGTTGTTAAATCCGCTTTCTACAGTTAAAAAGAGCGGAGATGATTTTTCAGCAATTCTGGTAACTGACCAGACTGCGGATTCTGATGTTGTGCTTCCTTCCGGTTCACTGGTTCGCGGTAATATTAAAAATATTGTGCCTGCAAAAAGAATGTCTAAAGGTGCAATTTTGTATTTAGACTTTGATCATATTGTTACTCCAAACGGACGCCAGCTTCCTCTAACCTTATCAATTGTAGGACGTACCGATATGACTTTCGATGGCGGGATAACAACTACCAGAGGTTATAGCGATGCTGTAAAAAAGAGCTGGGCAAGAACTGTTGAGATTACAAAAAATTCCGTTGAATGGGGAAACGATATTGTTAATGACGGTCCTGCAAAATATGTAACGATGCCTCTGGCTGCAATTGGCGGCGGTATCGGAGGCGGCGCATATTTTATTTATGATGCTATCGCTGATATGATTAGAAAAGGTGAGGATGTAAATCTTAATACCGGCGATGTTATTAATGTAATTCTTGTCGATCCTATCGATGTTCCGGTTATTTAAATTTTTAATAAACCTGAACCGCCTGCTTATTTTAAGCAGGCGGTTTTGTTATTTTGGTAAGTTATTAAAATAATTTTTTTCTGTAAGAGCTTTATAAGTGCAGCCGGCCCCATTCATTTTATTTGTTGAAGTCATTGAACAATAACTGTCATCTGTACTGTAATAATCTGTATTAGGGCTTCCCATTGGCAAAAGCTTGCCATTATCTGCCAGCTGGAACATAAATAAATCTTGACCAAGTCTGTTTGGGCGTTTTTTATATCCATTGACATCAACAGATATATATCTATTTAGTTCTGTTGTAGAAGGACTTTCTATTAATACTGTCATACCGTCATTCAATATAAACTGTGCATCATCAAAGTAATTAAGGTTTATAAAATCTTTCCCGTTAAAGGTTTTGTAGACAGTTCCATTTTCTCTTGCATTACTATCATTTGGTATGCAGCCGTCTGCGCTTTCATCTCCAGCGGCATAAGCATAACCACAGTCTTTTATAATTTTCAGGTAAGGCTTAATCGTATTATTTATCTTATCCCCGTTTTTGGCACGCTCTCCATGTTCGGCATAGTACATGTCAAGTGCCTGAGTTATTAAACTATATCCTCTATTCAAGCCAGTCTTGAGCTCTTTATTCCTATGATTCTGTATAAGTCCGGGAAGGGTTAATGAAGCCACAATTCCTATAATACTTAGAGTAATTAATACTTCTGCAAGTGTAAATCCTGTTTTTTGATTGATTTTGAGTTTCATGTACATATTTACCTCCAAATTTTGAGTTTTACTTCTATATTATAAGTGTAAAACTCAAAATTATCAACATGTAATACGAGTTTGGCTCAATGTTAAATATTTTAAGAGCAAATAAAATATTTTAAAAGAGGTTGCAATGAATTTAAAAAAATGTTTTGGGCAAAATGTTCAAAAGTACAGAAAGCATAGAAATTTAACACAGGAAAGGCTGGCTGAACTTGTAGGGGTTGATGTTACAAGTATAAGTGCCGTTGAAACAGGTAAATATTTCCCATCCGCAGACAATTTAGCCAGAATAGTAGATGTGCTTCAGGTTCAATTTAGTGATTTATTTGAATTTGATTCGTTAAGGTCAAATGATGAGGTTTTTGAAGATATAATTTCAATTATTTCTGCATTTAAGGATGATAAAAAGCGTCTTAACGCGGTTAGAAACTTTGTTAAAACGCTTATTTAATTTAACTACATTTTATTACATTCTTTCAGGCGCAGTTACTGCAAGAAGATCAAGAGCGTTGTTTAATACCTTCTTAACAGCAATAACCAGTGACAATCTTGCTTTCATCATATCTTTATCATCAGAGATTACCCTGTTGGCGTTGTAGAAAGAATGGAATTCTGCTGCAAGTTCCTGTACATAACGGCAAATTGTATATACCTGTCTTGTTTCAGCTGAAGTCTTAATCATTGATTTGTATTCTTCAAGTTTAAGAATAAGTTTTTTTGCTGTATCGATTGTTGGCAGAATTGTTTCTGCATTGTAACTATTGATAAGCGCGTCAAGCTCTGACTTCATCATTGGAGCCGGAGTTTTTTCACCTGTTTCGGTGTTTAATTTTTCTTCAACCGCATTGCGTAAAATTGAGCAGGCTCTTGCATGAGCGTACTGGACATAAAATACCGGATTTTCATCACTGTTTGTTTTTGCAAGTTCAATATCGAAATCCAGAGTTGTGTCAATGTTTCTCATAGACATCCAGAATCTTGTTGCATCAACACCTACTTCATCTATAAGGTCTTCAAGCGTAACCATATTTTTACGTTTGCCCATACGAACTTCATTGCCGTTGATAACAAGGTTTACAAGCTGCCCCAGAAGGACTTCGAGTTTATCCGGATCATAGCCGAGGGCTTCGATTGAGGCTCTGACACGCGCAACATATCCATGGTGGTCTGCCCCCCAGATATTTATAAGCCTGTCGTATCCGCGCTCCAATTTATCAATATGGTAGGCTATGTCGGCAGTGAGATATGTATTAGAGCCGTCTGCTTTTTTTATTACTCTGTCCTGATCATCGCCGTAGTCTGATGATTTAAACCAGTCTGCGCCGTCTTTCTGGTAAATTTTTCCGCTATCTTTAAGCTTTTGCACACATTCATCAACCTTTCCTGAGTTATGCAGGGAAAGTTCTGAATAAAAATTATCAAAATGTACTCTGAAATTATCAAGAAGAGCTTTTTGCAAATCTTCCATTTCTTTTTTTGCAAAGTCGCTTAATTCTTTAACATCATCAGGAAGCCCTTTGTGTGTTTCAAGATATTTTTTTGCAACAGGTATTAGATAATCTCCGGGATAATAATTTTTTCTCTCAATCTCATCTTGAGGAAAATCTACATCTTCGCCTAATTCCTGTCTTATTCTTATTGCAAGCGAGTTACCAAGTTTGTTTATCTGTGAACCCGCATCGTTAATATAAAATTCCTGGTAAACCTCATGTCCGTAAAACTTAAGAAGATTTGCAAGAACAGACCCCATTGCAGCCCAGCGTCCATGTCCTATATGAAACGGTCCTGTCGGGTTTGCTGAAATATATTCAAGCAAAATCTTTTCAGTTTTGACATTTTCCGGTTTTCCGTAATTTTTATCTTTTTTAAATATTTCTTCAACGGTTTCTTTTAAAAGAGTTTGGCCGGTTTTAAAATTTATAAATCCTCCTATAACAGAATATTCATTATCTTTTTTGTCAATATATGAGACTATTGTGTTTGCAATCTGCGGCGGTGCAATTTTTGCATGTCTGGCAAGTGAAGAAACGTTTATTGCAAAGTCGCCAAAATCAGCATTTTTCGGGCGTTCTGTAGAAAGAGTTCCTTTTTTATATTCTTTCATTTCGCCTAATTTATTATCATTTACAGCTTTTTCAATAGCTGTTTCAATTTCGTTTAAAAAATAATCTTTAATCATCTTTTTCTCTCCTGTAGTTTTAATATTAACATAAACACAGGAAAGATGAAGTATTTACCATGGATAGTCATCCTTAATTTTCCATCCATCTTTAATTATTTTATAAGTACAATTTCCTGTAGCTTTTGTCCTGCTGCAGGTGCTCCAACCAACATCTTCTATATATCCTGCGGGATATAACCCCGGTTTTCCGTTATTTGGAACCGCTATTGAACCTATACCCAAATTTATTTTACTGTAATACATTGGGACTTGGGGTACATGTATAAAAGTAAATAAATCTCTTCCAAATCGATTTGGATTTTTAGCTCCGTTTATATCAATTAAATAAACTGTATAGCCATAAGAGAAACTGGTGAAAAAAATAGTACCATCTTTTAATTGCTTACATTGTGATAAGCTGGCAAACTGAGTATAGCCATTTAGAATATTACGAATTGTATTAACATAATTATTTAAATTTTTTTTACATTGTGAAGGCTGTAGTGCTTCTAAAAATAATTCTGCATTATATACACAATAATCCCTAGAGCCGCAATCCGGAATAAACGTTTCCTCTCCATACTTTGCTTTAGCCATTGTTATTGATTGTTCAAATAAATTATAGACTTTTTTTAACCTGTTAACAGTTATCATCTTGTCGTATTTTTCAGTAATTACAGGCAGTGTCATTGCTGCAACTACACCTATTATCCCCAGTGTTATAAGAACTTCAGCTAAAGTAAAAGCAGTAAAAGCGCTTTTTTGAATACCTTTATTCATTTTTTTTACTCCAAATTTAATATAATATCCCATATACATGTATATTATAAACGAAAACGTATAATTTACAAGACCAGTATTTTACATTAGTCTAATTTCGTTTACATTTCTTGATGCAGTATATTAGAATTATTTGTATGTCTGATAAATTAGATAAAGACTTTTTTAATGATATAAGATATGAAATCCGTTCATATATGGTCGCAAGAGGGCAGACTTATCAGTCTGTTGCAAATCTTTTAAATAAACGTTTTGGGTTGAATACTACTGCACAGAGTATAAATAACAAACTTTCCAGAGGTTCATTGCGCTATTCCGATGCAAAACTTATTGCAGAAGTTTTGGATTACAAAATTAAATGGGAATAGATGTTCTTCTTTGTTTGTAATATAATATTTATATGATTAATATTGAGAACATAGTGGAAAGAATCCGCGAAATAATTGAAGATGAAACAACCGAACAGCTAAAAGAAGAGCTAAATGGTTATCACGTAGCGGATCTGGCCGATATTTTCCAGGAACTAAAGCCTGATGAAAGGCTTCAGTGCTTCAAGCTTTTAGATATTGACAAAGCTGCGGATTTGATGGAATATTTGCCTGCGCAAACTCAGGTAGAGCTTCTCAGTGATATTGATGAGGAAATGGCTTCCAAAATTTTGACAAGATTGCCTCATGATGCTGCGGCTGATGTTCTTGGCGATATGGAAGAGGATGAGAGCGAAACTTACCTTGATAAACTCCCTCATAAGTTCTCAGAAGAGGTTAGAGAACTATTAACTTACAATGAAGATACTGCCGGCGGGATTATGAACCCTGTTGTTCTTACTGTAAATTCCGATATGAGTGTTCAGGATGTTTTAAACCATATCAGAATTAAGGCTGAACAGGATAACATGGAGCTTTATTATGTATATGTAACAGATAAACAAAATCATCTGCTCGGGGTTGTTTCTCTGCGTAAGCTTTTGACTTCTCCTATTAATCAAAAAGTTGAAGATATTATGATTTCAGATATTGTTAAACTTCATGTAGATGATTACAGTGATTATATCATCGATGAATTTATGAAATATCAATACAATGCTCTGCCGGTTGTGGACTTGTATAACCGTCTGAAAGGTATGATTACCTGGGACGATGTTCATGATTTGTTTGAAGAAGAAACAACTGAAGAGATTTATCAATCTTCCGGTATTTCAACAGAGATGGTTGATGAGGATGAAATTCTTTCCGGGAATGTTTTTAATGCTATACGGGCAAGAACTCCATGGCTTTTTATTACGCTTCTTGGAGAATTTGTTGCGGTTAATGTTGCTAATCATTTTGACCATACGCTGTCAGCTTTGCCGATTATTGCAATATTTATGCCGCTTCTTGCGGGTCTTGGCGGTAATATTGGCACGCAAAGTATTACTCTTATGGTTCGCGGGCTTTCTACAGGTCAGGTTACATTGAGTTCTGCGTTTCACCATATACTTAGAGAAGCTTTTATCGGGATGCTTATCGGCGGTTTCTTTGGTATTCTTGTTACTCTTGCAACCTGGGGATGGCAGCATAACGCCGAACTCGGTGTTATTGTCGGTGTTGCGATGACTATTAATATGACTATGGCCACTATTATAGGTACTTTTACTCCTTTTGCGCTTAAATCATTAAATGTAGATCCCGCTGTTGCTTCCGGTCCGGTGATTGCAACTACAATTGATGTTGTGGGGCTTGCTGTTTACTTCACACTTGTATCAATTTTTCTTGTACATGTTATGTGATTATAATAAAATCGGTAATTTACTGTATATTTTTTATAATGATTTATACTAAAATATTTTTGTGTTAATTGAAAATTAGATGGGTATTGAGATTTATGACAAACGAAATAAATAAAAGGATTAGACCAAGAGCTGAGCAGAACCAGGAAAATGCCAGACAAAATGAATATTTAAACCAGATGAAAAAACATCAGGAAGAGCAGGCAAAATTTTTCCGCGGTGTGTTTATTTTCCTTGCATTTATGGTTTGTGTATTTGCGGCTGTGTTTATACTTGCCGGCAACCAAAAGTTTGTAAATGATACGTTCGGTGCAGATTCTTCTGTTGCAAAGATGTTTGCAAAAATAGCCAAAGATAATGATTATAAAGATAAAGCTGAATTTGTTCTGCCTTTTGGTCCTCGTAAGCAGAATATTCTGCTTCTTGGAGTTGATGCAAGTAATAATGATGAAGACTTGTGGACAGGGACCAGAACAGATACGATTATTCTTGTAAACATAGACCCGCGTTCAAAATCTGTAAACGCTATCTCAATACCGCGCGATAGTAAAGTTTATCTGCCTGATAACAATGGGATTCAAAAGATCAATGCGGCTCACGCTATCGGTGGTGTCGGGATGACTATAAGGACAATAGAGGACACTCTCGGAGTAAGGATAGACCGATATATAATGGTTCATGATAATGCAGTAAAAGCTATTGTCGAAGCTCTCGGCGGTGTTGATGTTTATGTTGAAAAACCTATGCGTTATCACGATTATTCCGGAAAACTACATATTGATTTGTCTAAAGGAGAACACAGACTTTCTCCGGAACAGGCTGTAGGTTATTTAAGGTTTAGACACGATGCCTTGGGTGATATAGGAAGAACCCAGCGTCAGCAATGGTTCTTGAGAGGCTTGTTAAACGAGCTTCAAAAACCTGAAACTATCGCAAAAATTCCTGAAATTATTTCAGTAACTCAGAAATATGTTAAAACAAATATGTCATTATATGAATTATCACAATATGCAGCTATGACAAAACATATTGATATGGATAAAATTGAAATCGCAACACTTCCCGGCGCACCTAATAAAAAAGGTTATATAAGCTATTGGATTTTAGATCCGGAAAAAACACAGGAAGTTGTTAACCGTTTGATTTACAGAGAAAAAATCCATCCGGAAGAAGGTACTGTTTTATCTGCCGGAGTAATGTATTCAAATGGAAATGAAGATAAGGCAGAACTAATTAAAAATGAACTCTCTGCTGCCGGAGTAAATGTTGCCTGCACAGGTCATTTAGGTAAAACTCATACGCAGTTCATTGCTCATTCAAAGAATGTTACAAATGACTATTTCAACTGGCTTAAAAAGAAAACCCCGTCAATCGCAGGTTACCAGTTTGTATATGAACCTGTTAACTATTACTGTGGTGAAACTGATTTCACTATTGTAGTAGCTGGCAGATAGGGCAGAGATAACAATTTCATTCCGGGGCACACGACTTTGTGATTTGCAGCTGAAAGTAGACAAGTTGAGAAAAATATGATATTCTTATCTTTATAAAAAAGAGAGAGGTTGTGTTATGGAAAAAATGTTCATGAGTGGAAACATGCCGTTAATAATAATTGCAGTTGTTGTGCTTGTGATTATTTATGCAATTTATTATTCTTTAATACAAAAGAAAAACAAAGTTAAGGAAGCTTTTTCAAGTATTGATGTTCAATTGAAAAAACGTTATGACCTTATTCCTAATGTTTTGTTTATAGCTAATAAGTTTATGGAGCATGAAAGAGGGCTTTTAGAAGATATTACAAAACTAAGAGCTCAAGCATCAAAACTTCCTGCAGATTTAGGTAATGCAGAACAAAAAATTAAACTTGACGGAGCTATTGCCGGTAAAATGGGGCAACTGATGGTTGCAGTAGAAAATTATCCTCAGTTAAAATCCGACCAGACAATGCTTCAGGCTATGCAGACATATAATGAACAAGAAGAGCATATTGCAGCAGCAAGAAGATTTTATAATTCTGCGGTATTAGATTTGAATAATGCCGTTGAAATTTTTCCAAGCTCGATGGTGGCTGTAATGCTTAATATCAAACAGATGCCGTTCTTTGAAGCTGCAGAACAGGAACGGCAAGCTGTAGATGCCAGTAAGTATTTTAAATAAAAAGAATTTAAAAAGACGGTTGTTTTTCAGCCGTCTTTTTTGTTTGTAGTATAATAAGTTTAGCAGGTGCCTGTAGCTCAGCTGAATAGAGTGTCGCTCTCCGAAGGCGAAGGTCGCGGGTTTGACTCCCGCCAGGCACAGTGTTATAATAAAGCCGGTTGACAGCCGGTTTCTCATAAAACCGATGGGAGATTTCTTCTCCCTTTTTAAACAATGGCTTCGTAGCTCAGCAGGATAGAGCAGCGGTTTCCTAAACCGAAGATCGCGCGTTCGAATCGCGCCGGGGCCATTTAAATTATATTAAAGTTAATTCCAAGAGAGCTTAATGCCTCTTCTGAGTTATTTACAAAGAACTTATATCGTTTTGCTATTTCCTGCATTGTCAGTTTAGGATTTATTTTTAATGAATCCTGTGTGGCTTTTGCCATTTCATTAACAAGCTGTTTTATAACTGTATTTCTGTCCACTGCTTTTGAAAGATTATAATTACAGCTGTCTGCTATATTTTTAAGACATCCGAGGTTTGATATTATATAAGTTTCTTCTGCTTTCATCTGGTTGATATGGGCGGCATTTGGTATGATATTTTTCTTCTGCATAAAGTCAAGACAGAAGCTGTTTACTGTTGAGAATATTTTTACCGGATTATCAACATCTATTCTTGTATCTGTGTTATAGATTGTTTGCTGAAGAGCTTTTGACATTTCTTTAATAACTTTCTTTTTATTATTGCTGCCAAGTTTTGCACCCTCAAGCATTGCTTCTGCAATAGCATCAGTATTGCCTATAAGGTAGTCTATGTGATTAAACAGGTTCTTAATAGCCTGTTTCTGCTCTGTTTTTGTTGTGTTGCCGTAGTCAATAATTGTAATAGGTTTACTTGCATTGCCGTTTTTAAGATTTTTAATTAAGTCTACATCTACAAGAATATTACCGCCATGAGGATCTGACTGTACTACTTTTTTGCCGGTTTTAGGAAGAGAAAATAATTGTTCACAGTAAACTTTTACATAATTTTCAACAAAGTTTTTGAAGTCATCTTCAGTTAAAGCGGCTTCTTTCCATTTTTCTGCAAATTTGTCACTATCGAGCTGAACTCCCGGAGCCTTTTCCATGATGAATATATGCTCTTTAGCATCAATTACGCCTACCGGCTGGAATGTAGATGACTGCTGCGCTATTTCTCTGGCAGACAGTGCTTCTTCTTTTAGATTAATTTCATTTCCCCAGACTTTGTACATATTGTCAAGCTGGTTTATATCATATTCTTTACGTTCAGGAGTAGCAATAGTTTGTTTTGAGGTGAACCATGAATAATCCGGTTTAGCTCGTTCTTCAACTTTTGCAAGGATTTTAGATTTGTCTGCTGCTATTTTGTCCGTATCTAAAAAATGCTGTTTTACAATTTTTATAACAACTTCTTTGTCATCAGCACTTTTTGCAAGATATGATTCTGCAATAGAACCTACACCGAGGAGTTTTGTAATCTTATATTGTGCACCGTATTCTCTGTCTAATATTTGCTGAGCCTCTTCAATAGTTCTTGAAGTTGGGCAGGAGCTTTTAATACGTTTTACAATTTGTTGAAGATCTTTGAAGCCATTGACGTCCATTCCTTTTTCTTCAAGTTTTTCCATTGCTCTGTCAATGCCGCTTGTTTCAAAGGAGAAGTTATAATCTCTTCCATTACCTAATGATGATTTATTTTTTCTTGCATTGTAACCCTCTACCAGCTGGTCAATCTGGTGGATAAGTTTATTCTGCTTATCTTCCGGTATATCAACAACTGTTTGCAAATATTTAGGCAGGAATATATTTTCAGCCTCAAGTTTTCTGATTTTTCCTTCAATATTACCGTTTTGCCCTTTTTCAAGCAAAATTTTCATAAAATCTTCATCAAGTTTTGAAATTCCTGTAGGATCAAACTTTTCACCTTTGATAATGACACTTAAGTCATATCCTATGTCACGTGCGAGCTGCTGAAATTCGGTGAGCTGACCTTCAGGAGGTCTGTAATTTATAACGTGTTGTTTATTAAGTACAGCGGATTTGATTGATTCTGTGATCTTTGCAACATTCAAATGCCCTCTTGCAGCAGCAAGTGAAACTCCTGCCAGTCCTAAAATACCTATTCCTACGGAGTCTTTTTGTTTTTGTACAAAATCTGAGATGGAAGGAAGTGTTTCATCATCGCTTTTGTCTGTAATGTATCTTGTAAATGCGTTAACAGCAATTCCAGCAGGAATCAGCATCGGATTGAGAGTTGAGATAAATCCTGAGATACCGTCAAGTGTTCCTGAAATAACGTTAGCTTTTATTCTTGAAGGCTGTTTTGGTGCATCTTTATCTTTTCCGAGATGGTCAATTCCTTTTAGTCCTAATTTTACTGCTAAGCCTGTAAGTATTGATGCGCCGGCAGTTAATGCCATTGCATATTTTTTGTATTTAGGGGTAAATACATTTATCAATGTTTTAGCCTTTTTCCCCATAAAGCCTACACCTATTGCGCAAGCAGAGGAAATTGTATCTATAGTTATTTCTGTACTGTTAAAATTCGCATTTTCATAACGGTCAATGTATTCTTTTGCTTCCTGTTTAGAAGCTTTGCCTTCCTGGTAGTCAATAAGCTTTTGGGTTACTTTTTTATCGGAAAGCCCTAGAGGAATTATTTTATTTATTGCCCCGTAAAATTTTGCAAACAGTCCCCGTTTCTTTTTAGCTGAAGTAAAGGAATCAACCATGTCATTATCAGGCTTGAGAACAGCCCTTCGTGAAACCCTTCTTCTTTTCTTTTCCGGCTGGGTCGCTACTGTTGTGTTATTTAACTGTGAGTTTTCTATACTATTTGGCATATTTCCCCTATATTTTTAATAAATATTGTAAAATTTAAAAATTGCTTTCTATAAAATTAATTTTTAAGTTTTATTAATATCAAAAGATTTTTGTAGCAATTTTTTTTCTTATTTTAATTTTATTTTAATGTAGAAAGGTATTTATGGAAGGTTTCACTGACGTTGCAAAAATACAAATAAAGCAGACGGCTCTGCCAAAGCAGGATGGTCTTAAAAATTCAGCTCCTGTAAAGACAGAGCCTGTTCCAAATGATTCTGTGGAACTTTCTACAAAAAAAGAAGATAAAAACGGTCTTTCAGCTTTTGCTAAAGTTGCTGCAATGCTTGGGGTTATTTCTGTTGCTGTTGCAGGCGGAACCTATGGCGGTGTTAAGCTTTATGATAAATTTTTCCAAAGATTATCATGTGGTATAAAAAAAGGCGAAATAAATGACGCTTTATTTAATTTCATTAAAAAGATTGATCCAAAAGGAAATGTCTTTAATAATAAAGCAGAAATAGTAAAAATTAATGAAAATCTTACTGATGAAAATTTTGTTATCCTTAAACAACTTTCAAAAATGAAAAATGAGCGGGTTATCTATTTGGGTCCTGATGATTATTTCTGCCCGCGTTTTGAGCTTTCAGATATAACAGAATTATTGACTAATACAAATGAATACAACATTAAATATCTTGAGCAGTTGGCTAAAAAATCTGATAAAAAATACGGTATTGCTGAAACTTTTGAAACCTCAGATATGGTTGAAATTTTAAAAAATATTAATCCTGAAAATGATAAAGTCGCCGGAAAACTAATTGATATTACGCCTATTAACAGTTCTAAAAATCTGATTAACTGTCTGAAACAGGTTAATAAAGAGAACTCAGATATTTATTCAATGCTTCTTTCTACAAGAAGAAAAGGCGGAAATACAGAGCTTACTATTCAAGATTTACAAAGTGTGGCAGAAACGCTTCAGAAAACAAAAAATCTAAAATGTGCAGAGTTATTTCTGAATGCTGAGAAAAATGACGGAACCGGTTTATTCAGGCATTCGATTGAAGAGGTTAATGAATTCTTAACTCTCACCGGAGATGAAAACTATGAAGCATTACAAAAATTATACGCTTTACGCTGTACAGTAGACGTAAGGGATTTGAAGCCTTTGATTTCCAGTGTCAACGAAACTAATCTTGACCTTGTTGAACCTTTGCTTACAAAGAAATGTGAAGGTGAAATTATGGGTAAATTTGTTGTTTTTGATGATTGGGGCATAATTAAAGATGTATTGATGGCTGTTAACAAGGATAATAAAGATATTGCATCTGACTTAATTTCTATTATGGATACTCAAAAGATGTACGGTACCAATACTATAATAAGTGTTGATTCCTATTTTTCTGAACTTTTGAGAAGATTAAGCAATAATCCGGAAGAAATAAAGCGTGCCAGCTCTATTTTGCAAGAAGGTGCTGTTGACGGCAAACCTACAATAAATATTAAAGATTTCTATAAAAAATTTGAAAATGTCACTGATTATTTATACTAAATTTATGCTAGTATGTATTAACAGAGAATAATTCAGGAGAGTATGTATGAAAGTTTTAATAATAGGAGGCGGTGCATGCGGTGCAAGTGCTGCTGCAAGGCTTAGAAGATTGGATGACACTGCTGAAATTTTAATTCTTGAGCAGACTGAGGAAATATCTATAGCAAACTGCGGTTTGCCTTATTACTGTTCAAATGTAATTAACAGTGAAGAAAAAATGCACGTTTCAAGTGTCGGCAAGTTTAAAAATCTGCTTAATGTTGATATACGGCTTGGTGCCAGAGTAACTTCCATTGACAGATTAAAAAAGACTGTTACTGTGAATGATAATGAAATTCTTTCCTATGACAAACTTGTGCTTGCGCCTGGTGCAAATCCTTTTAAACCTGATATTAAAGGTATTGACAACCCTAAAATATTTACGGTAAGAACTCTTAATGATGCAAATATGATTAAGGCGCATTTGAAAATGTCTAATGCAAAAGAGGCTGTTGTAATTGGCGGCGGATTTATAGGCGTAGAAATGGCTGAGAATTTTGCCGAACTCTCCGGAGTTAATACAACACTTGTGGAAGCTGCATCACATATTCTTCCGCCTGTTGATAAAGAAACAGCTGCTTTTGCTCATAATGAAATGAGAAAACATGGAATTAATCTTATCCTTTCAGACGCTGTGACTGAGTTTGGCAGTAATGAAATCAGGCTTTCTTCAGGCAGAAGAATTCCTTATGATATTGCAGTCCTTGCCATTGGGGTTAAGCCCGAAACCTCCCTTGCTCTTGCATGCGGAATACAAACAGGTAAATCAGGAGGTATAAAGGTTAATAAATTTATGCAGACTTCTGATGAAAATATCTATGCAGGCGGTGACAGTGTTGAGGTTGAAGGCTTTGTTACCGGTGAGGAAATTCTGGTACCTTTAGCCGGACCTGCAAACAGGCAGGGCAGAATTATAGCAGATAATATTGCTGGATATAAGTCAACTTATAAAAAGTCGTTAGGCTCTGCTGTTGTTAAGGTTTTTGATTTAACCATAGCTTCCGCCGGATGCAGTGAGGAAACTCTTCTTAAAAGAAATATTCCTTACCTTAAAACTTTTACTTTCGGTTTTTCACATGCCAGCTATTATCCTGGTGCAACCCGTACTATGTACAAGCTTTTATTTAATAAAGAAGGGGATATTCTTGGTATTCAGGCTGCCGGATATGAGGGCGTTGAAAAGCGTGTTGATGTTATGGCAGCTTCAATGAGGAATGGTTTGAAGGTATGGGAATTAATTGATTTGGAACTCTGTTATGCGCCGCCGTATTCTTCAGCAAAAGATCCGGTTAATATTCTCGGCATGCACGCTGATAACATATTAAAAGGGTTTGTGAAGCCTGCGTTTATTGAAGATATTGACAATGCAATGCTTATTGATATTCGTTCAAAAGCAGAATTTGAGCGCGAAACTATTAATGGTGCAGTTAATATATTTACACCTGAATTACGCGAACGTTATAAAGAGCTTCCGCGCGATAAAAAGATTATTCTTTTCTGTAATACGGGCTTCCAGAGCTATGTAGCTTCAAGAATACTAATCCAGAGAGGATTTGATAACGTTTACAGTTTGGCTGCCGGTATAACTTTATATAAAGAGCTTGTCAAAGACAAACTCTTTAATGCCGAAAAAGTCTTAATACAGCCTATGTAGAAGGTTTGCTTTCAATTTTTAACCAGAGAGTGTCATAAGGTTTCAGTCTTAATGACACTTTTTTATTGGTAATTGAAACATGAACCTTTATCTTTTTATTTGTTAACAGATCCTGAAGCATTACCTCTTTATCAGCTTTCCAGATTGTACTTGCAGGAAGGTCTATTTCAGAGTAAACTCTTTTGTTTGAAAGGTTATTTATAATAAGAACTTTTTCTTCGCCAAGTGTTCTTGTATATGAAAATACTTCTTTGTGTTTTGTTTTCAGCGGCGAAAATTCTCCGCGGCTCAAAACCGGGTTTTGCTTTCTGACTCTGATAAGCTTTTGAACCTTTTTGAAAATACGGTTATCCTTTGTTGCAGTATAAAGCGCACGCTTGCTTACAGCCCCTCTGTTAATATCTCTGCTGTCAAAATATGAAAGCATTTTGGCTTTATTTTTAGAGTTATTTTTTTGCTTAAGTTCACGTAATCGGGCAAATTTTCTTGCATTATAAAAATTATTCTGGATCCCTATTTCGTCCCCGTAATAGATTATAGGAACGCCAGGCATTGACATAAGTATGGAAAATGCCATACCAATTCTGTCCGGATTGTTATCTAAAAAGTTTGCCATTCTGCCGCTTACGCCAAAGCCTTTTCTAAATTCCGCCCCTTTTGGTTCAAGATTTTCATAGATAATTTCGCGGATTTTTTTGTTGCACATTTCAAGTGTAAGTTCATCATGCACCCTCAAAAATATCGCCCATGATGCACTGTCCGGTATCGCCGGAGTTTGTCTGTGAGCCTGCCAGAAATATTTATTATCTTCTGTAATTAAAGATGCCCAGATAGCAGGCATGTAAGGAAAGTGGTAGGCAATTTGAACTTCGCTTGTTCTGGTAATCTCTTTTTCTTCACCAAGTATTTCCTCTTTGTAGGTTCTTTCTTTACCAAAGTATGGAAGAATTTTGTTAGGCATCTGGCATGCTTCAGCCTGAATAACCGAGCGTGGAGCAGTTGCCTGCAAAAAGTCGCTTAAAATTGAGATTATACTATGTGTTTTAGGCTGGTTTTCCGCGTTTGTGCCTTTATCCTTTATCAGATAAGGTATGGCATCCATCCTGAAAATGTCTACTCCCAAGTTTGCCCAGTAGGCAATTGTTTCAAGGTTATAATAAAGAACTTCCGGATTTTCCCAGTTTATATCAAGCTGAAACGGATAAAATGTATGATATAGGTAGTAATCCTTATTATTAATTGTTACTTTTCTATAATGGGAATCTGTCTGTTCAGGAAAGATTAACCTTCTTTTGGACGTTTCGCCGGTTTGTTCTTTATATTCGACTACAGTACCGAGTTTTTCATCCTGATATTTTGTAAATTCAGGCATCTCGTCGCGGGTTACAAAATAATCAAGCTTATCTGTATCGCCTTTTAATGCTTTTTGAAACCATTCATGCTGGTCTGAAAAGTGGTTTAATACAAGATCAGCTTTTATTTTGAAGCCTTTGTTTCTTGCCGCTGTTATAAATTCCTGAAATTCTTGCATCCCTCCAAGGTCACTTCTTACGTTTCGGGGATCTTTAACATCAAATCCGGCATCTGCCATAGGTGAATCTGCGAAAGGCAGTATATATAATGTAGTTACCCCGAGTGTTTTAAGATAATCAAGCATTGCAACCGTATCTTTGAAAGTATTTGCTTTGCCAGTTGTATATACCCCGAATTGGTCTGCATAAAACATATAAATTATTTCATCTTTAAACCAATCAGACGACCTGTTTAAGTCATCTTTTTTTAAGGCTTCAGGACGCTGTTTTTTTGCTTTTAATGCTATTTGGAATATATGAGAGTAAATCTCTTCAACTCTTTCTTCCCCATAGACTTTTTTTATTTCCTCTTTTAATTCTTTTTCGAGTTGAGCTGGAATTACTTCTTCAGAAAACGGAAGCGTTTTAACAACATTATGGATTTCTCCTTTAACGGTATCTGTTTCAGCTGAAAAAACAGGCAGAATTGCTGTATTAAAAAGCAATGCTGAAGCCAGTGTCAATGCTATATACTTTTTTTTCATAATCTATATTCCTTATAACATATCCTGTTGTTATTATAATATAAACATAAACTTTAAAATAATTCTTTGTAATGTTGCCCAAATGGTTATAATATTGTAAAATAGATATAATATATAAGTGAGGCATCTATCAGAAAAAGAATTTCTAAAAAGAATTTAGTAATACTGGTTGTGATTGGGCTGTTGCTCTTAAGCTTGGGCTTATTTTTAGCAGTTATGCTAACTTTTCTGCCTAAAACAAGTTTTGCCTTTCCGGGAGCTGAAGGCTTTGGGGCTTATATAAGCGGAGGAAGAGGAGGCGCAGTATATCATGTGACAAGTCTTGCAGATACAAATAAGCCTGGAACCCTTCGTTTTGCTGTTAATCAAAAAGGCGTGCGAACTATTGTTTTTGATGTTTCCGGATTAATTTCTCTTAAGTCGCCATTAGTGATTAAACATGGGGATTTGACTATAGCAGGACAATCTTCTCCGGGGACAGGAATTTGCATAAGGAATTATCCGGTTGTAATTGATGCAGATAATGTAATTATAAGATATATACGTTTTCGCTTGGGTGATGTTTCAAACAATTATGCGATTTCTGCTGAAAACAGAAAAGGTATTATGATTGACCATTGTTCAATAAGCTGGGCAACAAGGCAGAATGTTAATTTTACCGGTAATGCGATAATGACGATGCAATGGTGTATTATCAGTGAAGCTTTAAATTCAACAAAATACGGCATAAACGGAGGCGGCGCCAGGCTTGGCGGTTTATCAGCAAGCTTTCACCATAATCTTTTTGTAAGTAATGCCAGGAAAAATCCTGCATTTATTGATTTCAGCCTAAGCAGTAAATCTACAGTTCAAATAGTTGATTTCAGAAATAATGTCATTGTAAACTGGCAGGATAATTCCTCCGAAGGCTATGTCAGAGGTGCGTTTAATGTAGTAAATAACTATTACAAATTTGGACCGGCAACTAATATTGCTTCTAAAGGTCAAATTATCAGGACTTTCCCAAATGATTTCCGGCTCACACCGGAGCCTAAAAGACCTTTTGTTTTTGTCGATGGCAACTATGTTTATAATAATCCTCTAAATACAAATGATAACTGGATGGGAGTTTACCCGAGCAAGTCCTATATAACTGACGGGAAAAATCCTATTTTATCCTGGCGTTCTTTTTTCCATGCTCCCGTAACTCTGCATACCGCAGAGAGGGCTTATATTAATGTTTTAAAATATGCAGGCGCATCTAAACGCCGCGATGATATAGACAAAAGACTGGTGAGCAGTGTTATAACAAATAAGTATGTTTACAGCAACGGACTAATTAATTCCCCGCAGCAAGGCGGAGGTTATAAATATGGTGCATATAGAGGGTTAAAAGATACTGATTTGGACGGTATTCCGGATTACTGGGAAAAGTCAAAGGGACTTGACCCTAAAAAACGAGTTGACGGGCAGTTTAAAAGTAAAACTGATTCCGCTTATACAAATCTGGAAATGTATTTAAACAGCTCGGTTGAAGAGATTACAAAAAATCAGAATTCCAACCCAAGACTTTCAAAAGACTTGTTCTGGCTTTCAATGCTTAAGTTTGTTAACTATGTAAAACGGAATGAATAAGCTCTCAAAAATTTATTTTTGAGGTTGCGGCATTCTTCCGCATGATTTATCTTCATCACAAAAGCCGAGGCGTTCACATTTTGGTACAAGATAAGGTTTGAGCCAAGGTTCTTCTTTTATTAATTCATCGCACATCATTTTTACAAGTGTTCTGATTTCATACTGGGCTCTGGTACAAAGTCTTAGATTGGCAAGGTGTATCATCTCTCTAAGGTTTAAGCTGGTAACAAGCGAGCTTGCTGCTGCGTTAGGAAGAACAAAGCGGGCATCTTCTGCCGGAACTCCTCCATCAACAAATTCCTGGTACTGTTCAGAAATTTTACTCATAAATGCTGTAAATTTTTCTTTAAGCTCTGGATTTCGTTCAATTGTAGGCGGAATTATATAGTCAAATTGTCCTTTTTCTTTTACATATCGCTGAGATTTCTGAGAAAAAGACATGTGTCTGTGTCTAACAAGCTGATGAGTGCATGCTCTGGATACATTAGAAATTGCAAAGCTTACCTGAATATGTTCAATTGTTGAATAGTGACCTGAAGAGATTACCCTTTCAATAAGTTTAAGCATCTTTTCTTTATCATCAGTGCTTTTGTAAATATTAATCGGATAATCAGCACTGTAACATGTTCTGCATGCTGTGTAAACTGTTTTTAGCATGTTCTCAGGTTTTGATATTAAGTTAACTACCGGCTTGTTATTTCCTTCCATGTTCTTCTCCCCGTAAATTTTACTGTAATAATTATAGCATCTTTTATCTTTTTTACAAAGAGTATTGCGAAACGCAAAGAAATATATCTGATATGTTGATAAAAAAAATACCGCATTATATATGCGGTATTTTTTTTATTTGTAAAAAGTTTATTTATTGCCGTAACGTTTGTTAAATCTTTCAACTCTTCCTTCAGAGTCAAGAATTTTTTGCTGACCTGTATAGAACGGGTGGCATTTGTTACAAATTTCAACTGTAATGTTATCAACTACAGAACCTGTTTCAATTTCGTTACCGCATACACATTTGATAACGGTTTTCTTATAATCAGGGTGAATTCCTTGTTTCATTGTTTTACCTCTTTCCTTTTCTCAAGATTCCAAACTTGATATTTAATTTCCATTTCGACTACTTATATAATACAACAGAAAAAATAAAGTGCAATATATTATTGCGAAACACAAAGAAATAGTTTATAATAAAAAAGCAGATGAAAACATGATAGAAAAGCTATATATGTTTTCGAAACGATAGCGGGAACGGAGTTGAAGCGTGTTCGAGAAAACATATACCGATAAGGCAAAGCAGGAATACCTTTTGATTAAATATAAAATTTTTTGAGGCGATAGCGGAAGCAGTGCGAGAGCGTGCCCGAAAAAAGTTTTATATTTAATCAAAAAGAAGAAAGAAAAGATACAACTAAAAAAAGGAGATTAAACTATGAAAAACGCACTAAAGACAAGACTTTCCGGGGGGGGGGCAAGGTAATTTAAGCTCCTTAAGCGGCATTGGCGCAGGTAAAAATCCATGTAGCGCCGCAGAAAAAGAAATGGGTAAAAGAGGCTTTACCCTTGCTGAGGTATTGATAACTCTTGGCATAATAGGTATTGTAGCGGCAATGACCCTTCCTTCTCTTATTCAAAAAAATCAAGATAAGGAATTAATTTCAAGAGTAAAAAAGACTTATTCAGTCTTAAATAATGCTCTGATTGCAGCGCAGGCAGATAGCGGAGTGGTTGGTGATAACTCTGTTATTTTCAATCCCCAGGATGATAATTTTACCGTTGCCAAAAATCTTAAAAAGTATTTTAACGGCGCTAAGCTGTGTGAGAATAAATCACAAAAAGGGTGCTCAAAATTTTATTATCAGGTTAAATATGCGACACTAAGGCTTGACGAGAACAATACAACATCTTTTTACGATGATAATGCCCCAAGACTTATTTTGTCAGATGGTGCTGTTATAACTATATCAAATTCCCGAAGAGACGGATGCACTGCTGTTGTAACTGCAAATAAAACAGATGAATACGGGCGTCCCATAAAAAATCCGGACGGAACTATACAGACTACAACCTGGACTTCTTCTGGATGTGCATACCTGAAGTTTGATGCTAATGGGCCTAAGAATCCTAATCAGTACGGCAGAGATGTATACGGAGTAACTGTTTTACGCAACAAAATAAGACCTGACGGAGGTGTGTATGGTTCTAATACTCTTATAAATATATTAAGCGGTAATGAGGAGTTTAAATATACTGATTATCAAAAAGGTCAAAAGGTGGACTTTTAATAATTTCGGGCAGTATTATACTGCCCGTTTTTAATGTATCCTCTGTTTGCATGAGAAAATCTCTTCAATATTATATGAAAAGTTGATGTGTTATTTTAGCCGTTTTGTAATAATAAAATTGTTGCTGATGAGCGTATTTTATAGGTGGTTTAAATAATATGAATTTACACGAACAATGTTTGCTCCGTTATCTTAAAAATCCTGATGAGCTTTCTTATTCAACTGAAATACTGAAATTAAATAACTTTATTCTGGAAAAACGTTTCATCGTTAAAAATTTTGTTGCCAAATCTTCTAATATCAATTATACTGATAATGTAGATTTGGGATAATTTATTATGCTTAAAAAGATATTATATTCGATTTGGTTATTATTGTTTTGCGTTGTAATTTTTGCAACAGTTAAAAGTGCAAATTTTAATGCTTTTATTAACGTAATAGAAAACAGGACTTTTGATTTGAGGCAGAATGTTATGATTAATGCCGGTTCAAAGTCTGCAAATAAAGATATAGTTATTGTAGCTGTTGATGAGGCCAGTTATGAATATATTCTTGATAAGTACGGAGAATGGCCGCTATCAAGAGATATTTACGCAAAACTCGTTGATTACCTTGAAAGTAAAAATCCGCGCAGTATTGCTTTTGATCTGATGTTTGTCAAATCATTTAAAAGCAGACCAGAAGCCGATAATGCGCTGATTGAGGTTTTTGGTAAATATAAAAACGTCTATACTGCAATGAATCTTGATAACCAGCCTGAAGACTTAAGAATTCCGCCGGTTCTGCCGGAAAAACTGAGTGTTAATGTCGAAAACCATTCTAAGAAAATAGATTTTTCAAACCTTACATTTACAAACTGCCGTTCTATTTTGAAGGGTATTTTGGATATAACTTCTAATGTAGGTATGATTAACGTTTCACGTGCTGATGACGGTATCCTTAGATCTATGCCGGTATTTGTTAAATATTATGATAAATACTATCCCCAGTTGGGTTTGAAAGTTGGAATGGATTACATCAAGTCGGTTGAAGGATATTCCCCTGATAAGTTTATTATAGACAGTAATTCTAATCTGCTTCTCGGTGATAGAAAAATTTATCTTGATGAAAACGGCGGAGCTATATTGAACTGGTATGGCTCAACCGCTACTTATCAGCATATACCTATGTATAAACTGATTAAAATTGTTAACGGAGAGATGAAAGATGAAGGTTTTGACTTCCATAATAAAATAATCTACTTTGGAACAACTGCATCAAGCCTTTTTGATATTAAAACAGTTCCTGTGAGCCGGACTTATCCCGGGGTTGAAGTTCAGGCAACATATGTAAATAATATACTTGACAATAATTTTATACGTAAAATGGATAAAACCTATACAATATTAGCCGGTATTATAATGGCTTTGATTACAGGATTTATTGTAATGAAAGTTTCTTCGGCTTTTGTTGCTTCGCTGGCGTCTTTGTCTGTTTATGTTGTATATATTCTTGCAGGGTATTATGCAATGAAACTCGGAAATCTCTGGATTGAAATGGTTTACCCGCTTCTTCTTGCCGTTATAGCTTTTATTTCTGCATTTATTGTAAAATACCTTATTAAATCAAGAGACTTTGAACAGCAGTACAAACTTGCAACAACCGATGGGTTGACTGATTTGTACAATCATCGCTATTTTCAGGAACAGATGCGCATGCAGATTGAAAATTCAAAGCGATATGAAACAGAGTTTTCGTTAATTATTCTTGACATTGATTTCTTCAAGAAATTTAATGATACATTTGGTCATCAGGCAGGGGATGCTGTTTTAAGGCAGGTAGCCCAAACCTTAAAACGTAATGTACGAGCTACAGATATTGTATGCCGTTATGGCGGAGAAGAAATGAGTATTATTCTTCCTAATACAGGCAAGGATGTCGCATATTCAACCGCGGAAAAAATCTGTAAACGTGTTTCTGATAACAAATTCAGGCTTATTGGGGATAAGGAGGTTACTGTAACAATAAGTCTGGGTGTTTCGACTTATCCTTATGACGGAAATACTGCATCAGAATTGATTGAAGCTGCTGATAAGCGTCTGTATAATGCAAAACACAATGGCAGAAACCAGGTTGGCAGGTAATTAGAAACATGCTGCCGGAATAACGTTTAGTGTTTTCATGATACTGTCATAATTTTCTTCGGTAACAAGCACAGAGCGGATTTTTGCGGCATTTTTTATTCCTGCTATGTAATAAGGGTAAAATTTTCTGAAAAATTTTATGCCTGTTTTTTCACCGCGAAGTTTAATTTCTTCATCAAGATGCCATTTTAGCATAGCCAGCCGTTCTTCTATCGGGGGAACTGGAAGTCTTTCTCCGGTTCTTAGGAAATTTTCAATTCTGAACAATAATGTAGGATCGCCTAAAACCCCGCGGCCTATAGCTATCCCATCAGCACCGGACTGTTCAAGGCATTGCTCTGCTGTTTCAATTGAAATAATATCACCGTTAGCAAATACAGGGATGTCAACATTTTCTTTTAATTTTTTAATCATCTTCCAGTCTGCATTGCCTGAATACAGCTGGGAGCGAGTTCGTCCATGGATTGTTATAAATTCAGCACCAGCCTCCTGCATTTTCTGACCGAACTCTACATAATTAAGTTCATCAAAAGTGTACCCGAGTCTGAATTTTACGCTGACAGGTTTATCCGTACCGTCTTTTACAGCTTTAACAAGCTCTGATGCCAGCTCCGGAGTACGCATAAGTGCACAGCCGTCCTGCCCTTTTACAACCTTGTTTACAGGGCACCCCATATTTATATCAATCATATCTGCCACAGGTGTAAGATATTCTGCTGCTGCCCTCATTAAATGCGGTTTATGTCCGCTTATCTGGTATGAAACAGGTGAATGGTCATCATTTCTTTTTACAATATCACCGCCTTTTACCTGTGCCAGAAATTCTGAGCTTATCATTTCTGTTGTGAGAAGACAATTTTTTGAATATTTTCTAACAAGGCTTCTTAGTACATAATCTGTTATACCTGCCATAGGGGCAAGCGAAACTCTGCTTTGTATTAACTGTGTTACTTTTTCTTTATTTTCCTGCATATTGCTTTAATTCTTCGGCTCTTGTCTTTGCATACTGCTTGTACTCGTCATCAGGCACATTTGAAGCTGCATATGCTGTGTAGTATGAGTATGCTTCTTTGTATTTTCCAAGTGTATCATAATCTGCTGCAATCATGTAATTTAATATTGTTAAATCTGAAGCGTTAAGAGCAAGAGCATTTTTGAAATCTGATATTGCTTCATTCAATTTTTTCTTTACATCGTAAATCATGCCTCTGTAGTATAGAGCATAGGCATTCTGATTATTATAAGAAAGTACTTTGTTAAGCAGCTCAAGGCTTTCATCATATTTTTGCTCATCGTAAAGCTTGATTGCATTATCGAGTGTAAGGCTGTTATTCTGCTCTTTTATTGATGCCAGAAGATCTTTGGCATTCTGGTTATTTTTGTTTAGTGTAAGCGCTTTGTTTAAATAGTTCTCGGCTTCTGTATAATTCCCTGTATCCGAGTAAAGCGCGCCTATATAATAAGCAATATCCGTATCGGTAGGTTTCAGATTAAGAGCTTTCTTGTAATATTCTATTGCATTAGGGTAATCATCCATATTCTGATATGCAGAAGCAACCCCCAGCATAGAATCCACAGTTGCTGGCTGGATTTTCAGATATTCAGCGATAGCATTTTGGTAATCCTTATTATTAAAGAACTCTGCTGCTTTATCAAGCTGTGTACCTACTGCTTCATCGCTTATTGACTTCATTGCTGTAAGAATTTCGGAATTATCTGGAAATTTTGTTTTTGCAGTGTTTAATGTGGCTATAGCAGTGTTGAAATCTTTCATTTGCCCTTGTGCGATAGCGAGGTTGGTATAAATTTCACCGGTGGTGTCTTTATTTAAGACTTCTTTGTATAAAAGGATTGCATCTGCAAGCTTCCCTTCTTTATGCAGTTTCAGTGCATAATCATAGAGCATTCCTGTTGTATCGGCTCCGTTTGAATTTTTCTTTACATAATCTATAAACTGCGCTGTTGTCATTGTATTTTTGGCACTGTTGAAAAGTTCATTCTGCGCAATTGTATTAGATGGATCCATTGCAAGAATTTTTCTGTAAGTCTGCTGTGCTTCTTTATCATCTCCAAGTGCAGCCTGGCATTGAGCTTTAAACAGGTTTGCATTAACATTATCCGGATAAAGAATAAGAACAGAATCATATGCCACTATTGCAGTCTTATAATCGCCTTTTTGCTGGTAAAGAGTCCCTACATTTATTCTTGTATTTATATTGGAAGGATCAAGCTGTTCAGCTTTTTTATAGTATGCAAGCGCCTCATCCAATTTGTTTTGTTTTTGAAGAATTGCCCCTAGATTAGAGATTAAATCAGCATCTGATGGATTTTGTTCAAGTTTTTTCTTATAAATTCTCTCTAATGAATAGAGTACGTCTTTGTTATCAGAACTTTTTGTTAATATGTAATTATATTCTTCGACCGCCGGCTCTTCCTGTCCGAGTTTGTCCAGCAGCTTTGCATAGGATAATCTAAGCGAAACATCGGTTGGGGATACAGAAATTGCTTTTCTGTAATATTCTGCCGCCTTAGGGTCATTTCCCAGCAGCTTCATAATGTCACCTACCTGAGTATAGCTGTCTTTTATGTAATTCTTATCCCCAAGCGACTGATTAAATTCATAAGCCGCAGCTGCAAAATTTCCTTCTGCACGTAATTGCTTGGCTTTTGCAAATCTTGATGAAGGGCTAGTGTCAAACTTTGATATGGACAGGCATTTACTTAAATTACTCTGTACAGGTCCGATACCTTGTACGGAATTTCTTGCAGCTTCTGCTGTCGGGTAGTACTGCATATAAAACAATGCGCTTCTGTAGTCGTCTGCTGCCTTTTCCCAGTTTTTTTCATTATTTGCATAGTATGCTCCGCGTGCAAGATAAGAGTTGATAAGCCCAATTCTTGCAGAATTGTCAAGATAATTAATTCTTAACGCATTTTTAAATTCAGTTACAGCACCGGAATACTGGTAATTTGAAAGGTACTGCTGTCCAAGATCAAAATGTTCTTTAAAGTCTGCTAAAACAGGCTGTGATAGTGCAAGAATACTGATTAGTACAATAGCTGATTTTTTCATGTCATAAGCCCTCGTTATCAACCCTTATTATCTTAATACAATAATAACTCATTGTATATCGACATTGTACTATACAGTTTTACAATTTAATAATTTGTAACTAATAAAAAAGAGCTAACTTTTATAGTTAACCCTTTGTAAAACTTTTTTCTTTGACTATTCAAAGTCAGACTTTGATACAAATACCAAAAACTCGTCAAACATTTGCTGAATCGGAATTTCCATAGAAATTGCCGGACGTTCTTCAATATTCATTTCTCGCTGTAGTGCTTCAAGAACGTTCATTCCGATCATCTCTTCTTGCGGGGTTTGTGTTTTCATAAATCATACTCCTATTTAGTTTTTTCCGTCTTACATTTTTATCTATCGGTTTGTCATGGTTAAAACTTTAACAGGCTGGTTAACCTTATTTGGTCTTAAATCCTTACAAGAAGCGTATATTAGGGATATATAAATTTGTTTTAACATTTTGTTACAAAAATTTTTTTCAGGTATATAGCGAAATTTCTATGCTTGTGCTAATATCTCTATGTAAAATAATATAGGAGACACAACAATAGCTAACGATAACAGAACAAGGGACAATAAAGATAAAGCAATTATGAATGAACGTATCCGTTCAAAAGAAGTCCGTTTAATTGATGAAAATGGTACAAACCATGGAATTATTGAAACATCAAAAGCCTTGAAAATGGCATATGATGCAGATTTAGATTTAGTTTTGATAAGCCCTAACCAGGAACCCCCGGTTGCAAAGATTTTAAATTATGGCAAATATAAATATGAGCTTGAAAAGAAAGCTAAAGAAGCCAAGAAAAAACAGCATACGGTTGATGTTAAGGAAGTTAAAATAAGATATAAAATTGATACTCATGACTATCAGGTCAGAATTAAGAATATTCAAAAATTTATTGCTCAAGGTAATAAAGTAAAAATTGTTATTATGATGAGAGGGCGTGAAATGCAGCACTCAAATCTTGCTTTTGACCTTGCTAACCGCTTTGTAGAGGACTTAAAAGACGAGCCTATGGTTATAGAAAAGAAGCCTATGCTTGAAGGAAGAAACGTAACATTATATTTAGGTCCGCAATAACAGTTTAACTCGTTATGCCGCCTAAATCTACAATATAGGCTCCAATACAGTTGTCACAGCTTGTATCAATATGGTACAGGCTGTTCTTTTGAAGCCATTCATGCAGAGATATGCCGGATTTAAGAGGTGTTTCCAGGGTTATATATTCGACTATTGCCCAAGCTCCTTTGTAACCATCAAAATATTTCAGGTTATCAACATCGCATATTGTATCGTAATTTTTGGTACTGTCTACTACCTTGACCGATACAGGGTTAGCCAGATATAGGTCAGGAATATTGTTTATTTTTTCAGTCTTTAGCTGTTGATATAATCCAAGTTCTCCAAAGATACTAAAGCTGGTTATATCTTCTGGTTTCTTATAGATTTTCATTGCAACAGGAGGGGTGTTTTCTTTAAAGAGCTTAAAAACAGCGCTGTTACAGCCTGAACCTATATATTCCAAATTAATTTTGTTGTTACCTAATATTAGTGTTATATCGTTATTTTTGAAGTGTTCAGGATTGTCTCTGATGATATATGCTAATGTATCTAAAGAAGCAGTCAGGCTTTTTATGTTTGTGTTTTTAAAAATGTCAGGTATTTTATTTTTTATAATTGTATCAGCATGTTGATTTTCCAGTTTTTTTACGATTGCTGCAAATTTATAAGGAAGTTCGTCATATTTTTTCTGAGGAATTTCTGAATTATATGTATTTAACGAAGGATCATTCATGTAATACTCTATCTTTTTGCAGCAGTAATCGTTGTTTTCTTTATTGAGCATATCTGTATAATAAATACCGCTTATAAAATTATTCTTTTCGTATTCAATCAAATTTTTATCTGCATTATCAGGTTTTAGTTCTTTATGACTTCTGAAAGCTACATGCTGATATTGTAGTAACCCTGTGTTATATGGTTGGATTTTCATATTACTTGTAAGTCACAAAAATAAAAAAAATTGCTATATTAGATAATAATTCTTCTTGACTTGAAATCTTTAGCAGTTATAATTATAAACGTGGCTGAAAGGTCAATGACAGTTAAATCAAATATATAGGTTAAATATGCCGCGTTAGCTCAGTTGGTAGAGCAAGGGACTGAAAATCCCTGTGTCCTTGGTTCGATTCCGAGACGCGGCATATTTTTTAAATAATAATTATGCAAAGAAAATTTTACTGTAAATGTATTTGAGCAGGCATTTCAATTCTGTACGCTTAAAATGATTTTACCCCAGAAATAAGCATTTTGTTTAGGTTATAACCTGTCGCAAGTGTCCCAAAAAATTAACCAAATTACCTGAAAAGTCCTTGAATTGTCCGTTAAAGTCTACTCCCCGGATATTTACCTGTATCTCTTGTGTGGCAGAAGTCCTATTTTTGCACAACTTTAGGACTCAAACTTTCTATATAGCTTTTTATCTTTATACATAAAATATACTGATGTTGATATATAAATCAATTTAAAATTGCTCAACAAAACTGTTATTAGCTTCATTCCAATAATTTCTATATACAAAATTAGTATTACCATCAAAGTTAAGTTGATACATTCTGAATATGACAGGAAAATTTTTTGGTTGCCACTGTTCTTCATATGAATAACAATATTTCATGCCAACCTTTTTCATTACGTTTCCGCTTCTCGGATTATTTTTATCATGCGTTGCCGTAATGTATGGCAGCCCGTCTTTTCTTACCAGCTCTACAACGGCTTTCCCTGCTTCTGTTGCATACCCTTTGTGCCAAAATTCCTTACGCAATCCATAGCCAAAATCATGGTGTTCTTCCATATCAACCTTAATATAGCCTATAGGAAAATTATCTTGTTTCAGACAAATAGCATATGCATAACCCTGTGGCTGAATATATTTTAAAACAAATCTTTCTTTGTAGAATTCCTTTGTTTCTTCCATATTTTTTACCGGATACCAAGGCAAAAATCTATTAACTTCTTCATCTTTCAGAATAAGAAAAAGTGCTTCCAAGTCATTTTCGCTAAATTTTCTTAAAATCAAACGTTCGGTT
>CABLZX010000020.1:0-32906 GCA_902383995.1 uncultured Brachyspira sp.
TAAGCCCCCCCCCCCTCATAGATTTTGAAGCTATAATTGTGTTTTGCATTTGTATGTCCTCCTTTTTTTATAATTATAATATATTTTGTTGTATAATTCAACTATGAGAGAACTTATAAAAAAAGCTGTATTGAATCATTCACTTACGCATGATGAAATAGTTTTGCTTTTGCGTGAAGATAAAATTAATCAGGAGCTTTTCTCTGCCGCTGATAATGTACGGAAAAATTTTGTCGGGGATGAGGTTCATCTAAGGGCTTTGATTGAGTTCTCAAACTATTGCAGATGTAACTGTATGTATTGCGGTATACGAGCAGAGAACAGGTTTGTTGAGAGGTACAGGCTCACCAAAGAACAAATTATATCACTTGCTAAAAATGCTGCTGGTTTCGGGTATAAAACGGTTGTCCTTCAAGCAGGCGAGGATATGTATTTTACTGCGGAATATCTTTCTGAAATTATTAAAGAGTTAAAGAGAAATGATATTGCAGTTACTCTGAGTATTGGAGAAAGAAGCTTTGATGAGTACGCACTATTAAAAGATGCCGGTGCTGACAGATTTTTGTTAAGGTTAGAAACATCTGACAAAGAACTATATGAAACAATGCACCCAAAAGCAAGTTATGAAAACAGGAAAAGATGTCTTTCTGATTTGAAAAGGCTTGGTTTTGAAACAGGTACTGGGTGTCTGGTAGGATTGCCCGGTCAAAGTTTAAGTTCTCTTGCTGATGATATATTGTTTTTTAAGGAAATTGATGCTGATATGATTGGAATTGGACCTTTCATTCCACACACGCACACCCCTTTAAAAGGTAGCAGTTCGGGAAGTTTTAACCTTGCTTTAAAAGTTATGGCTCTTACCAGACTGCTGCTTCCTGATATTAACATACCTGCAACTACTGCTATGGAAACCCTTCAGTCTGATGGTCGCATTCTGGCTTTACAAAGCGGTGCAAATGTTGTTATGCGGAACGTGACTTTAGAGGAGTACAAAGCTAAATATGAGATATATCCGAATAAATCAAGAGTAGATTATAATGAACTTGTTGAAAAGCTTGCTAAAATCGGTAGAACTGTTTCAGCAGAAAAGGGATTTAGAAAAAAACAAAAGTTGTAAACGAATTTTATATTAAGCATTCTCTTTAATCTGATTGAAAGTGTTTGATAGGAAATTTTTTGAAAATGTGTGTAAATAACCTTTTTAAATAGGAGAGATATATGAATATTGCAGAAAACTTATTGGAACTAATCGGAAAAACTCCGATGGTAAAGATTAACAGACTAAATTCAGGAGATGCTGTGATTGCTGCAAAAATCGAATCAAAAAATCCGGCAGGTTCTGTAAAAGACCGTCCGGCTTTGAATATGATTTTACAGGCAGAAAAAAACGGTCTGATTAATAAAGATACTGTTATAATAGAGCCTACAAGCGGAAATACCGGCATCGGTCTTGCTCTTGTCTGTGCAATTAAGGGTTATAGAATGATTTTGACTATGCCGGAAACAATGAGTCTTGAACGGCGTCTGCTTTTGAAAGCTTATGGTGCAGAACTTGTCCTGACAGAAGGAGTGAAAGGTATGCAAGGCGCTGTTGACAAGGCAGAAGAACTTCATAAAGAGATAAAAAATTCATTTATCCCGCAGCAATTTTCAAATCCTGCTAATCCTCAAAGTCATATTTTAACAACAGCAGAAGAAATCTGGAATGATACTGAAGGTAAAGTTGACATAATTGTTGCCGGAGTTGGTACCGGAGGGACAATTTCCGGTATAGCCAGAGGGCTTAAGGCAAAAAATCCTTCAATAAAAGCTGTTGCAGTAGAACCTGCTTCTTCCCGGGTTCTTGCAGGTAAACCTGCCGGAGCGCACAAAATTCAAGGTATAGGTGCTAATTTTATTCCGGAGAATTTTGACAAAACTGTAGTAGATGAAATCTTACCTGTTTCAAATGAAAATGCTATAGAAACAGCAAGAAAGCTTGCAACACAGGAAGGGCTGTTATCCGGAATTTCCTCAGGAGCAGCTGTGTGGGCTGCGAATGAACTTTCCAAACGTCCTGAAAATAAGGGTAAACTTATTGTCGTTATTTTACCGGACAGCGGGGAGCGTTATCTTTCCGGAGAACTGTTTCAGTATTAATTTTTTATCTATAGTTCCGTTAATCATATAATATTATAAGGATATTTGTTAAGTAATGTAACAATTTAAAATTAGTTGAAATATGCCTGAAATTCAATTATACTCTGAGATATGATATGATATGATATGATGGGATGGGTGAATACTGGGTTTTTGCAATTTAGCCCTGATGAAATGTTTTTATATAAATAAGAGATATTTTCAGAGAGGGCTTATTGATGGTTGATGCTATTAACAACGTTTTTAAAAGCGGACAAAAAATTGAACTACAGAACCGAGGTGCTAAATCATCAGGCATAACTTTTGAATTGAAGTCTGTGTTTGATAATCTTGCAAAACAGGGGGTTATAAAAGATAAGGATGGCAAAGGGCTTACCAAGCAGGATGCTTTAAACCTTTATAATATGCTTAACCAAATACACCAGAACACAGGTCGTGCCACAAATTATACAACTATGCAGACCGGTCAGAGTTTTGATTATACTGCTGAAGAAATGAAAGCTCTTGCCGAAGCTGCCGGTTATGAACTTATAGAATCAGAAGAAAAACCAACTCCTAAATATCCTGAAATTTTGGATGCTTCAAAAGACGAACCTGTATTGCTTGGTGATGCAGTTCCGGATATTGATAATTCTGAAATAAAAATGTCTAAAGATATGCAGCGTGCAGTTACAGAGAGTCTGGTTGATACTCTTGGCGGTAAAATAATCAACCGTTCTGTAGATGGTCAAAAACAAGATATTGCAGTTGTTGAGATTGACGGTCAGAAAGTACGCCGCGAGATTAATGACGATGGAACTCTAGGTGATACGCTTGCTGCAACAAAAACTTTTGGTAAAAATAAATACATAAGCGGAGATTTTCCACCGGAAACAAGAATTCTTGAGCGTGAAGTTAACGGTAAAAAGCAGCAAATAGGAATTTATGAAGATGAAAACGGCAATAAAGTAAGACAACTTGTTGAAAAAGATCCAAAGACCGGAAAGTCATATCTGGGCGAAAATCTGGTTATGGTAAGCAGTGCAGGAAAAAATAAGTATGTCACAGAAAGCAAATTTAACACTCAAATAAGAGAAATGCTCAAACTCGGGGTTAATGAAAAAATGCCGGATGATTTAAAAGCAGAGTATGTTTCCTCCGGCGGAGAAACATTCATGGTATTTAAAAAAGACGGAAAGATTATGTCCGGTACTGAATTAAAAGAGCATATAAAAGACTATCGTGCACAGCAGTATTTTGAAAATGATTCCCTTCTAAAAGGCTGGGAAGAACAGCTTGGCAAACTTTCACAGGCTCCGGATATGGATTATAGTGTAATGAAAATGGAAGGCATGGACGAACAGGTTTTTGAGATGGAAGCACAGCGAAAGTCTGATATAGAAGAACTTTCAAGCGGTATTAAAAATTACAAATCAGTGATAAGAAACTGGCAGAATAATAAAACTGTTACAATAGATGGGAAACAATATACTTGTGTGACAATGGGTGATAATAAAAAATATTACATGTCAGGAACTTCGCTATATACAGTTGGTCTTGACGGTAAACCTGATCAAAAAATGGATGGTCTGGCGGAAAATATGATGGGATGATGGTGATAGCGTTTGCCGGTGCTAAATCTGTACCGGACTTTTGATATAAGCTTGCACAATCTTATTTGAACTAAATGTATATACGAAAGGAGAATATTCAATGGTTGAAATTTCAGGTTTACCAAATAAAGTTCATGATAAAAACACTTCTGGAAAAACACAAGCAAAAAAGTCGTATGATGAATTTGTAAAAAGTGCCTTTGATTCGTATAAAGAATTTAAGGCTCAGGCTCAGGCGGAGTATGATAATTTTAAAGAAGAGGCACTGAAAAATTTTAATAATTTCAAAAATAATAGTTTAAAATCTGCTAATGAAAAGTATGCTGAAAAGTTAGCGCAGCCTTGGCTGGAATATGAAGCTCACGAAGGAGGAAAGCCACCTTTGATGAATAAACCTAAGACACCACCGGTGTATATACCTGATGCCAGTGAAAATGTAAAGGAAACCGAGCAGGATAACATAACAGAGCAGGAACCTGTATATTATGAACCACAGACAAAAAGTGACCCTGCAAAGTCAAAAACTCAGGTAAAATCTGCTAATGAAGAGTATGCTGAAAAGTTAGCAGAACCTTGGCAGGAATACGAAGCTCACGAAGGAGTAAAGTCCCCTTTGATGAATAAACCTAAGACCCCACCGGTATATAAGCCTGATGCCAGTGGAGATGTAAGGGAAACTGAGCTGGATAACGATAATGTAAAGCCGGATATTCAAAAAACTGTTCCTGATATTAAAATGGTAAAAATTTCACGACAAGGAGTTTCAGGAGCGTATAGTCTGACTGCTGGTGAAAATGGCAAGGGATTCAGTCTTATAACTGATATGAAAGTGACAGGATTTGGCGAAGCTTCTAAATTTTTTAGAATTAATGACAATAAGGGTAACGGATTATATTTTGATGAGAAAACCAAGCGTTATTCTTTTAGAGGCATAGAACACCCTCGGCTTGACTATTTACAATCAAGAATGGACTTTACATCACAAAGAATTTCTATTAATAACGCAATTTATAATGACTTGTTAACTAAGAAAAAGTCAGGAACTGAACTTAGTGATGCTGAAAATTTATTTATAAAATCCCATTTAAAAAATCTTCAAAAATTAGGGCTTGGTGTTGATAGCAGCGGTAACCTGATAAATATTTCAAATGAATAATAAATAAAAAAGACAGGCAGCAGCTGCCTGTCTTTTTTGTATTTTTTGTAAAAGCCGGCTGATTTCTACATCATGCCACCCATACCTCCCATTCCAGGCATAGCCGGAGCAGCAGGTTTTTCTTCAGGAATTTCAACAACAGCAGCTTCTGTTGTTAACAGCATTGAACCTACTGAAGCAGCGTTAACAAGTGCTGAACGGGTTACTTTTGCAGGGTCAACAATACCTGATTTAAACATATCAACATATCTGTCATCCAATGCATCATAACCGTATGCACCTTCGTGAGTTAATACTGTATCAATTACAACATCGGATTTAGCTCCTGCGTTTCTTGCGATTGCTCTAAGAGGTACATCTAATGCTGCTGTTAAAATTTTGAAACCGATTTTTTCATCATCTGATGAGAAGTTTGTTGTTTCAACAAGTTTTTGTAATTCCTGTTGAACTCTTACCAAAGCAACTCCGCCGCCAGGTACGATACCTTCTTCATTAGCAGCTCTTGTTGCATTCAGGGCATCTTCAATTCTTAATTTTCTTTCTTTAAGTTCAACTTCGGAAGCTGCACCAACTTCGATTACAGCAACACCGCCTGAAAGTTTTGCGATACGTTCCTGAAGTTTTTCTCTATCATATTCACTGTCAGAAGCTTCGATTTGTTTTTTGATTAAACGAACTCTATCTTCTACAGCCTGTTTAGTTTCATTGCCTACAACGATTGTTGTTTCGTCTTTAGTAACAGTAACACGTTTTGCACGTCCCATCATCTGGGTTGTAACGTTTTCTAATTTAATACCGAGTTCTTCTGTGAACATTTCGCCGCCAGTCAGAACAGCTATATCTTCAAGCATAGCTTTTCTTCTGTCGCCGAAGCCTGGAGCTTTAACTGCAACTGCTCTTAAAACTTTTCTCATTGTGTTAACAACTAATGTTGCTAAAGCTTCACCTTCAACGTCTTCTGCAATCAATAACAATGAACGTCCGTCACGTGCAACCTGTTCCAACACCGGAACCAAATCAGAAATAAGATTAATTTTTTTGTTAACACATAAAACATAGGCATCTTCAAGAACGGCTTCCATTCTTTCAGCATCAGTTACAAAGTATGGTGATAAGTAACCTTTATCAAACTGCATACCTTCAACAACTTTTAAGTTTGTGCCGAAAGATTTGCTTTCTTCAACGGTAATAACTCCGTCATGACCAACTTTTTCCATTGCTTCCGCAATAAGTTCGCCGATTTCGTTATTATTACCTGCTGAAATTGCTGCAACCTGAGCAATTTCTTCTTTTGTATTCACAGGTTTTGACATTTCTTTTACTTTTTTAACAGCAATATCAACTGCTTTATCGATACCGCGTTTCATAGACATAGGATTAGCGCCTGCTGTTAAGTTTTTCAAGCCTTCTCTAACAATAGCCTGCGCAAGAACTGAAGCTGTTGTTGTTCCGTCACCTGCAACGTCATTTGTTTTTGAAGAAACTTCTTTTAACAATTGAGCGCCTGCATTTTCCAGACCGTCTTTAAGTTCAATTTCTTTTGCAATAGTCACACCATCGTTAACAATTTGAGGGGCGCCGTATTTTTTTTCTATAATTACGTTTCTGCCCTTAGGTCCGAGTGTAACTTTTACAGCATCTGCTACTGCATCTATACCTTTAAGAAGCGATTTTCTTGCTTCTTCGTCAAATACTATACGTTTTGCCATTTTTTATTTCTCCTTTAATCAAAATCTTTGTCCTGGATTATTCTGGGTTTCCCGGGAGTAACGTTTTGTTCACATTCTCCTTTAGTTTTCCGATAATCACGCGGTAAAACTGAAACCCGGGCTGCCCTAACTTTATCTTCCACAGCCCTGCTGATCCACTATTCAATGATTGCTAATGCGTCTTTAATAGAAAGAATTTTATATTCATTTCCATCCATTTTTACGTCTGTTCCTGCATACTTTGCATAAAGAACAGTTTGACCAACTGCAACATCCATAGGCTCTCTTTCGCCTTTGTCATTCATTTTGCCAAGTCCGACTGCAACAACTTCACCTTTTTGAGGTTTTTCTTTTGCGCTGTCAGGAATGAAAATTCCGCCTGAAGTTTGTTCGGTATCTTCAATAACTTTAACTACAATTCTGTCTCCTAATGGTTTTAACATATTATTTCTCCTTCTTACATTCACATTACAATTATATTTATATAACGATTTTTGAAAATAATTAAAAAACTTAAGGATTTTTTAATGATTGATTGAAAAATATCTAAAAATAAGTTATTATTAATAATGTAACAAGTATAAAAGGAGATTGAATTATGGAAAACGCAGTAAAGACAAGGTTTTTCGGGGGGGGGGCACAATAGTTTAAGCTCCTTATCAGGTGTTGCACCTTTCTTAAATTTTATCCGTATTGCGGGATTTACACTGGCAGAAGTTCTCATAACTCTTGCTATAATCGGTGTAGTAGCAGCTTTAACCTTCCCGATGCTGCTTGCAAAATACCAAAAGCAGGTTACCGTAAGCGGTCTTCAGAAATCATACTCTGTTGTAACAAATATGATACGTAAAGCCGAGGCAAAGCATGGTGTCATATCAGAATGGTCAGGATGGAGTGCTGACCTTCCCTGGTATATAAAAACAAGAAATACACAGGATATATTGGAAAATTATCTTGCTCCTGAAGCAATAGGAACAAAGGTTTATGCTAGCAACTCAATGTCCGGTAATTTTTACGTTCGTTTTATGTGCGATACCGAAGATAACGGCGCTGACAATGATGCTCAATATAAACGTATGGATGGAGGAGATGTTATAACCTCTTCTAATGAAGTTATACAATCAATGCGGCTGGCTGATGGAGCCTGTGTTGGTTTTAAACCTGTTGATGGAAATGTTGCATTTGTTTATATTGATATAAACGGAGCTAAAAAACCTAATGTTGTAGGAAAAGATTTTTTTGAATTTATACTTACATATGAAGGAAAATTGCTCCCACGCGGATATGAATTATCTGACGAAGATTTAAAAAATAACAAAAATTGTCCTATAAGTTCTTATTATATCGGAGATTGCAGTGCAGCAAAAATTATGCGGGCAGGATGGCGGATAACTTCTGATTACAACTGGAGGTAAAAGATTTTTTCATTGTGTACACACTTTGTAACGCGTTTTGTTGAAAAAAAACATGTTTATGAGATAATTTTATTGAAGCTAAATGGTAAATAGCAGAAGTACACAATATATAAAAAAGGAAAAACAAAATGGCAAGAAAAACTCCATTAGAAAAAATCAGAAACATTGGTATTGCCGCTCACATTGATGCTGGTAAAACCACTACTACTGAGCGTATCTTGTTCTACACAGGTAAAACACATAAAATCGGTGAAGTTCACGATGGTGCTGCTGTAACCGACTTTATGGAACAGGAACGTGAAAGAGGTATTACAATCCAGTCAGCAGCAGTTACTGCCGCTTGGAAAGGACATCAGATTAACGTTATTGACACCCCGGGGCACGTTGACTTTACAATCGAAGTTGAACGTTCTTTACGTGTATTAGACGGTGTTGTTGCTGTTTTCTGTGCGGTTGGCGGTGTTCAATCACAGTCAGAAACAGTTTGGAGACAGGCTAACAGATATGAAGTTCCTCGTATGGTTTTCGTTAACAAAATGGACAGAACAGGTGCTAACTTCTATCGTGTAGTTGACCAGATTAGAAACAGATTAGGCGGTAACGCTCACCCTATCAGATTACCTATCGGTGCTGAAGATAAATTCCAGGGCTTAATCGACTTGTTTGAAATGAAAGCTTATATCTATACCAACGATTTAGGTACAGATATTAAAGTTGAAGATATTCCGGCCGATATGCTTGATCAGGCTAAAGAATACAGAGAAGCTCTTGTTGAAGCTATTGCCGAAACTGATGACGCTTTAATGGAAAAATATTTTGAAGATCCTGAATCAATAACAGTTGATGAATTGAAAAAAGGTTTGAGAAAAGCTGTTTGCGATAACAAAATTGTTCCTGTTACCTGCGGTACAGCATTCAAAAACAAAGGTGTTCAGTTACTTCTCGATTCAATCGTTGAATTAATGCCTTCTCCTGTAGATGTTAAAGCTATCGAAGGTGAACTTGAAGATGGTACAAAAGTTGAAAGACATTCATCAGATGATGAACCGTTCTCAGCTCTTGCTTTCAAAGTTATGACAGACCCTTATGTAGGCCGTTTGACATTCTTGAGAATATACTCAGGTAAATTGACTTCAGGTTCTTATGTTCTTAACGCTACAAACGGTAAGAAAGAACGTATCTCAAGATTGGTTCAAATGTATGCTGATCAGAGAATTGAAGAAGATGAAGTTTACGCAGGCGACATCTGTGCGGCTGTTGGTTTGAAAGACACTACTACAGGTGATACATTATGTGATGAAAAATCACCGATTATCCTTGAAAGAATGACTTTCCCTGAACCTGTAATTTCAGTTGCTATCGAACCGAAAACAAAAGCTGACCAGGATAAAATGGGTATCGCTCTTCAAAAACTTGCTGAAGAAGATCCTTCATTCAGAGTTAAATCTGATACAGAAACAGGTCAGACAATTATTTCAGGTATGGGTGAACTTCACCTTGACATCATCGTTGACCGTTTGCTCAGAGAATTCAAAGTAGACGCTAACGTTGGTAAACCTCAGGTTGCTTATAGAGAAACAATCCGCGGAAATGCTGATCAGGATTCTAAATTCATCCGTCAGTCAGGTGGTAAAGGTCAATACGGTCACGTTAAAATCAGAATTTCACCGGCTGAAGAAAATGCAGGATTTGTATTTGAAAACAAAATTGTCGGCGGTGCTATTCCGAAAGAATACATCGAACCTGCAAGAAAAGGTATGGAAGAAGCTCTTGAAGGCGGTATCTTAGCAGGCTTCCCTATGATAGACGTTAAAGTTGAACTTTACGATGGATCATACCACGAAGTTGACTCTTCTGAAATGGCATTTAAAATTGCCGGTTCAATGGCTATCAAAGAAGGCTGCCGTAAAGCTAAAGCTTGTATCCTTGAACCTATGATGAAAGTTGAAATCGAAGTTCCTGAAGAAAATACCGGTGATATTATCGGCGATATTTCTTCAAGAAGAGGACGTGTTGAAGGTATGGAAATCATTGAAGGTACTGGTATCCAGAAAATCAATGCTATCGTTCCTCTTGCTGAAATGTTCGGTTATGCAACTGACATCCGTTCAAAAACTCAGGGACGCGGTACTTTCTCAATGGAATTCAAATGCTACGAACAAGTTCCTGCAAATATCGAAAAAGAAATTATCGAGAAATCAGGCGTTGTTGCAAAAGACTAATTCCATTGCAGTTGATATTGAAAAAGACCTCTTTAACAGAGGTCTTTTTTATTTAGCTTTATTTTTAAAAAGTGTTCTTTATCGCGGTATCTAAAGACTTTAGCAGGATTCCCTCCCGCAATTGCCAGCGGCGGAATTTCTCCATGAACAACAGCACCTGCCTGAATAATTGCCCCTTCCCCAATTTTGCTTCCTGCAAGAATTATAGTTCTGGCACCTATCCATACGAAATCTTCTATCAAAGTTTCTTTTGCAATTGATGTTCTGTCATATGGTAAATCGGTTCCTTTATAATTATGTGTATCTGATATAATTAAACTTTCAAACCCGGCAATAAAATAATTGCCGAGTATTACCTTGCCGTTACCGCTGATATGAAGCCCGTTAAGTCTAACATTATTTTTTATAATCGTGTTTTTATTCACGGTTGAAAATTTTCCGCAGTAAAAATTCTTTCCTATTGACTTTGCTGTAAATATTATCTGAATACTATTGCATATCAGCCGGAAATTTTCTCTTAAAAATTTTATTGGAATTAAACAGGATAAAATTTTAATCATAGTTCTGAATGTATTATATATAACAATAAGTATCTTGTAAAGCACTTTTTAGTATAAAGTGACTGTTCGGGTATTCTTAAAAAGTGCTTTCTACGTTACCCTTATATAAAAAGGAAAATATATGTTTCTCATTGATAAACAGAACATAGGCTTAGTAATAAAAAATGCCCGTAAAAAAGCAGGACTAAAGCAATATGAAGTTGCCGAGAAAGCCGGTTTTACAGAAAAGCATTTGAGCAGGATTGAAAATGGCAAATATCTTCCAAAGCTTGAACACTTTCTAATTCTGACTTCATTGCTTAACCTAAAGCTTGAAGATTTTGGTATAATAAATTCCGGAAATGACATTTCTGAAACCCGAGCAAAATTAATTAATAAAATTATGAGTGTAAGTGAAAATAAGCTTCTGATTTATGATGAGATACTGGTTTGTGCAGAAAATATAATACACTTAGCCCAAAATGATAAATAATAGAACTTATAAACCGGCAATTATAATTTAATATACAAAAGAAAAACCACTTTAGGGATAAAGTGGCAGGGGAAATTTTGAAAATTAATAAGGAAATAAAGGAAAAGGAATCAATAAAAAATCTGTTTTACGAAAATCCTTTCTGTTATGAGAATACCTGGAAGGATTTTTCTACGTTTTTGTCGATTACATTTTTAACTGAATCATATTCGGTCTGTAATGCATTGTGTTCTGTATCTAATTTTTTCAGCTCCATATCATATTTAGTATCTTGCTGTTCAATTTCTTCAAGTTTCATCTGATATTCACGTTCTACAATCGCAATTTCTCTTTCATCTTCTACTTCCTGAATTGAAGAATCTGCATCTATTGAAGTAGAAACAAATTTTTTCTCGGTTGCAGAGTAGTACTCAAGCTGCAAATCTCCTGAACGCAGCTGATCTTCAAACCAGGCATTGTCTTTAAGCGTTTTTGTTTCATCAGCTTCAACATAGTAACCGGAAGACTGCATTTTATTAAATATATTAGTAAGATATTTAATGAAGGTTTGATTTTCAGCTTTTGCTGCCGTATCAAGTTTGTTGGCAGAATCTGATGTGCCGTAATAAGCTTCAGTCAATGCAACAGCATAATCATACAATTCACGCTGCTCCTGAGTTGTACCTTCATAGTTTAACGCTTTTGTTTCGCCTGTAGCTAAGTCTGTATAAGTTACATATCCGTCATAAGGTTCATCTGAAAATGATACATAACCAAAATCAAGACCATGTTCTTCATCACCGTAATGCAGACCTACAGATGTAAGGTATTGATCCCACGCATCGTGAATTTTTTGTTCTGTAAGTGCTTTATCTTCTTCACTTGCATCACTGTTTTGCGTAATATCAATATCCGCCTGTGAATATCCGTATGCAGCCAAAAATCCGTTTAAATACCCGTTGCTTGCTTCATATGCTTCTTTTTGTTTTTGTGTAACAAGAACTCTGCCTTTTTTATCAGTTACAACATACTGCTGTCCGGCTGCAAGGGTATTATATCCTGTCATAAGGTTATAGGAAATATCAGTATAAACTTCTTCAGAGCCGTTAAAGCCTGTAAGAACTGTTAACTTGGTTGCCTTCAGAGCATTCAGGTAATCTGTATTGACCTGTTCAGTCTGATCGGCAAGACGGATTTTAGAATATGAAATATCCTGACCGGAATTTTCATTGTCGGTCAACCTTGCGGTGATACTTAATAATCTAGCTTGTGAAGCCGCCATTCCCATTGGTTTACAGTAGTCCTTTCAATATTTCCGTTTACTTACACTTTGTATTACGGCTATATTGAATGGAAACTTTAAACTTTATAGTTATTTGTTAAAATATTGTTACAATAATTCGTTAAACTCCTGAACGGATATTGATTCAATTCCATCAACTTTTTGGAGTGTTTTATAAATATTCTGAATAGGTTTTTTTACATTTGTGTCTATTACAACAGAAATTTTTACAATGTCATCATCCTGTTTAGTTTGTTTTTTTGAAATTTCTCTAAGCTTTGGATATTTTTCTACAAGAAAGTCATAGATTTCATTGGATAAATTTTTCTGGCATTTAAGTTCCAATTTGAGACGCTTAAGATTTTTGGTGCTTGTGACAAGCACATTTTTTTCAAACATTCTAATAGAAACAAGAACAATGATTGAAAGTATTGTAGAAATCAAAGCCAGCCCGAACATACCTGTTCCGCATGCCATACCAATGCTTGCGGCAATCCAGAGAGTTGCGGCTGTAGTAATACCGAAAACAGTGGCTCCATGTCTTAATACTGTACCGCCGCCGATGAAACCGATACCGGTAACAACCTGTGCTGCAACACGTGAAGTATCTCTAATTCCTGTTGCAGTTGCTATAGAAACATTATCTCCATCAGCAAATGTCGGAAATCCGTAGATTGAAAGTATTGTAAACACACAGGCGCCGATGCATACAAGTATATTAGTTCTTAGTCCGGCATATTTATTGGTCATTTCACGTTCAAGTCCAATAGAAAAGCCAAGCAGTACTGCGATTAATACCCTTGTAAATATTATAAACTGGGTGCTTTGTAATATATTTTCCAGCATTCTGTTATCTCACTTTGCTTTTAGGATCCAACACATCTCTTATTGTATCACCAATCAGGTTAAAAGCCAGTACCGCAACAAAAATTAAAAATCCGGGAGTAAGAAGCCATGGTCTATAGATAATATTTGTATATTCCTGAGCCTCTTTAAGCATATTTCCCCAGCTTGCATCAGGCTGCTGAATGCCAAGTCCAAGAAAGCTCAAACCGGATTCTGAGAGAATGTATGAAGGAACTGATAATGTCATTGCCACAATAACAAAGCTTGCTGTCTGCGGGAGTATATGTTTTATTATGATGCGCAGGCGGGATGCTCCAATTGATTTTGCAGCCTGAACAAATTCCTGATTCTTAATTGAAAGCACCATTCCTCTTACTACTCTTGCAAACCCTGCCCATCCTATTAATGCAAGAATTATTACAATCAGCATAAATCTTTGTATACTGGTCATACCGGATGGAAGTATTGATGCAAGGATTATCAAAAGATAGAAACTTGGAATTGACATAACAGCTTCTGCAAACCTCATCATCAACGTATCAACAATTCCTCCGAAATACCCTGCAATACCGCCGTATAAAAGTCCTATAGGGAACAAAACAAACAGGGCAAGAAATCCTATAGTCATAGAAATTCTTCCGCCGAAAAGCAGTCTGGAAAAAACATCACGCCCGTTAATATCTGTTCCCAGAAGAAATAATCTTCCGTCCGCATCAGTTGTAATTAAGTGCCGCTCCATTGGAATTATTCCTAGAAATTTATAAGGCTGTCCTTTTGCAAAAAATTTCACATAATGCTTTTGGCTTCTGTCAAAATCGTATGTGATGCGTAAATTTTCTTCGTCAAAATTTCTTATATAATTATAGGTGTAAGGTTTTGACAACTTTTTGTTTTCATCAATTATAAAAATTTTGGAAGGAGGAACGTATGCCATTGTCCTGTCCGAAAAATCTTTTGTATATGGCGCAAGAAAGTCTGCAAAGAATAATGCAAGGTAAATAAGCCCCAGAAGAATAAGGGCGATTTTAGCAAATTTGTCTTTCATTAATTGTTTAAAAACTTCTTTAATCATGCTTTCACCCTAATCCTTGGATCTGTAATAATAAGGAGAATATCCGCAATCAAATTACCAAGTATAAGCATAATTGCCCCCATCATTAAAGATGCCATTACAAGATTTATATCGGAACGCAAAACAGCTTCAAGAATTAACCTTCCAAGCCCCGGGTACTGGAATACATATTCAGTAAGAGCAGCACCGCTCAACAGTCCTGCAAATTCAAAACCCAGAAGTGTAATCATAGGATTTATAGCATTTCTGAGTGCATGCTTATAGATTACATCAAACTCACTCAAACCTTTGGCACGTGCAAATTTTACATAATCGCTGTCAAGTACATCAAGAAGGTTAGCCCTCATCTGTCTTTGCAGTCCTGCAAGAGAAATAGTAAACAATACTGTTACAGGCAGTATTAAATGCCTTGTTATATCCAAAACCTGATGAGTAAAGTTCATTTCTAAAAAGTTTGAGCTTGTAAGTCCGCCAATTGGAAACCATCCAGTTTTGACTGCGAAAATTAACAGAAGTACAGCAAAGAAAAATGACGGAATAGCCATTCCAACGCTGGTTAAGACCGTAAGAATTCTATCAAGAGGCGATTTCCATTTTAATGCTGCAAGAACGCCAAGAGGTATTCCTGCAAGCCAGGTTAAAAAGATTACAATTGTTGTAAGAAGAAGTGTATTAGGTATTCTTTCTTTTAATTTTGTGCTTACTCTTTCTCCGTTTGAGGTAATCCCTAAATCACCTTTAAGAAAGGACTTTGCCCATTTACCATACTGAACAATGATAGGTTTATCAAGTCCCAGCCGTTTAGTTTCTTTTTCCAGTGTTTCCTGTGATACAGAAGGATTAAGCCTCAGTTCGGCAAGCGGATCAACTGGACTTAAACGTATGATAAAAAAGCTTATTACTGATACTATTATCAGTAATGGAATTGATTGCAATATTCTTTTTAATATATATATCAGTATCTGCATAACTAATCCTCATCGGGCTTTGCTGCGTCGTTATCAATATAGATTTCTTCGATATTGTGTGTTATCCCGCCAAGAGAGGTAGGAAATATATTTTTAAATTTATTCCTCATAGCAGCAATTCTGATTGGTGAATAAATATACACAAAAGGTTTTTCCTCATAAGCTATAGCCTGATATTCGTCGTAGAATTTTTTACGGGTTTCAAAGTCTGTCGCCAGAGCGCCTTTTATATAAAGATTATCAATTTGTTTTTCCCAAACATACCTGTCGTCTTTTGTGTAGTTTGCCGGACGCTGGTTAAACATATGAAGCGTTCCGTTTGACATCCAGACATTTTTCCCGCCGTTTGGTTCCAGAGGAGACCCTGTAAGCCCCATTATTACCATATCCCAGTCAAGCGTATTGACAAGTTTGTTAACAAGCGAATTAAATTCAATCGGCTTGAAGTTAACTTTCATACCTAAATCTTCAAGGTCTTGTTTTACCATAACCCCGATGGCTTCACGTTCAGTGTTGCCGGCATTTGTATAAAGATCAAATTCAACGTGATTGCCGTATTTATCGAGTAAATGCCCTTTCTTATCCCAGCGGTAGCCGGATTTTTGCAGCAGCTCTTTTGACTTGTTTAAATCTTTGTCGTAGGCTTTAAGATTTTTGTTTAGAAATATTGAATTAAGGCTTTCTGCCGTATAAAGCGGTGCACCCAGTCCGTTTGCAATGTTCAGCACCATATTTTTTCTGTCTATAGCATAATCCACAGCCTGCCGGAAATTTTTATCCTGAAACCATCGTTGTTTTTTTAGTTCAACATTATATTTACCGTCATTATTTCTGCGATTGTTGAGATTTACACTCAGAAACATTGTGCCCGTATCCGGTCCAAGATTATAAACTGTGAAATCAGAATGTTTTTCCTGTTCCTTAAATCTTGCAACATTTGCCCCTTGAAGTCCGATAGTGTCAAGTTCTCCGCCTTCAAATTTTAAAACTTCATTATTAATATCCCCGACTATCAAATAAACGAGTTTATCCAGATACGGCAGCTTTTCATCCTTGGTATTTATAACGTAGTAATTGGGATTGCGTTCAAATACTACACGCTGAGCCGGAACGTATTCTTTTAATTTAAATGCACCTGATGTGACGAAATTTTTAGGGTTTGTATTTGTGGACAAGAATGTTTCAAAGTAGCTTTTGCCTTTTTTAACAGCAGGCATGAAAATATGCTTCGGTGCAATCGGGCTTGAAAGCATCCTTATAAAAGGTGCAAACGGTTGAGGTGTCTTAAATTCAACCGTATAATCATCTATTTTTTTGACAGAAGGCAGTTTACCATCGACAACAATAGAATCTCTGATTGACGTATTTCCATAACCGTCAAAAATAATATTCTGCCAGGTAAAAACAACATCATCCGCAGTAATAGGTTTACCGTCCGACCATTTTATGCCTTTTCTGAGGTGAATTATGTAATCATTACCGTTTACGGTGAAGTCTTTGGCAAGCTTAGGTATAGGCTGCCCTGTTACAGGATGGGTAGTAAGCAAACCGTCGTACATTATTTCAGACATAAGAGAAGATATATTATCTTTTGAGTTAAACGGGTTAAAAGTTTTAGGTCCCTCTCCGATAGTTGATGCTACCAGTGTTCCTCCAAATTTGCCGACCGGCGCCTGTGTTTGCAGATAGTCAACTCCGTTAATTGTAACTGTTTTTGCATCATCAGGATAGTTAATGGTTTCTTCTGTTTTTTGCTGTTCGTTTTTGGGGCGCTGCACTTCGGGCGTGTCAATGTTTACACAGGACTTAAGCAAGAAGGCAATTATGATTAAACTCAAGATAACATAACCCGCTTTTTTCATAAGTTAAGTTTACCATAAAAAATCACTTTGTTTATAGCCGGTGTGGATAAAATGATTTAAAAAAAAATAATTTGTTGCAGTTCATTTCTATTTAACGCGGGGATTGTTCAAAGCTTATTTGCAGCTGTGCTTTCCATCCCAGCTTAAATCGCTGCAATGAAGGTAATCCATATTTTCGTTATACAAAACCCAGGCAGTGCAGCTTCTTCCTTGAGCGTTAGAAACAATACCATTTTTATTTGTTATATCACAGTAATCTTCAAATGACCTGAGGGCGTGATTTTGATGACCGTAAGGCATTATGCCTTTAGGCGAAATATAAAAGTTAAATTCGCTTACGCCCAGTTGTGCATCTTTTTCAGGCAAGAACACAAAAATATCTCCGCATTCTACAGCTTCGTTTTTACATTCCTCATTCATCCAGCCAAAACTAATCATTGTTCCGTCTGCAAGATATAACGTGGAATTATTACTACCAATTGTAGAACTTCCGTTGGTACTGTAATTTCTTCCATCCAGTGAAGTATATTTTCTAAATGTGTGCTTTTTGTTACTGGTATTTTTTATGTATTTAGCAAAAATATCTCTGACAATAGTTGATGAATTTGAATAATCGTAAACAGGATTGCCTTCCTCATCTGTTTCACCGGTATTTGTTGTTGAAATTCCCCAGTTTTCGGGACTGCCATATTCATTTTTAGCAAGATTAAATGCCTGTGAAAGTATGGAGTAAACTTTTTTGACCTGTGTTATACGCTGCTTTTCCTTATATTTGCCCATAAGTGCCGGTATTGTCAGCGCTGAAACTACTCCTATAATTCCCAGAGTAATTAAAACTTCAGCAAGAGTAAATCCTGTATATTTTTTCATATAAACCCTTTCTAATATTACCTTTTATATACAAAGTATAAATTATATTTCGTATTTTGTCAATATAATATTACCTTATTGTTCCTGTAAAGATTGCAAAATTGAATTTAATATTCTATTAAGTAAGCGTGATGAACCAGTGTATATCAGAAGAACCGCTGTACAAGATTTAGAGGTATTATGAGTTTAAAAAAATCTTTTGCTCAAAATTTAAAACAGCTGAGAAAGCGAAAAGGTTTGACGCAGGAAGAACTTGCCGAACTTGTTGAAGTTGCGCCAAGACATATTTCATTTATAGAAACAGCCAGAAGTTTTCCGTCCTGCGATTTGCTTGAAAGAATTAGCAATGTCCTGAATATTGAATATGCAGAACTGTTTAATTTTGAAGAAGAAATCTCCCGTACAGACTTGATTAAACGTATAACGCACTCTCTTGAAAGATTTGATGATGAAAAGTTAAAGTATATTTATAAAATGACAAATGAACTTTAAAAATTTATATTAATAATTGTATTTCTGTTTCAGTCTCTATTTTACAATGAATAACTTTTGTTATAATATAAAATCACGAGTATAATAAATATTAAGAGGGAATTAAAGAAATGCAAGTATCAATCAACTGGTTAAACGAATTCGTAGACTTATCAAACGTGGAAGATAAACAAATAGCCCATGAGCTTACTATGAGCGGGCTTGAAGTTGAAGCAATCGAAGAAGTTAAACCTCGATTTACCAATATAAAAACAGTTAAAATCGAAAAGATTGATAATCATCCGAACTCAGACCGCCTGCATCTTGTTACTGTTAATACCGGTTCAGGTGTAAAGACTGTTGTATGCGGCGCGCAGAATATCAAAGAAGGTCAAATCGTTCCTTATGCTTCTGTAGGAAGCCAGGTTCTTGACAGAAAAACCGGCGAAATGTTTACTCTTACACCTGCTGTCATCCGCGGTGTGGAATCTCAGGGGATGCTTTGTTCTGCTGATGAACTTGGTGTTGCAGAACGCAGCTATCAGGAAGAAGACGGTATTTTAATTTTAAACAGAATATTCCCTGATGTTAAAATCGGTGAAAATGTTGAAGATGTTTTAGGTTTTGAGAAAGATACAATTATAGATGTTGCACCTACTGCAAACAGAGGCGACCAGATGTCTGTAATAGGTGTAGCCAGAGAATTAAGCTCACTTTTTAATACACCTTTGAAATTCTCTCCTCTTGAAGCTGCAAGAGATTTTTCCACAGATAAATTTAAAGTTGAAATCATCGACAAGGATGTTTGTAAATATTATTCTGTCGGGATTTTGAAAGATATAAAAATCAAGCCGTCACCGGAGTGGATGCAGAAAAGACTTCTTGCCTCCGGTATTCGTGCAATTAATAACGTAGTTGATATTACAAATTATGTTTTACTTGAATACGGCACACCTCTTCATGCGTTTGACCTTGACAAGCTTGACGGCTATCTTTGCGTAAGAAGGGCAAAAGAAGGGGAAAGTCTGGTTACTCTGGACGGAGTTGAACGACAGCTCACAAATGACAGTGTTTTAATTGCAACAAAAGATAAAGGTGTTTGCCTCGGCGGAGTGTTTGGCGGTGAAAATTCGGAGATTGATGACAATACAACTTCAATTGCACTGGAAGCTGCATACTTCACTCCTGAAAGCAACAGAAAATCTTCAAGAAGTGTAGGATACAGAAGCGAAGCCTGTGCAAGATTTGAACGAGGAATTGATATAGAAGCAGTTAAACCGGCACTTCTTCGTGCGATGCAGCTTATGGTTGAACTTGCAGATGCCAGAGTTGAAGGAATTGTGGAAGACGGCAATAATAAGCTTGAGCCGATTGAAATTACACTAAGATATGCCCAGATAAAAAGGATTTTAGGTTGTGAAATTGCGCCGGAAAAATGCGATTCAATTCTTGAAAATCTCGGATTTAAAAAGCTTGGCGGAAATATTGCAGCAGCTAAGTTTCTGGTACCTTCTTTCAGGGCTTATGATGTAACAAGAGAAATTGATTTGATAGAAGAGATTGCACGAATTAACGGTTATGACAAAGTAGCGCCTACATTGCCGAGCAAAATGCAGACCCCGGTTATAACTCTTGAAGAACGGGTTATCAAAAAAGTTCACGAACTAATGCTTTCAGCCGGTTTAAATGAAATAGTTACTTCTTCATTAATCGGAAAATCTCTGCTTGATAAATTTATGATACCTTATGATGACGCAAAAGCTGTTAAGGTTCTCAAACCTGTAAGCGAGGAGAGCACAATGCTCAGACAAACCCTTGCAGCAAACCTTCTTAACTGTATGAAGTTTAACTGTGACAACGGTCAGAAAACTTTCTGGGCTTATGAAATAGGTAAAACTTATACAATTGAAAATGTTTCAGATGAAAAGAATACCGGAGTTAAAGAAACCAGAGTTCTTGCAGGGATTTTAACAGGTGAGGTAGAAAATTCAAAATGGCAGGTTAAAACAGCATCGGATTTCTTTACCGTCAAGGGTATTGTTGAGAGCCTGTTTAATGAATTAGGCGTTGAAAAAAGGATAAAACTTGTTTCTCTTGATAAATCTCCTCTTGCCAAAACACATGCAATTCTGCATCCATACAGAAGTGCAGCAATTAATGTTCTCGGCAAAAATATGACAACAATCGGTTACTTCGGACAACTTCATCCTCTGCTAAAAGATAAAATGAAACTAAATCAGGAAGCATTTATATTTAAGATTGACCTTGATGCTGTAATTTCAATAATAAAAGAAACCGTTCCCAGATTTAAACATCTCCCGCAATTCCCTGAAGTAAAGCGTGATTTGGCGTTTGTGATTAATCAGGATGTTACATATGATGATCTTCAGCGTGTTATAAAAGGCGGAGTTCAGCAGAATATATTTAAAGGCTGTGAAGTTTTTGATGTTTATCAGGGCGATAATATTGAAAAAGGTTATAAGAGCCTTGCGTTCAGGATTTATATGCAGGACGAAAAGGCAACTCTTACTGATGAAGTTATTGAACGCCAGATGCAGTCTGTCAGGGAAAAACTTCAAAAAGCTTATGCTGATATAACATTCAGGGAGTAATAATTATGAAAAAAATAATAATATCCTTATTGTTATTTTTTGCACTTGCTTTAAATTGCGCGGCGGTAGATGTTATGCCGTCTTATGTAAGTCTTTCCAACACCAACACCTTAGGTGTGTATCAGGTTGGTAATACAATTGTGCTGCGCTCGGAACCTGATGATAACGCTCCTATAACTAAAGTTATCAAATGGAATGATAGTAAAATAGAACCGGCAGAGCTAAAGTTTTCCGAAGTTTTTGTTGTTCTGATAAAATCAAAGGGGCTAGCTTTAATGGCAGTTACAGATGAAAATGAAGATTGGGTTGAACTTCTATATAACAACGAAACCGGAGAACGCGGCTGGATGAGAAAGGATGACCCGTTAAAATTTTCAACATGGTATAACTTTTACAGTATGTACGGGCGCAAATACGGGCTCTATATTTTGACAGGTTCGCCAAAAACAGCAAGAGAAATGCGCGGTTCAACCGATGATAATTCAAAAGTTATAGCAGATATAAATACTCCTGTAAAAATAAATTTGAACGTAATCCGGGGCAACTGGATGCTTTTGAGTGTAATGGATATGGACGGTGTTCCGAAAACAGGCTACGTTCGCTGGAGAAGCGATGACGGGGTTAAATACCTTTTTCCGGCAATAAAATAATGTGCTTCATAGAGGCAAATGTGATATACTCTTGTAACCTGTAACTCCATACGCAAGACAACTGTAATCTGCTCAATCCAAAGCAAGTGAACTCGCTTACACTCAGACAACACTTGCCTTTGTTGTTATTTCGCAGAACATTGTCTGCTCATTACGTTGAGGTTACAAGAGTATATCACATTTGCCTCCAGACTATAGAAATAAAAGGTTTATTAATGTAACGTTTGTTAAAAACCTCTCGACAAAGCTTTTTGTTTGTTGTAACATTTGCTTACATGCAGAAATATAAATACTAAAGGAGAATTACTATGCAGGTTATATTAAAAAAAGATGTTCAAAACCTCGGAGAAGCCGGTGATATGGTTAATGTAAAAGACGGTTATGCCAGAAACTTTCTTTTACCTCAAAACTTTGCAGAAATTGCAACTGAAGGCGCAGTTAAAAACCGCGAACAAAATTTAGCAAGAATTAAAGCTAAACAAGAAAAACTTCACAAAGAAGCTCTTGAAGTTGCTGAAAAAATTGAAAAATTTGCAGAATTGAAATTAAGCGCTAAAGCAGGTGAATCAGGTAAACTGTTTGGTACTATCACTACTAAAAAATTAACTGAAGAATTACAGGCTCAAGCCGGTATTGAAGTTGATAGAAAGAACGTTTCTTTAAACGCTCCTATCAATAAAGTCGGCGAATACACTATGCTTATCAAATTAACTTCTAAAGTTAAAACAGAACTCAAAGTTACAGTTACAGCATCTGAAATATTAAAAGAAGCTGTTGAAGAAGAAGTTTCTGAAGAAGCGTAATCATTGCGGCTGGTTGGAATTGCCGCCGGCATTTCAGATACAGCGAGCAAGATAAATTTTGTGCAAAAAAATGTAGCAGCACCATATTAGACGGAGGGTTAATGGGAGATTTATCAAAACTTAAGCTTGAATGTTTAGCGATAGGTTCCCTGCCTCACAATAATTTACAAGATGCAATGAATGTGGTAGAAAAATATTTTAATATTCCTTTCTGGCCGCAGCTCACTAAAATTAGTAAAAATGAAGACATGATTGTCCAGTTTTTGGAAGGCATGCCTTCATTTTTTGTTGATAAAGAAAACGGCAAAGTTTTTCTTAATACTGAGTATAATGAATTTTTTGAAGATCTGGAGCAGTTCTTTATGGATTATGAGGAGATAACTGCTGATATAAATTCTCCTGTAATTGACAAGTATTCAATTTCAAAAGATTATTCATCATCAATCCCGAAATTTTTGGAAATTATTAAAACCAAAAAGCCAGCTTATGCTAAAGGTCAAATTGTAGGTCCGTTTACTCTTGCTACCACCCTTGTTGACAAAGACGGACGCTGCGCTATTTATGACGAAACCTTAAAAGAGATAATTATTAAAACACTTACGTTGAAAGCATTATGGCAGATTAAAGAAATTAAAAAAGCCAGTCCTGATACTATACCGATAATTTTTATTGATGAACCTTCAATATCCCAGCTTGGAACTTCTGCTTATGTAACTGTTTCACAAGAAGAAGTTATTGAGATGTTTAAAGAAACTGCCGGAACTATCCAAAATGCCGGTGCTCTCTGTGCAATTCATTGCTGTGGCAAATGTGACTGGTGTGTTCCAATTGAAAGCGGTATAAATATTATTAATCTGGATGCTTACAGTTTTGCCCGAAATCTTAGTGTTTTTAAAGACGATGTAGAAACGTTCCTTAATTCTGGCGGAAAGATTGCCTGGGGAATAGTTCCAACTTTGGATAAGGAAGCTTTAGAAAAAGCTGATGAAAATTTACTTGAAGAAAAATTCATTTCTGCAGTAAAATATTTGACCGAAAAGGGAATAGATGAGAAACTTGTTATAGATAATTCTATTATTACGCCGTCCTGCGGTGCAGGCTCGTTGTCTGAGTCTCTGGCAGAAAAAGCCATGAGTTTAACAAAAAAACTGTCTGATAGTTTAAAAGAGAGGTATAAAGCTTGACCTGTAAATTAGCAATAACCGGTAAAAGCGGAAGCGGTAAAACTACAATTGTAAAGGCATTTTTGAAGATTTTTCAGAACCTTTTTCCTGATAAATCTATTCTGTTGTTTGACAATGATTTAGCAGGAGAACTCGGGCACAGCTTCGGGCTGGATATTCGTAATACAATTTACGGTATAAGAAGCGGAAAACATGAATATAAAACCGGTATTCCTGAAAATATGTCTAAACAGGAATTTATTGAATGGGCTATGGAAGATATTCTTGTTCCGATTAATGATAATGTAGATATTATCGTTTCGTGGTTTGTGGGATCAAAGGATTGCAGATGTCCTATTACAGGGCAAATCAATGATGCTGTTCTAAAGCTTATTGAAAGATATGATATTGTAATTTTTGATTGTGAATTTGACCTGAAATACCTTAACCAGTTAGTAGATACCGAAATTGATACAACAATAATTGTTGCTAATCCAACAGAAGAAGCTGCTCATCTTGCAAAGCGAATTGAGGAATTTAGTTCAAAATACGCTGCCGGAAACCAGCTAGGTGTGGTTATTAACAGAGTTGAAAACAGTGATATAACTTCTGTATATGAGTTGTTGAAAAAATATGAACTGGATGTTCTTGGAGTAATTCCTTTTGATAAAAGTCTTACAGAAAAAGAAAATTCTATTAGAAGAGATTCTCAAATCGTGGAAGATGCAATAAAACAGTTTTATTTCAGGCTTAATCTGCCTCAGGAGAAGGTGTAGGTGCTGATGGCTCAGATTTTGGATGGAAAAAGTTTAAGAGATGAAATTCTTGTAAAGTTAAAGAGCAAAATTGATACGTTTGATAAAAAACCTTCACTTTGCGTTATTCTTGTTGGTGAAAACCCGGCAAGCAAAATTTATGTTAATAACAAGAAGAAAACTGCTGAAAAACTCGGGATTAATTCGCTAGTCCTGAATTATCCGCAGGACGTCACAGAGGCTGTGCTTCTTGATAAAATTAAAGAATTAAATGCTGATGCCGGTGTTAACGCAATTCTCGTTCAGCTTCCTCTTCCGTCACATATTAACAGCCGTAATATTACAAATGCAATTGCTCCCATAAAAGATGTTGACGGCTTTACTCCTGAAAATTTTGGAAAACTTTTTGCAGGGCAGACTCCATATGTTTATCCTTGTACACCAAAGGGGATATTGTTGCTTTTAGATAAATATAATATTGAACTTGACGGTAAACACGTTGTCATAGTCGGACGTTCAAATATTGTCGGTAAACCTATGGCTCAGATGATGCTTAACCGTAATGCAACAGTTACAATCTGCCATAGCCATACCAAAAATCTCGCTGACATAACGAAAACTGCAGATGTGTTAATTTCTGCAGTTGGTGAAAAATTAATAGAAGATAATATGTTAAAGCCGAATTGTGTTGTAGTCGATGTGGGAATTTTTAAAGATGCCGAAGGTAAAACCCGCGGGGATGTCGAATTTGAAGCAGTTTCTAAAATTGCCTCATATATTTCACCTGTTCCCGGCGGTGTTGGACCTATGACTATTGCATCTCTTATGCTTAATACCGTTGAACTATTTGAAATACAAAACAAAAGAAGTCTGGGTATATAGCTCTCATCACTTCACCACAAACTTCTTTTATTTTATAAATCTTAATTTTTTGTTTTATTAACCGCCGATTAAGTTAAGACCGCAGCTGCTCTTAATATTGTTAGTAACAATCTGTTTCATACTGCTTATCTCGTTATCAAGAAGGTTAATCTGAGTATCCAGTGCATCCTGACGCGTTGTCAGGTACTCTTCCTGCTGTTGCAGCTGGATGTAATAAGGATCATCCTCTAGCGATGCGTTTGTTTCTTCTTGGTCATATTGTTGTGATAAGTAACCCATCTCTTTAGAAATCCAGTTTGCTTGGCTCATTACAAGTGTTCTTTCAAATTCTAATTGGTTCTTTTGTAAAGTGAACAGGCTTTTTTGTGAATCTACTGCTAAAAAAGTCATTTTTGCTCTCCTTCGTTTATTATATTCTCTCTTATACTTATAAAGTATTTTGAAAATCTCTGATTTCACAAGTTGGATTTTTTGTTACAATTGTTAATATATAACAATAAAAGCCGGACAATGTCCGGCTTTTGAATAATATTTTGGTTGGTAAAGTATTAACGTTTTGAGAATTGGAAACGTTTTCTTGCTCTTTTTCTACCATATTTTTTACGTTCTTTAACGCGCGGGTCACGTGTTAAAAGACCTTCAAGTCTTAATACATTTCTGTATTCTTCATTAGATTTTACAAGAGCTCTTGAAATACCATGTCTGATAGCGCCGCATTGTGCAACAATACCGCCGCCTACAGCTTTAACTCTTACATCGTATTTTTCCTGATTATCAGTCAATACAAGAGGTCTGTATACTAACATTTCAATAGCAGGTCTGTTTCCGATATAGTTTCTTAATGTTTTACCGTTAACAAAAATTCTGCCTTTACCTTTAACTAATTTTACAACTGCGATAGAGGTTTTTCTACGGCCTGTTGCCATAATTTCTTTATCTGCCATTATTTAGCCTCCTTTTCCAACACGATTGGTTTTTGTGCAGCGTGCGGATGTTCGCTTCCTGCATAGATTTTTAATTTTGTTAACTGCTGTGCGCCCAATGTATTGTGCTGCAACATACCTTTAACAGCTTTTTCTAATGCAAGTGTACCGTCTTTTTCCATTAATTCTTTGAAGCTGGCTGATTTCAAACCACCCGGATAGCCTGTGTGGTGGTAGTAAATCTTATCAGTTTCTTTATTGCCTGTTACACGAACTTTGTCAGCGTTGATTACGATTACGAAATCACCTGTGTCAACGTTTGGAGTGTATTCAGGTTTATTTTTACCTCTTAAGATATTGGCAATTCTAACTGCTAATCTGCCGAGAATTTCTCCTTCAGCATCAATCAGATACCATTTTCTTTCTACTTCTAGAGGTTTTGCTGAATATGTTTTCATGCTTTGTCTCCGTTTATTTTTATTTACTAAATTGTTCTTTTTTACATCCAGCCTTAAGTTGTTTTACCCTGCCCGGCTTGCTCAATGCCGCCCGGCACCGGCTTCACTCCGGCTGATTAATATTGTACTTCTAGTAGTGTCAATCCATAAGGACTGACTGTTTGACCGGCTTTTGTCCGGTCTTTTGCATCAAGCACATCTTTCATATGGCTTGACGGCAGGTTATGACCTTCTATTTCCAGCAAGGTTCCCACAATTGTTCTTACCATATTATACAAAAATCTGTTTCCTATAATATCAATAACAATATGGTCGCCGACTCTCCTGCATTCGGCATTTTCGATAAAACAGACTTTGCTCGGGTTCAGCGTTCCGGAGCTTTTGAAACTTGAAAAGTCATGTTCACCCTTCAAATAATCCAAAGCTTCCTGCATTCTGTGAATATTTATATCATACTTAATTCTCATCAAATCGCCGTCAAAGGCATTTTTACATTTGCGATTTACAAACTCAAATCTGTAATGACGTCTTTTTGCTGATTTTTGGGCATGAAAACTTTTATCAACTTCATGCAGGTCTGTGACAGAAATATCATTAGGCAGGATTTCATTCAATGAATAGATAAACTTTGAAGCAACAATACATTTATCTGTATCGAAGTGAACAACCTGTCCTAATGAGTTTACACCTCTGTCCGTTCTTCCGGAAAAGACTGTTTTTACGGGTCTTTTGTTATTTGCGGTTTTACCGCCTATCAAAGTACTGAGTGCCTTTTCGAGTTCTCCTTGTATTGTCGGGGTGCCGGTTTCTTCGCCGTTTTTCAATTGGATTTGGCTTCCTGCATAATTTTTCCCGATATATTGAACCTTAAAGGCATAACGCATGGCTTATACCAACTGGATTAAAGCCATTTCTGAAGCATCGCCGCGTCTTGGCGGTAATCTGAATATTCTTGTATATCCGCCTTTGCGGTCTGAATATTTTTTACCGATTACAACAAACAATTTTCTTAAAACTGTTTGAGGTGCCAGTTTTTTATCGGCAACCGGTGCTTCAAATACTTCGCCTGTAGCTAAATCCATATAGCTGCCGGTTTCTTTATTATAAATATGTCTTGCAGCCTGACGGATTGCGTGAAGGTCACCTTTTTTTGCAAGAGTGATAATTGCTTCAGCGTATGGTCTTAATGCTTTTGCACGAGCCATAGTTGTTTTAATTTCACCGTGCACAAAAAGTTCAGTAGCTAAAGAACGCAAAAGTGCATCACGTTGATCTTTTGCTTTGCTTAGCGTATGTTTTTTAGTTTGGTGTCTCATTTTGCTTTTCCTTATATTTTAATGTTGTTTGTTTTTTAATTTATATTTCCCGCCTGTGCAATCACAGATTGCTTCGCTCAATTCACTTTCGTTTCTTTCGCAACGGCGGCATCGTTATGTTCGCCCTGCTTGACTTTGCCTTCGCAAAGCCAACACCGGCTCACACCGGCTGACGCTAGCCGATTTCTTCTTCCACTTCAGGGTTTGGAGCAAGGTCTAAACCAAAGTGATGTAATCTTTCGATTACTTCATCAGAAGATTTTTTACCAAAGTTTTTAATATTTAATAAATCATGTTCTGATTTTTTCAATAATTCAGCCATTGAATTAATGCTTGCACGTTTCAAGCAGTTGTATGCTCTTACTGAAAGTTCAAGCTCTTCAATAGTCATGCTTGGAACATTTGCATCATCTTCAACTTCTTCTTCGATTGATGCAACCGGAGCAACTACAGGCTGACCTGTGATTGCAGCGATTTGCATAAAGTGGTCGATAAGTAAGTTTGAAGCCTGGCTCAATGCTGTTGTTACTTCAATTGAACCATTTGACCAAATTTCGAGAGTTAATTTATCAAAGTCGATTGAATCACCTACACGGGTATTTTCAACATTATAGCTTACTCTTTTGATTGGCATAAATGTTGCATCTATAGGCAATACATCAATTGAAATTCCTTTAGAATCTCTAGGAACGTCGTGAGCAACGTAACCTTTGCCTGTTTCTACGATAACGTCAGCATGGAAGCTTCCGCCGTCTGCTACAGTACAAATCAACCAGTCAGGGTTAACTACTTTAACACCTGCAGGAAGCTGAATATCACTTGCAAGTACAGCACCAGGTTTATCAACGTCAATTCTTAAATGCTGAGCTTCTTTTGAATCAGTTTTTACAACCAATCCTTTTAAATTCAACATTACGTCAATAACGTCTTCCAACACGCCAGGAATTGCTGTGTATTCGTGAGTAATACCTTCGATTCTAGCTGAAGTTACAGCAGTACCTTCAAGACTTGATAACAATACACGTCTTAAAGAGTTACCGATAGTTGTACCAAACCCTTTTGCCAAAGGTTCAATGACAAACTTACCGTACTGTGAACCGTCAGAACTTGTTGTTGTATTAACGCATTTAATTTTTAATTCCATGTTTTTTCTCCATATTTTGTTACTTGCCGGTAATTGAGTCAGGTGTTACCTGTTTTCAATTACTATTTTGAGTAATATTCAATTACAAGTTGTTCTTTAATTTCAGGATCTAATTCTTCTCTTTCAGGAATTCTGTCGAAAGTGATTTTTAAAGCTTCCTTGTCGATTGTCATCCAAGCCGGTGCACAAGCCATGTCAATCAATTCCATAACTGATTTAAGGAATGCTGCGCTCTTAGACTTAATAGTGATAACATCACCAGGTTTTACCAGGTAAGATGGAATATCAACTTTTTTATCATTTACAAGAACGTGACCATGGTTAACAATCTGTCTTGTTTGCTTACGTGTAATACCTAAGCCTGCTCTGTAAAGAACGTTGTCAAGTCTTGATTCTAATAATTGTAAAAGAATTGTACCTGTAACGCCTTTTCTTCTTGCAGCTTCGTTATAATATTTTGCAAATTGTTTTTCACTTACAATATAAGTAAATCTAATTTTTTGTTTTTCTGCCAAATGAATAGCATATTCAGAAAGTTTCTTTCTTACAGCACCATGCTGTCCAGAAGCGGTTTGTCTCATTGATGAAGTTAATTTTCTGTTAGACAGATCTTTAACTTTTTTATTTCTGAATAATTTATTAGTTGGTCCTTTATATCTAGCCATTTTGTAATTTCTCCTTTTAATTTGTGCGGGGCGTCTATGGTTTGCTTTATTGGCTTTCAGCAAGCCCCCGCGGTGTTACTTTATTCCTATTATGTGCCGTTTGCTTTTGGTGCTAAGCGGCACATTTTGCAATTCCGCTGCTAAACACGTCTTTTCTTTGGCGGACGGCAGCCATTGTGAGGAATTGGAGTAACATCTTTGATTAATGTAATTTCCAAACCTGCTGCCTGAATTGCTCTGATTGCAGTTTCTCTGCCTGAACCAGGTCCTTTGATATGAACTTCAACTTTTTTCATACCCTGGTCGATTGATTTTTTAGCTACCAATTCAGCTGCTGATTGTGCTGCAAAAGGAGTTCCTTTTCTAGCACCTTTAAATCCGCTGGCACCTGCTGTTGCCCAGGCAATAGCATTACCCTGTGTATCGGTAGAAGTTACAATTGTATTGTTGAAAGTTGACTGAATGTGTACAACTCCCTGCAGTACATTTTTCTTTTCTTTTTTCTTTGTTTTTTGTGGTCTTGCCATTTTCTTATCCTTTATCTTTTTTTACTTTTAATTTTTATTTTTTTGATTTACTGCGAATTATTCAACCCGCCTGTCTTGGATTATTTGGCTATCCTGCTCATTGCTTTCGCTTGTTCGCTCAATCGGAGCTTTGGATGTGACGAGTTCGCTTCGCTCAATCTGTTCGCTATCCGGACTAGCTTACGCTCTGTAGGCAAATCCGCTGTCTTGGATTATTGCTTCACTCGGACAAGTCACTCATTCGCTGCGCGGCCATTCGTTTTTGTCCTCATTACTTCGGGTTAGTCTCGCTTTGCTCGCCGTCACCCTGCGCAAAATCCGCTATTTTTTCTTAGCTACAGCACCGTTCTTTTTACCGCGGCGTGTTCTTGCATTTGTTTTTGTTCTCTGTCCGCGGCAAGGAAGTTTACGTTTGTGGCGCATTCCTCTGTAAGAACCAATTTCCTGAAGACGTTTGATATGCATTGTTACTTCACGTCTTAAGTCACCTTCAATGTGGTAATTTGCTAATTCGTTACGTAAATTTTTAATATCATCTTCTGTTAAATCATCTGTTCTTAAGTCTGGTGATATACCTGTTGCTGCAAGAATTTTCTTGCTTCTTGTAGGTCCTATACCGTAAATATAGGTTAATGCGATTTCCATTCTTTTGTTACGAGGTAAATCTACCCCTGCTAATCTTGCCATTGTTTAATTTTCTCCTTTTCTTGTTGTTAGATTTTTTTATGTAAGAGGGATAAATCCTTCCTCTCCACCTGCCGTTGAGTGCGCAAGTTCCACTTTTTAAAATAATTGAATGTATTAAATTATTGCTTCACGCTGCGCAGTCATTCACTCCATTTTACTCCGTAAAATTTCCGTTCATTAGCTCCGCGCTACTTCGAGTTCGTTCGCTTGCGCTCACTCCACTCTACGCAAAATTTAACCCTGTCTTTGTTTGTGTTTAGGGTTTTCACAAATTACGGCAATTCTGCCTTTTCTTTTGATACATTTGCATTTATCGCAAATTGGTTTTACTGATGATCTTACTTTCATTTTCTTTTCCTTTATATATTATTTGTACGTGAGATTTCTTGTTGTCACCGGTAATTTTTATAAAATTTCCCGGGCTTTTAGTGTTAATAATCCGATACGCTATTTTAGTCTGAAGGTAATTCTTCCTCTGGTTAAGTCATATGGAGTCATTTCAACTTTTACTCTGTCGCCAGGTAAAATTCTTATGAAATTTTTTCTAATTTTTCCTGAGATGTGTGCCAGAATTTCATGGTCATTTTCGAGCTTTACTCTGAACATTGCATTCGGCATTGATTCTATTATTGTACCTTCTATTTCAATAACGTCTTTTGACATAAGTTCCTCATTTTCGGCTTTATTCCCGGAAGGTACGTTCAGCTTTTATTTCTAAAGTGTACTTTCCGATTTTACATGTGCATAATACACCCCTTTTAAGGGCATAATATAATATTACTTGCAAAATATTTGAATGCAAGCAATTTGCTTGTGTTTTCATGCAATTTCATTAGAAAAATTTATGCTTGTTTTTTTAATAACGCCACACTATCAATAAATATCAGCATGTTTAAAATTCCTTATTAAGGCAACTTTTAGGCTTTTTGTAAATTTTTCTTAATAATTCTAATTTATTTATTTTTAATTAAACAATTACTTCCAGGGATAATCCTCTGGAATAGTCCAGCTGTTCCTTATTATTTTGGCTGCGCATTTATAGCCGAAATTTTTTTCTGAGCAGTCTTTATCTATTACCTCATCATCATCGTTATAGCCATATGGGAGTATGCCTTTACCATTTACTCTTACGAAATAAAAAACATCTCTGCCGAATTTATTTGGTTTGCCGCCTCCGTTTATGTCTATTAATATAAGGCTTGACTGCCCCTGGGTATAAGTATTGTCATCAGGATCTACACTTGAATCAAAGCCGGCATAACTAAATCCGCTCATAAATGTACCATCTGATAATATTACAGATTCCCGCCATCCTTTAAGGATAGCATGTATAATATCTTGTTTGCCGTTTGCTCTGTACCATGGTGTATTTGATGTATATCCGCATTGTTTTTCATTTTCACATATATGCAGGATTTTCAGATAAGGTTTCCAATAGGTTTTAAAGTAACTGGTGGAATCACTGCTTACATTCCAGTTTACTGACTCGCCATTATCAAGTTCAGAATGTTTAAAGGCCTGGTTCAGCATTGTATAGCTCTTTTGAAGTCTTGCAATAGTATTTTTCTTCTCGTAGCCGGCAATAATATTAGGTAAAGTCATAGCCGCAACAACGCCGATAATACCAAGAGTAATTAAAACTTCCGCTAAAGTAAATGCGGAACGGGATAATCCCGAAGCGTGAAAAAGCCCGCCGGCACTATCTA
>CABLZX010000021.1:0-27392 GCA_902383995.1 uncultured Brachyspira sp.
GTAATTAAAACTTCCGCTAAAGTAAACGCGGAACGGGATAATCCCAAAGCGTGAAAAAGCCCGCCGGCACTATCTAAGCCCCCCCCCCCTCAAAGATTTTGAAGCTATAGCTGTCTTTTGCATATATTACAATCCTCCTTTTCTTTTTATTATAACATATAAGATTGTTTTTTACAAATATTACGATAACTTGTTAAACAATTAACTAATTGCTATTTTAAAAATTTGTAGTACTATACATTTATGATTAAACTTTTTACAAAAATATTGGCAATTATCGTACTTGTTACAGGAATGGCTTTTGCGGAAGAGAACTTTACAGAAGTTAGCGCAAGCCATATTTTAGTCCGAACAGCAGCAGAAGCTTTACAGATTAAAAAGGATATTGAAGAGGGCGGAAGTTTTGAGTATTACGCCCAGAAATATTCTCTCTGCCCTTCAGGAAGAAACGGCGGAAACCTCGGGTATTTTGGACGCGGACAAATGGTTCCTGAATTTGAAAGAAAAGCATTTTCTCTGCCTGTAGGCGAAATCTCTGATCCTATCCATACCGATTTTGGCTGGCACCTTATAAGAGTTAATGAGAGAAGGTAGACTATTTTGCTGCTCTATAATTTTTTGCAGACTCGTGTGCCCATGTGTCCTGTAATTTATTGTGACGAAAAATAAAAGAGTTCCAGCGCAAAAAAAAAATTGTTCTGTTTTTTATTCTTTGCAATATGAAATTTAATATTACTTAAAAAAAAGATTGTGTTTTATATCCGCGGGGATTATAATAATCCATGCAAAGAACAACAGAAAGGATAATGGAAGAATGGTTTTAGAAATGGCATTTCCTCAGCTGGAACGGGCAATTAATCCGACACATGACATCAAACTTTTTGCCGGACGCTCCAATCCGCAGCTTGCACAGGAGATAGCAGACTATCTCGGTACTACTGTAGGACCTATGCTTGTTAAAAATTTTGCTGACGGCGAAATTTATGTTCAGGTAAAAGAAAGTGTCAGGGGGGATGATGTCTTTATTATTCAACCGTTATGCAATCCTGTTAATGAAAATTTAATGGAATTATTAATTATTATTGATGCTTTCAAACGTGCAAGCGCCAAAACAATTACTGCAGTTATTCCTTATTATGGCTATGCCAGACAGGACAGAAAAACTTCCGGTCGTGAAGCTATTACTGCAAAACTTGTTGCAGACCTGCTTACAACTGCCGGTGTTGACAGGGTGCTGGCAATGGATTTGCATACAGGGCAAATTCAAGGCTTCTTTAATATTCTTGTTGACCATATTTTTGCAACACCTATTCTTGTAAATTATATCAAGAGCTTAAACATCAATCCTGATGATATGGTTGCGGTAAGCCCTGATACAGGCGGTGTTCAAAGAACAAGACATTTTGCAAAAGCTATCGGATGTACTCTTGCAATTATTGATAAACGCCGCGACAAACATAATGAAGCTATAGCTTCTCATGTTATCGGTGATGTTAAAGATAAAATCTGTGTTATGTTTGATGATATAATTGATACCGCAGGTACAATATGCGAAGCATCAAAACTTCTTAAACGTGAAGGTGCCAGAGATGTTTATGTTTGTGCAGCCCATCCGGTATTCTCTGGTCCTGCAATAGAAAGACTTGCAAATGCACCAATTAAAGAATGTATTGTAACCAATTCAATACCTTTAGATATGTCTAAAATGCCTCCTAACATTAAACAGCTTTCTGTAGCACCATTGTTAGGACAGGCAATCTCAAGAATTCATGATGATGAATCCGTTAGTTCATTGTTTGGATTTGAAAAAGAAATGCAGGTTTCGTAGCTGGAATATGAAAAGATAAAGGCGGAGCAGAGCAGTCTGCTCCGTTTTTCTATATAAAAATGTAAAACATTTTGTAACTTTCTTGCCCGGTTAGATAACATATAGTATGATGTAATTATTATTCATTAAAAATAAAATGATTAGGGATCAGATTTTGGAGGAGAATTTTTAATGCCGGAATTAGCTAGGAAATACCAAAGGCGTGAAAGGTATTATTACGGTGAAATAAGTAATGTATCATCTATGCCTGTAAGAAGACCTGTTGAACCCCAGCCCCGCAGGATTCAAAGACAGCGTCCTGTTCCTAATCAGAAAAAAATTAGCAGATATAATTTTATCCACAGAATTATTTCAGTGGGGATTATGCTCGCAATCGGCTGCACTATTTTGCCGTCTGCATTTAACAGGGTTACTAAATCAATGATTTTCAAATCTCCTTACCCTGAAATTACTGCTGATTATAAACAGCTTGTATTCCCTACGTCTAATTACGTGTATAACCACTTATTTAATAATGAACCTGTACTCAGAGGTGCTGAAGTTAAAAAACCTCTTATGGAACCGCTTGTTGAAAATGCCAGAATGGTTGGAATTGAAAATGGTATCAAAAACTTAATGACTGCATACCCGGCTATTCATCCTTCTGTGTATGTTTGGGATTATGATACAGGTCATTATGCAGACATAAATGCCTCAGAGCTTTTTTCTGCTGCAAGTATTATTAAAATACCTGTTCTTTTACAGCTTTTCCGCTCAGTTGATTTAAATCAGGTATCTCTATATGATGAGATGACTTTGACAGAGTACTACCGTTCTGAAGGCTCCGGAGGATTACAGTTTAAGGCTGCAAATTCAAAGTATTCTCTTGATGCTCTTGCAAGAGTTATGATTACAGATTCTGATAATACTGCGACAAATATGATTATGTCAAAAATTGGTTCTATGACTGATGTAAATCAGGGTATCAGGGACTGGGGCTTGAAACAAACCCATGTAAAAACCTGGCTTCCTGATTTGCAGGGTACAAACCATACAACTGCAAGAGATTTAGGTGTAATGCTTTATAATATTGAAAACCCTAAATTCCTCAGTATGTCATCCAGAGAAAGAATTTTTGACTACATGGGACATGTGAAAAATAACAGACTTATACAGGCAGGTCTTGGACCCGGGGCATCTTTCCTTCACAAAACAGGTGATATAGGAAAAATGCTGGGCGATGCGGGAATTGTCTATACGCCTAACGGTAAAAAATATATTGTTGTAATCCTGGCAAACCGCCCTTATAATTCACCTGCGGGAAAAGATTTCATTGTTCGTGCTTCTGAAATAATCTACAACTATATGGTGAAATAATGCTTTCTGATATTTTGGACGGCAAATGCTTTAAACTTGTGTGCGGTGCAGGAAATGAGGATGCCGGTGAGGTAGAAAAGCTTGCGGCACTTTATGCTCATGCAGGATGCAGATTTTTTGACCTGTCTGCAAGAAAAGAAATAATTGCCGCAGCAAAAAGAGGGCTTGAATATGCCGGGATAAATGACGCTTATTTATGTGTAAGTGTCGGTATTAAAGGTGATCCTCACGTGAATAAGGCGTGTATTGATTATGAAAAATGTGTTGGCTGCGGCAAATGCGATGAAATTTGTCCACAGGGAGCAATTAAGTACCATAAGGTTAAAAAATTCCGCTGTATCGGCTGCGGCAAATGCGCAAAGGTTTGTTCAAAGGGTGCAATTTCATATATAACAGAGAGCAGAGAGCTTGATGAAATTTTACCCCCGCTAATTGATGAGGATATTGATTGTATTGAACTTCATGCAATGGGGGGCGATGATGTTGATGTGTTAAAAAAATGGAATTATATAGCTGAAAATTTTGACGGTATGCTCAGCCTCTGCACCGCCCGCGGACAACTAAGCGATGAAGCTATGCTTAATCGTATTAAATTATTAATAAAGGATAGAAAACCATATACAACAATTATTCAGGCAGACGGTTTTCCTATGAGCGGAAGCAAAGATGATTACAAAACAACTCTTCAGGCAGCTGCTACAGCTGAAATTATTCAGAATGAAAATCTTCCGGTTTTTGTAATGCTTTCCGGAGGGACAAATTCAAAAACGGCTGAGCTGGCTCAGCTTTGCGGAATAAAATATCATGGCATTGCGGTTGGAACTTTTGCAAGAAAGATAGTTAAAAAATATATTGATCGGGAAGATTTTTTAACTAATAGCTATGTTTTTAATGAAGCTTTGAGAGTTGCAGAAAAGCTTGTAAATTCTGTGAAAATAGATTATAATAAAAACAGGACATCGGACAGTCTATTATTTCAGTAACAGTAAATCTTTTCTCAAACACGCTCCTACTCCGTTTCCGCTATCGTTTCGAAAAGATATACAGTTACTGAAAGTAAAAAGACAGGCACCCAATCGAACATTAAAAGCATCTAAAAACTTTTCGAGGCGATAGCGGAGCCAGAGGCACGACACTACTCGGATTAACTAAAATCCTATCGGGTTAATGAGCGAGAGGGTGTCAGAGAAAATAAATATATTTACTTAAATAAAGAAATAAAGAGCAAAACCAAAAAAGGAGGTTGAATTATGGAAAACGCAGTAATAGCAATGGTTTTCGGGGGGGGGGCAGAGTAGTTTAAGCTCCTTAAGAGGTATTGGCGCAGGTCAAGCACCATTTCGCGCCGCTCAAAGTAATAACCGCAAAATTGGTTTTACCTTAGCAGAGGTATTAATAACGCTTGGAATAATCGGTATAGTGGCGGCAATGACCATGCCAACATTAATAGCAAAGCACCAGAAAACAGTATTAGTCTCAAGGCTGAAAAAGGTATATAGTATAACAGCCAATGCCGTAATGTTATCAGAGTCAGAAAATGGTTTTATAAGTGAGTGGGATTTAGGAACAGACTACACCCGCGAGAACTTAAAACGAGTAGTAGATAAATATTTACGCCCGTATTTTAAAATAGTAGATACTGTAGAAAGCAAAGATGATACCGGCTCTTATTCAACATATGGTTTCAGACTGGCAGATGGTACAACTTTACTGTTTAGTCTGGACGGTGCATCTTCAGGTGGATACGCACCTGCATCAATAATGATACTTGCCGATTTTAAAGGTCGTACTGCAATAAACTCTGCAAAAGATTTAGATTACAGCCGTAATAATTTTGAGATGGCAATCAATAAAAATGTTGGAAAGTTAAGTTTTTTTGCGTGGGGAGAAGAAGCTGGTTCTTATGCCAAAAATTATACAAGAGAAGATATTATAAATCATTCTAAATACGGGTGTAATTCTAAAGTGCATAAATCCGGTCGTATGAATTGCGGAGCCTTAATCCAATATGACGGCTGGCAGATAAAAGATGATTATCCATGGTAAATTCTGTGGTATAATTCATTTATGACAAAGATTTTGGATTGTACCATACGCGACGGCGGTCATCTTACAGGCTGGAATTTTCCGGACGAACTTGTAACGGCCTCTTTTGAGGCTGCAAGTAAAAGCGGCATCGACTATTTTGAGATTGGATATTTGAACGGAGTCGGAGGAAAATTCGCGCAATGCAACAGCAGTCTCTCAGAAATCTTAGGCGCAAAGGGTTCCGTAAAAGTTGCCGCTATGGTTAATGCCGGCGGCAGAGCTTATTCTATTCCGGAAAACGGCTTTATCGATGCTGTACGTGTTGCATGTCATCCTGATGAAACCGAAATCGGGCTTCATATATGCGAAGAGTTTGCATCAAAAGGCTTTGAAGTCTTCTTGCATTTGATGAATATTTCGGGAATGGATGATGCTCATTTTTCTATTCTTTCCGGCTGGTCAAATAAAGAAATTCTTTCTTCAGTTTATTTTGCGGACAGCTTTGGCTCACTTGTTCCGGCAGATATTGAAAAATATTTTAGCAGACTTAAATTGTCCGGTTTTAATAAGATAAGTTTTCATGCACATAACAATATGCAGATGGCATTTGCAAATACATTATGTGCAATAAATTGCGGCGCCTGCTCCGTTGATGTTACTGCTTACGGTATGGGAAGAGGCAGCGGCAACCTTCCGGCAGAGCTGTTACTTGGATATTTGAACAAAAACCCTGTATTTTACCTTGAATTAATTGAAAAATATTATCTTGAACTTTTTGAGAAATACCGCTGGGGGTATTCTGTTCCAAACTTAATCGGCGGCTTGAAAAACCTTCACCCGCGTAAAATCAGCGAACTTTCTGCGTATTCGTTTTCCAGGATGTGGCAAAAATCGGACATTTAAATGATTGAAAATTCTCCTGAAAAATATACTATTTTTATAATGTTTAAGGGGAATTTATGGAATTAACAGAACATGTTCAATATATAATTCATTCGGCAAAAACTATTGTTTATGCAAGAGATTACAGGTTTGTTGAGCCTGAACATATTATGCTTGCGCTTTTTCTGGATGAGAATGACCTTCCAAAAATAATCCTGGAAAAACTCGGGCTTAATAATCCCAGAATGATAAGAGATTACAACAGCTCAATTCCAAGAAAGGAAAATGCAACACCGGCAAGATATTCAGAACCTCCGCTCTCAAAAGAGACTGTTACTTTGCTTGAAACCGCAGAAAAAGAAGGTTTGGCTTACGGCGATAGAGTTGTGAGTATTGAACATTTGTTTCTTGCGCTTTTTAAAACTAAAATTGCAAAAATGGAGTATATCTTTGGTCAGTATCATATAAATATCAGAGAATTATACTTTAAAATGAAAGATATTATTGACGGTATGACTACTGTTGATATTACAGATGGAAAAGAAACCGCAAAGGAAGAAGAGAATACTAAAGCGGAAAAACCTGATTTAAAAAATGAGAAAAAGCAGGAGGAAAATCCGCTTGAAAAATATACAATTGACCTTACAGCAATAGCTGCCCGGAGTAAACTTGACCCTGTAATCGGCAGAGATGATGAAATTAGACGTGTAATCCAGATTTTAAACCGCCGCTCTAAAAATAATCCGGTAATCGTCGGTGAGCCGGGTGTAGGTAAAACCGCTGTTATAGAAGGGCTGGCACAAAGAATTATTAAAGGTGATGTTCCTGAGAGTTTGAAAAATGACAAAATTTTATCTCTTGATTTAGGGGCGCTTCTTGCTGGTGCCTCTTACAGGGGAGAATTTGAAGAGCGTTTAAAAGGCGTGTTAAAGAAAATCGAAGAGAAAACTGATGATTTGATGCTTTTTATTGACGAAATTCATACAATAATGGGTATGGGTGCTTCTGACGGCTCTGTGGATGCCGGCAATCTTTTGAAACCAATGCTTGCAAGAGGTAACATCAGAGTAATCGGTGCAACAACTCTTGATGAGTATAAAAAATATATTGAAAAAGACAAAGCTCTTGAAAGAAGATTTCAGCCTGTAATCGTAGACGAGCCGTCAGTTGAAACTGCAATAAGTATTATGAGAGGTCTGAAAAATAAATACGAGGTGTTCCATGGAATAAAAATTCTGGATGAAGCCCTTGTTCAGGCCGTAAAACTCTCAGACCGGTATATTACCGACAGATACCTGCCGGATAAGGCGATTGATTTGATTGATGAGGCAGCTTCGTCTTTGAGGATTAATATTGACACAATGCCGGAAGATATTGATATTTATACCCGCGAAAAACTCCAGCTTGAAATAGAACGTAACGTATTAATAGAAGAAAACTCAAAGGAAGCTGAAAATAAAATCGCAAAAATTTCCAAAAAAATAGAAAATCTTGAAACAAAAATTTCAAAGCTTAAAGACCAGTGGATTCAGGAAAAGAAAATAATTAATAACACAACTACAGTGAAGAAAAATATTGAAATACTGAAATCCCAGATTGAAATTGCCCAGAAAAAAGGTCAACTTACAACTTCCCTGGAGTTGAAATATAAACAGATGCTGGAAATGGAGAAAAAGCTCAAAGAGCTTCAGTCTGATAAAACAAAGAAACGGCTTATAAAAGAACAGCTTGAAGCCGATGATATTTCAGCAATTGTTGCAAAGTGGACAGGCATTCCAACTACAAGACTTGTTGAGGATGAATCATGCAAGCTTATGAAAATGGAAGACTTTCTACATAAAAGATTAATAGGTCAGGAAGAGGCTGTCACAAAGATAGCAAATGCAATACGTCTTTCACGTTCAGGTCTTCGTGACAGCAGGCGTCCAATCGGGTCATTCTTATTTCTTGGTCCGACCGGTGTGGGTAAAACAGAACTTGGAAAAACCCTCGCAGAGTTTTTGTTTAATGAAGAAGATGCACTCATAAGGATTGATATGAGTGAATTTATGGAAAAATCTGCAATTTCACGTCTTACAGGTACTACTGCCGGTTACGTAGGTTATGAGGACGGCGGTCAGCTTACAGAGGCTGTAAGACGTAAACCTTATTCTGTTGTATTGTTTGATGAGATTGAAAAGGCTCATCCTGATATTTTTAATATAATGCTTCAGATGTTTGATGACGGAAGACTTACAGACGGTCAGGGCAAACTTATTGATTTTAAGAATACTGTGCTTATTATGACCAGTAACCTTGGCAGTGATATTCTGCTAGACAATTCGCTACCTGAACAAAGTAAGCAGGAAGAGGTTCATAAGCTGTTACGTTCAAAATTCAAACCGGAATTTATAAACAGGATAGACGAGATTATAACCTTCAAACCGCTAACGCTTGCTGAACTTGCAAAAATAGTTGAAATCCAGACCGCTTCACTTAATACACGCGTGGAAGAACAGGGTATGGAACTTGATATTACTGATAATGCAAAAGTATACCTCGCCAATGAAGGTTATGAACCTTTATACGGCGCCCGTCCTTTGAGAAGGGTTATCCGTAAAGAAATCGAAATCCCGCTTTCCATGAAAATAATTGGCAATGAATTTCATCATGGCGACAGGATTGTAATTGACTGTGTTAACGATGAACTTGTGTTTTCAAAAGCAGGGGTTAAAGTGTAAAATAAAAAGACCGGAATTTATTCCGGTCATGTAACACATATATACTCCTTCAGCTTTGCCGGCTAATCTGCGGCAATACACTAAAAGATTCTTTTTCATACCCTAATCGAACAGCTAAGCTAATCCTGATTGATAGCTTTTTCTGTTTCTTTAATCTTGTTTATTAAATCATCAACCTGTTCCTTAAAATAAAGTATAAAAAGGCTTATTTCTTCTTTAAAACTATAGGCTCCGGGCCAAACGGAATATTTATACATAAATTACACTCCTTGTGTTTATCTAACCTTAACAAATTCATTTACGGTCAATTGATATTAAAACTTTAGAGATTTTTTAGTTCTTGTTACATTATGTAACATCTTTGATAATGCTGCTCTTGTTGAAAAAAACTCTGAAATACTATATAATAAAAGGGGAGTGCCTCAGGCACGACACTATCTGTGTATCTTAAAAAGAAATAAATAAAAGCAAAACTAAAAAAGGAGGATTAATTATGAAAAACACAGTGCAGACAAAGCTTTTCGGGGGGGGGGGCAAGGTAATTTAAGCTCTATAACTGGTATTGGCGCAGGTATCGAGCCATTGAGCGCCGCCGAAAAAAGAACCATTAAACCAGGCTTCACCCTTGCCGAGGTATTGATAACACTTGGAATTATTGGTGTGGTGGCTGCTATGACACTACCTTCACTGGTAAACTCAATGCAAAAGCGTGAACTTAAAGCCTCTCTTGAAAAGAATTATTCTGTAGCGTCACAGGCTTTAATGAAAATGAATTTAGATAACGGCATATCATATGGCGGCAGCAGTTATCCAGGCAGAACTTTTGAAGCTGTTTATGTAAAATATTTTAATGTATTAAAGGACTGCGGTTTATTCAAATGTGCACCTTATTCAAGCCATGAAGAAGAGGACGGTTCTAAAACAGAATGGTATATTGAAAACTATACAACTTTTAATAAAAAACGTAATGTTGAAACAAGTATGTTTGATGATGGACAGTTTTATCTCACTGACAGTAGTTTTTATATGATAGAAAATCCAGTTAGAGAAGAAACTGAACAAAAAGTTTACATAACAATTGATGTAAATGGAGCGGAGAAAAATCCAAATGCCTGGGGGCACGATTTATTCACATTTCAGTTAATGAATGATGGCAAATTAAAGCCTATGGGTGCTCCGGATACCGATTATCCGGCTGAAGAATATTGCAGTTATTCTTCAAATTCGGCAATAAACGGAGTCGGTTGTGCATATTCCGCATTAACGGATAAAAATTACTGGAAGAATCTGCCTAAATAAACAAATCCGTTACCTCAAATTTGTTAACATCAATTAATCCTTTGTCGGTAATCTTGATTTCCGGGATTACTGAAAGGGATAAAAATGCCATACTCATAAACGGATCTGCGATTTTACAGCCGATTTTGCCTGCTGCATTTTCAAGTTCTGTAATCTCTGCCATAACTTCTTCTGCGGGTTTATCAGACATAAGCCCTGCTATAGGCAGAGGCAGGTGGGAAAGTGTTTTGCCGTTTTCAACTATAATTTTGCCGCCCTGTGATTTGACAAGTTCAACTGCTGCGTAGTACATATCATCATCGTTTGTACCTATTACAATCATATTGTGGCTGTCATGTGCTACTGTTGAGGCGATTGCTCCAGATTTCAATCCAAAACCTTTCACAAATCCAAGCCCTATATTTCCTGTAGCTTTGTGTCTTTCGAGGACTGCAATTTTTAAAATGTCGTTTTCTATATCTGACACTGCAAAGCCGTTTTTATTTTTTACAGGGTCAGCTGATAATTTTGTTATTAATTGTTGTGGAATTACATTTATGACTTTTATATTATCTTTGCCGTCAGGAATTTTTATCTGCAGATCTTCTCTGTACAAATATTTTATATTAACAGACCCTCGCAGCGCCGGAGGCTTCATTTCTGTCATATCAATGATAGTTTTACCGTCTTTGGCAGCAAGTTTTCCGTTTTTGAAAACCATTTTCGGTTCAAAGGTTTCAAGGTTGTCAAATACCGCAATATCTGCTTTATAGCCCGGTGCAATTGCACCGACATTCCGGAGTTTAAAATATTCAGCTGTATTTATGCTTGCCATCTGTATGGCATTAATAGGGTTAACTCCAAGGCGGACTGCTTTTTTTACCATTCTCGAAATATGTTTTCCAAGATGTTTCGGATGCCGGTCATCGGTTACAAACATACATTTTCTGGTATTATATTTTTTTAAAACAGGGATTAAAGGTTCTAAATCTCTTGCCCCTGTTGCCTCACGTATCATCAAATACATACCGAGGCGCAGCTTTTCAATTGCTTCTTCAGGTGTTGTGCATTCATGATCAGAAGCTACTCCTGATGCAATATATGCACTGAGTTCTTTTCCGCAAAGATGCGGGGCATGGCCGTCTACGCGTTTATTTTTTTCTATCCCAAGCTGGATTTTGCTTAAAACACTTTTATCACAGTTAACCACACCAGGGAAATTCATCATTTCAGCAATGCCGAGAACCCATGGGGCATCAATTAATAATGCCAGATCATAGCTGTTTAAATCAACGCCGGAGGTTTCCAAATCGGTTGCAGGAACGCAGGAAGGAAGCATCATATAAACATCAAGCGGAAGGTTTTTTGTTGCTTCTCTCATAAAGCTTATACCCTGTAAGCCCATAACATTACATATTTCATGCGGGTCTGCGATTACTGTAGTTGTGCCTGAGGCGAGAACAAGCTTTGCAAATTCTGACGGCATAAGCATTGAGCTTTCCAGATGGACGTGACCGTCAATAAAGGACGGGGTTACATAAGCACCGTTTACGTCTATTTCCTCTTTTCCTCGGTAACCTTTTGAAATACCGGCAATTTTGCCGTCGATTACAGCTATATCTGTTTCATAAATTTCTTCTGATAAAACATTTACCAGTTTGGCATTTTTAATTACTAAATCTGCAAGTTCTTCACCTTTGCTTACTTTTATAATTCGTTCGATGTTTTTCATATTTCTGCCTTTCGGGGATACCGTTGAGTGACGGTAATATTTTTGTTTATGATAACACGAAATTATTATTTAGGCAGGTTTTTAAAATAGTCTTTATCTGTTAAAGCTTTATAAGTACAGCCGATACCGTTAGTAGTGCTTGTGCTTGTTAAGGAACACTTGTTAACACTATCATATGCTGTTCCTTCTGCGCCCATTGGAAGCAACTTTCCATTGTCCGTAATCTGAAATGTAAATAAATCATGTCCCCAGCGGTTTGGCTTTTTATTATACCCGTTTACGTCGACGCTTATTAAAAGCAGGTGACCTCCAGGCATATTTTCTACCATAATAAACATTCCGTCGCTGATAAAAACCTGTCCGTCATCTAATAAACTGTTCTGCATTTTTTTATTATTATATGTTTTATAATTTTGAGAAACTCTGGTTGTTCCTTCTTCATCAACGAAATTGCTTTCACAGGATTCAAAGTCACAGTCTTTTGAAATTTTGAAATAAGCTTTAAATTTAGGTATAAATGCATGTGCGGGATAATTTGTATTATTAACAATCTGTCCTTCGTCATAAGTCATTTGATTATAGGCAGCCTGCAAAATACTATAAGCTTTTTTCAAACCGGTTTCCAACTCTTTACCTTGAGTTTGGTTAATAAGCGCCGGCAGAGTCATCGCCGCAATAACACCTACAATGCCAAGAGTTATAAGTACTTCTGCAAGCGTAAAGGCTTGTTTGTCCATTTTTTTGCTCCTTTCATTTATATATTAAAATATTGTATTCATAAAATAAATACAATAAGTAATGTATTTTTGAATATATCATATTAATCTTAATTTAAATACAATAACTTACAGGGATTTTTATGAACGAGTTTAAACCTATAAAGCAGGAAAAGACTGTAATAAGCATACGATTGGATGTCGATATGCTTAAAAAAGTTGATGAATTGTCTGTACAAACAGATATTAGCCGTAATGAATTTATTGTTCAGTGTATTGATTATGCACTTAAAAATCTAAAACAATAAAAAACTTTTTATTGAAGCGATTTTGGTTTTTTGATAAATACAAGCATAGGTATGAGTAAGAATGTTGCAAATGCAAACCATCTGAATGTATCAATATATGCCCACAGGTGTGACTGCTGAATAAGCTGTGAGTAAATTTGGCTTTGAGCCATTGTATGTGCTGTAAAGGTATCTGTAAGAGATGAAAATGTTCCTGTAAGGGCATTTACACGTTCAACAAAAGTATTATTAGTATCATGCAGATGATTAATCAGCATGTTTTGATGAACCTGTGCAAACCTTGCGACCATAGTTGTTCCAAGAGATGTTCCTATTGCTCCGCCGATATTTTTTACAAGGTTTTGAAGTCCTGTTGCGTTGGTCATATTCTCATTTTTGATTGTTGAAAACGATAACGGGATTAACGGGGTTAATGCAAGGAACAGTCCTGAGCCGTAAAGAATGTTTGGCAGGGCAATGGTTGTAAGGTTAATCTGAAGGTTAATCATCCCAAAGAACACACTTCCAAGTCCTAACAAGATTAAACCTATCATTACAATCCTTCTGTCGCCGAGTTTTTTAGATAAAGTCAAATATAAAGCAACTCCGATAAAGCTTCCGACACCCCTTGACCCCATTGAAAGTCCGCTTAGGTAAGCTGTATATCCCAAAAGGTTTTGCAGCATTGACGGCAAAAGCGCAGCAGAAGAAAGGAATACACCCATTAATATTACCTGTACAAGTGTTCCAAAAAAGTACGTCCTGTCCTTTAATACTGTTAAATCAATTAGCGGCTCTTTTCCTCTTGCCTGAGAGATAAAAAATAGAATTGCAAATATCATTGATATTGCACTGAGCCAGCAAATCCACGCAGCTCCAAACCAGTCTGCATCATTACCTTTATCAAGTACAACCTGCAAGGCAATAAGCCAGCCTGATAAAAATATCATTCCTTTAAAATCAAAATGTACATTTTTCTGTTTTTTTGCATAAGGAGGTTCTTCCAGCAGGTTTTTTGAAAGATAGACACACAAAAAGCCAAGAGGAACATTTATGAGATAAATCCATGGCCAAGACCAGTTTTCAGTAATCCATCCCCCGAGAACAGGTCCGATTAACGGGGCAAAAATTACTGCAATACCAAAGATTGCCATAGATTTCGGACGGTCTTTTTTAGGGAAACTTTCCAGCATAATTGACTGACCAAGAGGCAGGAGCCCGCCTCCGCCAAGCCCTTGCAAAAACCTTGCAAGAACAATTTCTATCATTGAGTGTGAGATTGCACACAAAAATGAAGATATAGTAAAAACTATTGTACATATCATAAAGTAGTTTTTACGCCCGAAAAGTTTTGAAGCAGCCGCAACAAGAGGGATTGCAATACCGCTTGCAATCAGATAGCTTGTTAAAACCCAGGTTGACTCATTCAAACTTACTGACATTGAACCGGCAATATAAGTTAAGGCTACGTTTGAGATGGTTTCATCCAAAACAAACATAAATATTGCAAGCATTACCGGGGTAATCATTAACCATGGGTTAATACCGGGGCGCCATTCCTGTTCCGTTGATATACTCTCACTCATTTAAACTTTTTCCCTTTATTATGATTTTTTTGTAAAAATTTTATCAAGTCCTTTTATAAATCCAAAATGCAGAAATGATGTTATTCCTGCAAGGTAAGCAGAGTATTTATGAACTTTCATTTTGTAAGGAAATTTAACTTTCCTCATACCAGTTATTCCGCATACTGTTCCAAACCCTAAAGCGGCATATCCGGAATCGGATACCAGACGATGCCTCAGGCTGTGTTTACTTTTCCCGTTAATCGGAGGTTGGATTGTTTGTACAGGTTGAATTGTGTTCATCATAATTACATACCCTCAGCTTATATCTATACTTTAGCATAAATATAATTTTAAATATAATGATTGTTCAGGTAAAATTTAATAAAAAAGCTCCGGAAAACCCGGAGCTTTATGGAACTTATTCCAAACCTAATGCAATCTTATTGTTTGTTGAAACCATATTCATTGCTGCATACATGCTGTTTTGTGCGCTTTGAATACTGTCATACTGGTCATCCAGACTTTTTAGTTCCCTGTAATATTCAAGTATGGTGTTAATCTCCTGAGGATTTTCGCCGGCTTCATCAATCATAGCTTCCAGCTCTTCGCTGACTTTGTCCAGAATTTCAGTAACACTTTCATCGTCTTCATAGCTTACACCAACTCGTGTCGCAAGGGATTTTGCATCTGCCAATACTTCTGTTTCGCTGAGGTTTTGACCTTCACCTCCGCCATTTTCAGCAGCCTCCTGCCGTTGAGCTTCCTGTATTTTTGTCTGTGCCTGTGCTTCTGTCATTCCGTCTGTGACAGGAATGCCCAGTGCTTCAAGCTGTCTTTTGGTGCTTTCGCTCAAGTCGGATTTCTTCTGTGTTGTTTGTGCTGCCGCTGCTTGTGTTGTCTGTGAGCTTACACTTGAAACAGATGTTGTCATAAATACTCCTCTCTTATCTTTTCTTTTGAACTTTCAAAAGAATACAAGCTGAGTAACGGAATTTATAAAGGTGTTCTTTAGAATTATTAGTATATATTTAATAAAAATTTACATGTAGAAATTTCTACCACTAGATATATAAACTTGTCTAAATGTTAAAGTTAATGTTATGATAAACAAAAAGGGTGATGTAATGGCTGAATCGGAAGCTGCTGATATATTGTATACTGAAAATATACCGTATAAACTTGAACAAACTGCAAGGATAGGGTATTTGCTCGGTAAAAACTATTACAAAAATTATGTTAATACAATACTGGATCTTGATGAATATGCTATTTTAAGCCATATTACAGCAAATCCTCATCTTTCGCAGAGTGACTTATCGAAGCTTATGTATAAAGGTAAAGCCCATGTCGGTAAGATTTTAAGCAGTATGGAAAAGAAGGGTTATGTTAAAAGAGGAGTTGCAACTTCTAATAACATCATGAAAAAAGTTACAAAAATTACAGCAAAAGGCGAAAAGCTTTTATACGAAACACACAGTGTTTTTGTTAAGCTTGCACAAAATGTGTTGAGTGTATTTACACCGGAAGAAAAAGAGATTTTTATAAAACTTCTGGATAAATACAGAGATAAGATTACCTCAACTTATGAGATAATTTTTTAGAACATTCCTGGTGTCATCATTCCCGGCATAATTCCCTGCATGCTGTTTTGCATCATATTATTGTTATCATAGAATTTCGGGAAGTTATCATAAGTCATAGGTGCTGTTTTTTCAGCATTCTGTGTTACTGCTCCGTTATTATCGCTTCTTGTTTTGATAACTTTTTTTACAGGAGGTTCCAAATCAACTTCTTCTATTTCAAAGCCGTTATAATCGTATTGTTTTTCTGTTGTTTTTTTCACCTGAACAGGTTTTTCAAAAGCTTCCTGATTTTGAGTTGTAGGAAGCGAACGGCTGAAGCCTGGAAAACTCTGTGACTGGTTCATATATTTAACGGCTTCCATATTAGTTCCCTCTTGTGAAAACGCCGGTGCGGCAAAGGTAGTTAAACAAACTAATAAAAGTATCTTTTTCATAATTATCCCTCTTTATTATATTTTTTCATATAAGCTTTTAACACATTAATTGTCCTGTATAAGCCTACAGAGTGTGAAGCTTTTACAAAAACATTATCACCGTTTTTTAGCCAGCTGACAAGTTCCTTATTGAGCAGTTCTGCATTTTCGTAATATGCACCTGGAAAGTCAAGCTTCAGAATATTCCACAATGCTTTTACTTCAAGACCGCAAAGCAAAATTCTGGAAGGGTTTACATCTCTTATAGTTTTTTCAAGTTCAAGATGCTGCCTTTGAGTTTCAGCGCCTCCTTCAGACATGTCGCCTATGATAAGAACTCCGTTTTGCCCGCCGGTAATCTTTTTAAAGCCTTCCAGTGCAGCTTTCATAGAAAGCGGGTTTGCATTGTAGGCTTCGTCTATAACATGTATAGTCTTGTCCGGAGAAATTTTCCCGCTGAATGCTTCACCGCGTCCGGCAAGGCTTTGGAAAGTTTTAAGTTTTTCTATGGCTTCAGCTATATCAAGATTTTCAAGGTAAGCAACTGCCAGAGCTGCTGCCATATCCAGCATAATATGCTCAGGAGTAGGTGTATCATTGAGTTTATAGGCTTTTCCAAAAACCTCAAAAGAATTTTCTTCCCCGCAATGTATTTTTATATCAGCATCATCAGTGCCGAAAGTTATGATATTAAGTTTCTTATCTTTGGCAACCTTTTCAATAATATCAAAATGAGCCATCTGCTTATAAAGTACTGCATAAGCTCCCTCTTTCATAGCAGTGAAAACTTTGCTTTTTTCAACAGCGATGTCTGAAAGTTCCTGGTCATCTCTGAGATGAACAGGTGCAATATTGATTATTATTGCATAATCAGGAAGAGTTATTTTTGAATTTCTTGCAATACCGCCGCCCAGTGAGGTTTCGATAACCCAGTAGGCATCATTGATATTGAAGTTAGACATATTCCAGGCAATTCCCCAAGATGTATTTGCCTGACCAAGGTTTGCACTGGCTCCTTTGTCTTTAAGAATGTCATATACCATACGTGTTGTGGTCGACTTGCCGGAACTGCCGGTTATGTCTATAACTTTTCCGTTAAAAAACTTTCTTATATATTTTGCAAACATCAGGATTGCATCACCCGGCTCAACTTCAAGCTCTACAACAGGTTTGCCGTAATGGAGAAACTGCTCCGGATTTGTTGTAATAATTGCAGAAACCTTATCTATTAATTCCGGTAACTTATCCTGTAAAATTCCGCGTTTTTCCTGATTGACCCTGACAAGAGCCATACTTTCGTCTTCAAAATCCTTGTGCCAGATTTTAAGACCGTTTGATGACCAGCCTGCCGGGAAATTATGCAGAGTACAGTCGCAGATTGCTTCTTTTATTTTTTCTTCAGTCCAGAATTTCATATAATAAATTTAGCATAAATTACTGGTTTCAGCAAGGTTGCGGGTTTTTGTTTTTGTTATAAAATTCTTTTATGATAATTTACTCGGATAAGTTATTTGAAAAGCCTGTGGATGTAATTCAAGCTTTTTCCGGATGCGAATTTGAGGATGCTTTTAACAGAATTGAAGCGTATGCAAAAACGCATTATCTTGCCGGATATGTGCGTTACGAAGCAAAAGAGGTCTTTCTTGGCAATCATATAAAAAGCGATGTGCCTCTTTTGTATTTTGAAGTTTACGAAAAATTTAAGACTTATGAACCTTTAAAGCCTGAACACATCAGACTGAACCTTGTACCGGATATTACATTTGAGGAATACAAAAGTGCAGTTGACACTGTAAAATCGGAAATTGCAGCGGGAAACACTTATGAAGTTAATTATACTTATGATTGGAATGTTGAATACAGCGGTGATGAACTGAGGCTTTATGATTATCTCTTGCAGAGTCAGAAAACACCGTATAATGCCTTTATAAAGAATGAGTATGATACAATTCTTTCATTTTCTCCTGAACTGTTTTTTGAACTGAAAAACGGGCATATAATTACAAAACCTATGAAAGGTACGATTAAACGTGGAAATGATTATACGGAAGATCATGCAAACATTGTTTTTTTACAAAACGATGAAAAAAACCGCGCAGAAAATGTTATGATAGTAGACCTTTTGAGAAACGATCTGGGCAGGATTGCAAAAACCGGAAGTGTTAAAGTTACAAAGCTTTTTGAAATTGAAACGCACAAAACTCTTCACCAGATGACCTCTCAAATCGAGGCTGATTTAGAGGACGGTACAGGGCTTTTCGAGATTTTTAAAGCAATTTTCCCTTGCGGCTCAATTACCGGCGCGCCAAAGATAAGCACAATGAAAATTATTGACAGAATAGAAAAAGGGGCAAGAGGGGTTTATTGTGGTGCAATCGGGTTTATTTCGCCGGAAGGTGCGCAATTCAGTGTTCCTATTAGAATTTTGCGCCGTAAGTGTAGTGAAAATAACTTTAAATACCGCGTCGGAGGTGCGGTTGTGTGGGATTCCGATACAAATGAGGAGTGGTACGAAACTGTGACAAAGACTAAATTTTTATCTTCTGATTTTCAGCTGGTTGAAACAATAAAAATTCAGAACAAATCAATGTTTCTGAAAGATGAGCACATGAGGCGGTTACGCGCATCAGCAGAACATTTCGGCTTTATTTTTAATGAGGAAATACCGCTGATTAAACCTGAACAGGACGGTATATTAAGGATACTTTTGAATAAAGACGGCTCATACGAAACAGAATATAAGCCTCTTGAAAAAGCCTGCACAAACCAGGTAAGAATTTCTGAGATTATACTGGACAGCAAAAACGAATTTGTACGTCATAAAACGACTTACCGCCCTTGGTTTGAGGAAAGTTACAAACAAATCCGCAATGACAAGGTTTATGATGAAATTTATTTTAATGAGCGCGGTGAGCTTTGTGAGGGGGCAAGATGCAATATCCTTCTGGAGCAGAACGGAAAATTTTATACTCCGCCTCTTTCCTGCGGTCTGCTGAACGGTACTATGCGCGAGAACCTTCTGGCAAGCAGAGTTTGTATTGAAAAAGTCCTTTATAAAGATGATTTGCTCAATGCCGAGAATATCTACTGCATTAATTCAGTCAGGGGTATTAAGCAGGTGGAGCTGATATGATTTTAATTGATAACTACGATTCTTTTACATATAACATTGTGCAATATCTTCAGGAATTGGGATGCCGGGTTGATGTTTACGAGAATGATACAATCACAGTAGAAGAATTGAAACAAAAAAAGTTTGAAAGCATTATCCTTGCACCCGGACCTGGTAATCCTGACGGTGCAGGAATTTCGCTGGATGTGATAAAAGAATTTTACAAGCAAAAAAAGATTTTGGGAATTTGCCTGGGGCATCAGTGTATTGCCCGATTTTTCGGCGGAAATATAAAAATGGCAAAGCAGCCTGTTCATGGAAAGGTATCTAAAATTTATCATGATAATTCGGATTTATTCCAAGGTATACCAAACGGATTTGAGGCAGTAAGATATCATTCTCTTGTTGCGGAGGATTTGCCTGAATGCCTTATTCAGACTGCTAAGACTTCAAATGGTATTAATATGGCATTGCAGCATAAAACTTATCCGTTATACGGAGTGCAATTTCATCCTGAAGCAATACTTACACAGTACGGACATAAATTACTGCAAAATTTTATTTCAATCTAAGCACTGCACTGTGGCGGTTAGTGGTTGCATTTTCTTTGCGGTATGAGAAAAACATGTCATTATCGCAGCAGGTACAGTAAGGGCAGACATCTATCTCCTGTATACCGGCTTCTTTTAGCTGGCGTGCATTAATATTTTTTAAATCTACAAATTTTTCACCGTTTCTTATTTCATACAAGCCTTCAAAATCAGATACGGTTGTTTTTAATTTCTCAAAAACTTCATCCCCGACATTATAGCAGCATAAAGAAATAGCAGGACCAATTACCGCTGTAAGTTCTTGCGGATTTGACCCAAATTCTTTTATCATTTTTTCGGCAGCGTTTGCAGCGATTTTACCGGCTGTTCCGCGCCAGCCGGCATGAACAACGGCACCGACATTCTGCTTTTTATCATAAAGAATTACCGGCGTACAGTCTGCAAAGTTTAGAAATACTGCCTGTTCTTTATTGTTTAATATAAGTCCGTCTGTATCAGGATAGTCGGATTTTCCTTCTTTTGCATTTTCAATATGAGATGTGTGGGTTTGTTTGGGTGAAATCAGGTTAGCTCTTTTTATCTGCAAAAAGTCACAGATAAGTTTTTTGTTTTCTTCAACAAGATTTTCAAACGCAGGTTCTTTGGTTTTAATTACGGTTTCTCTTGTTGTGAAAAAGCATTCGGCATTGCCGGTTATAAAGTCGGATTTTAGAATTTTTCTCCCGTTAATAGTGTCAAAGTAGAACATAGAATTATTATAACACATTTAAGAATTATGGGTATTAAATAAATTATCCTGCCGTCGGATGCTGAAATTTGATTTATAAATTAATTTGTTTCTACAAATAAGTTTTATTTAAGGAGAGCAATATGAACGAAAATTTTAGAAAATACCTTGTAGAATTTATCGGAACATTTTTTCTTGTTTTTACAATAGGAGCGGTAACAAGGCTTGGAGTTCCGGGTGTAATTCCTCCTCTGGCTATAGGGGCTGTATTAATGGTCATGATTTATGCCGGCGGATTTATTTCGGGCGGGCATTATAACCCGGCTGTATCTCTGGCAGCAGTTGTAAGAGGTGCACTCCCTGCTTACCAATGGCTTCCTTATGCAATATCACAGGTTCTTGGAGGAATTGTGGGAGCGTTTATTGTGAATTATCTTGCCGGTGAAGCTCCTGAATCTGCTGCAATGCTTTTTGATATGCCGGCTTTGATTATCGGTGAATTTATTTTTACATTTGCACTGTGTTATGTTGTTCTTTTGACCGCTACAGCCAGAGAGGTTGAGGGTAATTCTTATTACGGCCTTGCAATTGGGTCTACTGTTATGGCAGGTGCTTTTGCGGTCGGAGGTATTTGCCTTGCCGCTTTTAATCCGGCAGTAGCCGCTGCATGTATTGTTATGCACACAATCTGCTGTTTAAAAATAGCTCTTGCCACTATTATTGTAAACCTTTTGGCAGCTGTTGCTGCCGGTGTTACATACAAAGCTGTTAACGGCAGATAAAATAAGTATAAATACCCGCAGTTTTTGCGGGTATTTTGTTATCCTTTTTTGTTTCTATGTTAAAATGTTTTTATGAAAAAGATTTTATATGTTTTAGCAGTACTTTTGTTATTGCAGAATTTTTCCTGTGCTCAGGAAAATATAAGTTTTGTATATATAAACGGTTCTAACAATAATGATGAAAAAATGAAGAACTGGTTTGAAAAAGGGGTTAATAAGCTTCATCCGAAAATGCGCGAAAGTTTTGTAAAAAATAAGGAAGCATATAACCTTTTTTTGAAAGACGGTCAATATTCAATTAATGAAAATCCTGTGATTTTTTTCTGGGGTGACAAAAGCAAAACTGATTTGGAATTTGTTGAGCAGCAGCTTGATATTTCAAAAGCTTTCAGTCCAACCATTGCTTATGGTGTACGTTCGTTGATTGCAGGATTTTTGCATGATGCAATTTGGGTTCAAAAGTCACATCATATGCTTCCTATTATTGATGAGCTTAATAAAATGGTAAAAACAGAAGCTGAAAAAGGTAACAAGGTGGTTTTGTACGGGTATTCGGCAGGCAGCTTTATCACTTATGAATATATGTTTAACAAGCTCAGGTATTTAAATGTTGATAATTTATTTGATGCGGTTGATGTTAGTGACGATATAAGAGATTTTGTAGGAAAAAATCCGATGAAAAACACCTGTATTTCAGCCCTGTCAAAGGCTCAGCTCGGGGTTGTAACTTCTGACGGGCATCTTGTTGTTGATAAAAATCCGGAAACATTTAAGCAAAATTACTTAAAGCTTGATGAGGCTACCGAGGCTGCATGTGTGCCGCAAGGAGTCTTAAAAGGTGTTGTAAACTTTGCAAGTCCTCTTGTACTGTTTTATTCAGATCTTGCCGATCCTGATTATGAACTCACGTATTACAATAAATTCCTTCTTAAAAATATAATAGAAGACGGTTTGTTTCTTTTGACGGTAAACTTTAAGGAAGATCCTATGGGGTATCCTTCAACGCAGAATCTTACACTTGAAGATATGGAAAATAAGGCAAATATCAATCTGAAAGAACCTAAAGGATTTGTGTTTGATAATTCAACCGTATGGAGTAAGAGAACTTTTCTTCTTGCCCATACATCATACTGGTCTGCACGCAGAACTTTTTCTAAAGAAGTTGCAAAATCATATGTTATCGGATATAAATTTTTGTATGACAAAGATTTTCAGCTAAAACTAATTAAAAAACGTAAATACACATCTGATTTATAAGGAGAGATACTAATGAATTTTGAAGACGGAGTACAGTTTGACCCGGGATTTGTAGCGCATATTTCTGCAATTATTCCAAATATAGAATATGTTTACGGGACATTAAACAGATATAGAAACTTCGGACAGAAGAAAAACCAGTTTAAGATGTTTTTCCCTAAAATAAAAACTCTGCTAGAAGATTATATAGCTTTTTATTTAGGCTGTATTCTATGGGCTGATGCTATTAAAACGCTTGATAATAAACCGGTTTTAAATAATTTCTGCGTTGGTGCTGAATACAATGAAGCTGAAACAGTTTCAGAGGTTGATTTTGTTTACTCATATCTTGCTCAATTTAAGAAAGATGTAAAGTATTATCTTGGTAAAGATTACGAAATTGATGAAAGATACTGGAAGATTTTAACAGCTTATAAAGCATTTTTGGCTGAAAATAAAGGCTTTACAGAATTAAAAACTACAGATGATATTAAACTGCCAAAAGAAGTTAAACCATTGACAGCAGACAGTGCAAAACCTGTTATAGAAAAAATTGAGCAGGTTGTCGAAAGCGGCCGGCTCACAGAACTTTATGATTTGTATGCTGAGGTTTTATAAATTGCAAGTGAGGGCTGCTATTTTTTAATGCGTCCGATTGAGGGAAGTTTATGGATATTAGAGAAAAACTTTATCAAATGTTTATACTCGGACTTGAGGGCGAAGGTTATAAAGAAGCGCTCAAATCTTCTCTTGGCGGAGTAATCTTTTTTACAAAAGATATTAAAACTCCCGAACAATTTAAAAAATTGTGTGAGGAAATATATTCCTCAGCAGTGATTACACCGTTTCTTTCTATAGATCAGGAAGGCGGACGTGTTGAGCGTACGGAAAATATCCATAACGGGAAAAAATATCTCTCTGCAAAATTTGCATTTGAAAAAGGGGAGGAGTTTTTACGCCGTCAAACATATGAAATTGCAAAAGAGCTTAGAAGCTACGGCATAAACCTAAATTTTGCACCATGTATTGATGTTAATACAAACCCGAAAAATCCTATTATCGGCGAGCGTGCTTTTTCAAACCGGACGCAGGATGTTATCAGGGCAGAGAAAATAGTTTCTAATGTTTACCGCGAAAACGGTATTATCCCATGTGTAAAACATTTCCCGGGTCATGGCGATGCCAATGCCGACAGTCATCTTACGCTTCCCGAAATTGATTTGCCGCTTAAGGAAATGGAAAAAATACACATAAAACCTTTTGCTGCTGCTATTGAAAACGGAATTGAAATGGTTATGGCAGCACATCTTTACTGTACATGTTTTGATGAAAAAGTTATTCCCGCAAGTTTAAGTGTTAATGCTATTTCCTATCTGAGGAATAAACTAAAATTTAAAGGCGTAATTATATCTGATGATATGATGATGAAAGGTGTTTCACAATTTGGACTTGCAGATGCTTTTGAACAGGGCATCCGCGCCGGTCTTAATATGTTTATACATAGAAACTCAACTCGTGATGTCATAGATGCAATAGAAACGGTTGCTCAAAAAGCCCGTACAGATGCCGGGCTTTTTGAAAGTATTGAAAGATCAAGTGAAAAAATTATGTTATTGAAAAAAAGATTTGCTCTGTTAAACTAAACCATGTGCATGTTATCGAAAATTTCTTTTCTCTGAACCCATATTTCCATACCTAATTCTTTACCGGTTTCAGTTAATGCTTCTTTAATTTCTTTAAAATTATATTTTGATTTTTCTATATTTCCTAGCAGAAACATTACAAAATGCCCCTGCATTAATGTTTGTTTTATATCCTCAATGTTTACTTCATATTTTGCAAGCACTGCTGTAACTTTTGCAACAATACCTACTTTATCCACACCGGATACAGTTACTATAATTTGCTGTTCGGACATAAAACCTCCTTGTCATCTGCCTTTACTGTGACCGGAACTTCTGCCAGCCAATCCCTGTTAACAAATTTGCCTACCTGATATTTCTGGCAATAAGCTTTGAGGTCTTTCTTAACCTCAGGTGCAAGTATATACATTGCTATAATATTCGGTATAGACATTGCTATCATCATTGCATCTGTAATATTTATAACTGAAGTAACATTTAATACAGAACCAATTACAATAAATGCACAGTATAAAAACTGGAATGCAAGAGTTCTTTTCTTCCCTTCACCGAACAGGAAGTTCCATGATTTCTGCCCGTAATATGCCCAGCTTATGATTGTGGATAAGGCGTATAAAAGAACTATACCGGCTAATAATTTAGGGAAAAACGGCATTACTGATGATATAGCATCAGAAGTCATTTCAATACCTGAAGTATGACCGGCATGAGTTTTGTATACTCCTGTAATTACAATTGCAAAAGCGGTCAATGTACACATAAATCCGGTTAAAAACGGATCTAATAATGCGACAAATCCCTGTGAAAGAGGTTCTTCTGTTTTTACTGTTGCATAAACAATAGGAGCTGAGCCTGTACCTGCCTCGTTAGACTGTACTGAACGCCGCAAGCCCATAATCATTGCAACAAACATTCCTCCATAAATAGATTCCGGTCTGAAAGCTTCTTTTACAATTACCCATGCTGCATGAGGTATAAGTTTAAAATTACAAATAATTACCGCAAGCGCTGAGAACAGGTACACAAATATTTTTAAAGGAACTATTTTTTCAGTAACTTTAACAATATTTTTAATACCGCCGATTACAATTAATCCTACAACGATTGCCATACCAAGCCCGATTAACCAGTGGAGGTTGTGCATAAAGCCGTTTTCACCGCCTGTTACATTTACAAACTGATTAGCAGCCTGATTTATCTGAATCATGTTACCTCCGGTAATCCCGCCGCAGATACAAAGAATTGCAAACATTACAGACAAAGGCTGCCCGAGCCATCTTAATTTTTTTCTTGTCAAACCATGTGCCATATAATGCATAGGTCCGCCGGAAATTGAGCCGTCAAGGTTAAATCTTCTATATTTAACAGCGAGTGCAGCTTCTACAAACTTTAAAGACATACCCAATAATGCGCCTACAATAATCCAAAATGCTGCGCCTGGTCCGCCCATAGAAATTGCAATAGCAACACCCGCAATACTTCCAAGTCCGATAGTTCCTGATAAAGCAGTCATCAATGCCTGAAAAGAGGAAACTTCTCCGCCTTCATCAGAATTTGTACTTTTTTTAGGTCTGAATACATTGTCAAAGGCGTGTTTAAAGCCCCAAACAGCAATTCCTCTGAGATAGAACGTGAAAAATACTCCAGCAAACAAAATCCAAAATATAATAATTGGAACATCAGCGCCAAAAACGTGGATAGGGAAAAATATTAAACTTGCGATTTTATCTGAAACCGGAGCAATATTTTTGTCCATAAAAGCATCCAGACTAAAGGCTTGTGCTTGTTGAACGCTGATTAGCAATGTAAAAAGTACGGTTAAAAGTTTTTTCATTAGTTCTCTTCCTTTCGAGTATGTTCGGCTGTTTATCCAAAGGGGTAAATTAACCAACTAGTTAATACTAGCAAAAACATGTCTGCATGATGTCAAATCTTTACAAAATCTTAAAAATTTGTTGCAAATAATGCTCGCAGCAGCGTTTTTTTGTGAAGGTCTTTATAGTAGAGAAACTATTGTAGCGCAAGACTTTAAGCCTGTCATCATCCATGCTTTTTATAAATTGAAGTAATTTTCTTATTTCTGTTGAAATTGGAACGGTCAAAAAACCGTTTTCTTGATTTTTTATAATTCCGTCAACTCCGTCATCTTTTGTTCCTATTGTAATACAGCCGGACGCCATGGCCTCTAAATAAACCATACCAAAGGTTTCACCTGTACTTGGCAGTATAAAAATATCGCTGCCGCGCATTTTTGCAATAACCTCATTATGCGGGAGAGCTCCGGTAAAATTTACATTTGTATCAAGTTTTTCTAAATTTTTTCTTAAAGCGCCGTCCCCGATTACAGTCAGTTCAAAACCTTCGAGATTTTTCAAAGCAAGAATTACTTTATCAATATTTTTTCTTTTCTTAAAATTCGCACAGGTCAAAACTTTCACAGGGCTGTGAAGCGGCTGTAAGTTTTCTATAATTATACTCTCATCAACTCCTGAGGGTGCAGTGAATGTTTTCTGTTCAAATTCCGGATATAGATTAAGAAGTTTATTTTTGATAACCTCTGAGCGGCAGGCAATTCCTTTTGCGTTCCTTAATGCGTTAAGAAGTCTGTTTTTAAAATGAATTTTATATAACGGATTTGTTAGAACTGTTAAATCTGAATTATGAATACCAGCAACAAATGGAAGGTTTAGTTTGTCTGCAAAAAGAATGCCAGACGGCATATGTGCTATAACTATATCATAATCAAGCTTTCGGTTTAATTTTCTTTTTACATTGAACCAGAAAGGCGTCCAGTAATTTATATTATATATATTATTATATAAGCCTGTTTTGTAAAAAGGTTTTTGCCGTATAAAAGAGTTTAGTATAAAGTTTGGTTTTATAACATCAACAAAGTGTCCCAGACTTTTAAAGCCCTGAACAAAATCATATAAAGTCCGCGGTGTTGTTG
>CABLZX010000022.1:0-16042 GCA_902383995.1 uncultured Brachyspira sp.
CGGGATAATCCCAAAGCGTGAAAAAGCCCGCCGGCACTAAATAAGCCCCCCCCCCTTCAGGGATTTTGAAGCTATAATTGAGTTTTTCATAGTTTAAATCCTCCTTTTTCTTATTATAAATGGTCTAGTTTAAAATTGCAAGTCAAAAACATCTAATAACGAAGTTTTTATTTTTCGGAGCCAACTGTATAATCCGAGAATATAAAGTTATCTTTCCCTGATAATATATTTTCAAGGCTCTCACGTCCTAAATAAGGTTGAATACCGGGTTCTACTTTATCCTTTGAAATCTGAATGTAATAAGCATCGTATCCAAATCTATTTGGTCTTTTAGGTCCATTTACATCAAAATAGACATAGCCGCATATTCTAGTAACAGCTGGTAAAATAATTTTGTTTCCATTTTCATCCAAAATGGGTCTGCCAGCTTCATCATGCTTTTCGTAAGTTGTTTCTGCATAACAGTCGGGATAGTTATTCTGAACAATATACAAGGTTGCACCTTTATTCAGTATAATTGCCGGGTACACACGCGACCATAATACGCCGGTATTGGTTCCGCCTGTGTAAAATCTGGAGTATTTAATATCATAATAATATTTTTTACATTCTTTTTTATTGTTAGGACATAATTTTGCACCATTAAAGTATTTTATAAAATTTTGAGCTGTTTGGGTGCTGCTATTTTCAGGGTTAAATAGCACTGAATTGTCATTAATGTTGCCATCTGATATTCTGGCGTTATTTATTGCATTATAAATATCAGAATAAGTTTTTCTGACTTCGGTTACAGTTTCTTTATCTCTATAATCATTAATAATCGATGGTAAAGTCATTGACGCAACAATACCGATAATTCCTAACGTAATCAGAACCTCCGCAAGCGTAAATCCTTTTTTCAATACATCCTCCTTTTTACTGCTTTTTTTATACTTATTATCACATATATTGCTATTTTTGTCAATTGTTGTGCTGATTATTTAAATAATCGCATAATTTATGCCTTAAATTTACATATGCCAGCAAATAAAATTGTAAAATGAGGTAAATATGGAAACAAAAGAATTACTTGGCTTAAAAATAAAAGAAGTTAGAAAACAAAGGAAAATAACTCAGGAAAAGCTTGCAGAAATGTTGGATTTGGATGTTGGATATATAAGTAAACTTGAAGTCGGACGAAATTTTCCTACAATAGGAACTCTTGAAAAGATAGCATCTGTTCTTGGTGTTGAACTATATGAGTTGTTTCAATTCACTAAAGGTAAGGACAAAGATTTTAAAGATGAGATAATTTCGATATACGATAATTTGAACAAGGAAAAGCAATACACTCTATATCGTGTTGCCAAAGCTATGGAATAAAATTGTGTTTAACAATTTATAGCAAAAAAAATTTTTTTTGAGTTTTTATTGTAATCTTAGGAGAAATAATAATGATTTATAAAGTAAATCGGATAACAAAATTTATAAACTCATTTTCAAAAACAGGCAGGCAAGCGAATAAGGAAATTAACAATATGATAGTCTTACCACTGTCTGATACGGTATATCAGAAGCGGCTTTCTAATGGTTCAATTGCCCTTATGAAAAATAATGTTTTTAGTACATTCAAGAGAGATTCATTTTGCCTAATCAAAAAAGACGGTTCAGTTATAACTAAGTCAACTAAAAATACTTTTCCCGGGTATAATGAAAATTTTAAGTTGCATAATTCCGTCAAACAAGTTTTAAACGCCTACGGGCAAAAGATTAAATTAATGAAGAGGTCAGTTTTATATAGATTGCAGGATGGTAAAATAGAAGAAACTGCAAAAAAAGTGAGCGTACCTAGCGGGCCTTCAGAACTAATCGTACGTTCAGCCGCAGGACGGATTTCAGAATTTCCGGCAACGACTTTGGGCGGAAGCTTTCATCCGGCAGTCGCAACAAAATCCGAATTACCTAATGGTGATGTTATATACAGAGAATATTATCCTTATAGTTAGTAAAAAATATTTTAAATAGCTTATAGATTGTCTTGACAATAAGTTATGTGTTTCGTATCATAAAGTAACAGGTTGAGGCGACATGGCCAAGTGGTAAGGCAGGAGCCTGCAAAGCTCTTATCCCCCAGTTCGAATCTGGGTGTCGCCTTTTTATATTAGGAGAATGAGTTATGGGTAAGATTTTTGGCATATCGGATAATCCGGTTTCAACTATTAGTTCTTCTTTAACCCCTATAAGGCTTGAAGCTCCTAAGCTTTATGAAAAAGTATTGCCAAAAAACTATAATATGAAAGATAAATTTGTAACTAAAGAAAAACTACATAATGCAAATCCTATTATAGCAATGCGCAATGGTATTGGAAAGTTGATGTCGCATTTTAGCCATCCAAAACTAAAAAATTTGACAATAAAATAATATGATTGGCAAATTTCTATGTTTTGATTAATTATTTAAAATTAAAGGAATGTAGAAAAAGCTAAAGATAAGCCAACTGTAATAATTTAGTATTTTGCAGCTGATTGGCAAGCTCCGTTTTTCAATTAAGTATTGAAAAGAAGGAGAGAAGGCAGTGCAAGCTGCCAACAATACAAACAAGTTTAAAACTAAATATTTATGGACGATTGGCAAGGCTCCGCTTTTCGATTACGTATCGAAAAGAAGGAGGGAAGGTAGCGCAAGCTACCAGCAAGCCGAAAGTCTGAAACAAATCCAAAAATATGGGCGATTGGCGCAGTTGGTAGCGCATCACATCGACATTGTGGGGGTCACGTGTTCGAGTCACGTATCGCCCAAATAAGAGAGGGATAAAATCCCTCTTTTTTTTACGTGACGAGAACACACAAAGCGTAAGCTTTGTCCGAGGCAGCACACGAAGGAGCTTAGGATGAACATCTGTCGGATAAAAGAACAAAACTCTTACGTCAGACCCCGGTCAGTCCGTTAACGCTGGAAAGCACCTAGTCACTTGTTGCCCAAAAGAGAGGATATAATCCTTCTTTTTTACATTTAAAATTTTATAACTAAAAACATTGTCAATATCATTAATAATGAAATCGTGGAGGTTATAGCAACAAGTATCCAGAAAATTGAGTATTTACGCTTCTTTTTGCTTGGTGACATTTGGTATGATTGTGACTTTTTCGTCTTCTTTTTAATTTTTTGCGTGGTAACTTTAGTTTTTGCTTTTGTTCCAGCTGTTGAGCGATCGGCGTAAGCTTTCTCTTCTGCATAGCGTTCGGCCAGTGATTTTTGTTTTGGCTTTCCTGTTATTAAAAGTTCTGTGTCATAGTTTAATCTCAGAATTTCAGGTTTTGCCCCTTTGTTGTATACACAAAAACTTATTGCAACTTCAAAGGCTCTTTGCAGGCATTCAAGAGCTGTCAGGTAATCCCTTTTTACCTTTGCAGAATGAACAGATGCGTTGCCGTTTTTCTTTAGAAAATACAAGTCATCAATAAATTCTTTTTCCTGTTCGTCCCCTTTAATTTTATCTTTTAAGGTTGCGAGCATTTCGTCAAAAGTTTCTTCTGTTGTCCTCCCGCTTCCAAGTACACTTTTACAAATGTTTTCTCCAAAGCGTCTTGTCTGTGCCATACATTGTTCAAAATACTCATCTCTGTATAATTTTTCGGCATCTGTTATTATCTCAAATAAATCTTTATCTACTTCCTTTAAAAAATCAAAATTTGTTGTCATAATTTTAATGGTACATTGCCGATAAAAGCATGTCAATAATAAAAAAGGCGGACTTTTAAGTACCGCCTTCATTATGATTTTATAAATTTCGATTATTTAGAAATTCTTCCAGGAACAACAACTCCGCCTTTAAGATTTTTCTTGTAAAATTCTACGTGCGGCTGGAGTACGCTGTCAAGAACTTCAGGAAGTTCTTTGCCGGTCATTACCGCTTCAACAATTTCCTGATAAACAGTAGCGAATGCTCTTAACTGAGTCATAGCACCAGCAGCAGCCGGAGTCAGCCCCATTTTTGAAGTTTCAACATCTTCTCTGAAAAAAGCGCCTGTGATTTCATAAGATTTGGTCAAAGCGCCAATGTAAGCTTCGGCATTCTCTTTGCAAACCCCGTTGTCTACAGGAACTGTAAGAGCAAATACTAATTTGTTTGCAGGGTTGAAGTGGGCTTCTGCACTGTGGTGCATAGCATCAGGAACTTTTGCAACCTGTTTTAATGTGTCTTTTACAGATTCGTTCTGCATTTGTGCGTGCCAGTATACTGTGTTTTCAAACATTGACCCCATATACTGGTGAACAGAAGCTTCTATGCCGTTCAACTTTGCATCAGCCCAGAAAATCCCTTCTTTTAACGCATCATTCAATTCTAAATCTTCTGAAAGAGAAAGTTCGGAAATTTCTTGTGCAGCATTTAATAAAGAAATTAAATCTTCTTTTTTGATACCTGCCCAGATAAGTGTAAACAATGCGTGGTCGTCAAAAGCTGAAAATCTTCCGCCAACGTCATCATGAATAAACAAATCGCCTATCCAACCGTCTGCAACAGAAGTTCTTCTAAGCTCGCTTTTTTCAGCGTTTGCATCGGTCACTGCGATAAAGTGTTTTGCAGCAGACTTTTTAGCTTCATCTTCTGATTGTCCTTGTGATTTATATGCGTCAATCAGCATTTGCTGAACTCTTAAGAATCCGTCTTTTGTTTCAAATGTTGACCCGGATTTAGAAGCAATCATAAAGTTAGCTTCTGTGATATTGCCAAGTCTGTATAAAAATCTTTCCAGGCTTATTGAATCAACATCGGAATAAAATTCTACACTATCGTGGCATATGTTTAAACCATTAATGCCAAGCATATGTTCAACTGTATGTTTTGAACCGCCGATACCCATAACGCTTAACTTTTTGGCATTAGTTTGTTTTCGGAAATTTTCAACCATTTCATAAAGTTCATCAACTCTTTTTAACTGTTCTTTTGGAAGATTAACCCAGTTGAGAAAATGACCTTTCTGGTTTGCTCTTTTTGATAATTCTTTTACAAACTCAGATGTTTTTGAAGAATATTTAGAGAAATCAACACCTGAAAAAGTTGTTTTTACTGATGAATTTTTAGTTAACATAGTTCTCTCCTTTTTTCGTAACATGTTAACATTATTTTAATATAAAAATTCCTAATAGTGAATTTTTATTTGCATGTCTTTTTACCTTGCCAGGACAAATTATCACAATGCAAATAGTCAAGATTTTCGTTATAGATTACCCAGGCTGTGCAGCCTGTACAAATATCTGTGCATTTTTTACGATTACAGTCATCCGGAAATGTCGCTTTTGTTCCGGGCATAAGTTGGGATGCATTTTCTGCTCCTGTAGGTATGATTTTATCCTTTAGTAGAATAAATGAAAAAGTATCTCTCCCAATTGTATTAGGTTTTTTATATCCGTTTATATCAACGATTATTACCGTATAGAGAAAATCATACTTCTCTCTTTTTTCTACATCAATTAGAACATTCATTCCATCTGATGTAATCAATCTGGAATAATCAGTGTTTTGCAGGTGCCCGGCGGTTTGTCCGTCTATCCTATTGTAAACCATATCAGGGAAACATCCGTCAGCTTCATAACATACCCTTGTATTTTTCATATATTTTGATAACCTTTCGGCAGCAATTTTTGAACGCTCACTTTGTGTAGATTCTTCTGAATAGGAATACCACTCATTAACACTTCCGTACTCATTTTTGGCGAATAAATATGCCTGTGAAATCGAAGAATAAAATTTTTTTAATGCTGTAACCGTAGCTTTTTCGTTTTGTTTTTGAATAATAGCAGGAAGAGTCAATGAGGCGACTATACCAATTATACCAAGTGTTATAAGTACTTCTGCAAGTGTAAAAGCTTTATAATTATTCTTCATATTTTTGTTACCCGTTATTTATTCCTATTAACTAGTAGTTAACTACTAGTTAATAGGAGTATACTCGCTTAATTTAATTTTGTCAAGCAGTTATAATCACCATATGAAAGATGAACGAAATAAAAAGTTTGCAAAAAATTTAAAGGCTGAACGATATAGAAAAGGTGTTACACAGGCTCAGCTTGCCGAATTAGTTGATGTGAGCGAGAGTACGGTTAGTCTTTTGGAAAGAGGTCTTCAAACGCCGTCAATATTTCTTGTTTATGATATTGCTAATGTTCTTGAAATTGATATAAATGAACTTTTAAAAAATATACAATAGTTTTTGATTTTTGTTGCCCTGAAAATATATTTGTGTAAATATTTTTGTAATTAAGGATTTATTATGAGTATAGAAGAAGATTTAGAAGAAGTACGGCAGATGTGTGAATACTGTGATAAGTGTTCACTATGCAAAAGCCGCACTAATATAGTTTTTTCCGGAGGAGTTCCAAATCATAATATGATGTTAATCGGTGAGGCACCGGGTTATTATGAAGACCAGAAAGGCGAGCCGTTCGTTGGCAAAGCCGGTCAGCTTCTGGATAAGATTTTTGCCTCAGTTGGCTTATCACGCCAAAAAGATGTCTATATCTGTAATACACTTAAATGCCGTCCGCCTGATAACAGGGATCCTTTACCGGAAGAAAAAGAAGCTTGCAGGGCTTATCTTGATGCGCAAATTGAAATTTTAAAACCAAGAATTATACTTCTTTGTGGTAAAGTCGCGCTTTCTTCAATGCTTAACACTTCAACCGGAATAACAAGAGTTCGGGGACAATGGTTTGACGGACCATTTGGAAGTAAGATGATGCCTATATTCCATCCGTCATATCTTTTGAGAAATGATTCCCATGAAAAAGGAAGCCCGAAATGGCTTATGTGGCATGATATTCAGGAAATTAAAAAAGCTTATGATGCTGTTGTATGCTCTAACTCCTGATTATATCCCGTTCCAGTAGTCCTTATCTGTGAGTGCCTTATATGTACAGGCAATCCCGTTATACTGATTTGTAGAAGTTTTTGAACAGTAGCTGTCAGGAGAAAAATTTGTACCTTGTGCGCCCATAGGAAGTAGTTTACCGTTATCCATAAGCTGGAATGTAAATAAGTCTTCGCCCCAGACATTAGGTTTTTTGTTAATTCCGTTTACATCAACAGTAATAAATAGCGGTGTGATATTTTCTATCATTATCAGCATTCCGTTTTTTAAGGCAAACTGTCCGTCATCAAAATAGGATGAGCCGGCAAACTTATTTGACGATTTATTGTATATTTTATAAACATTCATTAAATCCATGCTGCTGCCGTCATCTCCATTGACGTTAGCTCCTTTTCCGCATAAAGTACTCTCTTTGGTTGCATGTACTCCTCCCCATTGACAGTCAACCGGATTGTCAAAATATTTTATATATTCCGGTTTAAATTTTCTTGCTTTATAATCCGATGGTAATATCGTGTAACCGTAATCAGCATTCATTCGCCGTAATGCCTGTTGAAGTAATGAATAAGCTGCTTTTAATCCGTTTTGAAGTTCTACCCTTCGGTTTCTCTCTATAAGTGATGGAAGTGTCATAGCAGCAACGACACCTATTATGCCTAATGTTATAAGAACTTCAGCCAGTGTAAATGCTTTTCTCATAAAATTCTCCTTCCTGCATATAATACAATTTAAAGAACTAAATTCTGTATAATATACTAATGTATTTTGTATAATATGTCAAGATAAAATAAAAATACTGTATGGTGTATTATAACACAGGCTGTTAATTTAGGTTTAAATAAAAATATGGAGCTTAAAAAACAACTTGGAAAACGTATAAAAGAATTACGTGAGAAGAAAAATTTTTCTCAGGAATATATTGCAGAACAGCTTGATATACATCCTGCAAATTACTGGAGAATTGAAAACGGGGTTTCATATCCAAAGCCTGAAAATCTGGAGAAAATTTGTGAAATATTGAAGGTCAAAGCTCAGGAACTTTTTGCTTTCGAACATATCCAATCGCTTGATGATATAAAATTTGAGTTGAGGGAAATCATTGAGAATGACGAAGATATGACACGTTTGATATATAAATTTGTTAAAACATTAAACAGTTAATTTGATACCTGCTTTTTGCTTTTTAGGATATACAGAACCGGTATAATTATAATACACATCATAGCAAGTACAGTGAAAGCATCAAAAAACGATGCAAGTTTTGCCTGCTGTAAAAGTTCCTTGTATAGCATTCCGTTTGCTTTTTTAGCAGCCATAACAGACGGATAGTGGATTAAAAATTTGCTTTTCAAAGCCATTAATTTATACTGAAACATCGGGTTGTGCGGAGTGAGGTTTCCAACAAGGTAATTCTGGTGTACCTGCGACACCCTTGCAATAAATGTTGCAGAAGCAGATGTTGCAATTGCAGTTACGATATTTTTAAATAAAGCGTGAAGTGCAGCCGCATCCGCATTTTTGCTTGCAGGCAGCGTCTGGAATGATAATGCAGTAATCGGAACAAACGCGGTTGGAACACCTATACACAGAAGTATATTTGGTAAAATTACACTCTCCATTGATGATGCTGTATTCATTTGTGTAAGCATCAAGACTGATACTGCCATAATTAAAAGTCCGATTGTCGCAAGCAGCCTTGCTTCTACAAATCTTGAAATCTCACCTACTACAATAAGTCCGATAAGGCAGATTATTGCTCTTGGAAACATTGTCAGACCGGACATTGAAGGGCTGTACCCGAGAAGGCTCTGTACAAACATAGGTACTAAAAGCAGCGTTGAGTATAACATTACATTTATAAATGAACTTGCAAGCGTTCCAAACATAAAATTTCTATCTTTAAATACTCTTATGTCTATTACCGGATATTTATACTCCAGTTCCCAAACATAGAAGAGTACAAAAGAAAATATACAGATACCTGTCAGCCAGCATATCCATGTTGTATCAAACCAGTTCCACTGCTGCCCCTTATCAAGAACTATCTGCATGCACGCCATTGCAACGACAATAGAACTGTAACCTACAATATCGAATTTTTTGTTGTATTTTTGTTTCTGCGGCTTATCAGAAGGAACAAAAAGTTTAACCAGCAAAAATGACAGCATACACAAAGGAATATTCATTATAAATATCCACTGCCAGGAGTAATTATCAGTTAAATACCCTCCGAAAAACGGACCGGCAAGCGGAGAAAACATTGCCGCAACTCCAAAAAGCCCCATTGCTACACCGCGCTGTTCTTCAGGAAAAACTTCCAGAAGAATTGCCTGGCAAAGCGGCAGAATACATCCGCTTCCTATACCCTGAACCACTCTTGCAGCTATCAGTGCTTGTAAGTTTGGAGCTAAAAGGCACAAAAGACAGCCAATACAGAATATCCATATACTGTAATACATAAGAAGCTTTTTTCCTATAGTTCTTACTAAATACCCTGTAACCGGAAGCATTAAGCCGCCTGAGATAATGTAGCAGGTAATTACAGTATTGGCTTCATACTGTGTAGCACCGTAAAAACCTGCGATATGCGGCTGGCTTACGTTTGTTGCAGATGACGCCGCAAGCGCCAGAAATGACGGCAGCAACACTGCAAGGGCAACTATATAGGGGTTTGTTTTTTTCTGTATTATTTCTTCCATTTTATTTACCTGAGGCTCTGTGTAAGCTTCGCATTTATTTTACTTTAACTTTTGGTACTACTGACATTCCAGGAACAATGTTGTAGTCTGAAATGTCTTCTTTAAATATAATTTTTACAGGAACTCTCTGAACAATTTTTACATAGCTTCCCACTGCATTTTCAGGAGGAAAAAGGCTTGATTTTGCGCCGGTTGCGCGCTGTATGCTCTGAACTTCCCCTTTAAAGCGTTTTCCGGGATAGGTATCAATTTTTATTGATACGGGCTGGCGTTCTTTCATATTTGTAAGCTGGATTTCTTTAAAGTTTGCGACAACCCATACCTCTTTAGGAACAATTTGCATCAAAGGCTGACCTACCTGAAGATAGTTTCCTTTTTCAACACTTCTTGCAGATACTTTTCCGCTCTGGGGTGCATAAATTTTGGTATATTTCAGGTTTAATTTTGCCTGTTCCACTTCTGCTTCAAGGCGCTTGATATTTGCATTCATTGATTCTGTTTTTGCCTGATTGGATGCAAGCGAGTGTTTCGCTGCTTCGGAACGTTCATTGGCAGCTTTATTTTCAGCCTGTGATACCTCAAGTTTTGTCTTGCTGTTTTCAAAATCCTGTTTTGAAACAATTCCTGATTTATACATTGCGGTGTAGCGTTTGTGGTCTTTTTGCGCAAAATCTAATTTTGATTGGGTTGAAGATATATCTTCAAATGACTGGTTAACATTTGCTTCGCCTTTTTCAACTTCTTTTTCTGTTACATTTAATTCAGCTTTTGCCTGTGCAAGTTTAGCTTCTGTTTCATGAAGTTTAACCTCGTAATCAGTCGGGTCAATTTCTACAAGAAGCTGACCTTCTGTTACATCGTCATTATCGTCAACAAGAAGATTGACAACAGGACCGGACACTCGAGGTGCTACTGTTATAAGCCGTCCTTCCACGAAAGCGTCATCTGTTGACTGAAAGAATGTTGAATGTATTGCCGCAAGTATGCCTAAAAGTACCAGCAGCACTGCTGTAACTGCCGGAACTACAACTCTTTTTTTCTTATATTCAGGTCTTTTAGCTTTTGCCTTGGCTTTCCTCTCTTTAATCCTTTGTTTAGCTTTTATTTCAATCTTTTCTTTATCAATCGGCTTAAAATCATCATTTTCAGGGGTGTTATTATTTTTTTCGTCCATAGTTTATTTCCTTCTATATTTGTATATTCAAATCTTCTTCCAAATTCTCTTTAAATTTCTGTAAAACTTTTAATGTAATTCTCAATTCATCTTCCTGAACTCCTTCAATTGTTTTCTGCCAGAGTTCAAGAGCGGTCGGGATAACTTTTTCAAAGACTGCTCTGCCTTTTTCGGTGATAAATATTTTTTTGATTTTTCGTCCGTTTACATCGGGCTTTTTTGTCACAAGCTCCATTTTTTCAAGTATTTTTATAATTCTTGTTATATTAGGGCGGTCTTTTAATGTAATTGCACCGATTTGCCGCTGATACATCCCGTCATGGTCTATTAATGCGGCAAGAACAGTTAATTGTTCCGGGGTTATTTCAAAATTTTTTGCGCTGAATTTTTGTGTAGCAATAGCCCTTGTCATCTTACCGATGCGTACAAGTTTCATTCCTATTCGGCTTTTTAATAATTCCAGTTGTTCCATGATTATCTTTGTGTTATTATGATAACACAAAGAATGGTTTTGGCAAGAGAGGCTGCTTAAATAGTTGCAGCCTGTATGCCGAATTTCTGCTAACAGCCCGTATTTTAAGGAAGGAACATGAAGCATGAAAATTTTTAAAATATTAATTACCCTGATTGTTATATTAGCCGGAGGTCTTGTTGTTAATGCTAAAGATACCCCTGTGATTGCTGATAAAATTGAGTATATGAATTTAGACTGGTGGAAGCAGTTTAATGACGAAAACTTAAATAAGTATATGTTGTTTGCATATGAAAATAATAAAGATTTAAAAATTGCGGCAGCAGAAACAAAACAGGCACAGCAGGTTGTAAAGTTATCTTTTTCAGACCAGCTTCCTCAGTTAAAAATCAGCGGACAGGTAGGACGAGAGTTTACAGGCGCGACTACAAGATTTGGTGATCTAATCATCCCTGATTACTCGCAGAGCAGATTTTTTCTGCCGCTTACAATGACATATGAGCTTGATATTTGGGGCGAGAATTATCTTAAAACCAAAAGTATCAAGCAGAGATTAGAGATGATAAAACAGGATGAAAGAGCTTCTTATATTATGATTACTACGGCTCTTGCTTCTAATTATTATAATCTTATTAAAGCTGATAAGCTTATCGAAAATCAGGCAAAACTTGTAGATTTACAGACAGAAATAGTTAAGCTTTACGAAACAAAATACAAAGGAGGCTTGTGCTCTGTTAATGAAGTTTTGTTTGAAAAGCAGCTTCTTACTATGTTTAAAGAGGATTTAAACAATTTAAAAGAGAAGCAGGATGTGATTGAAAACCAGCTAAAAGTTATTCTTGGCGACCGTAATCTTACCTCAATTGACCGAAGTGCTTATGATAGTGTGAAGCTGATTGATTTTCCTATGGATATTCAATCTGTGGCTATTCAAAACCGTCCGGATTTAATCAAAAGTGAATTTTATATTAAAAAGCTTGGTCTTGATGTAAAAGCTGCCCGACGGGATTTTCTTCCTAAATTTCTCGTATTCGGGCAGGTGGGATTTAATGCCTACCAGCTTTCAGATGTATTCGGCTCGCATACTTTTCTTTCAAATCTCGGTGTAATGCCTTCTTTTGATTTATTTGCCGGCGGAAGAAAGATGGCGATGTTCAGGTACAAAAAGTATGAATATCAAAAAGCACTTCAAATTTATGAAAAAACAATTTTGACTTCGCTTCAGGAGGTTAACGATGCCCTTGTAAGTGCAAAGACTGCAAGAAAAAATCTTGAAACCAGCAAAGAACGCTTTGAAATTGAGCAGAATAAATATGAACTTGCTGATAAAAAATTCAATATAGGAGCTGCTTCAAATCTTGATATGATAAAAGCAAAAGAGGCGCTTATTATTTCTGAAAAATCACATGTTTCAAATACTATAGATACAATTATTTCTGCCATAAATATCTACAAATCAGTCGGCGGAGTTGATTATATGCAGTTTGAAGAAGCTATATAAAAGTTAAATAATAAATATTGTTAAGATATATAAAGCCTTATGGTTAAAATAAGGCAATTTTTTTATAAAAATCTGTTTTATATAAATACGGGAATTACAAAATTAATGAGGGGTATAAATTATGGCAAATGAAGTTAAAGAAGTTAAAGTACAGAACAAATTATCAGCAGCAGCATATATTTCAGTTCCGGTTGCTCCGGCAGCAGATCTTCTGGCAGAACTCCTTAAAAAAGCTGCTTAATAAGGATTGTTAAAAGGAAAAAATAAAGAAACACTAAAAAAGCCTCTTTGTTTACAAGAGGCTTTTTACGTATAAGTCAATATCTTCATCTGAAATCATTTCTGTTGCCACGATCAGAATTTTTGTATCATCAAGCTTAAGCCCTCCGATTATATTATTTTGTTTTAGTGTTTCAAGTATTTTTCCGCTGTTTTCAACTTGAATAACAAATTCATTGTAGAAGTTTCTATTTAAGGTTTTTATGCCAATAGCAGCAAGTTTTTCTGAAAGTTTATGGGCATTTTTTGCAGAAAGGTATCCTGTCTGGCGGAAGCCTTTTTCTCCCATAACGCTCAGGTAAACCGCGGCGCATAAACCTATCAGCGCCTGATTTGAACAAATATTGCTGGTAGCTTTTTCTCTTTTAATATGCTGTTCTCTTGTCTGGATTGTGAGTGTGAAAGCCTGATTGCCGTCTTTATCCACTGTACGTCCGGCAAGTCTTCCTGCCATCTGGCGCATATATTTTTCTTTACAGGCGATAATCCCGGCATGAGGTCCGCCAAAGTTCATTGGAATACCTAATCCCTGAATATCTCCGACAACAATATCTGCACCGTATTCGGCAGGCGGTTTCAGAATTGATAAAGATGAAATATCAGTGCACACAATGAGCAGTGTATCATCAGGTTTTGTAATTTCAGTGAGTTCACCGTAATAATCCGGAGTCTGAACTAATACGCAGGCATAATCTTTTGTGTCGGACGGAAGTTTATCAAACTCTTCAACTCCAATTTCTCCTGCCCAGGCATAAGTTTTTATAACCTTTAAATATTCCGGATTAATATTTTTTGATACAAGAACTTTATCTTTTTTTTGAATTCTTACTGCCATAAGAATTGCTTCCGCGCAGGCTGTTGCGCCGTCATAAACCGTTGCATTTGAAATATCCATTCCCGTAAGTCTGCACATCATTGTTTGAAACTCATACATAATCTGTAAAGTTCCCTGTGCAATTTCTGCCTGATAAGGAGTATATGCTGTCAAAAACTCAAATCTGTTGGCAATTTGTGAAACACAGGCTGGAACAAATTTGTTGTAAACTCCTCCGCCAAGAAAACTGATAACATCAGTTTTGTTCTTTTTTGCCAGTGCCTTAATCCTTTTTTGGACGTCCATTTCACTAATTGGATTTTCCAGTTCGATTTGCGCCAGCCTTGCAGCTTCTGGAATTTGTTTAAACAAATCCGTAATATACTTAAGCCCTATGCTATTAAGCATTTCAGATCTTGTATTGTCATCGTGTACTAAAAAATTTTTCATTATTCAACTTCTTCTTTGTAATCTTCGTATTCCATTAAGTCATTTTGTTCTGTTATATCGCCGGTTGCTTCAGCTTTTATCAGCCAGCCTTTTTCATAGCTGTCTTCGTTTAAAGTTTCCGGAGCATCGGCAAGAGTTTCATTTATTTCCGTAACTTTAAAGCTGATTGGCGCATATATTTCAGAAGCGGCTTTTACTGATTCTACTGTTGCAAAGGTTTCACCTTTTTTGAAATCATTCCCGGCTTCAGGAAGTTCAAGGTATACAATGTCGCCAAGCTGTTCAACTGCATAATCGGTTAATCCGATTGTGTATGTTCCGTCTTCATTTTTAAGAATATATTCATGAGATTTGGAACAAAGAATTTTTTCAGTGATACTCATTTTTTATTCTCCTATATTTTTATTCTGTTTTTCTTACTGATAAATGGTTTTTTTACTACTTCGGCATTGTGCAGCTTTTCTCTTATCATAACTTGAACAGTAGAACCTGTGCAAATATTTTTATCATTTTTTACATAAGCGAGCGCTATATTTGCATTAAGCATAGGTGAAATGCCGCCGCTGGTTACAAATCCTACTTTTTCCCCGTCTTTATAAACTTCATATTCATGTCGGGCAATACCTTTATCAAGCATTTTTAAGCCTATTAGTTTTTTGTTTCCGCCGTTTAGGAGCTGTTCCATTATAATATCTTTTCCATTGTAATTTTCTTTTTTATCTTTAGGGATTGACCAGCTTAAGCCGGCTTCAACAGGCGTTGTGTTCTCGTCCAAATCATTCCCGTAAAGGTGAAGCGCTGCCTCCAGTCTTAATGTGTCGCGAGCTCCAAGCCCGATTGGTTTTATTCCAAATGCTGCACCGTATTCAAGTATTTTATCCCATAATTCCTCGGAATATTCGTTTTCTACAAGAAGTTCATATCCGTCTTCTCCTGTATAGCCTGTACGTGAAATTAAAAGTTTAATTCCGCATATTTTAGCAGGCTTAATTGTGAATGATTCCTGTATTGTGTCAAGCCCCATTGTCCTTAAAAGTTCATCAGCCTTTGGACCTTGAACTGCGAGCAGCGAAAAATTATGTGACTGGTTGTCTATTTTTACATCAAGACCTTTCTTGTTTCTAACCATCCAGTTCAAATCTTCATCAATTCTTGCAGCGTTGCAGATTACAAGATAAAGATTTATTCCTAATTTATAGATAATTAAATCGTCAATAAGCCCGCCTTTTTCATTAGGAAGCTGGCAGTAAACTGCTTTTTCATATGCAAGTTTTGATATATCCTGAGGTACAATTTTCTGTAAAAATGCTAAAGAATCCTTACCCGATACAAAGACTTCTCCCATATGTGACACGTCAAACAACCCGACATTTTCCCTGACTGTTTTGTGTTCTTCAATAATTGAAGTGTATTGCACCGGCATATGCCAGCCTGCAAAATCAACCATCCGCGCACCCAGTTGAACATGTTTATCATGTAAGAATGTTTCCTTAGTCATAATTGCCCCCTTATTTCAATTATTATTGTCCTTATTAGTTTTAGAAATGTCAAGTTGAATATTTATAAAAAATGGTATATACTAAAAAAAGACAGACGCCTGTCAAGCCTCTTTGGTAAATATAGAGCTTTCCGAAACGAAAAGCAGGAACTGACAGAACATATTAAAGAAAAATATATTTATTTTTTCGGACCCGCTCACGCTCTGCTACCGCAATCGCCTCAAAAAGTTTTATATTTAATCAAGAAAAAGTAAGAAAGAACAGATATAACTAACAAAGGAGATTAAGTATGGAAAACGCAG
>CABLZX010000023.1:0-14897 GCA_902383995.1 uncultured Brachyspira sp.
TACCTAATGTGATTAATACTTCTGCCAAAGTAAAACCGAATCTTTTTGTCATAATCTTTTCACCTTTCTTTTTAAATGAAGCTATGATCTTCTAATATCTTTTTGTTACTCTCTACGGATTATAATATCAATATTCTTAAATTGTGTCAAGTATATGTATGATTTATATTTTTTGCAAAACAAATATTCTGAATTCAGCAGGTTTTAATTCTTCAAATATCATCTCTGTAAGCTGATTATCGAAGTGTTTCAGACTGTATTTGCTGTCAGTAAAAATATATTCTGATATAGCTCTAAAGTCACCAGGCAATTTAATAATCTTATTATTAACAGGATTACCTTTTTTAACCTCTGAATAGCATGAAGCGTCTTCATTGTGTACGGTAACAAGTTCTGTCGGATAATTATAGTTTGATACAATAAGAAAAGCTTTTTTCAGCGGCTCTTTTGAAATAAGCCATGCTGCAAAACCATCTTCTTCCTGAATTAGAATTTGCGCTTCTCCATCGGTAATTATCGGCTGGGATTTTACAAATCTGTCAAGCGCATCAAATTTTGCGTAAAATTCATAATGCTTTTCTCTTGGCATGGACATTTCTTCTCCGATAACGCTTTCTATTCCGTTTTTGGTAAAGCTTTCATCACCGTCAACGTATAGAACCGGTCTTTGTGCATATTTTCCTCCTGGCAGAAGTTTGTATTTAGCCCATTTAAACAGTGCTCCGTTCTCGCTTAACTGTCCTGGATACTGGTTAATGCAGCGAAATTCGCCGTCCTGATTATTATATGTTTTTAATATAGACAGGCGCTTGCCGTCCTTATAATTAACATTGTAATTTGTAAGGTTCTGGTTATCTTCAGTTATTCTTTCAGGAGTTTTATCCTGTTGTGAAATAATGTCATTACCCCACAGCAGGTCAAAGTTCATGTCATGATGGTATTCTTTTAGATAATTATCCCACAGCATGTATTCTGCCAGAGTGCCGAAATAAGGGATTTTTTTCTTTAATGCTGTATTAAGCCGGTTTAGTACAGTTCTTGGCGCTCTGTAGCTTATAGGCACGCCGTCTTTTTCAGAAACCGCATCTACAATATGATCTATATGATCTACCCTGTATCCGTCAAAGTTATACTCTTCCTGAAGTTTTAACATAAAGTCTATAAAGTAATCTATTACAGGTTTGTTGTATGTCCCATCTTCCAGATATACAAAATAGTATGGTGTCTGGCAGTCAAGATTTGCAAAATTAGTTACATCTTCTCCTTTGTAATCGTAATGCTTAAATACAGGATAACCTCCACATTCGCTCATCTTGTCGTAAACAGGTATGCCTGCAGAGCACCATGCTCCTCCAGGTGCCGGCCATAGACCCTCTTTTATTAGTTCCTGTATAATGTCTATCTGTTTTGTAATGTCGTTTTCATCAAGCTTGCTGTTAGGCTTTGTCCCGTTAACTTTTGAGACAATATCCCTTACTCTTTTCTGGATTTTAAGCTGGTTTGCCTTGGTAAGCATAGTATTACAGAGTTCTTTTTTAAGGTTATCCATCTCTTTGTCAAAAAGGTCAAAAATAGCCTGATACTGTTCGCTCAATGTTCCTGCAGAACCTTCCTGCGCCTGTTTATAGATACTTTTTACGACATCTATATCTTCTGCATCATAGTCTTTTTGAAGTTTTTCAGCAGTACTTTCAACTTTTGCCTCAAGCTGGTTTTGCAGGTCTGTAATATCATACCATCTTGCTATTTGCGGATTAGCGAGTACAGCTTTTGAAAACCTTCCTGTCTGCGGAAGAATATCGTAAATTACAGGATGTCCTGCAAGCTGGGCAAGTTCTATAAATATTTTAACCTGCGCTTTAGCATCCATTCCGGTAAGCGCTTCAAGTTCTTTATCAAGAAGGGCCTGGCTTACCTCTGAACTTTTAGGCAGATAGGCGCATCCAAATTCTCTGGGATGAAATGGTATTAAATATATTGTTGTATTAAATATATTATTGTTTAAATCACCGGTAGGAAGAATAAGAAGCTGTCTGAGCCAGTCCATAAACTTGCCCGGTTCTTTTGTTTTGTTGCCGTCACCAAGCCCTGCCAGGTTAATAAGCTTTATATTATGACCTTCGCGTTTTATCCAGTCTGCATTTTGAACATTATTCCGTGCAAGAGGGCTTATTTCACTATTTGAAAAGTCAAACCTGCCGTCTTTAAAAACTTTATTCTTTTTCCATTTTATCTCCAGTCCAAATAAAATTTCTTCCTTAGTAAGTTCTTCCAGAGCCTTAATGTATGGATAAGGCAGGTAGCCGTATTTACTAATCAGATTTTTTAATTCGGTTTTTCTTTTTACCGAAATATTATCAAAACTGTATTTTTTCTTTAATTTAGAATAAATTTCGTTTAATACTGCGTCTTTTTTCTCTTCTTTTTTCTTTTTTCCAAACAGAAATTCCAGCATGTTTTACTCCCTTTCGTCACTTTATAAAATTATATCATGAGTTTCTACTCCATACGAAGTATTTTCTTAACTTTTCTTAATAATATGCCCACCCGGGTAATGGATTAATCCGTTTCGATAAGATTTAATAATTTTGTCAGTAAAATATGAGGGTTTAAAAATGGCAGAAAAAAGTGGTACAGTAGTTGAAAAGCAGGTTATTAAAGTTGCAATTATCGAAGATTTTAAACTTACCCGGGTAGGTTTGAGATGTGCTCTTAATGAAAATAACGATATGAACGTAGTAGCCGAAGCGGAAGATGCAATTGAGGGGCTAAAGCTTATTGAACGTTCAAAGCCGGATGTTATCCTTATGGACCTCGGACTTCCCGGTATGAATGGTATTGAAGCTACAATAAAAGTAAAAGAAATGTGCCCTGATACAAAGGTTATTGCACTTACATCACATGACAGGGAAGAAGAAGTTATTGCAGCGTTAAGCTCAGGTGCAAGTGCTTATTGTCTGAAAGATATAGATCCGTCAAAACTTGCAGATGTTGTAAGGGATGTTGCTGAAGGTGCCTGCTGGATTGATCCTATGGTATCTCAAATGGCATTAAATTCTTTCCCTAAGGTTGATAATATAGGATTTTTACCTAACAAAACACAAAGTGAAGGCAGAGTTCCTTTAACTGAAAGAGAATATGAAGTTCTTAAACACCTTGTTACAGGTAAAAGCAATACCGAAATTGCAAAAGAGCTGATTGTAAGTGTACATACTGCAAAAGCTCATGTTTGTTCAATTCTGCAAAAAATGTGTGTAAATGACCGGGTCCAGGCAGCAGTTAAAGCTGTTAAAGAAGGTATGGTTTAAATCGCAATTAATATAAATTAAAATAATAACATGTAACCCAAAGGGATTTTTATTTGAAAGCCCTTTGGGTTATTGAAAATGTGTAAAAAATATGTTAATATAAGATTGTTATTAATAAAATTTAAAGGAGATTGAAATCATGCTAAAGCTCAATTATAGTAAGGTTTTCGGGGGGGGGGGCAGAGTAATCTAGGCTCCTTTATTGACGTTAAGTCACATATTAAAAACGGATTTACACTTACGGAAATTTTTTCAAGACACTCCCAGGACAAGGCAGACATACTGCCCAAAATTATTAGGAGTGTCGGAAAAATGCGGGTTCCCGACATCTCCGGGTTGGCTTACACTCACACGTCCACCTACCAGAAATTTGGTTTCACTTTAGCTGAGGTTCTTATTACTCTCGGCATTATCGGAATTGTTGCAGCTATGACACTTCCAAATTTAATCCAAACACATCATAAACTTGTTGTTGAAACTAGATTAAAAAAGTTTTATTCATTATTTAACCAAGCTATTGAACAGGCAGAAGTAAAACATGGTGATAGAAAATATTGGTATGAAGATACTTCCGGTGTTGACCTTGATGAGGAAGGTAATCCTATAGAAGGTACAGCCAGGATTGATTTATGGTATGAAAAATATTTATCTGAATTTATTGTCTTAAAAAAGAAAGTAACAGTTGACGGCTATGTAATATACTATCTACCGGACGGGTCTGCTTTTCAGCTCGGTACTGATAATCTTACCAAAAGTCTGCGTGATATAATTTTTTATACAGGAAATCCTGAAAAATGTGAGGCTTTATCTGATAAAGACGGCATTTGCCGTTTTATTTTTGAATATATGCCTTTAGAATCAACGGATAGTGGATGGAAATACCTTACGGGAAAAGGTCTTGAACCATATAAATACAATTGGGATGGAACAAGAAACGGGTTGATTAATGGCGGATATAGCGGATGCAATTCTACTAAGAAAAATTATTGTGCAGCTCTTATACAATATGACGGCTGGAAAATTTCAAAAGATTATCCGTTTAAGGTTAGATATTTTTAAAAAAATAAAAACTCCGTTTCGGAGTTTTTATTTTAATAATTCTACAATTTTGTCAATCTGATGTTCAAGATGTTCGTAATCAGAATTATTGTCAATTACATAATCCCAATCTTTTATATGGTCAAGACCGGTTTCAGTAATATCGTCTTCCCCTATAAGTTCGCCTCGTTTAGCGCGTGTTTCTCGTGAAGCTTCCACTCTTATTGATTTAGCGCCTGCATTTTTGAATGTTTCATATTCATGCTGAACCCTTACATCTGTTACCATAATGTTGCCGTCCTGGGCTATAATTTTTTTTAGCCAGTAATCAGGATCCTGGGCTCTGCCCCAATTTCCTAATTTGATAAGATCTTTTCTGTATAAAGCCTTATTTTTTTCTATTTCTTCATAAGACAGCCCTTTTTCTTTTCCATATGTTAATTTAATAATATCGCCCATTGCGCAGCGTTTGTAATCCTTCATCTTTTTTAGCATAATTTTTGCTGCTGTATCTTTTCCCGAGTATTGTTTTCCTGAAAATATAAGAATTTTTAATGCCATTTTTTACTCCTTTTTTTTAAAATACCATGCGTGTATCTAATTTGTAAATATCGTTTAATATTTATGTAAAATTTATGCAATTTTTATATAATAAAATACTTTTATTTAAATAGAGAGGATTTACTATGCCTGATGAAAGGTTGAAAACTTTTGTAAAAGTATTCACAAAATCCGATGCGGATGAGGCTGTTCTGGATGCAGTTAAAACAACATATTCAGAGCAAATAAGTGCTGCTGTGGATCTTGGAGAAAACCTGCTTGATAAGGCGAAAACAAAAATTGAAGGTAAAAAATCAGTTAAAAAAGCAGACAAACCTATGGATAATACGGTTCCGGTATTGCAAACAGAAGAGTTTGATACACATCTGAGAAAAACTAAAAAAGATGCAGTATCAACCGTAATGCGTCCGGATGTGCCGGAGTATACTAAAAAATCAAGCCTTTTTAAAAGTTTAAATTATAAAGTACGAGCAGATAAGGTTACTGCAACAAAAGAAATCGGTAACAATACGGGAATTTCGGGAACTATTGATGTATTCGATAAATCAGCCGGGCTGGGATTTGAGAAACAGCTTAAAAATGAAAGAACCAGAATAACAGGTAATATCGAATACGAGCCGTTTGATAATGCATTGGAAGCAAATTTTGGATATAATGACAGCAGAAATAATTTTTCAGGGAGTATTTATTTAAAAGAAGGAAACCCGGGTGTAAGTACAAATTTTGCACAGACTGTTACTCCGAAAACCTCATTTAACGTAAGTGCATCGTTATTTCAGAGTGATGCAGCATTTAAAGCAGAATTTGATACAAAATTAAAGGATAATACAAATCTATCGGTAGGCGCTTACGGCTCTACAAAATATAAAGAAATCGGTGTAACTGCCAGAATTGATTTTTAAGCATTGTTTATTCTTACTTAATATTTTTAAACATAAAGTTTGCATTTTTGCTATGTTAGTCGTAATATAAACGAACGAGTGTAAATAGTACAATATTGGAATGTGTGTTATGGCTTTAAATTTTCAAGAACTGGTTTTTAATTTACAAAAGTTTTGGTCTGATTACGGCTGCATAATTCAGCAGCCTTATGACATAGAAAAAGGTGCTTCCACAATGAACCCTGCAACTTTTTTGCGTTCATTGGGACCTGAGCCTTGGAATACTGCAATGATTGAACCATGCAGAAGACCAACTGATGCAAGATACGGAGAAAATCCTAACAGATTGGGACATTATTATCAATTTCAAGTTATTTTGAAACCTTCTCCTGATAATGCCCAGGAGCTTTATTTGAAAAGTTTGGAAGCTATGGGTATTGATTTGAAAGAGCATGATGTCAGATTTGTTGAAGATAACTGGGAATCTCCAACCCTCGGTGCTGCCGGGGTAGGCTGGGAAGTTTGGCTTGATGGTATGGAAATTACACAGTTTACATATTTCCAGCAGGTAGGAGGATTGGAAGTTAAGCCGGTTGCGCTTGAATTGACCTACGGACTTGAACGTATTGCTATGTATCTTCAAAATAAAGAGTCTGTCTACGATATTATGTGGAATGATAAATTAAAATATGGTGAGATTTTCTTGCAAAACGAAATTGAACAGTCAAAATATAATTTTGAAGTAAGTGATGCAAAATCATTATTCACGATGTTTGACCTTTATCAGAAAGAAGTTGATAATTGTGTTAGTGCAAAACTTGTTTTGCCTGCATATGATTATGTTTTGAAGTGTTCGCATACGTTTAATCTCCTGGATGCAAGAGGCGTAATCAGCAAAGATGAAAGAATTAACTTTATAAACAGAGTTAGAACAATGGCTTCAGCAGTTGCAAAATTGTATGTTGCACAAAGAGAAGAATTAGGTTTCCCTCTTTGTAAAGATGAACATAAATTGTCCGAAAAAATTTCGTGATAAACTACATGAGCGAAAAATCATAGTGATGTGTAAAAAGGTGAGCCTTGTACGGTTCGCGTCCGCGGGTCGGAGAAGGTACACCGGATTAAAAAGTAAGGATGTTAGATGGCAGAAAAGTACAGTCGTGCGACATTGACTCGCAATTTTTTGAAAACTATTACCCGTATTAAAAATCCGGATGAAATGCTTGAAGAAGCTAAGGCTGAAGGTTTAGAAAAAACATTGGGCGTTTGGGATTTAATAATTCTTGGGGTTGGCGCTATTATCGGATCCGGAATTTTTGCTGTTGTTGGTATTGCAGCCGCAGGAAGTGCAGACGGTTCTGCGTTGGGTGCAGGTCCGGCATTAATGGTATCAATGGTAATAGCTGCTGTTGCGTGTATATTTTCAGCACTCTGTTACAGTGAATTTGCTACAATGATTCCGGTTGCAGGAGGTGCTTATACTTATACATTTGCGACCCTTGGCGAATTTGCGGCATGGATGGTCGGCTGGGTTTTGATGCTTGAATATGCTATTGGCTTTATTGCAGTGGCATGTGCGTGGTCAAATCATTTTGTACAGTTTTTGAGCGGGTTTGAGAAATTTTTGCCTGCTTGTATTGCACATCCGCCAGTTTGGCTTGTTAATGATATATTCTCTGCAAGCAAAATTCTTGCGGAAAATCCGGATACATTTGTGCCAAGACTTTTTGGTGTGCCTCTTTGCATAAATCTTCCTGCGATTTTAATTGTACTTTTAATCACTGCAATTCTTGTAAAAGGTAGCAAAGATTCAACTAAAATGGCTGGTATAATGGTTTTTGTTAAACTTGCAGTTATTGCATTATTTGTACTTGCCGGTGCGTTTTTTGTAAAACCTGATAACTGGGTTCCTTTTGCGCCTAACGGCGGGGCAGGAATTTTTGCGGGCGCATTTTTAATATTTTTTGCTTATATCGGTTTTGATGCTCTTGCAACTGCAGCTGAAGAGTGTAAAAATCCGCAGAAAGATTTGCCTATAGGTATTATTGGTTCTTTAATAATAACTACTGTTGTGTATGTGCTTGTTGCTCTTGTATTGACTGGCATGCAGGATACTTCTGGTCCTGTTCCGGCAGCTTTTCTTAAAGCTCCAATGGCATACTGCATGACTCTTGCTCATCAAAACTGGGCCGCCGGGTTAATTTCAGTTGGTTCACTTGCCGGGCTTACATCTGTGCTGCTCGTGCTTGAGATGGCTGCAACAAGAATTTTATACGCAATGAGCAGGGACCACTTTATTTCGCAGAGATTTCAAAAATTAGATCCAAAATTCAAGACGCCTGCTCTGTTGACATGGACTGTAGGGTGGCTTGCTGTTGTTGGAATTTTAACGCTTAATTTAGATGTTGCAGCGGAATTATGTAATTACGGAACATTTACTTCTTTCATAATAGTTTGTGTAGCAGTATTAATACTAAGAAAAACAGATCCGGAAAGACCTAGACCTTTTAAGGTTCCGTTTTCTCCGCTTGTGCCTTCTCTTGGTATAATTACATGCGGCGGGCTTATGGTATATAAATCTATGCAGCCGTCCGGCTCGGCTTTACTATTTCCGGTATGGCTCGGAGTTGGTGCTATGATTTATTTGCTGTACGGCTTTGTAAAAAACAGGCTTAATGAAAATTTGCTTCACAATGAAAAAGTTGAACAAAAAAGACAGGAATTATTGAAATAGATGAATATTAAATCAATTATAGCTAACTGCTTAACGAAAAGAAGCCCCGATGAACTTATCGCAACCAGTAAAAAGTCGGAACTGAAAAAGACATTAAATGTTTTTGACCTTATAGTAATAGGTATAGGTGCAGTTGTAGGCACAGGAATTTTTACAATTATCGGAACTGCAATTCAGGGCGGTCCAGAGGGTGTAGGTGCCGGACCTGCGATTATAATTTCAATGGTTATGGCCGCTGTTGCGTGTGTATTTTCAGCTCTATGTTACAGTGAAATAGCTGCGATGATTCCTGTTGCAGGAAGTGCTTATACATATACTTATGCAACAATGGGTGAATTTATGGCATGGATGGTCGGCTGGATTTTGATGCTTGAATACGCTATAGGAAATATTACGGTTGCCAGTGCCTGGACAGGATATTTTGTACAATTTTTAAAAGGCTTTAAGCATGTACTTCCTGATTTTGTTGTTAATTTCCCGATGTGGCTGAGAAATGATTACAGATTTATGTTTGCTTATTGTGATAAATTTGGACTTGACCCTCATACACAGATGCCGTATATATTCGATAAAATTCCTGTTGCAATTAATCTGCCGGCGATTGCTATTGTGCTTGCATTGACACTTTTATTAATCAAAGGTGTTAAAGAGTCTACAAGAGTTGCAAGTATTATGGTCGGTGTAAATATGTTTATGATACTTTCCTTTATATGCGTAGGAGCATTCTATGTGAAGCCTGAAAACTGGGTTCCTTTTGCGCCGAACGGCTTTGAAGGAGTATTTATGGGCGCATTTTTAATATTTTTTGCATATATAGGCTTTGACGCAATTTCAACTACTGCTGAAGAAACCGAAAATCCGCAGAGAGATCTTCCTATTGCAATTCTGGGAACACTTATAATCTGTACAATTTTATATGTATGTGTGGCTCTTGTCTTAACAGGTACAGTTCCGTTAGGACATATTGATATTCAGGCGCCTATAGCACATGCTATGAGAGCTATTGGTATAAACTGGTTTGCCGGACTTATTTCAATTGGAGCTTTGTGTGCGCTCACATCGGTTCTTTTGATTTATCAGCTTGGCACAACAAGAATTTTATATGCAATGAGCCGCGACAGATTTTTGCCAAAGTCATTGAGATTAATCCATAAAAAATTCAGAACTCCGCATGTATTAACCTGGATTTCAGGTATCGTGGTTATTATTTGTTCTTTATTTATGGACTTGAATATCTCTGCGGAACTTTGTAATTTCGGAACATTTACTTCATTTATTATAATCTGTATTGCTGTATTAATTTTAAGAAAAACAGATCCGGAAAGAGAAAGACCTTTTAAAGTTCCATTCTGTCCGACATTCCCTGTTCTTGGAATTTTAACATGCGGCGGATTAATGATTTATTCTATGAAATTCCTGAAAACTTCATCATTATACTTTCCGTTGTGGTTAATAATGGGCGTTTTGATATATGCAACATACGGTTATAATCAGAAAAGACTTGAAGATAAAAAGCGTAATTCGTATAAGCCTGTAAAGCAAAAACTTGAAGTTTAGTTTAAAATATCTTATAATAAAAACAGACTATAGAACTGTATATCATTTCCAGTATCAGTATATCTTTTCGAAACGATAGAGTGAACGGAGAGAAAACGTGTCTGAGAAAAAATATACTGATAACTTAAAGCATGAGTACCTTTTAAGTAAACTAAAACTTTTTGAGGCGATAGTGAAAGCAGCGCGGAAGCGTGCCCCAAAAAAGCTTTATATTCACTTAAAAAAGAAGAAAGAACAGATACAACTAAAAAGGAGAATGAATTATGAAAAATGCAGTAAAGACAAGGGTTTTCGGGGGGGGGGCAGAGTAATTTAAGCACCAATCGTGGTATTGGCGCAGGACAAGCACCATTTGGCGCCGCCACACAAGAAAACCGTAAACGAGGCTTTACATTAGCCGAGGTACTAATAACCCTGGGCGTAATCGGTGTTGTTGCAGCAATGACACTGCCAGCACTTATTCAGAAAAATAATAACAAAGTCGTTGAAACTCGTCTGCAGAAGTTTTATTCGGCATTTAATCAGGCAATTCTTATGGCTGAAAAGGATTACGGTGATAAATCTTACTGGTATGAGGACTTAAAAGGCGCTGAAAAAGATGAAGAAGGCAATATTATAGAAGGTTCATCCGCGGCGGAAAAGTGGTTTAACAAATATTTGAAACCTTATCTGAACCTTACCCGAACAGACACTCTTTCAGATGGTTCCTTAATGATATATTTTGCAGACGGTAGTGCATTAAGACCTGCGGCAGGCTATACGCGTGACTGGTATTTTTACCCCGGTGACCCGAAAAAATGTATTGCCAAATACGGTGAATCTTTTTCTAAATCCGGAGGTATTTGCTTGTTTGTTTTTAATTTTTATCCGGCAAGTTCGACAGAACAGTGGCGATACCATTACAAGAAAGGTATGGAACCTTATAAAGCCGGCTGGAATGGTGATATTAACAAGCTCTATGAAGGGTCAACGTTTTCCTGTAAAACGGGTAACAGGCACTACTGTACTGCAATAATACAGGATAACGGCTGGAAAATCCCTGATGATTATCCATATAAGGTAAGTTATTGATAATAAAAAGAGCGGCATTTGCCGCTCCTTACTTCAAGATATAAAATATAAACTCACGAGGACCTTCACTACCCGATGTAACCTGATAACATTTCCTGTCCAATGCTTGACAGGCGCATTTTTTTTAATGCTCTTAATTCTGTCTGTCTTATACATTCTTTTGTTACACCGTAAATGTTTCCTATTTCTTCTAATGTTCTTTTTGCAGCATTCCCCAGCCCGTAGCGCATTCTTACCACGTCCTGCTCGCGTTCTTTCAAGGTTGAGACAACAATTTCTATATCTTCCTGAAGATTTTTGTATTCAACTGTTTCTAATACAGAAGCCTTCTCATCTTCAAGAATATCTGCTATATTTAAATCTTTGCCGTTATCACGTTCAAGACCGCTTTCAATAGATATTGTTTTTGTGTATGCAGAAAGGAAAGTTTCTATCTTGTCCGGCTCGATATTCATTTTTTTTGCAACATCCTTTGTCTGAACCTGGCAATTGTATTCTTTTTCCATTTCAGATTTAAGTTTTGAGAACTTGGAAAGTGTTTCCTGAATGTATACAGGAATTTTCATGCAGTGTGACTGTTCTGAAATTGCCTTAAACATTGATTGTTTAATCCACCAGCTTGCATATGTTGCAAATTTGTAGCCAAGTTTATAGTTGAATTTCTCGGCTGCAATCATCAAGCCTAAATTGCCTTCCTGAATTAAGTCAATCATTGGCAGACCGGACATATGTATTGCCTTTTTAGCAATACATACTACAAGCTTTAAATTAGCCTGAATTAATTTTTTCTTTGCCTCTGCATCTCCTTTTTTTGCCAGTTTGGCAATCTTTTTTTCTTCTGAACTGCTGAGTGAAGGATAGTTTGCTATTTCTCTTAAATAGCCGGTAAGGATGCTGTCATTTGATGCTGATAGAACTTCATTTTTTGCCGGATTTGACTTTTGGTAAACCTTCTTCATCTTAACGGGGCGATTTTTGCTCATAAACTTTAAACTCCTTATTTATTGCTTCACAAAATATACCGGTGGTAAATCTGCCGGTTAATCAAGGGTAAATAAATTTTAGGCACGATTTACCTCCGCCCGTTTCTAAAACGATATGCGGGATTTGTAATACGAAATAGTATATACTTAGTATATACTATAGTATATAAAAATGCAAGTCTTATGTTAAGAAATATTAAAACGATTTTTTGAAAACTTTATAGCTTCGGTTTTTTGTATTGTTTATAGTATAATATTTTTGAGGAGTATAAATTATGAAGAAAAAGATTATTATAGGATTAAGTATTTTATTGGTTACTATTCTTACTTCAGCCGTTTGTCTTGCGCTGAATGGAAGTATTATGGACAAAAAAGAAAAACCTTCGGATTATAACATCGGTGTTAATTATGAAACAGCAATGGAATCAGAAAAACCTGCTCTTGTATTGTTTTATGCTGACTGGTGTGGTTACTGTCTGAAATTTATGCCTAAATTCCAGACTATTAATTCTATTTATAAGGATAAATTCAGTATTGTCATGTTAAATGTAGAAGATCCTCAGTATAAAAAAGTTGTTGATGATATTGCATTAACCGGTTTCCCAACATTGTATATTATAGATTCAAAGTACGATAACAGAGTGCTGCTTAACAATGCATTATATCTTGATTTAAAAAGGCTAAGGGGAGAACTTGACAGATACTTAGGCATCAGAAAACGTCTTGATGATTGTGATAAGTGTACTGAAAAATAGCAAAAAAAAAGACCTTGATGTTATTTCAAGGCCTATCCGTTTAAATAAGAAGAGAGAGCTTTATGTTTATATAAAGTATATTCGGATTTAAAAATTGCTATTTGCGATGCAAATTTTTAACAATTCTTAATAAAAATAAGAAAGAAAATATGAAGGATATTCAAAACTTAAAAGACACACGAAATGTTGATATTCAAAAAGTAGGAATCAAGCATATTGATGTTCCTTTGATTATACAAAGGAAGAATAGCTCTAATCAGGTTGTTTGTGCTAAGGCAAGAGTTAGTGTTTCGCTGCCAAGGGCTTATAAGGGAACACATATGTCACGTTTTGTAGAGGTCTTGAATGAATGGCAGCATAAAAATCTTCTTGGTGTTGATATAAAAGGCTGTCTTGAAAAAATTATCCAAAATCTTGATGCAGAAAGCGGGGAACTTCAATTTAAGTTTAAGTATTTTCTTGAAAAAAAATCTCCTGTAACAAAACTTTCTGCCCAAATGGCTTATGATTGTACATTCGAAGGTAAAATTGATCATGACAATTACAAGTTTATTTTGGGCGTACAGGTTCCTGTGACAACCTTATGTCCTTGTTCAAAGGAGATTTCAGATAATGGTGCCCACAATCAAAGAGCTTTTATCACAGTCAAAGTTTCATATGATGAAGATAAGCATATATGGCTTGAGGATTTGATTTCATTGATAGAAAGCTGTGCGTCCTGTCCGGTATATCCTCTTTTAAAACGTGAGGATGAGAAGTTTGTTACGGAAAAAGCGTGGGATAATCCTAAATTTGTAGAAGATGTTCTTCGTGATGTCGTTGTAAAGCTTCGCGAACATCCTGTTGTCAATGAATATGAAGTTGAGTGTGAAGCATTTGAAAGTATCCATAATCACTCAGCATGGGCATATCAAAAAGAAATCAAATAATATTGCTCTTATCTAAAAAATGGATTATAATAAAAAGGAGATGAAAATTCCTTGCGTTATTAGTATAAAATTTCGAAACAATAGCTATGGCACAGGCACGACACTACCTCGGGTTAATTAAAATCTTATCAGGTATATTGAGCGGAAGCGAGCTTAAGAAAAGATATACAGATACCGCAAAGAGGACACCTTTGAAGTAACTTAAAACTTTTTTTTGACACACATCCGCTCCCATACCAGCGCAAGCGTAGCAAGGAAAAGAAAATCCGGGTAATGTTGTGCCTGAAGCATGGCAATCATATCGAAAAGCTATAGAGAAACCAAAGGTAAAAAACAAACACTCAATTGAACATATTCAAGTAAATTATTTGTATTCGAGAAGATAGCGGTAGCGTGTCCTAGAAAATAAATATATTTTACTTAAATAAAACAAAAGAAATAAATAATGAAGAAAGGAGAATGAATTATGGGAAATGCAGTAAAGACAAGGTTTTTCGGGGGGGGGGCGGAGTGATTTAAGCCTATTATCCTGTATTGGCGCAGGTAACAAGCCATGCAGCGCCGCAGAAAAAGAGATTTGTAAAAGAGGTTTTACCCTGGCAGAGGTGTTGATAACTCTGGGAATAATAGGTATTGTTGCAGCAATGACTTTACCTGCATTGATAAACAAACATGAAAAGCTGACAACTGCAACTAAGCTTAAAAAGTCTTATAGTGTGCTTGCGCAGTCGTTAAAAATGTCAGAAGTGTCAAATGGAAGTCTTGACTATTGGGATTATACTCTTACTGCATCAGAGTTTTGGCAAAGGTACTTAGCTAACTATATATTAATTAGTAATAGAACTGTAACCGAGACTGGGATAAGGTATAGATACTTAAACGGAGAAGCTTGTCAAGAGAGTTTTTGTGTTAGAGATTCTTATACAGTATTCTTATCTGATGGAACATCACTTATAGTTTCAGCTTTTCAAAATTTCTCAAACGGTAGAGTTATTATGGTCGATCTTAACGGGGTTAAAGAACCTAATATGTTAGGCAAAGATGTTTTTGTTTATGCGATTATCAAAAAATATGGTTTAT
>CABLZX010000024.1:0-14343 GCA_902383995.1 uncultured Brachyspira sp.
AAAGAACCATTAAATCAGGTTTTACGTTAGCCGAGGTATTGATAACCTTAGGCATAATAGGTGTAGTCGCAGCAATGACACTTCCTGGTCTTATTCAGAAAAATCAGGAAACCGAGCTTACTACTCGGGCAAAACGTATGTATTCAGAAGTTAATCAGGCAATAAAACTTTATGAAGCACAAAACGGAACCCCTGGTGATGTCCGAGGGCTATTTGAAGCACAAAACGGTGTATCAAATTCATCACAACTGGCTATAGATTTTGCAAAATATTTCAGTGGTGCAAAAGTATGTAAATCAAAAAATGATTTAGGATGCAGTAAATATTTTTATTCACTTGAATATGCTGTTCCTCAGGTTGATTCTTCCGGTAATTTGACAGATCGTTCTTTTAGCAATCCTAAAATAATATTAAAAGATGGTGTCGTAATAGGTATAAATCAATCAACTGGTTGTAATTTACTACGAACCTCAAATAAAACCGATGAATATGGAAGACCTATAAAAGATGAGCATGGTAATATTCAAACCACTACCTGGAAACAGGCTTGTTGTTGGTTATATATAGATACTAATGGTCCTAAAAGACCTAATAAATATGGTATGGATGCCTTTGAGTTTAATATATTCCCAGAAGGTATGAGTATTGCAGGGGTAAAAGCTACTGGAAGTGAAAGTATGAAAAATTTATTGACAAACGGTAAGCTGAAATATACTAATTATAAGGTAGGAGACAAAATGGAATTCTAAAGACATATGACTTTTATAATAATGGAAGGAATTTTATTTATAAAATTCCTCCCTAATAATTTAATTTATTTTATTTAACAAAATAACTTGCATTAATATTTGCATAAATTTTTATAACACCGCTCTGGATTGGAGTTGCTTCCGGAGCCGCAGAGCCTGCTGCACTGTCGTACATCATATTTTTTGCCATTAATCTGTATTGAATTCTCTGGTTATTTGATGTTGAGCAGCTGTTGTTTAGTGATTTAATTCCTGTAACATAAGTTGATGAAGCTTTTGCAATTGAATCAGCTCTTGTTTTTGCTTTCTTTGCAGCAATGGCAAGAAGGTCATTGCATTGTGCTTCATAATTTGAAACTGAGAAGTTCAAATCGTTTACATTTGTTGCACCCAGACTGATTGCCTTATCAATAATATTACCGGCTTTATCCACGTTTTTTGTGTGAACAATTATGCTGTTTGAAACTTCATATTTTTCAAAATTCTTTTTGTTTGAAGAATAATTATAAACCGGTACTGCACTAAAATCAGCAGTCTTTACATAATCGCCCTGATCTTTATTAATCATTGTTTTTAGAGCAGCATAAACTTTATCGGAAATTTCTTTATTTTCCTGTGTAGCTTTTTGAAGTGATTTTGAGTCGGAAGTTTTTACAGCAATATTTATTTCCACCACGTCAGGAGTCAGTTCTGTGTTAGCTGAAGCATCTACAGAAATATAGCCTCTTTCCTCCGTATTAGCAGGTGCTGCATTAACTGTTGCCGCTGTTATGCCTGCAATTAATCCTACAGCTGCTGCTGCAATTAAAAATCTCTTCATAATTTCTCCTTTTCTTACAAATTTTTACTATCTGTATTTTTAGACACTTCTGAATCCGCAGTTTTTTCCATCTCCTGCTTTTGAGCAAGAGTTTTCAGTTCTTCGGATTTTAAAACCATTGTATTAAGCTGTCTGGCTTGAGCCTGAAGTCTAATTCTTTCCATCAGGTGCTTCATTTCTTCTTCACTCAGTTGTTTTGGCTGTGCAAACGAAATAACCATTCTGTTGTTATTTGCCATATAACAAACCATAACTATAATAGCCCATAACAGGACACCCTGAAATAAGTTTATAGAAGGAATTGAAAGATAATTTAACGCAAGGTAATTCCATGCGTAAACAGCAACTTTTGCAGGAAAAACAACAAATCCTGCTGCAAGACAGATCCCTATGAACAGAGCCATAAAAAGTCCTCTAAATCCTGCTATCTGGATGATTTTTGTATTATTTTTTCTCATTACAATTCCTTCTTAATACTTCGTATTTTATTCTTGTCCTTTAATCATTTCAAGAAATTCTTCTTCTGTCAATATTATAACACCTAAATTTTTCGCTTTGTCTAATTTGGAACCGGGATTTGCTCCGACAAGAACGTAGGAAGTGTTCTTTGATACTGATGATGAAGTTTTTCCGCCATACATTTTAATTTTTTCAGAAGCTTCATCTCTTGTCATATTTTGTAATGTTCCTGTAAGAACGAAAGTTTTTCCTTTCAAAATATCGGATTTCGGCATTTCCTGCGGTGCAGGCTCTACCCCTAATTCTTTCAGTTTATTAAGCATATAAAGTGTTTTTCTGTTGTGAAAAAACTCATGTATTTCAACAGCCATCTTGGCGCCAACGCCGTTTATTGCAGCAAGCTCTTCAACAGTTGCCTCTTTCAATCGTTCAATCGTTCCAAATTCATTTGCAAGGATGTCTGCTGTTTCTTTGCCGACATTTTTTATACAGAATGCTGTCAAAAGTCTTTTTAATGGCCGGTGCTTGCTTGCCTGAATTGCTGAATAAAGATTTTGTGCTGATTTCTCCTTTACAAGATCCAGCTTCATCAAATCATCCATTGAGAGCTTATACAGGTCTACTGCTGAGCGTATAAGTCTTTTTTTGTACATTTGTTCAATTATGGCAGGACCTACAAACTCAATATCCATAGCATCTTTGGACGCCCAGAATTCGATTTTTGCTTTTACCTGAGCAGGGCAGTTAGGGTTTGAGCAGTACAGGCTGACTTCTCCTTCTCTAAATTCCAGTGCAGAATTGCATTCCGGATCAGGGCATTTTTCAGGAAGTCCGTATTTAGGTCGTCTTTTGTGAGCACCGTCATCAATAACCTTTATAACTTTAGGTATAATTTCTGCGGCTTTTTTAATAACAACTTTGTCGCCAATTCTTACATCAAGCCTCCAGACTTCATCAAAGTTATGCAGACTTGCACGTGATACAGTGCTTCCTGCGAGAATAACAGGATCAAGAATTGCTACAGGAGTTATTGCACCGGTTTTACCAACTCCAAGTTCAATATCTTTCACTGTAGTTGTGGCTTCTTCCGGCGGGAATTTAAAAGCGGTTGCCCATTTTGGCGCCCTTGCAGTATAGCCCATATCTTCCTGTATTGAGATTTTATTGACCTTAATAACAACTCCGTCAGTTGCATAATTCAAATCAAAACGTTTATTTTCCCATTCCTGGCAGTAGGCAATTGCTTCTTTGACATTTTTGCATAATTTTATATTAGGGTTAACCTTAAAGCCGAGTTTTTTGAGATACATCAGGCTTTCGTAATGTGTTTGGGGCTGGGTTTTGAGATTTTCAAAAATTGATGAATATATCCAGATTGACAAATCTCTTTTTGCTGTAATGGTACTGTCTAACTGTCTGACAGAGCCGGCGGCTGCATTACGCGGGTTGGCAAAAGCTTTTTCTCCTTTAGCAATATTTTCCTCGTTTAGCTTTATAAAAGAGCTTTTCGGCATATAAACTTCACCGCGGACCTCTACATCAACATCTTCAAATAATTTCAGAGGGATTGCTTTTATTGTTTTAAGGTTAGTTGTAATATTTTCTCCTGTAACCCCGTCGCCTCTGGTTAACCCTGTTGTAAACAGACCGTTTTCATATGTCAAAGCTATAGCAAGTCCGTCTATTTTGAGTTCACATACGAGTTCAACATCAGGACCGTATTCTTCGGTAATCTTTTTATACCAGGTTTCCAAATCCTCATATTTGTAGGTATTATCAAGACTGTATAGTCTGTATTTGTGAGTTTGCGAAAAGAATTTTTCGCTCATAGAACCTACGCGCTGTGTAGGGCTGTCAGGAGTTTTGTATTCAGGATGCTGTTCCTCCAAATCTTTCAATTCTTTAAACAGCATATCATAATCAAAGTCGCTGATAGAAGGAGCATCTTCTACATAATATCTGTAATTATGTTTGTTAATTTCATCCTTTAAAAATTTAATCCTGTCTAAAACCATTGCCTCCTCCAAACACACCTATATTACATTATCATTAAAAGTTCTCTTATAACTTTTGTTGCAACAGCAGTTGAAACTCCTGATGCGTCATAATCCGGTGCAAGTTCAACCACATCAGCACCTATTATATTAAAGTCTTTCAGATATTCAAACCAGCCGGTTAACTCATTAAACTGGAGCCCGCCGCTTTCCGGGGTTCCTGTGCCTGGCATAACGGACGGATCAAGTACATCGAGGTCTACTGTTACGAAAATATTTTTATCGCGTAAAACATCGAGTTCATTATATTTATGAATGAGTGTTTTGTATTTTTTCATAAATTCAAACTCTTCTTTCATTCCTGAGCGGATGCCTATTTGCTTAATATTTTCCGGACCGACTATTTTAGAAGCGTGTCTTATAACCGCCGAATGCGACATTTCTTCTCCGATATATTCTTCTCTGAGGTCAGTGTGAGCATCAAAGTGAACTATAGCAAGATTATCATAGAATTTTGAAACAGCCTTTATTTCCGGAAGTGTTACAAGGTGTTCTCCTCCTATGCCAAAAACTTTCTTGCCGTCTTTATATATATCCTCAACATTTTGTTCAATAATATCAAGAGATTTATATGTATTCCCGAGAGGAAACTCTAAATCACCTGCATCATGGAAATTTACATCTTCAAGATGCTTATCAAATCTTGGAGAGTATTCTTCCAACCCCCAGCTTGCAAGTCTTATCTGCTCCGGAGCAAATCTTGAGCCCGGTCTGTAAGATACTGTCCCATCAAACGGGAGCCCGAGCATTATAATATCGGATGAGTTGTAATCTGCGTTCTGTCCCATCCAGTTTCTATCTAAAAACGGTCCTCTCAACATCTTCTTCTTTTCTCCTTTTATAATGATTTTATCACAAAGTTTTTAATTGTCCGAGAAAATTTCGGGATAAATAATAACTTGAGCGCAGTTTTGAAGCAGGTCTTTAAATGGTGAACTATTTTTGAGCACTTGAATATCTGGCAGGATGTTATAATGATTAATAATATAATTAAATGATTGATTTTTGGCTGAATAACATTAAAATATTTGTATGAAAAAGTGGTTAGCTGTATTAATATTTTTATATTCAGCACTAAGTGTTTCGGCTTCAAATAATGTTGACTATGAAGCTGTTTACCGTTCTCTTGAAGTTCCGACTCACAAATATGTCCATAATATTGATCCGGGAGAGTATTATGATACGCAGAATACAACCTGGTCCCCTTATCCTCTTTTGCGCCTGACTGCTCCTCTTTACTTTAAAACTATTGCAATTGAGCCGGGGTATTATGCGCTGACACCGCGTGAATACGACGGGCGCTGGTATATGCTTTTTAAAGAGGCCGGCAGAATTAAATATATCCTGCCTGTTTATGAACGTGATATTGTACCTGAGATGTTTTATGATGAAAACCTGCCAAAGCCCAAGTATTCCCCAACTCAGAAAATCCATCTGTTTTTACTTGATAAAATAGGCAAGTTTGTTCCTAGTGCGAAAAGAAAACCGGCACCTCAGACATATCTTGAGATGACCGATTTAGATAATAACTTTATATCAATGGTTGTCTATTGGGGTAATCACCGATATTATATGATTTATAGAACAATAAATTTATAAAGATTTTTCTGCAATAAGCGCATAATTTACATAGCCGCCTTTATTTGGCAGGCTTTTACATAATTTTATATTTTTAAACCCTGCTTTTTCACATAAAAACTGTAAAGAGAGATTTGGAATGGGTCTTATGTGTGTTAAATCAGTATAGAAATACTTTAAATTTTCTATATTTTGCGGATCTAGTGTTTCTAAAATCAAAATGCCGCCTTCTATTAGTCTTTCATAAGCAATATGAACGAATTTATATAAATAATCAAACGACATATGTTCAACCACCTGAATAGCAGATATTCCACAGAAATTTTCACTGCTTTCCATAAGGTAACTTATACCATCGGTGTTTATAACATCAAATCCTTTATTATTCAGAATATTTACCTCAAATGAGTTGACCTCAACCCCTTTTACCTTTATATTATTCTCTTTTAAAATTTCTAGAAATTCTCCTCTTCCACACCCTATATCAAGAAAGCATTTACTGGAATCAGGAATAAATTTTACGTATTCCTTTTGTATTCTATTTATAATGCTCTTATCATAAAAGATATTCTCAAACAGGTAATAGTATACATCTTTTTCCCGGCTTTGAAGTAATGTGGTATCTTGTGTCTGTGCATTTTTTAATGACTTCTCAAGAAGAGGTATTGTTTCGTATATTTTAAAAAATTCTGCTTTACTTCTTTTTTTATTATACGTGAATTTAATACCGCATAAGTGAATTGTTCGTTTATTCCCCTTTTTTTCTTTGTAAATTAATTTCATGATGATATTCCTATATTCCTGTTTAATTACCTTTTAATATGTATTTATTAATAAAATATCATATTAAACAAACATATATTATCATTAAATTTGTATATTGTCAATAAATACAAATATAAAGGTATAACATTTTTTATTGAATGTAATTACAATTGAAAAAGTTATGGATACACAAAAGGATACGTTAAAACTTTTCGGCAGTCGGATAAAAGAATTACGTAAAGAAAACAGAATAACTCAGGAGAAGCTTGCCGAATTGATAGGAGTAGAACAGCAGCAAATTTGCCGTATCGAAAAAGGCGGCTGCTTCACAACTATTGAAACCCTTCAAAAAATGGCGTTTGCTTTTGACGTAAATATTGAAGAACTTTTTAATTTTTATCATCATAAAGAAAAAGACGCTTTACTGGCAGAGTTAAATGTTCTGCTTAAAAAAGCGTCTGAATCTCAGATTAAGCTTATTTACCGTATAGTAAAAGATATTTTAAAATAATTTATTCTACGGTTTCATCATCTTCGCTGTCTTCGTCTGTTTTAATTTTATCAACAACCATTTTTGCCATTTCTTTTGCAATAATGCGTTGGGTTGCTTCAGGGCAGTTCTGAAGCATGTTCATAGCTGTTCTTACAGTTGAATCAATATCGTACCAGCGGCCTTTTCTGTTATCATCAAGCCCTGAGCCTACTGCGTTAATAATATCTTCCACAGCTTCGTATTTTTCATCTTCAATATTGTGTTCGATAATAATTTTAATCAGATTAAGCGCAATTCTAATCTGTGTTTCATCATCGCTGTGTTCCAGAGTTTCAATAGCCTGTGATAATACAGGGTCTTTGTCATACCAGCGTCTGCGTTGGTTTGAGTATTCTTCTTTCATAACTGTCTCCTTTATATTTTAACCATTCTTAAATATTACGCCTTTTGTTCCTTTCGGATATTCCCAGCCAAGACTTTTTTGTTCGCAGGTAATTCTGCATGCACCGCATTCCAGGCAGTTTTCATATTTTACAAGAAGTTTCTGTTCTTCTTCAATCCATTCGTAAACTCCTGCCGGGCAGACCTTTTCGCAGATTTTGGATTTGCAGGTTTTGCATTTTTCCATGTCAGGTTTAAGATGTGAAACGTCATCTGTTGTGTATTTAATTGTTGATAATTTATTTTCTATAGTCATTGTATCAATATTCCCCACAACAATTTAACAGCATATCCAAAATCTTTCAATATTTCTATAAATTTTCTTTCTCTAAAATAACTCTTTATAAATCTCCAGTAGAGTTCCCGTTTTGGTGTACTGTTGACTGATGTAAACATTTCAAAGAAAGCATTAATTTTCCTCAAATAGTAATCCAGATAAGATGTTTTTTGAGTGTGCATAACATCCATAAGGTCTTTGTATGCTTTCAAATCTTTAATAACAAAAGACTTTTCAAGTTCGTGCTGGTAGCGGATTAGCGAATTTTCGCTGAAATCTCCTTTTGAGAGCGCGACAACCGCAGTTTCTCCGGCGATTTTGCCGCTAATCATAGCAAGGTTAGTCCCTTCCCAGTGAAGATTATTAACAAGCATTGCCGCATCGCCTACAATCATTACACCGGCACCGCAAAGCGTAGGCACTTTTTTATAGCCGCCTTCCGGGATTAAATGTGCAGAGTATTCAAGCAGTTCCCCATCTTTAATCAGCGGAGCAATGACCGGATGTGATTTTAATTTATCCAGAAGTTCGTAAGGCGGTTTTGCATCCTCCCCGCCAAACTCGTCAAGTGTTACACCAAGCCCGATGGTCACAGTATCTTTATTCGTATACATAAATCCAAGCCCGAGCTTGCCAAGCATCGGACCGCCGAAAATCTCATAAATACATCCCTCATCGTCTGCAAGATTAAATCTGTCATTAATTTTTTCTTTGCCGAGTTTGTAAACTTCTTTTACACTAATAGCAGCATCTTTAGGTTCAATTGTTTCCCTCAGTCCAATCTGGTTTGCCAAAAGCGAATTTACTCCGTCTGCAAGAACTACAATATCAGCGTAATAATCTTCAAGTTCAGTCTTTACCCCGACAACAGCTTCGTTTTCCACAATAAGTTCACGCACAACGGTTTCTTCAACAAGAATTACGCCTTCTTTTTTTGCTTCTTCCGCCATCCAGCGGTCAAATTTCCCGCGGATAACAGAGTAACTAACCGCATCTTCATGCTTTTTACGATAAGATACAACTGTGGCATCATCTTCACCTAAGATTGCATACTTATGTTCAATACTTTTTCTCTCAAGGGGGGCAGTCTTTTCAAAATCAGGAAAAATCTCGCGTGTAGGCTGAGCATATATTGCACCTCCGAAAACATTTTTACTGCCTGCAAAGCGCCCTCTTTCAATAAGTATAACCTCATGTCCCGCACGTGCAATTGTAACTGCGCATGCAATCCCGGCAGGACCGCCGCCGACAACTATAACTTCAGTTTTATTTTCCCGTATATCTGACATATCTCTCCCTTGCTGGTACATTATACACTAAAATGTGTTCGTTGTAAAATAGTTAATATGAATATCACAGCGGGTAAATTTAAAGGTCATAAAATAACAGCGCCGGATGAAAAGATTACACGTCCGACACTTTCAAAAGTAAGAATGAGCGTATTCAATACTTTACAGGCGCTTGTTGAGTTTGATGGTGCAAGTTTTCTTGATATGTATGCAGGTTCGGGGATTATGGCTCTTGAGGCTCTCTCAAGAGGATTTGCACACGCTGCTGCAATTGAAAAACATCCTAAAGTAATTCAGGTTATAAAATCAAACTATAAAAAATTCTCGCCGGCTCCTGTACTGATTCAGGGCGACAGCTTGAAAGCGGCAGCCTCTCTTGACAAAATATTTGATGTAGTTTATATTGATCCTCCCTATTATGCTGGTGTTTACGAAGCGAGTTTGAATGCTGTGAAAAATATTGCCGGAGGAATTATTGTGATTGAACATGTTAGTGATGTAGACTTTACAGATTTTGAGCTTATTAAACAGAAAAAATACGGTGATAAATTTATAACCTATATAACAAAAAAGGGTTAACCAAACGGCTAACCCTTTTCAATGTTTATTTATTCAAAAACTATTTAACAAGTTCTTTGAATTTTTTACCAGCTGAAAATGCAGGAACTGTTTTAGCTGCGATTTTTAATTCAGCGCCGGTTTGAGGGTTACGGCCAGTTCTAGCTGCTCTTTTTCTAGCTTCAAATGTTCCGAAACCAACCAAAGTAACTTTTTTACCTTTAGAAACTGTTTTTTCGATTGTTTCCAAAATAGCTGCAACTACGTCAGCAGTAGCTTTTTGAGAAACTTTAGCTTTTTTTGATACTTCTTTTACCAATTCTTCTTTGTTCATTACGAACCTCCTTCTTCCTTTTGCAAACGGTACAGAAACCATTTTCCGATTGCGTTCATGTATTCGACAAAATTTATTATATCACGTTATTTGTTTTTGGCAATAGGGTTTTCGCGAATTTAACATAAATTTTTGTGAATATATAAGGATTTCGGGCTAAAAATAAGGAATAACTATAAAAATTTACATTTATTAGTTATAAGAACTCCCGTCTGCTCTGGCAAATTTAACGTTTTTATAGAAATACTGAAGGATTTGGTAGGCGTTGTAACCTTTTTTTGCAAGGTTATTGGCACCATGCTGTGACATACCTATGCCATGACCGTTCTTTTTGACATTATCATCAAAGGATTTAACAGAGCGAATATAGGGAAGGTCATTTCCTCCCCATGCTTGTCCGTTACTTACTGTCTGCCCGCCGGCTGATGCCGAGTAGAAGGCTGATATTACTTTGTAATTATAAGTCAGTACAAGACCGCTTGTTTCATCAACAGCATTATTTGTTTTGGCTGTTTCTGCTGAAGCTCCGCCGTATGCCTGGTCTTCAGGTGTATCTTTTAAATCATAGCCGAGGCTTCCGCGTTTGCCAAGGTTTGCAAAAGCATAGCTTCTTGCAGCAATTGCCTGTGCCTTAAGAGCTTCCAATTCCCACCCGGACGGCATCTCTGATGGCACAACACCTTTCAGATAATCTTCCATATCAACATTATTAATTACTGTAAGCTTTTTATCTCTGTTTTGAATAATTAAATATCCGCGATACCATTTATTTTTTGCACTTATAAATCCGCCGGATGCAGGCTTGAGGACAATATTATCGGAATAAATCTGGTAGAATTTTCCGTTAAGTCTTATTGCCATTGTATTTTTATAAGGAACAATCTCATAACCTTTCATTGCATCAAGTTTGCAGATTGTTTTGTTTGAATTTGCATCAATTAGCGAAGTGGCATTTGATGAACCCACTCCTATACGGTCAACTCCTGTTTGTAATCCTATTTTAATTGCATAACAGGGGTTTGAAACTATCAAGCCCGCTAACAATAATGTATAAAATAATATAATCTTTCTCATTACATTGTGATTATAACATATTTTTCAAAAAAGTTAATTAGGCTTTTTGATTGATTTTTGGAGATTTATATCCGAAGAAAGATGTGACTTTTTCTGAATATTTTTCACCGAGTTTCTGCCCGATAGAGTAAGATGCCATTGACCCGCATACAAAAGTTATGCCCTTTATTATTGCAGAAACTTTAGAGGCGTTTCCTGCTTTTAAAAGTGCTTCGGAAACAGATTTTAGATATTTCGATTTTCCCATTTTTGTTGCAGCTTTTTCAACATTTTCCGGATTAATCAATTTGCCCAATTCGGCTTTCATTAACCCTTCTCCGGCAAACATTCCAGCCAGAGCTCCTGTTTCTGTTACTATAGCATTTGGCTTGTCATCTGAAAACCCGACTTTAACCACGCTGGATGCACAGATAAGCGGGTTTACATTTTTGGTAGCCCACTTAACGGCCTTGCCTGTATAATCAAGAACTTTGCTGCTTTCTGCACATCTGTTATAAAAGTTTATAGCTTCAGCTGTTTTTTTACCAACAGCACCATCATACTTTGAAACAGCTTCGGCAATTTTAGCACCCTGGGCAAATGCAACTGTGCCTCTTGCCTTTTCTCCGTTTTCACATTTTTGTATATTACGCCAGCAGAAAATGCCGCTTGGAACACATACTTCTAAAACTGGAGCTGATATACCCATAACATACCTTTTCTAACACTACCTTACATTTATATAAAGTATTTTGTTTAATCAAAATTGCGTAAGAAGAATTTTTTATTTACATTTTTTACACAAAAATATTTTTGCTTGTCCGAAAAAATCTGCGATACGGAATGCGAGCGGGATTTTTTAGTACAGCCTTGCTCCTGCACCCCGCGAAGGCGGGGCATCTCAGTAGGGAGGTCTGCTTTTGAAACAGGATAATAAATTTTCAAGACGATAGCGGGAGCGTGTTCGAGAAAATTTATTATCTTGTTTTAACAAAAATTTCCAGAAAAAGCACGAGAGCGGAACTTTTGAGTAGAGTACATCTGCGTACAGCCAGCGAAGTCAGAGCGTTTGCATCAAAGAGCTGTGTGTTTTACCAATTAGGAAAAAATATTATTATTTGACCGGAACTACATTTGCTAGCCGTTTGTAGTCAACTCAACCATAAGCAAGTGAACTCACTTCGTTCAGACAGCACTTGCTTTGTAATTGTTTCGTTGAACAATGGCTGCTCTTTCCGTTGAGGTCAAATTACCTTATTGCCATAATTCGTATGTTGTTAATAAATAGATTTCAGAAATAGACATACAGCATTCTCCATGTTAGGATAAACTTATGATAGACAGATATGCTCGTGAAGAAATGAAAAATATTTGGGATTTAAATTCCAAGTTTTCTTATTACCTGAAAGTGGAAATTGCTGTTTGCGAAGCTTATGCCAAAAACGGCAAGTTCCCGAAAAAAGATATTGAAGAATTAAAGAAAAAAGCTTCTTTTAATATAAAGAGAATTGATGAAATTGAAGCAGAAGTCCGCCATGACGTAATAGCATTTTTAACCTGTGTAAATGAAAGCCTTGGCGATTTAGCAAAATATATGCACGTAGGTATGACCAGTTCCGATGTGATAGACACTGCTTTTGCACTTCAGATTCAGGACAGCGGTAAAATCATACTCAAAGACTTAGAAGATACAATAAAATCTCTTAAAGCTCTTGCTGAAAAACATCGCAATACTGTTTGCATCGGACGTTCACATGGAATTCATGCCGAAGTTATGACATTCGGTGTAAAGATTTGTTCGTGGGTGGATATTCTTGAACGGCAGCAGGAAAACTTCAGACACGCTTTGGAACAGATACGTGTTGGACAAATTTCAGGTCCGGTAGGAACTTACAGTAATATTTCTCCGAAAATTGAAGAGATTACCTGCAAATACCTGGGATTAAAACCTGCAAGAATTTCTACTCAGATAATTGCAAGAGATTACCACGCGTATTTTATGCAATCGCTGGCGCTTATTGCAAGCGTTATTGAGCAGTTTGCAACAGAGATAAGACATTTACAAAGAACAGAAGTATTGGAAGTGGAAGAAGGCTTCGGCAAAAACCAGAAGGGGTCTTCTGCTATGCCTCATAAGAAAAATCCTGTTTTGAGCGAAAACTTATGCGGGCTGGCAAGAGTTGTAAGGGCTAATTCTCTTGTTGCTCTGGAAAATATTCCTCTCTGGCATGAAAGAGATATTTCACACAGTTCTGCTGAAAGAATAATTTTCCCTGACAGCCTTACTCTTGTTGATTTTATGCTGAACCGGTTTAACGGAGTTGTCCAAAATCTTGTTGTACATGAGAAAAATATGCTTAAAAATACCGAAAAATTTGGCGGTATAGTATTCTCTCAGAAAGTACTTCTTGAACTTGTGGAAAAAGGATTAACAAGAGAAGAAGCATACAGAATTGTCCAGAGAAACGCTCTTGACGCATTTGAAAACGACGGCGACTTCAAGGCTAATCTTTTAAAAGATGCTGATGTCACCGCACGTTTAACAAATGATGAAATTGAAAATATTTTTGACAAAAACGCATTTTTGGAAAATATAAATACAATTTATAAAAGAATATTGTAAACTCTATTTTTTCTGTCCTTCAGTATATTTAGTATACTCAAGCGTATCTTTGCCGGTGAGAATATTCTGAAAGCTTGTTCCACCGTAAGCCTTCCAGCTTCCAGCTCTTACCTTTTCCGGGTTTACAAGTATCTCATATAAATCTGCTCCAAACTGGTTTGGAAGTTTAGTGCCGTTTACATCCATAAATATAGTACCGCAATTGGAGAATGTCTTTTGGACCGGTGTTGTGTTTCCATTTTCATCTCTTATACAGCTACATGTGTTATCCTGCACGCAGTCGGTCTGGATTCTCTTGCATGCAGTCTGTTGAGAGACTATAAGTATAGAGCCATCGTTTAATATAATTCTGGGGTAGTTGTTAAAAGAATTTACTGCAATAGTTTCACCGTTTGCAGAGAATGCGGTTGCATATTTAATTTTATAGAAATAGCTGCTGCAACCTTTTTGTGAAGAAGCTTCACAGACCTTAGCCCCGTTGAAGTATTTGGCGAGTTTGTGAGCCGTTTGGGCGTGGGTTTGTGAAACATCAAATAAAAAAGTATTATCCCCAACAGTACCTAAATCTTTTTGAGCCAGCAGAACAGCATTTTGTACATTGGAATATAGTTTTTTAGTTCTCGAAACAAGCTCTTTTTCCTTGTAATTGTTAACAAGTGACGGGAGAGTCATAGCCGCGACGACCCCAATGATACCTAAAGTAATTAAAACTTCCGCTAAGGTAAACGCGGATCTGGATAATCCAAAAGCGTGAAAAAGCCCGCCGGCACTATCTAAGCCCCCCCCCCTTCTGAGTTTTGAAGCTATAATTGTGTTTTGCATTTGTATATCCTCCTTTTTAGTTTGCGCA
>CABLZX010000025.1:0-13979 GCA_902383995.1 uncultured Brachyspira sp.
ATAATCCCGAAGCGTGAAAAAGCCCGCCGGCACTATCTAAGCCCCCCCCCCCTCATAGATTTTGAAGCTATAATTGTGTTTTGCATGTTTTTAATCTCCTTTGTTGTTTTACATTTCCTTTTGTAATGCAATTTAGTTTGCTGCTCTTATTAATATTATAAACTATTTTACTTAAACTTTCAATTGGATTATTTAAATGTGCATGTTTTTCAGCATATCTGCAGATGTTGTTCCGCCTTTTTCTGTTACATCGCATCCGGCAGGCATAAGTCTATATTGTTTATTTTTTTCTTTGACAAATGAAAGTTTAAATAAATCATATCCCCATTTGTTGGGTCCTTTTTGTCCATTTACATCTACTAAAAAAGCATATGGCGCATAATCATTTCTGTCACCTCTTGAATCAATAATTATCGTACCATCGTTGAATACATAAACTGTATTCCTGTTATTTATCTGGCTTTTATTATATGGGCAATCACTTTCTAATTGCCCAACCTCATTTTCTGACATATCAGGATGGAATTCTTTATATACTTCACTATAGCTTTTATAAGAAGCCGGAGGGATACATTTACCGGCCAAAGCATTACCCTGGCAAACTTTTATAAATTTTAAACTTTTTCTAAGTTCATTTCCAAATGCTTTACATTCACTTGCAGTATTTGTTGAATTTTGCTTTCCTTCATAAACATGTACACATCCTGTATCTCCCCCAATATCGAAAACTGCTTTTGAATAAGCCTGTGATAGCGTTGAATAAACCTTTTTATATTGATTTTTAAGCACCATTTTCTGATATTTTTGGGTTAAAACAGGTAAAGTCATAGCTGCAACTACACCGATTATCCCGAGAGTGATTAGAACTTCTGCAAGAGTAAATGCAGATTTTTTTAAAGTACGGCTTTCTGCGGTATATACAAAAAATGTGAAACTTATCTTCATTTTCAATCTCCTGATGAATTATATGACAATATGAACATTATAATGTTCATAAAAACATTATTACGCATTTTGATAATTTTGTCAATAATTTAGGATTAAATTATGAAAGATGACAGATTGCTTCAATTAGGACAAAAGATTAGATATGAACGTTTAAAACGCGGGTTAAGCCAGGATGATCTGGAGGAAAAATCCGGAGTGTCAAGAAGGACTATCAGTGAAATAGAACGCGGCAATGCTGATATTAGATATACAAATTTATACCAGATAGCCGAGGCTTTCGGAATGCCTATTTCCGACCTTCTGGCTTTTAAGCTCTGATTGTTAACATTTTTTACAATATTTTGATTTGCTGAAAACAGCCGTAATTCAAATACTTTATATATATAGTTACAATAAGGAGAGTAATTATGGCTTACAGAGTAGATGGTATTGAATCTGAAGACGAATTAAAAAAAGCCCAGGCTGCTGCACAGGCTCAAGGTGCTTCAATTCCAAACTATAATGAGTGGGCTCAAATTATGAAAGAATTGAGTGAAGCGGGTGTTGAGTCTACCGGGTCATATTCCGGAGATAAGGCTAAATTGAAAGAAATTGAAACAGCTGTTGAAGAATTTATTAAAGATGTTCAGGTTGAACAGATTGCACAGCAAAGAAAACAGGAAACACAGCAGGTTAAAGAAACTTCTGAAACTGACAGCGAGCAGACGATTAAGGCGAACGTAGCAAATGCTACAAGTTCCGAGATTATGGCTAATTATATGAAGTATTTTCACTTAATGTCATAAAAAAAAGCCTCTCTAAAAAGAGGCTTTTTTTATTTAATGTGTAAGTTTTTTTACTCTGGTAAACGGCCAAAATAAAAATACAGCTTTACCTATAAATCTGTCTTCCGGAAGCAGCCCCCAGTATCTGCCATCCTGGGAATTTCCTCTGTTGTCTCCAAGCATAAGATAATGCTTCGGCGGAATAACATCAGGACCGCATAGCATAGCTTCTGTACAGGGCGGATAATCATACGGGCTTTTTATATAAGGTTCATTAAGAGGTTTATCGTTAATATAGACAGTATATTTACCATTTTCAACAGCCTTTATTTCAAATTTATCTCCCGGCATTCCAACAACACGTTTTATATATGCAATATCTTTGCAGAAAAAGCCGGTTAATCTTGCAAACACCCTTAACGGAGTATTTTTTAACTGCTCAAACGGCGGATAAAATACCATTATGTCACCTCGCTGAGGGGTTGAATAAAATCTTGAAAATCTTTCTACAAAAATTCTGTCACCTTCGATTAACGTCGGCCGCATTGAGCCTGAAGGTATCCAGCGGATTTCGCCTACAAAAAATCTGATAATAATTACCATTACTATTACAAATACTACAGTTTCAACTGTTTCTTTTATTGCAGGTTTGTTTTTTTCATAAAAATTCTTAAATTTTTCTTTTAACTCTTCTTTATTCATTTTTTAAAGTATCCAAAAGCTCTATGATTGCTGATTTATAACGGTTATTACCCAGTTTTGCCAGTTCCTGTTTAGTTCTATCTATATAATTATTTAACAAAGATTTAGTTTTTTCAATCCCTGCTTCGGGGTGTTCCGCATTACCTGAAAAAATAACCGGTGCATTGTATATACCTTCTGCAACATCATTGTTTTCTTTTGAATTATCCTGACAGGTAACATTAAGCAGGTCATCCCTTATTTGGAAAGCTATGCCGAAAAGCTTTGCAAATTCAGCTCTTTCAAGCGGTAAATCCTCCAGTAGTAAGGCTGCTTTTATTGAAGCTTCAAATAGTGCGCCTGTTTTTTTATAGGACTTTTCTATATACTGTTCAAGGCTGGGTATGTGAAATCGTGAAAAATGCTGGTCAATTTCTCCGCTGCACATATTGTCAATTACTGTTGAAAATATTTTTACCAGCTCAATTGAGTTTAGTTCTGTTAATTTTTGGAGGGTAACTGATAATATGTAATCCCCTGAGATGACAGCAAGCCGGTTATTAAAAACGGCATTCATAGTTTTTTTTGCTCTTCTCAGCTTTCCGTTATCAATTACATCATCATGTATTAATGAGGCGTTGTGAATTAATTCCACAATGCTCTGTATTTTTATATGTGCATCGGTAATATTTATGTTACAGGCTTTCAGATATAAAAAAGCAAGCACCGGACGGATACGCTTTGAAGGTGCAAGGAGAAACTGTTTTATCTCTGTGTGCAGTATTGTTTTTTCTGAAAATGAATTTTCTATTTCTTTGTTTAATTTATGTAATTCTTTATCAACCTCTGATGTGATTTTTTTATAGGATTTTTCAAAGCTCATATAAGCATCATAGCATAAAGAAAAACGACTTACTATAATAGTCAGTCGTTGGAAAATTAATAGGAAAAAGGAAAAAGGGAAAGGAAATATTTTTTATCCGTTTATCATCTTTTAGCCAAAAGTTTTGAAAGATGATTCAACGTTCTTTTCAATTACTTTTGATACTGAATCCATTTCTGTAGAAATTGCGTCCTGTTCAGTATCAAGCTGTTTTAATCTTAATTCAAGGTTTTTATCTTCAGCCTGAACAATTTCAATTTTTGAATTTATGTCCTGAATTGATTGATCGTAGGTATATTTATCATATTCATACTGGTTCATTGCGTCATTGTATGCATCCTGATCAGTAGTTGTAGATGTTGTAAGGGCATATGTAACTTCATTTCCTTCACCGTCAGGAATAGTAACTGATATGTATCTGCCAGAGGAATCTTTTTCCATTTTACAGCCTTCAACAGCTTTAACTTCCTCAATTTTTGTATCACTGCCAATTGTGTAGCAGTTGATATTTGTTTTCGAAGAACCATTGTCGTATTCCGCACCTTCAACTTCTGTTTTTTTGTAGAAATAAGGTACGCTGTTGCCGGTTTCGGAATCTTTTACATATCTTACATACCATTGTCCGCTTTGATCGCCGTTGTTGTATTTGTTGTTTAACAATGTGATGTATGCTTGTTCTTCTTCAATAAGTTTCTGTATTTGTTCGCTTGTTAATCCTGCCATTTCAGGATATTTTGTTATACTGTTTATCTGGCTCTGTGTAAGATATTCTTTTACTTCTTCTTCCACATAAGCTTCTTTTTCGTATTGACCTTCAGCATTTTTGGTTACAAGCGTAACTGCGGCATCAGGGTCATCTTTTGTTCCATCCCAGATACAAATAACCAAATCATCTTCAGTTTTACCTTCGAGAGGAGTTTTATTTGTTTCATCTCCGGTATAGAAAGAGCCGTCTTCATCTTTAAATACCTGCTGAGCTTCTGTATAACCATCCTCAAACAGATAGTATTCAAAGTTTGCTATGTCTTCTTCTGTACAAGGTACGGTGCTTAATACCATTTTAGGTCTTTCTACAAAGTAGCCGCCGTCATCTTGTTGAACATTATAGTTTTTGCCATCAATAGCTATTGTGTTTTGAATAGTTGCACCTGTAGGCTGCTGGCCAAGTATTCTAAGTGGTGTTGCACCAACAGAATAACCTTCTGCATTTTTTGTAATAACACTTGATGCTGCTGCAACAGGTGTAAAATCTTCCTGCCATTTTGAAAGATAGCTGATTGTATATGTACCGTCATTCTGTGCAATTAATGCGGTAATCTGGTTCATCAATGAACCATCTTCAAATGTATAAGTAGTTTTTGTATAGTCATCAATTGATGGAGGAACCGGAACTGACATACCAAGTAAATCGTTGTAATAGTTGGCAGACTCATTTGACAGCGAAGTACGCTGCTGGTTGATTTGCTGACCTTCAAACTCGACGTTGTTTTTTCGAGCTGTCAGGCCTAAAAATCTAGCTTGTGAAGCTGCCATTCCCATGGTTGTCTAAACATTCCTTTCTTGTAAATTACTTTTACACATGTTTTATCGACAATCATGGTGTGAAACTTTAACATTATAGGATTTATGTTACAAAATCTTAATATTATAAACTTTTACGTTTAAACTTTGTAATTTGGTTTTTTATTTGAGCTTTGTTGAGGGTAATGTTAATTCCTTTTAAGAGTTCTTTAATCACAGGAACATACTGTTCATTAATATCATTAAAAGATATATTCTGCAATTCTGAAATATTTGTTTCTGTCAGGATATTTTTTAAGCTTTTAAAGACATTACTGCCATTAAGTGAAAAATTGACATAAATAAGTTTGTCTTCTTTTATCTCAAAGTCTATAGTATCGCAAATATCAGGATAATTTTCTAATTTTATAATTTCCATAAAGCCCTCACATCACACAAATTATAAACTATTATTGTAAAGTATGCAACTCTATGCGTAAGTCCACCATTTCCAGTCAGGAACTGCTTCCTCGGCTGTTTTATGTGTACCGTCTTCGTTAGTGTTATACCCTCCATCGATGTGATCTATAATAGTTTGTTTTTCATCCGGACCGTCAACCGCTGTAGTTAGGTTGCCTGCATCGTATTCATCTCCTGCAATACTGTCAACATAATCTGCATCTGTCTGGTATGCAATATATTCACCCCATGCACAGCTTGTAAGATAGAATAATCTGTTAACGTCATCCGGATTGCTTACAACTGTTGCCCAGTTATCATTGTAATAATTATATTCAGTTTCATCAATAAATCCCATATCATAAAGAGTTTTGATATTACTTAGATTAAGTGATGCTGTTTCAGTCGGATTGCTTGCCGGTGTGTAGAATTGTGATGCTGTTGCGTGTGTAAGTTCATGAACCATAACATCAACTAATTCGTACCAGTTTTTGTCAAGAAGACTTATGTCTAAAGTAATGCCTAAGTCATCAGTTGCTGTGTCTTCATCAGACGCCCAGACAGAAACTTCGTGAGTGGTTCCGTTATATTCATACTCAAATGAACCTGCAAGACAAGTGTATGATCCAAGTGTTATATATCCGGAAGTATTGCCTTCATTCAAATCTGCCATTGCAATATTTCCAACTTTTATTGTATTGTGGGTATCTGTTTGGCTTTTCAGCTTGTTAAGTGCGTTGAGCTGCATTGTCAGCCCTGCTGCTGTTAAGTATTCTTCGGTTTTTTCAAGAACAAATTCCAGTTTCTCCTGGTCGCTCATATGGCTGTATTTGTTTTGTATTTCGGCAGCATAAGTGTTAACTTTGTTCTTATATGTAACTATACTGTTGCCGATTTCATCACCTATGAATGCCTTAATCTCTTCAAACGATAATGTTGAATTATCATCTTTATCTAATACATCAAAAATTCTGTTTAAAGAACCAAAAAAGTCATAGTTGCTGTCCTCCCAGTCATCATTCTGGGTAAGTGCAATCAACTGTGCTCTTGTAATACCGGTTTCTGCCGTAATGCTTGAATCCAGAGAATTCAAATATTCAAACATTGATGTTGTATCATTAAATTCATCAATAAAAGATTTTTTGTTAGGATCCGGTTCTTCTAATTCAGGACCATCCCCGCCTGTTTCGCCGGTTTCTCCTCCTTCTTCAGTACCGCCTGTTTCACCGCCTCCTTCAACTTCACCGCCTCCTTCTTCGGTGTCATCTGTCTTTTTGTGATGCAAATCATAAATGATTTGTTTAATATTACTTATCGTAGACTGTGAGAGGTCTTTGTATGTGGAAGAAAAAGTTATTACTTCCGGTTCGGATGTGTTTGCCGGTGCATGAATAACCTCATCGCAGGCATTGTTTAATTCTTCAGTAGAAATGACAGAACTTACATCTGTTATATCAGATGTTTTTCCGTTAATTTCAACAGTGTCTACAGGTGTGTAGTTGACCTTGCTTACAATATTAATATTGTCTAAATCTATTGATATAGCCTGATTGGCAAGTTCGTAGTCAGAAATATTAATTTTGCTGACTACTTCAATATCATCTACAGAAGCATTTATGCTTGCAGAAACAGATGATTGAACATCTTTTTTAATTGTATATTGTAATAATTTAGAGCTGTCAATTTGCATTAAAATGCCTCCGTTTCTGGTATCGGATTTTCGGAGGATAAACTTTAAAAAATTTTTAATTATGTAACATTAATTTTACAAATGCAGTTAATTTCTGAACCTGTCGGAAAGATAAGAAAGTATTGCACCTCCTATTTCTTCATTAGGGTCAAACACAGACTTCTGAGGGTTAATGGAATTTTGTATAAGCATACTTACAAGCGGACCGAAGGCATCAGGAACCTGAATTTTCCTGTATATACCTGCAAGAAATGTTTGTATATTCGCAGAACGGGTTTTGTTAAACCTTGAAAGAACGGGATACATTTTATCTATGCCTTTTGTGCCGTTATCTATCATTCTGTCAAGAATATAAAGAGATTCTGTTATCTGGTCTTCATTATTTGAATTTTTTAAAACCTCTTTTAAATAAGGCAGTCCAAGTTCTTTTTGTTTCACAAAATAGTCTGCCTTTGTCTGATTAAATTGGCAGTAGTTTTGATGAACTGTCGGCTGTATCACAGTACAAGGCGCAGAATATTTGCAGTTGTAGTAGTTATTAATTGATTGAATATCCATTTGAACCTCCTGCCGTTAAGAGTATACAAACGGAGGACCGTTTTTAATTTCCAGCAAAATATTATCAGCCATAACTTTTAATTCTTCTTTAGGTTTTCCAAGTTTTGCCTGACGGTAAAATTCTTCAATAAGCGGTTGAATTGCTGCATCTTTTTTTGATTTAAAGTTTCTAAGCTCGGTAGAAACAAGACGTTTTTGCAGATTTATTTCGGTTTCTGCGTTAATCTTTTTGACCTGAACTTCTTTTACGGCATCTCCTGCAAGCTTTCCGCCGTAGCTGAATGCCGTTAATCCTGTTATTCCAAAGAATAGCTGTTTAAACTGTTTGTTTTCGGTGTTCAAAAGATAATTAAACAAATGCGCCCTGTAATCGTTTACATGCGAGTAGAAAGTTGTCTTATCAGAGCCATCGCCTCCCATGGCTTCGTTTACTTTAGCAGTTGCTTTAAGGACTTCTTTTGTAAATTCATCAATTTCTTCCGGGTTCCAGTTTAGTTTTTTCAGTGAAGCTTCAATATATTCTTTAGGCGCATCCACATCATGAAAAAGAACTTTTAACGTTATTTTGTCATTTTCTTTTGTTGCATCTTTAGAGGTTTCTATGATTTTTTTTATTGTGTCTTTTTTATCTGCCAGATAGCGGTCAATATGTTTTTTGCCGGCATTAAGGTTTTTCATAGCCAAAAATGCAAGCCCTATGATAGAAGCAATAGTTCCTGCGCCTAGAAGAAAATATTTTATATTACTGTTTTCAGCTTCCCGTTTTGGCTGGCTTTCTCCAAATGTTACCCCTCCAAATGTTTTCGAGCCCTTTTTAGGCTTTATATCTGTAGAAACATACTTACCCAGTTCTTTAGCTTTTTCAGAAAGCATACTTCTTATTATCTGAATTTTACCGCTGAAGGATTGGGTTTCAACATCAATTAATTTTTCCTGTAAGTTCTTTTGAATATCGGCTTCTTTTTTCTTAATCCATACATCTTTATAGCCGTCAAAGAAAGTTTTACCCATAAATGCCATTGCGCTGAGAACTAAAACACCGCTTCCTGCCAGAAGTGTTTTTGGAGTAGGATTTTTTATCATCCTGTAGATTGCCTGGTGTGTTTCCTCGTTAATTGCAACATTTCGCGTTGTAGAAGGCAGTGTTTCAAGTTTTTTAACTGCCGCTTCTCTGTTAATTTTTGCATTTTTGCGGATGAATGCTGTTAACAGTGTAACTCCTGCCATTACTCCTACTGCAATAGCGCTTATTGGGATAAGGCTTTTTTCTTTAGGATTAATATTTTCATTTAATTTAGAAGGCATTTTTACGTCTTCTGAAATTACTAGTGTATCGTAAGTTTCGTCTAAATTTATAATATTGGAATTTTCTTTTTCTTTTATAAAATTATTAACAACAACGCCTTCTTTTGTATAAGCATTTGCTCTTTTTTGCGGTGCGGTCAGGTTTCGCTGCTGCCTTATAGTTTCACCGTCATGGAACTGGTTAATGTTCATCTTTTTCTATATCCTTTTTGTTTTCGTTTGTTAATTTGTTATAAAGATCATGTATAAATGTTTTGAGTTGAAACGCTTTTTTAGTTTCATCAATTTTCTTTTCTTCATCATCGGCATCTTGCGGACTGAAAATTGAAAAAATTGATTTTACTTTCTTTTTCAGCCCGGAGAATGTTTCTGATACTTTTTTGTTAATTGCTGCTTTCAGTTCTCCGGCCATGGCTGTGAGCTTATCTGATATATCAGCAAGCTTTTGCCCCAGTGTTTGAACAGTGTTGGCGATTGCTGCCGGAATATTTTTTATTGTGTTAATTGCACTTCCAATAATATTGTTAAGTACAAAGTTAACCGGTTTTGCAATAATTGCCGGAGTATTTGCAGAGAAAAACTGTGCAAGTGATGCTATCCGCCGGGAAGCGTTAGTCATCGCATTTTGAAATGCAATTGCCTGTTGTGCAAAGTTTTGCGCATCCTGCTGCCTTTGAAGCTTTGCATTTTGTTGTGCTTTTAAAAATGCTCCGATTGCGGCGCATTCATTCCAGCTCATTTCTCCGGGTTTTGCAGAAAAGTCGGCTTTTTTCATTCCGCCTCCTCCGCCCATGCCGTTACAAATCGGGCATGCCCCCAAAGGCAAACCATGCGGGCATGTTCCTACCCTTGCACTATTCGTTTGTACGGCTCCGAATGACATTTAAAAATCCTCTGCTATTCTTTAAACCAGAGGACAACTTAGAAAAATTATTTCTTAATGCTGATGCTCGCAGCAAATAAGTTTTTCTGAGTGTTCCGGCTCTTACGGTTGCGGCACAGCTGATGAGTTGCACATCAATTTCCTCTTATAAAAATCCTAAAATAACAGTAAGGGCATGTCAAACTAATGTTAATTTATTTGTCGTTTTATTAAAATATCCGGATAATATTCAGGTGCGGAATTTTATAACGGCGTTTGAATGGTAAGCAGATGTACCTGAGCTGAACCGGTGGATAGCTTAAGCACCGGATTAGAGGCGCCGGAGTTTTGGGGTGGTGGAGATTTGCTCTGATTTTCTTTGCTGCTGCGGGATTCCGGTGAAAAGTAAAATTAAATCTTTTGATTTGTTGACAAATTTTAATCCAAGTTTTAAAATGAATTTACTATTTTAAGGAAAGCATGGGTGAAATTCCCACACTGGACCGCAGCCGTGCCTGATTTTGCCGCTTGAGAGCTTGCTTGAAACGTGCAAAACGGCCTCACCAAAAAAGCTGCCAGTCAAAAATAATGACAGGCAGACAGTGAGATAGTCGGAATGCTTATTATAGTTGTGTTACCACGGAAATCTGGGAGAAGTTTTTATGAACAATACTATTTTAACAAACGGCTCAAACGTTGTTGCTCTGGACACTGCAAAAAAATCATATGTGTCCAACCCTTTAAACCAGCCTAAAGAAGATAATATTTCGCTGGTTGATAACTATTTAAAACAGCTTGACTGGAAAGTAAATGAAAATTCCAACATGTCTTATTCAATTCAGGGGCTGAACAATTACATTGCATCAGAAATCAGCAAGAATTACTGGCTGAATAAGATTTATAATGAAAAGATTAAAAATGCTCACCTGTCCGGTGATATTCATATCCATGATTTGAATATTATTTCGGTTTACTGTGTCGGGTGGGATTTGAAAGATTTGTTAACCGAAGGTTTCAAAGGTGTACGCGGAAAGATTGAAAGTGCTCCGCCGAAACATTTTAGAACAGCACTCGGACAGATTGTTAATTTTATGTACACAATGCAGGGAGAAGCTGCGGGAGCTCAGGCTTTTTCAAATTTTGACACACTTCTTGCTCCGTTTATAAGATATGATAACCTTTCTTATGAACAGGTTAAGCAGGCAATTCAGGAATTTGTATTTAATATGAATGTTCCTACCCGCGTAGGTTTCCAGACACCTTTTACAAATATTACCATGGATCTTACAGTTCCTTCATACTATGCAGAACAGCCTGTAATTATTGGCGGGGAGATGCTCGAGGATACTTATAAAGAATTCCAGCCTGAAATGGATATGCTTAATAAAGCATTCTTTGAGGTTATGATGGAAGGCGATGCCTCAGGCAGAGTATTCACATTCCCTATACCGACTTACAATATTACAAAGGATTTTGACTGGGATAACAAAAATCTTGACGGGTTGTGGGAGATGTCTGCAAAATACGGTATACCTTATTTTTCAAACTTTATCAATTCTGATATGTCACCGGAAGACGCGCGTTCAATGTGCTGCCGTCTGAGAATTGACAACCGCGAACTTGAATACAGAGGGGGCGGGCTTTTTGGTTCAAATCCTCTTACCGGATCAGTCGGCGTTGTAACGATTAACTTACCGAAGATTGCTGATAATGTTAAGAATAAAGGCGAATTTCTTGAAAAGCTTTCCCAGCAGATGGAAACTGCAAAAGAAAGTTTGGAAATAAAACGTAAACTGCTTGAAGATTTGACAGATAAAAACCTTTATCCTTATACAAAATTTTATTTGAGAGATATTAAAGCGCGTTACGGTGTTTATTGGAAAAATCACTTCTCCACTATCGGTCTAATTGGAATGAACGAAGCATGCTTAAATCTTCTTGGCAGTGATATTGGAAGCTTCCGCGGTAAACAGTTTGCGCTTGATGTAATGGATTTTATGAGAGCAAGAATTGCGGAATTCCAGAAGGAAACCGGAAACAACTATAATCTTGAAGCGACACCGGGTGAAGGTACCTCATATCGTCTTGCAAAATTAGACAGAAATCATAAATATAAATATTTCACAAATTCGACACAGCTTCCTGTAAATTATTCTGATGATATTTTTGAAGTTCTTGATCATCAGGATGAGCTTCAGGCAAAATACACAGGAGGAACGGTTGTTCATATTTTTGCAGGCGAGAGAATTTCAAATATTGAAACTATGAAAAATCTTGTGAAGAAAGTCTGCAATAATTATAAACTTCCATACTTTACGTTCTCGCCGACATTCAGCACCTGTCCAAACCATGGCTACGTAGCCGGCGAGCACTTTAAATGTCCTGACTGCGGCGCGGATTGCGAAGTTTATTCAAGAATTGTCGGATATATCAGACCTGTGAACCAGTGGAATAAAGGCAAACAAATGGAGTTCCACAACAGAAAGAATTTTGCAATTTGTGATTAATATTGAAGAAGGAAATATTTTATTTTTGAGATGATAGTGAAGCCGGAGGCTTGAGCGTGTTCGAGAAGATAAAATACTTTCCTTCTTTTTTTAAGTTATTACAGAAGGTTATTATTAAACTAAGCAAACAAAATAAATTTAAGAAGGTGTAATTATGTTAATCGGAGGACTGCAAAAAACATCCTTACTTGATTTTCCTGAAAAAATCAGCGCAATAGTATTTACAGCAGGGTGCAACTTTCGCTGCGGCTACTGCCATAATCCTGAACTTATAAAACCGGTTGCACTTGTAAAGGATGACGTCTTTGCCTTTTTGAAAACCCGTATGGGAAAACTTGACGGTGTAGTTATTACAGGCGGAGAACCCTGCCTGCAAAAAGAGTTGCCGGAGTTTATAAAAGAGATTAAATCTATGGGGTATGCTGTGAAGCTTGATACTAACGGAAGTTTTCCTGAAATGCTGGAAAAAGTTCTTCCTGACTTGGATTATGCTGCAATGGATATTAAGGCGCCTCTTGAAAAGTACACAGAAATTGTAAATGTTCCTGTTAATACGGATAATATTTTTAAAAGTATACGCATGCTTCAAAATTCGGGTATAGACTATGAATTTCGTACGACAGTACTAGAGTCACAATTGACTTTTGAAGATTTTGAAAGCATTGGCCGCCTTCTTAATGGCTCAAAAAAATATATCCTCCAGAAGTTTGTACCCTCAAAAATCCTTGATGAAGAGTTATTGAGCCATAAAACGTATTCAAATGAACAGTTCCAAGAAATTATAAATATGCTGTCATTATATATAAATAAATTAGAACTACGTTAAGATGAGAAGTTAAGATTTCTTAAAATTAGCAGCGAGTTTATTCACTATTTTTCGTATGTGGAGTACAATAATTTTATGAGTGTAGAGGAACAATTATATTCTGACATCCCGCCAACAAAGTTGAGGAATAAAGAGGAGAAATTTAAACCGGCAAAGACAAACAGATTTTGGCTTACAATAGCCAGCTTGTTTTTCTTTAATATGCTCCAGAATAGATTTTATGCTTTTAGGTATAAAGGTGCTGAGGATGTTATGGAAAAAGGAGTGCCGACAATTCTATATGCACCTCATTGCAACTGGTGGGACGGAATTGTCATGTATAATATTACACACAGAATATTTCACAAAGAAATACGTCTGATGATTGAGGAATTAAATCGATTTCCGTTGTTAAGACGCGGCGGCGGCTATTCTGTATGTAAAAAATCTCCGCAATCTGCTATGAAAGCACTTCAATATTCTGTTGATGTTGTCGGAGATTTAAAGAATATTTTGTGTATATTCCCTCAGGGAATTATCAGACCTCCGCATTACAGACCTTTTGAATTTCAGACAGGTCTTGCTTATATTGCACAGAATGCGGTTAAAAAGTTTGGTAAAGTTAACCTTGTGCCTGTTGCTATAGATTACTGTTTCTTTAGGGATAACAGACCGGAAGTTGTTGTTGAATTTGGCAAAAGAATGGAACTTACTGATGCTAAAATTGATAGGAAAACTCTAACCCATATGCTGGAAAAATGTATGGAGGAAACTTGCGATAAACAATTCCATGAAATAGCAACCGGCGAAATTACTGATTATAAAATTTTGTTTAAACAACATTTGAAATGGTACAGACGTATTGAGCAAAGATTAAAACGTATTGATGTTCCGCCTGTAGCAGATGTATAATTTAAAAGCTCCCTTATAGGGAGCTTTTTTAAGCGTTGTATCGTTTGAAGGATTTTTCAATATTTTTCTGAATAACCGACTTGACAGTATCGTATTCTGTAGTGA
>CABLZX010000026.1:0-12385 GCA_902383995.1 uncultured Brachyspira sp.
GGAGTGTAAGCGTGTTTGAGAAAAGATTTAATCTTACTATAATAATAGACAGTCCGCTTTCCCTTTTTTATTATAAACTATTTTTTTATTACTTGCAATACTATCGTAATTTCCTTGCAAACGATAATCCTGCCGGCAGGTCCAGAACAACATGCCTGTAATCAGGATGTGAGTTAATTGCATCAATATATGTCTGAACTTTTTCTTTATGCGAGAGAACATTGTCACATGTAAAAACTCCCCCAACCTTTAAATGAGGATGTATTAAGTTAAAATACTCAATAGATTCTCTTTTATTAGCATCAACAAACGCAAAATCTATTTTAAAATCCTTAGGCAATTCTCTTAGAATATCACAGGCAGAACCCGGATGAATTGTCACGACATCGGCAGTTCCACACTTTTTAAAGTTTTCCAGAGCAATTGAATAACGCTTTTCATAATATTCAATTGTATCAAGAGTTCCGCCGTTTGCCTTTAATGCGGTCGAAAGCCAGATACCTGAATAACCATTTGAAGTTCCGACTTCAAGCCCATGAGTAAACCCTTCATTTTTTATCAAATTATACAGAAACAGCGCTGTAGGACGGGAAATATTCCAAAAATCCCTCTGTGTTTTCTCTAATCCGGTTAAAACTTCCTGTGCAGTTTCATTAAAATCAGTAATCATTTACCTATCTTTCTAACTCTGTTTGCAACAACAATAGAACTTACAGGCAAATCTATAGGATTTGTTTTTAGGATTTTCTTTGCATCAAGGTCAATAATAGTATAGACACCTGCCTTTGCATCGGTTACGAGAGCAAGATTTGTTCCTTCAATATAGTTCAGTTTAGACGGGAAGCCGTCATTAGTATTAAGTTCAATTGTTTCAACAAGCTTATCTGTTGTTGTGTCTATAACTTCAATCTTATTGCCGACAGCGCCGAGAACATACAGAAAATCTTTATAAGCAAGCATATCAACCGGTTTTTCTGCAATAGCATTTTCAGACATTAAACCCATTGTTTCGTAGTCAATAATTGCAAGACGGCTTTTTGTACGGCTTGTAACATAAATCTTATTATTGAGATATGCAATCTTTGAAACATTCGGGAATTTGCCTACTTCTTTTAACAGATAATTGTTATCAAGTTCCACAGCCCAGATTGTACGGGTTTGCTTATCATTGTAGAACATCTTTGTACCGTCTGCGCTCAATGTAAGCTTTTCACACATACCGTTAACTTTAATCTGTTTTTTAACGGTCATACTTTCAAGATTTACAACATAAATACTGCAATCCTCCCCGCTTGCAACATACGCAATATTATTTTTTAAGTCAATTATAATTTCCTCAGGCTGTGTTTTAAATTCAATCTGTTTTATAACCTTATCATCTGCAAGCGAAATTACATCCATTGACCTTTTTGCATAACAGGTAACAAGCAGAAAGCTGTCTTTATACCCTTTTATAGCAATAGGAATATTTTCCTGCTGAAGGGCATACGCAGGGGTTTTACGCTCAGGATTCATAACCTGGATATTCTTAGATACATTTGATGCTACATATAAAATCTTATTTTTGAACTGCGGCAGTGCAGCAAGGGAATTAATCTGTCCTGAAGAAGCAGTTGTTTTAACCGCAGGAACAATTAAACCCGGATCTTTACTTGTTGTAATTTCAAGATTACCGATAATATTCTTTAAATTCTCCGGAATTGAAAGGTTTCGCGGAACCAGCATATCTTGCGGCAAAAGTCCGGTACGAATTTCCTGCGGCGGATTTGCCATTTTTGCAATACTTTTCTGCCCTTTAGAATCAACGAGAACTTTCAAAAGTACATAATCATTATCAAAAATTACAACATCCGGCTTTTGAGCAAGAGTTTTACCTGAAGGGTAAGTAGTTTTTATTGTTAATTCTTTGCCGGGATTGAGCTTTGCCGGAATAAGAGGAAGATAAACCGTATTATCAGGAAGGATTATAACTCCGTCAAACCTGAAATTTGTATTCGGAAAATCTTTTGTGACAGCCTCTTTCACATTATCAGGAAGCTTGGTAGCATAGCCTGCTGATGACACAGCAAGCGCAACAGCAAATGCAATTAACAATTTACGCATTATTTAAATACTCCTTTTACCTTGTCCATAAGAGAGTCCTGAGGTTTTTTGTCATTTTTAAGCTCATATAATCTTCTATACAGACTGCGTTCTTCTTCAGTAAGCTTTGTAGGAATTTTTACCGTAACTATTATAACATGGTCGCCTCTCTGTGACGGACGCGAAATAATAGGAACACCTGCATTTTTAATTTTAATTGTATTACCGTTCTGGATACCGGCGTGAATTTGGATTTTCTGTTCCCCGTCAAGAGTCTTTATTATTACTTCATCTCCGAGAGCTGCCTGAGCCGGCGAAATTTCAAGTTTTGTATAAACATCTATTCCATCGCGGGTAAAGTATTCGGAAGGTTTTACATGGAGCACAACAAACAAATCACCTGCTCTGCCTCCGTTGGAACCGGCATCACCTTCGCCTGATACTCTAATTTTTGAGTGACTGTCAACCCCTGCCGGGATTTTAATTTCAATTTTCTTTTCAACTTCAATTTTGCCGTATCCTTTACATTTTTTACAAGGATTGCTGATTTTTTGCCCTGTTCCATGGCAGTCCGGACAAGGACTAATCTGTGTAAATGCGCCAAGCGGAGTTCTTGCAACTGTCTGAACCTGCCCCGTACCGCCACAGGTAGGACAGGTAACCGGTTTTGATCCTTTTTCAGCACCTGTACCGCCGCATTCCGAACATAATTCAAGATGTTCAAATTTAACTTCTTTAGTTACGCCAAAAACAGCTTCTTCAAATGTAACTTCCACATCAACGCGTAAATCATCTCCCGGCTGCGGAGCATTTGGATCAGGCCTTCCGCCAAAGCCGAAACCGCCGCCGAAGCCTCCGAAAAACGCATTGAATATATCATTCAAATCTCCAAAGCCGCCATCAAACGGACCATTAGTATTAAAGCCTGCATTCTTTAAACCGTCTTCGCCGAAACGGTCGTAAGTAGCACGTTTATTATCGTCCATCAAGGTTTCATAAGCCTTGCCTAACTCTTTAAATTTAGCCTCCGCATCAGGAGCTTTGTTTACATCGGGGTGAAGTGTACGGGCTTTTCTTCTGAAAGCCGATTTAATTTCATCTTTTGAAGCGCCTTTTTCAACGCCAAGTATTTCATAATAATCTGTCATTTTCTTATAAATTCTTCCCTATTCTGATTAAAGGTAAACCCTTCTTATATAATATTCTATTCTGCTGAAGCCACATTAACAAGAGCAGGTCTTAGAACCTTGTCACCTAACTTATAGCCCTTTTGAAGCTCTGCTATGATAGTATTCTCCGGGTGTTCGCTTGTAGGAGTCTGCATTACTGCTTCATGGAAATTAGGATCAAACTCTTTGCCAGCGGCTTCAATTTGTTCAAGACCTAATTTTGTAAGAGTATCTAATACTTGTTTGTGAACAAGATTAAAGCTATCTTTAACCTGCTGGCAGTCTTCTACATTTTCCAGCGCTTTTTCGCCGCGTTCAAAGTTATCAAGAACCTCAAGCATTTTTTTCAATGTTGTTTCTGCACCGTATTTTAAAAGGCTTTCACGTTCCTGTTCCTGACGTTTGCGGAAGTTTTCAAAATCAGCTGCCAATCTTAAATACTGATTATTCAATGTTTCATAATCAGCTTTTAATTTTTCATACTCATCATTTTTAGCTTCAGCAACTTTTTCTTCAACAACTTCCGGAGCTTCCTGCTCCTGAGTTTCATTTATATTTTCTTCTTTGATTTCTTCGTCATTATGTTTTCTAAACGGGTTATTACTGTGTTTATGTGACATATCTCTACCTCTTACATATATAATATATTTATTATTATAAGTTATCAAAGAGAATAAACAAGGAAAATTTATTATTTTTTAATAATTAAGATTCATACGGAATATTGCGAAGTCCGGAAACGAGTGCATCCATATAAACGGCTCCGTTATGTACATATTGCGGGTTATGCAGCGTTTCAAGAATATATTCTGAAGCATCAACAACCTTATGGCGGTCTTTTTCTTTTAATTTCATCATGTCGTAATTTAAGTACCTGTTAAATTTATCAGTAAGAGTTTCGGCTTTTCCGTCAGCATTGTCATCTATATATTCCTGTAGAATAAAATCAAGTTTCCCTGAGGTTCCGTCAAAGTAGCCGCCCATATCCTCTTTATAAATAAGCCCCTGATAAGCTTCCTTATTAATATGATGTCCATCGTCAAGCTTAAAATCTTTTTTCTTAAACTTTGCAACACGATGGATAATATTATCAATAAATTTAATAAACATAGAATTTTCATTCTCTCTTGGAATTGGAACTCCATTCATCTTCGTATTCACCAGCAGAAAATTATCAACATTACAGCAATCGAGTTCAATATTTAAAAAGTTTTCATTAACCTCATTCTTTAATTCCGGATAATGACCCGTAAGCTGTCTGTATATAGATAGATCTTTGCCGTTTGCATCATTAGTCATTTCCATATTCAGCATATATCTGCGGTGCTGCAAATTTCGGTTATCAGTTGCGTAAACCTTAGTATAACCTATATTCTTTATTCCTGTAAAATTTACCGGGGTAAGCATTTTTTTATAATCCTTATTAACTGCTTTTAAATTATACAAAAGCCGGACAAGAAATTTTTGAACAGTACAAAGGTAATTTTCTTTACATTATTTAACTTATTTACATCAAACAAATCTGATTGTATTATCATATAAGTAAGCGAGATAATTAATAATATTTTTTCGGAGCAAAAAATTGACACAGAAATATTTTATAAAAGGCGGAACACCCCTGAGAGGCGAAGTTTCTGTCGGCGGAGCCAAGAACTCTGTACTAAAACTTATGGCCGCAGCGCTTTTGGCAAAAGGTGAAACTAAAATATATAACGTACCGGATTTAACAGATGTTGAAATAATGCTGAGTGTTATAGAACAGCTCGGCGCCAAAACATCTTATAATAAAGTTGAAAAATCAGTCACAATTGACGCCACAACACTTACAAGCATTACTGCCAAATATGAACTGGTAAGCAAAATGAGAGCATCTTTCATTGTACTGGGTGCACTTGTTTCAAGATGCAAAGAGGCAATTGTGGCACTCCCGGGCGGCTGTGCTATAGGGGAAAGAAGAGTTGATTTCCACATTAGAGGGCTGGAAGCGCTTGGCGCAAAAATTAAAATTGAAAACGGATATGTTCATGCAAAAGTTCCAAAACTGATTGGTGCTGATATTTATTTAGATATACCATCAGTAGGTGCAACCGAAAATTTAATGCTTGCAGCAATTCTTGCAGAAGGCTCAACAAGAATTCAAAATGCGGCACAGGAACCTGAAATTGTGGATTTAGCTAATTTCTTAAATTCATTAGGCGCAGATGTTAACGGAGCAGGAACTTCGGAAATTGTAATTAACGGAGTTAAACAGGATGACTTACACCCGATAGAATACACCACAATTCCGGATAGAATTGAAGCTGGAACATTTATGACTGCGATTATCGCAACACGCGGTAAGGCAATAATTAAAGGGGTATGCCCTGCTCATTTGACCTTCTTCACAGATAAATTATTGAAAATGGGCGCAAATATCAAACTGATTGAACCAAATTCACTTGAAGTAAGCTGTAAAAACAGATTAAATTCAATCAACTTTGTAACCCAGCCTTATCCGGGTTTTCCAACAGACTTGCAGTCAATGGCAATGACACTGCTTTCAACTGCAAATGGAGTTGGGATTATAACAGAAAGCCTTTACGAAAACAGATTTATGCAGGTGCCTGAACTGCGCAGAATGGGTGCAGACATTCACCAGGACAGAAACCATGCAATTATAAAAGGTGTTAAAAAACTTACAGGCGCAACACTTGCCGCAAGCGATTTGAGAGCAGGAGCATCTCTGGTCGTTGCTGCATTAATGGCGGAAGGAAATTCGGTCATTGAAAACCTACATCATATAGATAGAGGATACGAAAATTTTGAAACTAAGCTAAGATTGTTAGGAGGTAAGATTGAAAGAAGAGAAGATACATCTTCTTCAACAATCAGCCTGACGGAGGGAATACACAATGAGTCCTACTTATAAGCGCTGGTATGATCACGATCCGCTATTATTAGAAGTTATTGAATTATTAAAGAATTATCAGACTGAACTGCATGCTCAGGCTGAAATTTTCCTTAAAAAAATTGAAGAAAAAGTTTCCAAAGAAACAGTCGATAAATTCTATGCAATGGTAAAGCCTGTGAATGCCAACAACCGCTGGTATGATAAGGACCCGGTAATTTCCAGAACAGTTGAAATTTTGAGAATTGTTCCTCCGGAAGCTCAAAAAATCTGCGCACAGAATTTTATAAGAACACTAAAAGAACTGGGCATTGAATACGAAAGCCCTAACGGAAATAACTAAAAGCTCCCGGATAAACTCGGGAGTTTTTTTATATATATTACAAATGCACCCTTGCTTAACAAATCTTAAATTTATGATAAAATAAAATTATGTTTAAAATTGATTGCCTGAGTACAAACGAGAGTTATCAGAGTTTTAAGCACGATGTTCTGGCAAAGATGTCTTTTGCAGTGACCGGGCTGGTTACATTGCTGCGTCTTTTGTTAATCAAAAAAACACACGAAATTTCAAAGAAAAAAATTCTCGTAATAACCTCCACAGAACAAAATGCGCTTAAGTACCAAAACGACTTAAAAAAAGCTTACGGCGTTGATGCAAGCCTTCTGCCGCTGCAAAATATATCAATGTATGAAAGTGTATCATCTAATGTTTACGATTACGCAGAACAGTTAAAAATTCTAATGGAAAAACCGGATATTGTTATAACTCCGGTTAAAACTCTGCTTGAAAAATTTCCTGATGAAAACTTTATCAATGAAAATTCCATAAAAATTAAAATTGGTGATGAAATTAATGTAAAAGAGTTTACACAAAAACTGGTAAATCTTGGCTATAAACGGGCAACAATGGTTTCTGATATAGCCGAATTCAGTGTGAGAGGCGATATTATTGACGTATTTTCTCTTGACAAAGCGCCTGTCAGAATTGAATTATGGGGCGATGAAGTCGTTGATTTAAGATTCTTCAATAATGAAACTCAAAAATCAATTGAAAAAATTACAGAAACAAATATTCTGCCTGTTTATAAATTTATACTTACAGAGGAAAACAAAAAGAATTTTAATCTTACCGCGGAGCTTTCCGAACAAATTCAGGAAGAAGGATATTTTGAAGGTATAGAAGTTTATCAGAGTTATTTTAATCAAAAGCTTGTAAGCGTTCTTGACTATTTTAAGGATTATATAATTATCACCGATGAAACGCCTGAAATTTATGCCAAATATGAATTTCTGGATGAAAACTACGAAAAGCAGCTTCAGGAAAACCTCAAACTGGGGTTGAACTACGAACTGAAAGACCGTAACCACATACCTTATGAAGACTTTATAAATAAAATTGCATGCTTTGTAAAAATCGGACTAAATAACTTTCTTGACGGGGAAACAGATGAACTTGTGGAATTTAATACACAGCCGGTTAAAAACTTTGCAGCAAACCTGGACGAGATAGCAAAATTTATAACAGATAACCAGCGTTACAGGATAATCATTGCAACAGATTACCCTGAACGCGTAAGAGAAATTCTTTCGGAACGCGAAGTATTTACAGAGATTGAATATTCTGAAAGCATAGCCTCACACGGCGGTATCTTAGAGGATTTTGAAACAATAATTCTCACAGACCGCGAACTTTTTAACAAACGCTCAAAAGAAGTTACCTCAACAAAACGTTCATATTACAAAGAAAAACCTGAATTTATCGAAAGCATCAACGATATAAAAGAAGGTGAATACGTAGTCCATAGTATCCATGGAGTCGGAATTTACAGAGGTTTAACCCAGCAGGAAATCGATGGACAACTGAAAGATTATCTGACGATTGAATATGCAAGCAAAGATAAACTCCATATTCCGGCAGAACAGATTAACCTTTTATGCCGCTACCGCGGCTCAGGCTCCATTAAGCCAAAACTTTCAAGAATGGGCGGAAAAGATTGGGAAAACACAAAAGCCCGCGTAAAAAAAGAAGTAGAACAGGTAGCATATGATTTATTAAGATTATATGCAAGACGAAAAATGCAAAAAGGCATACAGTTCCTGCCGGACACAACCTGGCAGGTCGAAATGGAAGAGGCATTTGAATACACTGAAACACCTGACCAGATGAAAGCAATTATTGATGTAAAAGCCGATATGGAAAGTGAAAATCCAATGGACAGACTTATCTGCGGTGATGTCGGCTTCGGCAAGACAGAAGTTGCAATGCGCGCGATTTTCAAAGCAGTAACATCAGGCAAACAGGTAGCAGTGGTTGTTCCTACAACAATCCTTGCTCTCCAGCACTTCCAGACAATGTCGGAAAGGTTTAAGCCTTTCGGAGTTCAGGTTGAGCTTATGTCGCGTTTTCGCTCCCATAAAGAGCAGAAAGAAACTGTTAAAAATCTTGCAACAGGCGCGTGTGACGTTGTTGTAGGCACACACAGGCTTTTACAGGAAGGAATTGTCTTCAAAGATTTAGGGCTTCTTGTAATAGATGAAGAGCACCGGTTTGGCGTAAGGCATAAAGAAAAATTAAAAACTCTGCGTGAAAATATTGATATTATAACAATGTCTGCAACACCTATTCCAAGAACACTTTATATGTCGCTTTCAGGAATAAAAGATATGTCCGTCATAAATACTCCGCCTAAAAACAGACTGCCGATTAAAACCTTTGTAGGCGTATGGAATGAAAATATGGTTAAAAATGCCATTGTTCACGAACTTGACAGAGAAGGACAGGTTTTCTATCTCTATAACCGCGTTGAAACAATTGAAGAGTTTAAAATTCAGCTTCAGCAGCTAATTCCAAATGCCAGAATTGCCATAGGTCATGGGCAGATGGATGAAAAAGCACTTGAACAGGTTATTGTAGACTTTGCAAACCATGAATATGATGTACTTCTGGCAACAACAATTATAGAAAACGGTATAGACATCCCGAACGCAAATACTATGATAATCCATGATGCAGACCGCTTCGGGCTGGCCCAGCTTTATCAGCTAAGAGGACGTGTAGGCCGCTCTCAAAGGCAGGCGTACTGCTACTGCTTCTATAAACGCCAGAAAGAAATGACGAAAGATGCAGTTCAAAGATTAAAAGCAATAAAAGAATTTACAACTCTGGGAAGCGGCTACCAGATTGCACTCAGAGATGTTGAAATCCGCGGTGTCGGAAATATTCTGGGCACCAAACAGCACGGTCATATGATTAATGTAGGATTTGATACATACTGCCAGCTTCTTGAAGAAACTGTTCATGAAATTCAAGGCGAACATGTTGAACAGGAAGTTTCAACAATTGTAGATATTAACGTAACAGCATTTATTCCGGACGACTGGGTTGGCTCTTCCGAACAAAAAATGATTGAATACAAACGGCTTGCTGATGTTAAAAACGAAGCAGAGCTGGATTATATAACAGAAGAGTGGAAAGACCGCTTCGCCAAACCTCCGGAAAGTGTAGAAAATCTGATAAAACTAATCAGAATAAGACTTGCAGCCAGCGATGTAAAAGTTTCCGTAATACGAGAAACCTCTGATAATATAAGGATATATACACCTTATACCCATCCGGAATGGCAAATCATCCAGCGCGGGCTTCCATCTAATATCCTTAAGCGGATAAAATTTACAATTGCTCCGGCATCCTGCCAGGAAGGCAATTCCATTCTGCTTTTGAATAATTCATATATGAATTTTGATGAAGTATTTAACATTTTAACAGATTTGTTTTATTATATACATAAAATTAGTCACGATTACACAAAATAAAAGAAAGAGAGAGTTTATGAAAGGAAAAAAATTACTTGCAACCGTTGCTTTATCAGCAATCCTGTTTACCGGCTGCGGTATTAAATCTGCTCAAACAATTATTAAAGTAAACGACAAAAAAATAACCCAGGCTCAATTTGACGAAAGCTTTAATAAACAAACTAACAACGGCATGATTGCACAGTTAGGCATTGATGTAAAAGACGGCAAAAATAATTTCTTATATTATTTAATTAAAGAAAGAGTTGTAAATGAGCTTATTGTACGCTCACTTCTTGAACAGGAAATGGCAAGACGTGATATTAAAGTTACTAAAGAAGACATTGATAATGCAGTAAAAGAAATCGTTGACAAAGTAGGCTCAAAAGAACAGCTTGAACAAATTCTTAAACAAAACGGCATCTCAGCAGGCGACTTTAGAAAAGATTTAACTCAGGAAGTTAAGATGAAAAAACTTGCTAAAGAACTTGGAAACAGCGATGTATCTGATGCAGAAGCTAAAAAATACTATAATGAAAATATCAAAAGATTTAAATATCCTGAAAAAGTCAGAGCTGCACATATCTTAATCTCAGTAAACCCTCAGGAAATTGAAGAAATTATAACTTCAAATAAAGAAAATGCAGGACTTTCAAAAGAAGAAATCAAAAAGAAAGTAGATGCAGAAATCGCAGCTAAAAAAGCTAAAGCTGAAAAAGTTCTTGCAGAAGTAAAGAAAGACCCGTCACAGTTTGCTAAAGTAGCAAAAGAAAACTCTGATGATACAACAACAGCAGTAAAAGGCGGCGAACTCGGCTTCTTCTCAGCACAGGAAATGGTGCCTGAATTTTCAAAAGCAGCATTTGCAATGAAACCAAACACTGTTTCCGGCATTGTTCAAACACAATTCGGCTACCATATTATAATGGTAACAGACAGAATGGCAGCAGGTCAGGAACCGTTTGAAAAAGTTAAAAACGACATCAAAGGCTACCTGCAAAACCAAAAACAATTACAACTTATCGACAACCTTGTTGAATCATTGAAGAAAAATGCTAAAATCGAATACGTTAGCAGTGAATTTGACCCGGCATCTATCAGAAAAGAAGTTCAAACAGAAATCAGAGAGAGCGGAGAAAGAGCTAAACAGGTAAAAGAAAACGCTGCTAAAAAATCAGATAAAAAATAAACAGAACAAAAATAATAAAAGAGAGGATGAATTAATTCATCCTCTCTTTTATTTTGGTTGGAAAGATTGAAGCCAGCCCTGCGCCTGTTTAGCTATAGAAGCAGTTTTTTCTATAAATGCAGCATACCTGTTTATAGGAATTAGTTTTAAATCAAAAGAAATTCTCAAAAACAAATTAATGAACTGAATTTTTTCAAGAACAGCTTCAATAAAAATCTTTTTATCTCTTGCACTGTTAGCTTTATAGATTTCGACCAGTAAGTCGACAATATTAATCTGAATTTTCTCTCCGAGTGAATATTTAAACTCTCTTGGAAAATCTTTAGTTGCCTGCATAAGTTCAATTAAGAGAGAATATGCGGTTTTATAAATTGGTAAGTGTTCATATTGCGCCATAATAAAATCCTTACAAGATTAACCGGGCAGCCGTTGTAACGGCTGCCGGCAACAAAAAAATACCATAGACTATCCCGGGAATGTTATAAATTCATCGCCCAAACACACCGCCTGAATGTTGCTGTTGTTGCGGTTGTTGTTGTTCCAGTTCGTGTTCGTGGAGTTGAAGTTACGTTAGTATGCGTTGTTGCTATTGTTCTCCTCACCAGACCACAAGTAGAAGCTGCTTAACGGCGGATTTCAAAATCGGGAATACAGAATGTTTCCATAAACCTGACTTGTACCAGCAGGCACAACCTTTGGTTAGCTTGAGCCAACCACCGTCGACGTGATGAAAAGGCACTCCCCGATGCACCTTGGCACATACAGGCTCTGGCCTAATCATTCCCTTCACATCAATTTACGCTGCACATCTGCCTGCCGCCTGCAAAATGACATAATATAGATTAGCCTTTGCTGCATAATGGTGAAAAGGCAGTATATGTAACGTTTCATGAAGCATTTTTAGCCCAAAACTTGCTTTATAACCAGCTTTACGGTATAATAATATATGTAAAAGTTAGTTATAAATAGTATTTGGAGGTATTTTTTCAGTTTTCAAAGTACATAAATAATAATTAAAAAATTTAATTTTATATTCGTTTTTTAAGTTGCTTCGTCTTCAGAATAACGGCGCGCTAAATGACTGAATGATTGAATGAATAATCAATCACCCAAACACACCGCCTGAATGTCGCTGAGGTAGCGGCTGTAGCCGCCCCAGCCCGTGCCCGTGGAGTAGAAGCCACGGTAGCATGCGCTGTTGCTATTGCTCTCCTCACCAGACCACAAGTAGAAGCTGGGTTCAGGTAAGCCTAGAGAGGTTGC
>CABLZX010000027.1:0-11678 GCA_902383995.1 uncultured Brachyspira sp.
AAGCGTGAAAAAGCCCGCCGGCACTATCTAAGCCCCCCCCCCCTCAAAGATTTTGAAGCTATAATTGTGTTTTGCATTTGTATATCCTCCTTTTTAGTTTGCGCATCAACAAGTTTGATGTTTTCATCTGCTTTTTTATTTATTATAAACGATTTTTTTATTACTTTCAATATTACTTCTTAATATATATGAACGATTTAAGTTCTCTGCCTGCCCCGTCACCTTTTTTAGAGATAACAGAAATTTCATTTTTATAGTCAAATGAAGTGGAACTTCCGCCGTCAAGCCCCATTGCCCTTTCAAATCCAAGCTTCTTGCATAATTCCTGAACTTCGTACATATCCATCGGGTTTTCATCGGTGATTATTAGTATATGCAATTCGCCGTTTTTTAACCCTAAAACCGTTCTTGATGTTTTATGCAAGACCGATGAGCTTTCTCTGACAATTTTATCTCCCTCTTTTACGACAAACAGCTCCTCTTCAAGCCTTAGCTCCGGCAAGATTAACGGTCCGCCCTGTACAGCTTCTTTTACGTAGCATTCAAAGTCTTCTTTTGTATTATGAGGAACAATCTCGTATTTCAGTTTTCCGTAGCAGTCAACTACTCTAAATTCTGTTCTGTTTAAGATTTTATTCAGGTTTTTATTTAGGAAGGTGTTGGTAAGAAGATTTTCGTTCATAATAGGATCTTCCATTGTTTGCCCGTCCATTACAACATATGATATTGTTTTGCCGTTTGACGGATCAAAAAATCCTGCATTAATTGTTAAAAGAGCATTTGCTGCTTTATGAATTTCTTTATTTGTTTTTAACGTTTCTGAGGCGTAAACTTTTATTTTCTTCTTAATTTTTTCGCCTTTTAATACAATATGATAAATTCCATTGTCATAATTTATATCAATATTGTTCCCTTTTGCAAAGGCTGTATTAACACATAAAAACATACAAACAAATAATAAAACAAGTTTTTTCATTATAAATCCTTTGATTTGTAAAAACCTATTATTGCGCATAAGAAAGCTGCTGGAGGGAATATTGCAGTTACAAACGGCGGCAGCACTCCCTTTTCTGCCAGTAAATCAAAGAATGGCAGAGTAATATAATATACAAAGATACATCCGATTGCAATTGTAAACCCAACCAGTCTTTGCTCCCTCGGCTTGCTGAATCCCAGCAGTGTTCCCATAATTGCAAGCAGTACACATACAAACGGATGGAAAAATCTTTGAAGATATTTGTTAAGCATATAGCGGTATTCTTCATCAAGTTTTTCTTTTTTCAAAAGTTTTATATAATTTTTTAAATCGTGGTTTGTTATTTCGCGTTCCTTTTTAGTTGAATATGTCATAAGCGTATACGCGTTTTTTGCATCTTCGCCGTTTAAAATATCCATCTCTTTGATTTTATCAATATCCGTAAAAATTCCGTCGCTGGAGATTTTGTATTGGGTAATATCCTCAAGCTTCCAGCGGTCGCCTAGATAAGTCCCTTTCTGTGCTGAATATATGTTAGAAAGCTGGTGAACATCTGTGTAATACTTTTGGGAAAAATCAAGAACTATAAGATTGTGCATAATGTTGTCGCGGTAGCCGGAGATAATTACAGCAAGCATTGGAACATCATTTTTATCTTTTTGTGTATAAATATACTGCGTTGTCGGATGAGAATCCCTTATTGCATTAAGCTTATTTATAGACATTGGGATAAGTTTGTCGCCTGTAAAAAAGCACAACCATGTAACAATAAGACTCAGCACTAACACCGGTGCAAGAATTCTTCTAAAAGAAAGTCCTACTGCGCGGAAAATGGTTAATTCAGAATCTTTACTTAGTTTATCAAATGTAAATAAAGTTCCAAGAAGCAAGCCTACTGGAAATGCCTTACCCAGAATTTTCGGGAGTTCATAGAATAAAACCAATACAGCAGTTTTAGCAGTATATTCGCCTTCAAGAGTTCGTTTGATTGTGTTCAAAAGCATCTCAGGAGCAATCCATACAACCGTAAATAACAAAATTGCAACAAAAGATGTTATTAAAACCTGATTAAAAATATACCTGTCATAAATGGAAATTCTTGGAAATCTCATTATAGTGCGAAATCCTTTCCTAAGTAAAATTCTTTAGCAACAGGATCGACAGCAACTTCTTCACTTCTGCCTTGAATTTTAATCTTTCCGTCAAAGATTACATATGCCCTATCTGTAATTGAAAGCGTTGCCTTCGGGTTGTGGTCTGTAATCAATACCCCGAGCCCTTTTTCTTCAGAGATTTTTCTTATGTTATCCTTAATATCTCCGATAGCAATAGGGTCAATTCCCGCGAAAGGTTCATCAAGAAGCATAAAATCCGGACTTGCTGCAAGTGCTCTTGCAATTTCAACCCTTCTTCTTTCACCGCCGGAAAGTGCTACTGCCGGATATGAACGAAGTCTGAGTACACCGAATTCTGTCAAAAGTTCTTCAAGTTTTTTCTTTTTCTCGTTGACAGTAAGTTTGTCATTCATTTCAAGAACGAGTTTGATATTATCTTCAACACTTAATTTTCTGAAAATTGAAGCTTCCTGCGGGAGATAGCCTATGCCATGTTTTGCCCTTTCATTCATAGGCATAGCAGAAATATCTTTATCATCGAGGAATATATGACCTTTATTAGGTTTTACAAGTCCTACCACCATATAAAATGTAGTGGTTTTTCCTGCGCCGTTAGGACCTAAAAGGCAGACAACTTCCCCTTTATTTACATGAAAAGATACATCATTTACAACGCTTCTGTCGCCGTATATTTTAATAAGATTTTTTGCCTCAATTCTCATTGCTTCCCCTTTTATTCTTAATGAATATTTTATCCGGAAAATAAATATATTGCAAGTTTACTTCCCCTGTTTTGGGTTATAAACAGCCGGTTTGTATATTATTAAGATATGTAAAAGATATATAAATGATATGTTATATATAGGTATACTTGTGGAATACATGTAGTATAACCATTTTCTTTATTTTCTCCTACACACTAACCTTTTACAAATTGAGATAAGCCGTTCAAAAGACGGCTATTTTTCTGTGTTGAAAATTAAATCAAAATACCTTATAATAAAAAAAGCAGAGGAAACCATGATAGAAAAGCTATATATGTTTTCTCAAAAACTCTTCCGCTGTGCTCTCGCTTATACTAAGCGGACGCGATAAAAACAAATAAGAAAAAATATTTGTTTTCTCGGGCACGCTCCCGCGCTGCTCCCGCTATCGCCTCGAAAACAAATATATTTTCTTAATAAAGCAAAGTAATAAAAGCAATGAAATAACTAAACAAAGGAGATTAAGTTATGGAAAACACAGTAATAGCAAGGGTTTCCGGGGGGGGGGCAAAGTAATTTAAGCTCCTTATCGGGTATTGGCGCAGGCAATGAGCCATTTCGCGCCGCCGAAAAAAGAACTATTAAACCAGGTTTTACTTTAGCCGAGGTATTGATAACCTTAGGCATAATAGGGGTGGTTGCAGCAATGACATTACCTGCTATAACCGCTAAAACAGAAAAACAGGAAACTATAGCAAAGTTAAAGAAAGTATATAGTGTATTATCTCAGGGAATCAAACAATCGGAACTTGATAACGGCGAAATATCAACTTGGCCTGTAGGTGCAGAAATTACAGATGTAAATGCCCATTTTGAAAAATATTGGAAGCCTTATTATAAAAATCCTAAAATATGCTCTTCCGCTGTTAGCTGCGGTTATGATAGTTTGCTGGCCTGGAAAAATCTCAATGGAGATAAAACCGGCTGGACTGTGGAAACTTCTGAGAGCCGTGTACTTTTTATGCTGGCAGATGGAACTTTGATTTTTAGTCCAAGAAACTCGTGGACTGAGGACGGTAGTGAATCCTATGTAAACCTTTTTTATGTAGATCTAAACGGTTCAAAGAACCCTAATGTTTTAGGTAAAGATGTTTTTCTTTTTACATTAGCTGATAATAAAATGTTAAGACCATATTGTTATAACAAAGAGTATAAGGATTTAAAGTGTAATAAGAACAGTGGAGGAAATTACAATTGTTGTACTGCTAAGATAATAGCAGACGGCTGGCAGTTTAAAGACGATTATCCATGGTAACTTCACATAAAAAAGCGGTCAATAAGACCGCTTTTTAGTACATGTTTACAAGATTTCTTACTTCGGTTAGAACTTTTTGAGCTTCTGTTCTTGCACGTTTTGAACCGTCATTTAAAATATCTTTTACCTCATCAATATGAGTTTCATAATAACGGCGTTTTTCTCTTATTTCCTTGAATTTTTCGTTAATAACGGCTCCTAACTGGCGTTTACAGTCTGCACAGCCTCTTTCACCTTTTTCACACTCGCATTTTACGGTTTCAATTTGTTCTGTCGTACCGAATATTTCCCAGTATTTGAATGCGACCTCACACTGATCAGGATGTCCTAAGTCTGTTTTTCTCATGCGGCTTCTATCTGTAATCGCAGACATTATCTTTTTAGCTGTAACTTCTTCTGTATCAGAAATTTTAATATCATTCTGGAACGATTTACCCATTTTGTTTCCGTCCAGTCCGCATATTAAAGAACAATGGTTTAAAATAGGTTTTGCCTCATTGAAAAATTCAGTTTTGTATATATTATTAAATCTTCTTGCAATATCACGCGTAATTTCTATATGCGCAACCTGATCAATCCCAACAGGAACATGTGTTGCGTTCATCATCATAATATCAGCACTCATTAATACCGGATAACCCATTAAACCATAGCTTATCTGAGAATTTTGTCCTTCTTTTGTTCTCAAAATTTTAGCCATATCTTTTAAAGTAGGGTCACGCTCAACCCAGTTCTGCGGAGTTACCATACCCAGATAAATATTCAACTCCGCAATCTCTGGAACTAAAGATTGAACATAAATAGTCGAAATTTCAGGGTCAATACCTGATGCCAGCCAATCTATCGCCACATCTATAACATCATTTTTTAAATTTTCAGTCTTGTCATATTTTGTAGTAAGAGCGTGCCAGTCTGCTACAAAGAAAAAACTTTCATATTTGTGCTGTAATTCAACCCAGTTTTGGATAACACCCAGATAGTGACCCAAATGTAATTTCCCTGTCGGGCGCATTCCTGATACTATTCTCTCTTTCATTAATTATTTGCTCCTTTTCTCTATCATTCTTAGCAGGCTGTTAGAACTCCGCTGCTGCGCCAGGCTGAAATGAAAATCTCCTTTTATTTAACAACAGTCAAAACCGCAGCTTTAGTAATAATACATCCGGTACACGTATTATACATGAAAAAAGAATTTGTGTTGATATTTTTATTGTAATTTTCAAAAAAACTGTTATAATAATCGTATGAAAAAAATATTATTAATTCTGTTATTGGGAATTGCGGGCTTTATACCAGAGAGTGTTTGTGCAGCTGATGCGCCGGGCACACAGGCTGAAACTCCAAAAATGGAAAATGTGCAGCTTGATATGAGAGATTACGATGAAGTTGAGGTTCCGGCAGGAACTTTTATTCCTGTTGTAAGCGCTCAGGAAATTTCGACCCAGTACTGCCCTGTAGGATATAAAGTTCGTTTTACCTCTACAAATGACTTATACATGAGGGAAACCAATATAATTCCTCAGAATACGGAATTTTACGGTTACATAGAAAAACTGAACGAACCTGTTGTTGGTACAAATGCTTCTATGATAATAAAGATTTCAAAAATGATATTGCCTGACGGATTTGAAGTTCCTGTGAGAGCATATATCTACACGTCTAATAATAATCTAATCGGCGGGGAGATGTCTGCTCCTGCTGAATGGATTAAAATGCCCCATTATCAAAGTAAAATCGGAAATAATACAACATTGCAGATTCGTCCCGGCAGAGCAAGAAAACTCGGTGAGCACACTGTTATAAAATCCGGTGAAGACAGGCTTATAATACTGACAGACACTGCTTACATAACACATACCTTAACAAATTGACAAATGATAAAATATTAATAAAATGTAATTATCAGACTATATGTTATTGTAAGTGAGGAAGGAAAAGAATATGAAGAAAAGTTTAAACCTAATACTGGCAGCTATGCTGTTATCAAGCACTGCTGTTTTAGCAGCAGGCAACTACAATTATACACAGAATACACAGCCTCCGGCATATCAGCCTGCATACTATAATCAGCCGCGAATGACTGGTAATGGAACGCTGAAAGGAAGCGTAGTTACTGTTCCGGCAGGCCAGCAGGTTTCCGCTGTAGTGACAACCCCTTTGAGTTCAGAAACTTTAACTCTCGGACAGAATGTTACCCTGGCATTGGGTTCTGACTTTTATTACAATAATAACCTGATTGCACCTGCAGGAAGCTCTGTTACCGGCACAGTTTTAGAAGTTTCCAAAGCAAAACGCGGCAGCATGAACGGTAAGCTTACACTGCGCTTTACACAGATTGTTACCCCGTATGGTATCCAAATTCCTATTTCTGCTGTTATCAAAACAGATGATAATTCAGGTACGCTTATCGGAGGAACTAAATTGGACGTAACTAAAGATTATGCCAAAGATTTGACTGTTGGAGCCGGTGCCGGTGCTGTATCAGGAGTTGTTTTTGGCGCTCTTGCAGGCGGTGACATCGGTAAAGGTGCAGCTCTTGGAACTGCCGTTGGTGCAGGAGGCGGACTTGTTAAATCTTTATGGGATAAAGGCGATAATGTAGAAATCCCTGCAAATTCAAGAATAGAATTGGTTCTTACCCAGCCAATTACTGTAAACCCGGCAATTTATAATACAAATTACTAGTAAACCGGGCAATAATTTTATTTTTAATTTTGAATAAAATTATTATGAAAACAGATTTGGGAAATGTTTGTTGATAGGTAGAAAAATGTCAATCTTAGGAAAATACTCGGACAACTTAATAGAAGATGAAGATAAAGAAGAGGTAACAGGCTTTACAACTCCTGTTGTAATCCGTAAGAAAGAAGAGGATTCATTAAAGAAATCTCTTATTATTTCAACTATTCTTCATCCGGCAGTAGTTGGAGCGTTTTGTTTAGGATCGTTAATTCTTACACTGCTTGGCATTCATCTTTTTACAGTGGATAAACCGCAGCCTAAGATGAAAGACATTGAATTTGTACTTGTTGATAAAGAAGATACACCAATAAATAAAAATACACCTTATCGTGCAGATATAAATTCACGTGCCGGCGGTCATCATGATCCTACAAGAAAAGTTTCAATGCCGTCGCCTGCGCCGTCAGCTGCACCTTCAAAGCCGCAGGCTGCTTCTCCGGCTCCAAAACAGGCAGCAAAACCTGCACAGCAGAAGCCAAAACAAGTTTCAAAGCCAAAGCAGAATGTGTTTGAACAGATTATGCAGCAGGCTGCAAAGCCGCAAAAAACACAGCAGGCACAAGCTCCTGCACCTAAGGCAAAACCGCAGGCTAAACCTCAGCCGCCTACAGCCAGACCATCAATTAAGCCTCCAATGACGCCAAGACCTGCGGCAAAACCATCTTCTGCTTTTCAGGTACCTGTTCCTAAAGGCGGTACATCATCAGGAAGATATACAACAGGTCCTATAAGCGGCTCCGGTAAACTTGCACAAGGAGGGTCATCAGGCGGAGGCAGCGGAAGCGGAAGGTATACTCCGGCTCCGGTACTTGCGCCGACAGGCGGTTCAGGCTCAGGCTCCAAACTAGGCAGAGCAGGGGGAGGAGGTACCGGCGGCTACGGTAATCCGGGGCCGGGCAATCCTAACGGCAGACCTGGCATTGATACGATAAGAGAACCGGATTTTGGTCCTTATATGAGAGAATTACAGCGCAGAATTAAAATTAACTGGAACCCGCCGAAGGGTAACGAAAGTAAACGCGTAGTTCTGTTATTTAAAATTGCTAAAGACGGAAGACTGTTATCTTGCAGTGTATTTAAATCATCAGGACTTCCTAGTGCAGACAAGGCGGCTCTTGATGCAGTAAAACTCACCGCACCGTTTAAACCGCTTCCGGCAGAATTTAAAGGTGCAAGTATTGATATTCAATTCACCTTTGACTATAACGTATTCGGGGCAACCGGATATTAGAAACTAAAAAATAATGTATCACAAGATAAGAGGATTAAACTATGGAACTATTATTGAACTCAATTAAAATGGATTGGCCTGTATTATTACCTATTCTGGTATGTTCAATCCTTGTAGTTGCAGTTGTTATCAACAGAGCAGCGTTTTATAAAAAGAACAAACGCGACATTGTTCTTTTCATTCCTAAAATTCAAAAAGAACTGGCAAAGAACAATCTTCAGGCAGCCCAGAATGTTGCAGTTGACTGCGGCGGTGTTATCGGTGAAGTTACAGAAGAAGCTGTCAGAATTTTTTCTGAACAGAGAAACGGATTTTCACGTTCATTTGATATTGCAGCAGCACTTGCTACAAGAAAACTTGAAAGTCATCTTACTATTTTAGGTACAGTTGGTGCGGTAGCTCCGTTCTTAGGTTTGTTTGGTACAGTTGTGAGAATCCTTTATACATTCCAGGATTTGGCAACTCAGGGTAACCAGTCAGCAGCAGTTGCTATGGGTATTGGGTCTGCTTTGATTGCTACAGCTTTCGGTTTGATTGTTGCGATTGTTGCAGTTGTTTTCTATAACTCTTTCCAATCAATAGTTAAACGATATGATGATGACTTCCAGTTAATCAAGCTATTATTCTTAAGCTTTGTAGATTCAGAAACAGAAGTCAAATCAGCATCAAGTGCTTCTATGTAATTAATAAGGATAACTAAAATGGCATTCAGCTCATCAGGTAAAAAGAATAAAGCTTTTACAGAAATAAATATAACACCATTAACAGATATTTTTCTTGTACTGTTAATTATAATGATGGTTGTGGCACCGACTTTCCAGTCAATGGATAATTCTATTACCATACCTGAGATTAACAGCGGGGTGTCTATTGAACAAAAAAATGCTACTGTATCAATTACCAAAGAGGGATTAATGTATGTGAACGGTAAGGAAATCAGCCCTGATACATTGACTGATGAACTTGCTGCGCTGAAACCTTCATTGGAAAAACCAGAGGTTGTAGTAAAGGCCGATGAGAGAGTTAAAAGTTCCGAAATTATGAAAGTCATGAATGCGGCTCAGGATGCAGAATTTAAGAAATTAATCGTAGCAGGCGAGCCGCTTACAAAAAAAGAACAGAAAGATTTGAAAAGTAATTCCAAAAAGCAGGGAGCGTAATAAAAATGAGTCGTGATACTTTCAGTGATATAAATATAACACCATTAACAGATATTTTTCTTGTGCTGTTAATTATAATGATGGTAATAGCTCCTTTATTGGATCAGCAGGGGTTAAATTTAACTGTTCCTGAAAATGTGGCACAAGAGCAGGCTAATAAAGATACAAAGATTTTGACTGTTACCGTTAGTGCCGATAACAGATACTATATTGACGGGCAGGAAGTTTCAATTCCTGAACTGGATAATGTTTTAAAAACCCAGGCAAAAGCTTATCCGGACGGAATGATGATTCAAACTGACGGTGAGGCAACACATGGTGCTGTAGTAAAACTTATGGACAGTGCAAGAAATTCAGGTATTACAAGCATATCTGTTTCTGAAGTTTAGATGTCCATTCCATAAGGATTCATTCTTATAGGCATACTTGTTTTATAATTTTTTGAAACATAGTCATAGGCTTTGTCCATATGTCTTTCAAACATATTTGCCATTTTCGGATTAAAAATTTCAAGACATCTGTTTCTTAATATTCCGTAGACTGCTTGGACTTCATTTGCATCAAGAACCTTAAATTGATTTTTTTCAAATGGCAGATTGGGATCCTCAAAAAGGGAAATTTTTATCGCTTCTTGTATTAATTTACATAACTTTTTCGTTTCATTGTCAACTTTTGATAAATCCATTTTTGAAATTTCCCGGTTAATATTCAAAAGCGCAAGAAAGAATGAATTTGCCATTATAGTGCTTTGGCTGCCTGTGGAGTCAACATATGCTCTTGTATATTTACTAATTTCACTGTTGATATAATTATTTTCAGGGTTGTTAGGGTCAAACCTTCCTACAAAGTCTTCTTCCCGTAAATCTATACCGTTTTTTCTTGCCCAATCCAGCATTTGGGCAATAAAGCCTTTTGGTGCAACATGAATTTCATATACAACAGATTGTTCTTCTTTAACTTTCTTCCAAGCATAAGTCATATTTTTAGAGAAAGCTTTTCTAGCCCACTCATTTGCAGCCCAGAATTTTTTTATCGCGCTGCTTTCCTCTTTGGTTACTGTAAGCGGAGTCTCAAGTTTAGATACATCAAATGTATTTACCCCCTGTTTTTTCATAAATGCAGAGAGCGCAGCTTTTATTCTGTCAGCACCGAATACATACCAGGCTTTAGATGTTACGCGGCTAAAAATTGCAGCACGGTCAGGGTTTTCTCTGTAAAAATTTTTTTGTCTTTCTGAGAGGTTATAAATAGCTTCCGGATTATTTTCGTAATACCTTTGCAGACCTTCTGAAATATGTTTCTTATGTTCGGCAGATAGCGGTCCTCTTTTTATATAAACAGGCTCTCCTGTTGCCTCCTGAGCCTTTCTGTCTAAGGCTTCCAATCTTTTGGCAGTCATTTCTCTGGTTAATCGTTCATTGTATTCAGGATCAGAGAGTTTTAGAATTCTACCGTATGTTGGTTCTGCCAATGGAATGTTAAGCTTTTTCATTGCATAACTTATGTCTTTGCCGCCGGAGTATCTGCGAAGGTCATTGATTGAAAATCCTTCTCCCCAGTATAATTTTAAAAGCTGCAGTGATAAGTCTTCTTTTGTATCAAAATATTCCAGCCTGCCATTTACAGCATCATCCAAAAAGCTTCCATCTTGAATTTTAACGCTGGAAGAAGGTATAACATCTTTAAATTCCGGGAATTTCTTTTTTGCTTCCTCAAGTGTAAAGCAGTCTTTAAGACTTTCATAGAATTTTTTATGAATATCTATAAGGGTTTCTTTTGCTCTGTTACCTTCTTCGAGAATAATTCCTGCCCATTCTCTGATTTGCGGGGGATAAACATTTGATTTCTTCCTGGCCAGTTTGTCAAGATTTTTTATTGTGCTTGCAAGATCAAGACTGTACCCGCCGGTGAATGTCAGATACTGTGCACTGGTCAATGCAGGAAGCTTACTGGTCTGTACAGGATTATTATTTACTGATGTGGTTTCATTTTTTTGTGTTTTTAATACGGGATGTATATTTATAAGTGTAATTTTGTTTATTTGCATTTTGTCCTTCCGGAAAATTTAAAACCGGTAAATATAAAAATTTGCTATTTTTTTCAACATATCTTATAATAAAAAACAGGACATTGGACTGTCTATTATTATAGTAAGATTAAATCTTTTCTCAAACACGCTTACACTCCCAATCCTTCACAGGCGTGGTAAAGAAAATCAAAAGCAAAGAAAAACAAATAAAATAAGGAAATATATATGATTTCGAGATGATAGCGGGAGCGTATTCGAGAAAATAAATATATATCCAAGAAACAAAGAGAACCGAAACAACAACCAAAAGGAGAATGAATTATGGAAAACGCAGTGCAGACAATGATTTCCGGGGGGGGGGCAAGGTAATTTAAGCTCCATAACCGGTATTGGCGCAGGTAATAAA
>CABLZX010000028.1:0-11214 GCA_902383995.1 uncultured Brachyspira sp.
CTCTCGCCGAGGTATTAATAACTCTTGGCATAATCGGTGTAGTTGCCGCAATGACTTTACCGTCACTTATTCAGAAAAATCAGGATAAAGAGTTAATTTCGCGTACAAAAAAAGTTTATTCAGAATTGACAAATACTCTTTTGCTGGCTCAACAAGATTTAGGGGTAATCGGAGATAATTCTTTTTTATTTAACACTACAGATGACAGTAGTGTTGTTGCCAAAAAATTACTCAAATATTTTAAAGGGGCATCTTATTGTAAAAACAGTTCTCAAAAAGGCTGTGCAAAATATTACTATGATGTTAAGTATGCTAAGTTACAGCTTGATAGCAATAATGCAGGAAGTGTAACCTCTTTGGCTTCATATCCGAAAATTATTCTCCCGAACGGAGAGTATATTGCAGTCATCAATTCCAAAAGGGAGAACTGTTCAGCACTGCAAACTACTCATAAAACCGATGAGTATGGAAGACCGATATTAGATGAAAATGGTGACAAAATACCAGTTACTTACACCTCAAATGCTTGCGGATACTTTTACTTTGATGTTAACGGTCACAAAAAACCTAATCAATTCGGGCGTGACGTGTATCAACTCTTTGTTAACAGAACAGGTACACATGTTGCAAATACATATTTAGGTTCAAAAAGTTTATTAAATATCCTTAGCGGTAAAGATGAACTTGAATATGAGAATTATTCAAAAGGACAGCAATTTGATTTTTAAAAAAGATTTTGCTGTTCAACAGTATTTTTATACCCGAGATGTCTGAACGCTGCGGGAGTAACTTTTCTGCCCCGCGGTGTTCTTTGTAATAATCCTGCCTGGAGCAAAAATGGTTCGCATACATCTTCTAAAGTACGTACATCTTCCCCGAGTGCAGCAGCTAAAGTTTCAATCCCAACCGGTCCTCCGTCATATTTTTCGATAATCATTTTCAAAAGACTTCTGTCTGTGCTATCAAGCCCGCAGGCATCAATTTTTAATGTATCAAGCGCCTTATTTGCAATTCCTTCAGTAATCCTTCCGTCTGATTTAACTAAAGCGTAGTCACTTACCCGTTTTATAAGTCGGTTTGCAATACGCGGAGTTCCTCTTGACCGCCCTGCAATTGCAAGAGCTCCTGCTTTGTCTATATCAATTTTCAAAAGTCCGGCAGTTCTTGTAATTACCTGTGCAAGTTCTTCATCAGTATAAAATTCTAATCGGTGGATAATTCCAAATCGGTCGCGTAACGGTCCGGATAATTCTCCGGCTTTTGTTGTTGCTCCGATAAGAGTGAATTTTGGAAGCGGTACCCGTAATGTTTTAACTGTCTGGCTTTTTCCTGTTGTCATATCAAGGAAAAAATCTTCCATTGCCGGATAGAGAATTTCTTCTGCAACTTTATTAAGTCTGTGGATTTCATCTATAAACAAAATTTCTCCGCCTTTTAGCGACATTAAAATCCCTATAATATCTCTCGGGCGCTCAAGAGCAGGAGCTGATGTAATTTTAATTTCAACCCCCATCTGTTCTGCAATTACTCCGGCAAGAGTAGTTTTACCCAGCCCGGGCGGTCCGTAAAATAAAAGATGATCTAACGGCATTTCCCGTTTCTTTGCCGCTTCAATAGTAATTTTTAAAGTTTCTTTTAATGCAGACTGACCTATATAACTTTCAAAACTTTTCGGTCTTATACTATTTTCAAAATTTTTGTCAAATTCTATTGTTTCAGCCTTAACATTCTGATTTTTCTTGTTTATATCAAAATTTTTTTCAAAATTGCTGTCGTCTGTAATTATGCTCATTGTCTTTCCCTATTTTTTATGTTAGCATAAAATTAAGGTTAAGGAAAATTATTAAGATATAGGGAGAGAAGATGAAAGTATCAGAACGTTTAGAAAAAATTCCTCCGTACCTTTTTGCGGAGATTGACAGAAAAATTGCTGAAGCTAAAGCTAAAGGCATTGATATTATAAGCTTGGGTATTGGTGATCCTGATAAACCTACTTTGCAGCCTGTAGTTGATGAAATGCACAAAGCTATTGATAATCCTAAAAACCATGATTATCCTCCGTATAACGGGACCGAGGCTTTTAGAAAGGCAGCCTGTGAATGGATGAAAGAACGTTTCGGCGTTGAGCTTGATCCTGATAAGGAAATGTTATGTAACATCGGGTCTAAAGAAGCAATTGCACATGTATTCTTTGCGTTCGTTGATAAAGGTGATTATACATTAGTTCCTGATCCGGGTTATCCTGTTTACCATAATGCAACGATTTTTGCCGGCGGAACCCCTTTCCGTATGCCGTTGTTGGAAGAAAACGGTTATCTTCCTGACTTTGATAAAATTCCTGAAGATGTTGCTAGAAAATCGAAAATCATGTTTTTGAATTATCCAAATAATCCAACTGGAGCTGTTGCTGATTTGGAATTTTTCAAAAAAGCCGTAGATTTCTGTAAAAAATATGATATTCTCCTGTGTCAGGATATGGCATATTCTGAAATGACATATGACGGTTATAAAGCCCCTTCTGTTTTGCAGGTCGAAGGTGCAAAAGATATTGCAATTGAATTTTATTCTCATTCAAAATCATACAATATGACAGGCTGGCGTGTCGGGTTTGTCTGCGGGAATGCAGATGCAGTTAAGGCACTTGGTACAATTAAGAATAATATTGACAGCGGAACTTTTAAAGCAATTCAACAGGCAGCTGCCGCAGCGTTTTCTGTTGATAAAAAGTATATAGAAGACTTGAATAATATGTACCAGCAGCGTCGTGATGCAATGGAAGAAGGCTTGAGAGAACTCGGATGGGATATAAAACCATCAAAAGCAACCTTCTATCTGTGGCTTCCTGTACCCAAAGGAATGACTTCAGAACAATTTGTTACCGAAATGCTTGAAAAAGCTCATGTTGTTGTTCCGCCTGGAAATGGTTACGGCACATACGGCGAAGGTTATTTCCGTATTGCTTTGACAAAAGATGTTGATACAATCAAAGAATGTATTAACCGTATGAAAAAAGCAGGTATTTCATATAAATAAAATAATTCAGGCGCTGTCTGAAGGCAGCGCCGTTTATTAATAAGTGTTACAATTTGTTAGTTAATAGCTTATGTGGTATATTTAAGTTATGGAATGTCCAAAGTGCGGGTTAGAACTGGATGATAAAACGATTGTATGTCCGAACTGTAAAAAGGTTTTGAAAGTCGTTTGTCCGGTATGTAAGACCATAAACAAAACAAATACATGCAAAAAATGCGGTTATGTTATCATCGGTAAGTGCAATAAGTGCGGGAAAATTAATCTTACCGGCGATAAAAAGTGTAAAAAATGCGGTTTTAGTACTGAAGAAAGTGTTATTCTTAACGAGTCTAATACCGATAATTTTGTATGTCTTACTATTGAATTTCCTAATATGAGCGAGATGAAGGTTCTGTTAGGTTCAGCCCGTCTGCTAAATAAGTTTAAGGCTAATCTTGATAAAATAATTTATGACTGCGCCAAAGAAGCCGGAGTGAGACGGCAGCTTGTAGGCAATGTTTATATGCTGAGATTTTACAAAGATTATACCTTCAACAGCTCTGCAAATACCGCAATTAATACCGCAATTGCCATTCTGACTGAGATAACAAAAATGAATTACAGGTTGACAAACAAAAAGAATGCTTCCGTCAGATGTAATATGTTTTTAATGAAACGCACTATCCATGATGATCCGTATGATTTAAATTCAGGATTTAATATTAGTATGGTTAATCAGAGTGAAAGCCAGCGCGAAAAACTGATGAATACATTCCAGATTATTGCTGACAACTATGTTAACCAGGCAATAGGTGCTGATTATAAGTTTACTCCGTTAAATTCTGTTATGGTTAAAGGACAGATGATAATGTTCTTTGAAGTCAGTGTTTCTGACTTGATAATTATAAACTATGAAGAACTTGATGAAAAAGATGAAGAAGCTGAAATTCCTAATTTTGTGCAAAATCTTCTGGTTGAACAGGATAAGCTTGACGGTGAAGCGCTGAGCAAAATGGAGAAACCATTTGATCCTGATTCTATTTATGATATTGAAACCATTAACTTTAATGAAATTGAATGCGAATTTATTAGAACAGAAAATATTGATGTATTCTATCATATTGTAAATAAACTTCAAGCAATACCAAAGGGAATTATTGCTGTTAAGACTGCTCCTTTATATGTTCCTTATTCCCTAAAAATTGTTACAACTATTGCAGATTTAGGGGTATATAAAAATATAATTACTGTAACCTGTTACGATGAGATGAAATATTCACCGTATTCTTTCTTCAGAGATTTGGTTGCTGCTATTTTTGAATACACTGTATCTCAAAAATTGTTCTCAAAGAACGATTTTACTATGTTTTCTTCAATTGATACAACTGGTATGATTAAGGACTTAATTACATTCAAAGAAAGAGATGTTGATAGTCCGGAAGATACAAGGTATACCTATTTTGACATTTTTCTTACTCTTTTGCAGGCTATTCCTAATACACTGATTTTTATAGAAAATTTTGATAAAATTGACACAAGCTCATATGATGTTCTGAAATATTTATTTGAAGCTTTTGAGCAGCTGGATATTAGCTATCTAATCCAGTATGATAAGGAGTTTTCATTACATAAAGATATGCACTTTCTGCTGTCAAAACCTTATTATACCGAAATAACACTGAAACCTACTCCTTTTGAAAAAATGATTGCTGAAAATAAAGAGTATTATAAAAATATTATGGATACTTTTTACTTCCAGCGTATTGCAAAGTATTCTTTCGGCAGTATTCTTTTCCTTGATATTGCAATACAATATCTTATAGAATCAGGAGTTTTTGAGGCAACAGAAGACACAATAAACCTTATTAATCCTAAAACCATTATTATTCCATCAAGTTTAAATAAGCTTGTAAAACGCCGTCTTAACCTTTTACAGGATTATCCGGAAGCTATTAAGTTTCTTACAAAGTGTGTTCTTCTTGGTACCAGAATTGATCAGGATACTATAAAATCTCTCGGCTGTCCTGATTTGGAAGAAACAATTGAAAAACTCTCACAGATGGGTTATATCTATTTCTACAACAATTGTATGTATTTCCCTAACTATAATATATTGCGAGAAAACCTGCTTGAAACTTTAAGCAAGGATAATCTTAAGGAAATTGCAAACTTCCTGTTTGAGAATATTTTTGAAGAAACTATGCCTTCTCCTGAAAAAGCATATTTATACGGATTACTGGATGATCATAAGTCCGAGTTCCTTGAATGGGAAAAACTTGCCAAAATAGACCTTTCTTTGGGCGATTTTAATGCTTATCTTAATTGTGCAGACAGAATTTTAAAGCTTCTTGATATGAATACTGACGAAGAGGCTCAGGATGATATTGAAAAATACAAGCTTGAATTGTTTGAAAATATTTCAAATAATCTTTTTGATTATATTCCGGAACAAACATTCCCTATTGCTGAGCAGACACTTCTTAACCTGGAGAAAGCAGGGGAAGCTGACAAGGTCGTTAATCTGTGTAATAAAATGATTCAGGGCTGTTTGCTAAATGGGAATTATACTCATGCTCTGGAATTAACACATAAAATTTTATCAATGCTCCCGAATGCTTCAATTGATCCCGGAGCAACAGATTATAACCATTATTTCTTCTTAATGTCACTTGTGCATGTGGAAATATTATTTAATATCGGAGCTTGGGAAGATTGTCTTGATGTTGGCTATAGAGTTTTAAATGTTGTTAATCAGGCAAATCTTTCTGCATTAAAACCGGACTATCTCACTGAAGAACAATTTGAAGCAATTGTTATGGATACTATTGCATATGTTGCATTGTGTAATGTTCTTCAATTGAAGGGTAATGTTCAGGAATTTCTGAATATTGTAAGAACAGACTTGACAAATGTTCCTCACTCGTTTGATATATTCATAGCGCTTCAGGATATGATTTTCGGGCGAATACCTAAGTATGACAGAAGTATGGTATCTGAAAACGATAAATTTTCAGGAGTTATTTTCCATATTATAGAAGCATTTATGCGCTGCAGGCATGATTATAATGTGTTTGCGGAAGAAGTTTATGAGGCTAAGATTCTTGCTAAAAGCAGAGGTCTTCACCAGTTTGAATTGTTCGCTGATTTAATGATTGCATATGCTTATATAAAAATTGATTCACATACAAAAGCTTCAATGATAATTTATAAGATTATTAAGACCGCCAACGAAAAAGGTATGACAAACCTTCTTTATCTTGCATGGTATATTATGAGTGAACTAAATCTTGCACAAGGCAAATATACAGTAACATACGGTATTGTAAACAACTCTCTAATCCAGCTTGAGAAAGCTGATTATGCAAATGAATACCTTATGCTCCTGTTTAAATATAATATGTATAAGGTATTGAGGTTTAAAGGCCAGGAGATTAATTCTCAGATTTGTCTTGCTCAGGCAAATTATATTTCTAAAAAATGGGGAATTAATTTTGAATTTGATACAGATCCTGATCATTTTATTGCACAAGTTGACCCTGATGATGAGGAAAATGTACCGCCAAAAGATTACGATACTGTTGATGCTTCTGAAATTGTGCAAACAGAAGATGTACAGAACAATCAATCTGAAAGTGAGGTATAATGAAAATATTATTTGCAGCAGCGGAAGTAGCTCCATTTTCTAAAGCAGGTGGTCTTGCAGATGTAATGGGTAGCTTGCCAAAGTATATTGAGAAAAATGCTGAAATTGCTGTTTTTACACCGCTTCATGGGTGCATTGATGTTGATAAATATGGTATAAAAGAACTTGAAAATTCTTCATTATGGCTTACTTTTGGAAATCAGGGACACCGTTTCCGGCTGTTTATGTGTAAGCTTCCCGGAACAAATATAAATGTATTTTTTGTGCATAATGACTGGTATTTTACCTGTTTTCAGGAAGTCTATCCTAAATGGCTTGATACAAGATACGAGCATGAACGATATATTGCATTTTCGCTTGCTGTTATGGAATATGCGAAACTTTTGAATTTCAGGGCTGACATAATTCATGCAAATGACTGGCATACAGCAATGATACCGGTTTATTTAAAAAGTAACTACAAATACGATGAATACTGGCAGAATACCAAAACAGTATTTGAAATCCATAATCTTGCATATCAGGGAGTCTGGTTTGAAGATGTTCTGGATTTTGCTAACATGCGTAAAGATATAGTATATAATGAGTGGGGTGTCGAGCATTACGGCAAGGTTAACTGGATGAAGGGTGCTATTAATTATTCAGATAGAATTGTAGCTGTATCACCTACATATGCAAAAGAAATACTTACAGGTGAATATGGCGAAGGGATGGACTATACCTTGCGCGGAGCTCAGCATAAACTAAAAGGGATATTGAATGGTATAGATTATGACGTATTTAATCCTAAGAAAGATAAAACAATTATAAAAAATTATGATGTTAAATCTGTTAAAAATAAGGAAGAGAATAAAAAGAAAGTTTGTGAAGCATTTGGGTTAGAGTACAACACTGAACGCCCTCTTTTTGCGTTTATTTCTCGTCTGGTTCCGCAAAAGGGGCTGGATTTAATCAGAGCAGCAGAAAATGATTTGAAAAACTGTAATGCAGATTTTATTTTCTTAGGAAGCGGAAATTCAGATTATGAAAATCTGTTAATCTGGCTTTCAAATAATTCTGCTAATATAAGGGCATATATAGGTTACCGCGGAGATTTAGCAAATCAAATTTATGCGGGAAGTGACTTCTTCCTGATGCCGTCTAAATTTGAACCTTGCGGATTAAGTCAACTTATTGCAATGCGTTATGGCTCTCTTCCTGTTGTAAGAGCTACAGGAGGTCTGGAGGACACTGTTACCGGTTATCCGTTAGCTGACTCTACAGGATTTAAATTCTGGGGCTACGATGCCTGGGATATGATGTCTGCAATAAATTGTGCATCAGGTGTTTATAAGGATAAGTATACTTTTAATGCTATGAGAAAGTCTGCAATGGAAGCTGACTTTTCTTGGAAGAAAAGCTCTTTAGAATACTTAAATATGTATAGGGAACTGGTTAATACATAATACATTATTGCGAAACTCAAAGTAATAGTTTATAATAAAAAAGGATATTAATATTTTATATCAAGTATATTTGTTTTCTAGATGATAGCGGTGCCAGATGTCCGACACATCAAGGATTATTTTCCCGTTACCAAATATTGTTAAGAGCGTATTAGCGAAAAGAAATATACCTGATATGAATAAAGAAGTACAACGAAAAAGGAGATAGAATTATGAAAAATGCAGTGATAGCAATGGTTTTCGGGGGGGGGGCAGAGTAATTTAAGCACCAAACGTGGTATTGACGCAGGCAAAGAGCCATTTAGCGCCGCCATAGAAGAAATCTGTAAAAAAGGCTTTACTCTCGCCGAGGTATTAATAACTCTTGGCATAATCGGTGTAGTTGCCGCAATGACGCTGCCTTCATTGGTAGGGAATTACAAGAAGACGCAGAGCGTTACACAGTTAAAAAAAGTGTATACGATATTAAATCAAGCATTCCGGCTCTCAGAAGTGGATAATGAGTCATCTCTCTATTGGGATAGTTCAAAAGGCAGTAAAGTGTACTTTGACACTTACTGGAAACCTTATTTAAAGATATTAAGAACTTGTTCCGGAAGCGCAGGTCAAAAGGATTGTAATTATTCATCAGCAACACCATGGACCAGAGCAAATGGTCAAAGAGATGCGTATCTTATTGTTGCCGATGGGCAAAGAACCCCTGTTATTCTGAGTGATGGATCATTTGTAAGTATATTAACATTATCCGGCTATGGCTCTGTGGAAGGCGGTTTAGATGAAAATGGTAATGTAACTGGAAATACAGGAGGAACTGAGAACAGGGTAATAGTTGATTTGAATGCCTCAAAAATGCCTAATCAGTTTGGGAAAGATACATTCCTATTTGAAAGAGTTGCCGGAAAAGGTATAATGCCTTATGGATACAACAAGGATGATGATACTGTAAATGAGAATTGTTCCAAAAACGGTTCAGGCTTTATGTGTGCCGCAAAGCTTATTCGTGACGGATGGCAGATAAAAGACGACTATCCTTGGTAAACTATACAGATAGAAATTTTCCTTTGGCTTTGTGAAACTGATTTTCATGGATAATATCAATAAATTCTTTAATCATGCAGTTGTAAGGCGTTGGAATAGAATGTTTTTTCCCGAACTGAATCATTGTTCCGGCGAACATGTCAACTTCAGTTTTTCTACCTGCTTCAACGTCTTGCAGCATTGATGTTTTTCCATCTGGTATCATTAATTCTAAATGCCTTAAGGTTTCATCAATCATTGTTTCTGTATTGTTGACCCCTTCAGCCTTTGCAACAGCCTGAACTTCTTTCATAATATTAACAGCAAGCTGCATAAAGTGTTTATTCTCAAGCATTTCGCCAAAAGTCATACGAAGAATTGCGGTAGTCTGATTTGCGCATACATTCAGCATATACTTTAACCAGAGAGAATGTCTTATATCCTCAGGTATTTTATAATTTATACCCACAGTATCAAAATATTTTTTTACACGTAATACATTCTCATTAATATTATTGTCTGAGCCAAAAACAATAGTATTAACATCATCATGAACAATTTTATTACCTGTCCTGATAGCGCTGTGTCCGATAAAATATGAATAAAGCACTTTGTTCCATCCATGTACTGCAGCAATAATGCCTTCACTGGTTACGCCGTTTAAAAGCGATAGTATAACTGTATCATCTTTTACAAAGTTTTTTATATTCCTTACAGCTTCGTTCAGCCCAGAATATTTAGTCGCAATTAAGATTAAGTCAGCTTTAAAGTCTGTATCTTCAGGTAATGAGTAGTTAAAATCAATCTGTATCCCATTGAATATAATCGGATTTGCCTTGTATCTTTCAAGACGATTCCTGTCAACAAGAGCTCTGAAATTATCGGGGTTAAAGCGTTGGATTTTGTCTGCGTAAATAGTTCCTACTGCTCCAAGTCCGCATAATAATACATTCTTTATATCGTTCATAATTGTAATTCTAACACTTATTCTTTCTTCTTTTGAAATTCTGAATAAAATCTTAATTTTTAGTTTTCTTAATATTTTTTAAAAAACTGTAAATTTAATAATACAATATTACTTTATATAAATATATAGGTAGTGTAGTTATATTTAAGGTGTAGCGGAAATTTAATGGGACTTGATGTTACAAGGCTGTATAACGCCGGCAGTGTATACTTTAATCCCGGGTTTAACCACCCGAAAAACAGCGTAAGATTTGGCAATAGTCTTCCGTCTGATAGTTTTGAAAGCTCTTCTCCCCGGCGCTTCACCTCCGAAACTGCACTGAAGAAGGCAATTGATAACAATCCTAAAATTAAGGTAATACTTGCTGAAATGAATGCTCCTGCTACATTGAATATGAAAGAGTTAAATGAGTTATTAAATGGTCATGCTGCGGATGTACAGAATATAGCATCAGGAATTATCGAAAATTTACCATTCTCATTAAAGAATAAAGTAAATATCAAGGCAGTGAATGATGCAGCTTACCTGCATGATTTGGGGAAAGCTTTAATTCCGCCGGCAGTTTTAAATAAAAATGGAAAACTAAATGATTTTGAAACAAAGATAATGCACAGGCATTCTGAATTGAGTTATGAGCTGCTTAAAAATAGCGGTATTGATAAAACAACCTTAAATCTTATAAGAAATCACCACCAGAATGCAAAGCGCAGCGGCTATCCTTTTGTTGATAACTCATTTAATGCTGACTTAAATCTTCAAATCTTGTCAATGGCTGATAAATATTCTGCATTAAGAGAAAAGCGGGTGTATAAAGATCCTTTGACTAAAAAGCAAGCGCTTACAATAATTTATAAAGATGTTAAAGATGGCAAACTCCATCCATTTGTATTTAAGGCTCTTGTTGATTACTCAAACATAACAGAAGTTTCTGACACCGAATTATTTGTTTAATATTGAAATTAAATTCAAAATGACTTATAATAAAAAAGATAAATGTGAATGCTTTTTCATAGTATGAAAGCCGCCAATCGCCTGAGCAATAATTTAGAAAATATAGTTGTTTAAGGAAGCCGCTCTCCCATCGCCTGGTAAGCGTATAACGATAAAGAAAATTTGCGAAAAGTTGTGGC
>CABLZX010000029.1:0-9890 GCA_902383995.1 uncultured Brachyspira sp.
CAGGCACTACATTACTCAGATTTGCTTTTCCTTAATACGCTTCCATTGACATTAGAGCGTGAGCGGGTCCGAAAAAAGGTTTTTAGTTACTTAGAATGTGCTATTTGGTACCTGTCATTTTTACTTTCAGTAACGGCATATCTTTTCGAAACGATAGCAAGAGCAGAGCGGGAGCGTGCTTGAGAAAAGATATACAGTTACTGAAATAATAGACATTCCTTTGTCCCTTTTTTATTATAAACTATTTTTGGAGCGTTTGCAATAAAATTGTGTCTTGAAAAAATATTATTAGTAAACTAAAATATATTAGGAAATTTACCCTTAGATTAGTAAAAAAAGAAAGACTGGGATATATGACAAACACTAACGAAAATATAAGAAATATAGCAATTATTGCACACGTTGACCATGGGAAAACAACCCTTGTTGACTGCCTTTTAAAACAAGCCGGAGCATTCCGCCAGAATCAGCAGGTTCAGGAGCGCGTACTTGATAGCAATGATTTGGAAAGAGAACGCGGGATTACAATTCTTTCAAAAAATATTTCAATTAATTATAAAAATACTAAAATTAACGTTGTTGACACTCCCGGACACGCAGACTTCGGAGGGGAAGTTGAACGTGTTCTTGGTATGGTTGACGGCGCGTTATTAATTGTTGATGCTGCTGAAGGTCCTATGCCTCAGACAAGGTTTGTTCTTTCTAAAGCTTTGGAACTCGGATTAAAAATTATAGTTGTCATTAATAAAATTGATAAACCAGCAGGCGAACCTTTGACAGCTTTAGATAAAGTTTTTGACCTTTTTACGGAATTAACAGACAGAGAAGACCTGATTGATTTTCCATTTATATTTGCAAGCAGCTTAAACGGCTTTGCAATCAAAGATCTTGATGACGAAAGAAAAGATATGATACCGCTTCTGGATTGTATTTTAGAAAACATCCAGCCGCCAAAAGGCGATGCGTCAAAATCTTTTCAGTTTAGGGCAACAACTCTTGACTATAATGAATATGTAGGAAGAATTGTTATCGGCCGTATTGAAAACGGGTCTGTAAAATCTCAGGAACAAGTATGTGTTGTTCACGCTGACGGTTCTCAGGAGAAAGGCAAAATTACAAAATTATTCGGATTTCACGATCTTGGAAGAGTTGAAATTCAGGAAGCTTTTGCCGGTGATATAGTTGGCATTGCAGGATTTTCTGATATTCAAATAGGTGAAAGTATTTGTTCACTTGATAATCCTCAGCCGCTGCCATTGATTACGGTAGATGAACCTACACTGCAAATGAATTTTTCTGTAAATGACAGTCCGTTTGCCGGGCAGGAAGGAAAATTTGTAACTTCAAGACAATTGAGAAAAAGACTTTATGATGAACTTGAAAAAAATGTAAGCTTACGCGTAGAAGATACTGACAGCACTGATGTTTTCAGAGTATCCGGCAGAGGAGAGCTTCATCTTGGGATTTTGATTGAAACAATGCGGCGTGAGGGTTATGAATTTCAGGTTTCTAAACCAGAAGTTATTTACAAAACAATTGACGGAAAACAATGCGAGCCTTATGAAAATTTGATTGTTGATGTTCCTGAAGGATATGCAGGAAGCTGTATTGACAGATTATCCGGCAGAAAAGCCGAAATGAAAGAGATGCAGAATGCAAAAGGCAGAACGAATATGACATTCCATATTCCGGCAAGGGGTTTAATAGGTTTCAGAAGCGAATTCATAAGAATGACACGCGGAGAAGGAATTATGTATCATACATTCCTGCACTATAGACCCTATGCCGGAGATATTCCGCGACAGAGAAACGGCTCTATTATCGCTCATGAACAAGGGGAAGCAATTCCATATGCACTTTCACAATATGAAGATAGAGGTGTATTCTTCGTAACGCCTAAAACAAAAGTTTACCGCGGAATGATTATCGGGGAATGCAACAAGCCTCAGGATATTGTTGTTAATATCTGCAAAACAAAAAAACTTACAAATATGAGAAGTGCCACTGCAGATGTTATGGTGACCCTTCAAGCTCCAAAAATTCTTTCATTAGAAGAAAGTCTTGAATATATCGGAGACGATGAACTTGTTGAAATTACTCCTGAAAATGTAAGAATACGAAAAGCGGATTTAACAAAGAAAATTTATAACTAAAAAAACGCCTCCAAAATTGGAGGCGTTTTTAGTATTAATTATACAAATCATTCAACATTGCAGCAGTTGACTTACCGCCAGCTTCGGGTTTCATACAGCCTACGGGAGAAAGATAAACTTTTTTATGTCCATCTCCTTTTAAGCTAAAAGTAAAAATATCATGTCCCCATTTATTCGGCTTTTTATGCCCATTTATATCAATCCAAAAGATTTTTGCTTCAAGTTTTTTATAAAAACCAACTACAGTGCCGTCTGCTAAAACCCATGCGGGGTTTTGAGTTTTAATATTAGCTTCCCTAAAAGATGCACATCCAGATGTTTGTTCTAAAATATCATAATCGCCTTCGTCTTTATCTTCATCCCCGGATTGTGATACCAAAACTGTGTCATAACCTTTCATATCCGGGATACAACCTTGTTTATATGCATTATTATCACAAGCTTTAACAACTTTTAAAATTGTTTTCAATTCTCCAAATAAATTAAGACATTGTGAATTTTTATCATATCCATGGGAATACTCATATTTGATACAACTACCGGTAATAGGATCATGCTCTATACATTTTGAGGCTGCATCTTCTGCATAATAACATTCATACCAGGACATTCCATTATTGACATAAGATCTTTGAAGAGCATTTGACCAGGTATTATATACCTTTTTAAACTGCTGTTTCAAAATCATTTCCTGTGATTTATTTACAATTGCCGGCAGCGTCATTGCGGCAACTACACCGATTATGCCAAGGGTTATTAATACCTCTGCAAGGGTAAAGCCTTTTTTACGGGTTTCTTGTGTGGCGGCGCTAAATGGCTCTTTGCCTGCGTCAATACCACGTTTGGTGCTTAAATTACGCTGCCCCCCCCCCGAAAACACTTACTATTACTGCATTTGACATATTTTCGTCTCCTTTCTTTAGTTTTGATTTTATTTATTTCTTTTTAAGAAAAAATATTTATTTTCTCAAACACGCTCTCACTACGTTCACGCTATCGTTTCAGAAACAAATATTTCCCTTAGTTAGTTGTTTTTCCTGCGCCTTACTTTTTTCTTTTTTTTAAGTTGCCCTGGTGATTGTCTGATTTTTACCAAGAAAAAGCATTCACGTGTACTTTTTTATTATAAACGATTTAATGGAATAATTCAATATAAATAGAATTTATTTTATTTATTTGAGTTTTGTATATCCTTCATTGAAATATTAAACTTCAGAAGATAAAATCCGCCAAGAACAGTAAGAATAATTATCAAAATTCCCTGATGCACAGTTGAAACAGCAAGGGCAGTAGATTTTTCTATACCAAAAATTCCAAGTGCCATTAAATACGCAACCTGATATGGTCCAAGGAAAACAGAAGTTGAAGGAATCATTGTAGAAAACGATATTAAACTTAATACAAATAATCCGGCTGAAAAACCCAGTCCCAGTCCAAAACTATCAACAATTAAATATGCAACATAAGCTTCTATTCCCCACACAAGAACACTGGTAACACAGGCAATAAACCAATATTTTGGATAATCAAGAACAGTAAAACCTTCCATAAAAGACTTTGTGTAACAGCAAACTTTCTCAACAGCACGCGTAGATGGTTCGGCAGCCTTTTGCGGCAATCTTCGTGCAAGATTAGAAAACCAGCCGCATATTTCTTCTATTTTATCAAACTTAAAAATAACATAAAAAACAGCAAGGCTTCCTATAAACAATGCGCCGATACCATAAGCGATATGTAAAATCCATTGTTGTTTGCAGTACAAAAGAATGGCAATTAAGAGCATAAAAAATACACTTATTCCGTCAAGAGTTCTTTCAAGAATAATTGAGCCAAACACTTTCATCTTCTTTTCGCCTTTAACAGAGCCTAAATAGTAAGCTCTGTATACATCCCCTGCCCTTGCCGGTAAAAAGATATTAAGCATACTGCCTACTGTAAATACTTCTCCAAGATGAAGTGATGAATACTTTTTATCATTTAATAGCAGAGCCTTCCAGCGAATACCTCTTATATAAAGCGTTAACACATAAAAAATGATAATCTGCCAAATATTCTTAAAGTCAAAATCTTTAAATGTACTGATTAACTCTGACCAGTCTATTTTATAAAAAATTGCCCCCAGCAATACTAATGTAATAAATAAAGCTATTATCTTTTTCTTACTCATGCTATAATCTTAGCATAAAGACAATACATTTACAGGATTAGATAAATAATAATATGATAATACATCCAATTACAGGCAGATTTACCCTAACATCATCCGTAATGCGACAGACAAATAGCACCCAAAAGTATGCTGCACAAGATAAATCAGCCAAAAATATTACAACGTTACCATTTGCATATAATGATATAAGCTTTGAAAAAAATCTAAACTATAGAGATTTTCTTATTTCTATGAGAAAAGTTTATAAAAATAAATCAATTAAAAATGTTGTACTTTCGACAATAGGAGATAAAAAAAATTATTTAGGAAGCGGATTTTCGGCAGATGTATATAATATCCCCGGAATTGAAAATTACCTGATAAGAATAGAGAGGAAACACTTTCTACCTAATAATTTTGCACAAACCCCAATTTTATCAGAGCCGCAAAATGAATTAGCACCAAATTTCGGCCAATATGTTGCAACAAACAACCAGGGATTTTTTATAACAAAAAAAGTGGTTGGTGAAAGCCATTCTCTGCCAAACTGGGCTGAAAAAATAAATGGTGTCGAACATGGTACTGACACGATAACGCATAAAAATGCAAAACTTATTGCAGACAAAGTCATAATGCTCGCAGATATGCCGCAACAAAGTTTTGATGAACTGGCTGAGAATATACAAAAACTTAATCTTCATACTGACTGCGAAATTGATATTATGAATCCGAATAATTTAATTATTGACAAAGAAAACAAAAAAATTAATATTATAGATTTGTGGTATCATCACAGTGAAAACGGTTCTACAGCACCCTTCAACGGTATAGACAGCATGATTAATCTTATGCTTGACCCGCTTACTCATAAAAAAGTATATGACCAGCTTAGCATTTCAGATAAAAATATATTCAAAAAGGCATCGGAAAATATAATTAAAAAAGTCCTTTTGGCCTGCGATAAAGCAGGGCTTGAAAGAACTAACAAAAATGCAAAGATTATCTACTCCGACTTTGACAAAAATGCAGGTCTTAATTTTGCATCACAAGCCTATTCTGAGTTTGCACAAATGTATTCCCATATTTTATGAAGAAAAGTAAAAAACACACTTGCAAATAAAATATGTGTCTGCTAAGCTGGTAGCAGGAATTTATTATGAAAATTATACTTAGTTTAAAATTGCATCATAATCATCATAGCAACCTGAAAAGGCTGTAGAATTGATGGTGCGCGATTTTAATTAATTCAATTCTTTTAACGGTCTTTTCAGGAGCCCCGCGTATAAGACCTTAACACAAAAGAATTGGAGAACTATAATGACACTAACGAAAATAATATCAGCCATCGGCAATAACAGCAGCATATACCCCCTATTGGTCAGAGATTGCGGAATAGAAGTTCCGGCAAAGATATATTTGACGCACAAACAAAACAAAGATGATCCTGAGATAGACAGACTTGCTACAAGAGAACGCTTTTGGGATGAATACACAACATCAGCAGTCTGGCTGGGTGGAATACCTTTAATCGACAAAATTTCCAATAAAATTATCCAAAAGCTCGGCTATAATCCAAAAGTTAACCTGAAACTTTTTAAAGAAGAAAATGGCATTCAGGGTATTAATGAAAACTTGAAACGTTTTGCACAAATTGCAGAAAAAAATCCTAAATCAAAAGAAATAATTGAAAAGGCACTAATTGATTTGAAAAAGGCAGCCGGCAATAAAAGTGGCTATGAAAAAATGCTTGCAGTAAAATTCGTTGCTGCAACAGCCATTCCTATTGCATTTATAGGCTTCATACTACCTAAAATGATTTTTGCATCTTCTGCAAATAAAATTGCACAGCTCAAAAAAGAAAAAGAGAAACAGAAACGCTCACAAAGCACAGCTTTTCAGGGAATAAACAACGATACTTTTTCAGGTATGTCATTACAGAAGAAAAAAAGTCTAAGTTTTGGAGGAAACTTTATTTCTAATATTGCCAATTTCTCAACCCTTGAAAAAATGGAAACAATAGACGGCGGTTATGCAATAGGCAGAGTGCTTACTGCAAGAAAAGGGGCAGACGGGAACAGAAATGAAGCTATTGATATAGGCTTTAAGATGACCGGTATGATGTACTTAAATTATGTTGCCCCGAAACAGATAGAAAAATTATTAAATAAAGCAACATTAAAAGCATTTAACCTTGATGTTAAACTTGATCCTCTAATGCTTGAAGATAAAGAGTTCTTAAAACAAATCAAAGAAGGCAGACTGGAATTACCAAAATCCTCTAAACCGGAAGTTATGCTTGATTACATTGACAACAATCCGAAAAGTCTGTTTGTAAAATATGCAAATAAGTTTGAAAAGATTACAATGCTGAATGACGAAGTGCGCGATCCAAGAGTATACATAAACATGAAAAAACTCGCAGAATTTCGTAACGACATAGAAGCTTTTGCCAAAAAGGCAATAGGAACATCTTCAGGTGCTAAAATGGTTGATAAATTTGCAAAACGCGCAAAAGTTGTAAAATCAGTAAACATTCTGGCAAATGTAGGGTTAAGCAGCTTCCTGCTGGCATATTGCCTGCCTAAAGCTCAGTTTGCATTCAGAAAGCTGGTCACAGGCTCTGACCTTGAACCGGGTATTGTAAACGCAGAACAACAAAAAGCATAAAAAAAGACTTCCGAAAAAGCGGAAGTCTTTTTTTATTTTAATTATTAAAGCATAACAAGTTCACGATTTTCTTCAACAGCTTTATCCGGCAATATAGTATTTTTTATTTCAGCCAGATCCTGCTGCATAAGTCTTCTAGGAGACCCCTCTTCCATAGAGTGATTTCTTAACAAATAAGAAGGGTGGAAAATTGTCATTGCTTTATATTCAACACCGTCAACAGTAACTGTCATCCATTTGCCGCGGACTTTAGAAATAGTCTGCTTTTTATCAAGTTCAATAAATGATTTTAAAGCAGTTGCACCGCAAAGGATAATAGCCTGAGGCTTAACAATATCAATCTGGGCAACAAGGAACTTGCGGCAGGCTGATTTTTCTTCATCGTTAGGAACTCTGTTTTCAGGAGGTCTGCATTTTACGGTATTAATCATATAAACATCTTCATCTCTTGAAATACCGGCTTCTGCTAAAAACTCATTCAATAACTGACCTGCCCTGCCAACAAATGGTCTTCCGCATTCATCTTCCATCTCTCCAGGTGCTTCACCAATTAAAACAATTTTTGCAGTTGACGGATCACCATCGGAAAAAACTACGTTATTGCGGGATTTAGCTAAGGCGCAGCCGTTACAGCTTTCACACTTTTGTCTTACTATCTCCAGGCAATTTTTCTTCATCTTCTTTTCTCTCCTCTTTTTCGCTTTTATTTTTAAATAGCCCAACATTATATCTTTTACAATAGCGTTTCAATTCCTTCATAACAACATCCGAAAGTATGAAAACTGCTATTAAGTTTGGAACAGCCAGAAACAGAGTAAACGCATCCGAAAGATTGATTATACTTTTGAAGTTCATGGCAGAACCTATAACTATGAATATACAATATATAACCTGAAAAGTCCTTGTTGTCAATTTTGAGTCCCCAAAGAGGAAATTCCAGCCTTTAATACCGTAATAAGAGCCGCACAGCATAGTAGACAGGACAAAGCAGCTCGCCATAAAAGTTAACAATAGAGGGAAAAACGGACAGACTGACCCAAAAGCCTTTGATGTTAATTCAATACCGGCAAGTCCGCTGCTTTGAAGATAAACACCGCTCACAACAATAACAAACGCAGTTGCAGAGCCAACAATTACAGTGTCAACAAACGGCTGAAGCATGGCAATAAAAGCCTGTGCAACCGGTTTATTTGTCCTTACTGCCGAAAAAGCAATAGGAGCTGTACCCAGACCTGCTTCATTTGCAAACATGGCGCGGCGGAATCCCCAGAGCATACACATTAAAGCTCCTCCTTCAAGAGCTCGCGGCTTAAATGCTTCTGCAACTATTATATGAAGTGTATGCGGAAGATGATGAATGTTCATCAGACAAACAGTAAAAGCGGTTGCTACATAAAGAGTACACATAGCAGGTGTAACTTTTGAAGTAAATTTTCCAATAGCCTTAATTCCGCCTATAATTGTAAAATATGTTATAATTGCGACAATAAGACCCAAAAGCCAGCTCTGATTGGCAAAAAAACTGTGTTCTCCGCCGGTAACCTCTGTAATCTGGGTTGTCATTGCATTTATCTGGAATAAATTCCAACCTCCAATCATTGCAAAAATACAGCATACCGCATAAATTTTTGCAAGATATGGTGCAAAAGGTCCTAAGATTTTATGATTTTTCAATCCGCCCAGAATATAATACATCGGGCCTCCTGCAACAGTACCGTCTTTATTTACCTGCCTGAATTTCAGCCCGAGCAAAACCTCTGCAAATTTAAGCGCCATAGAAAAAAATCCTGCAATAATCATCCAGAATATTACCCCGGGACCGCCGACAGAAACAGCTGCTGCAGATCCTGCGACATTACCAATTCCTGCTGAAGCAGAAATGGTAGCTGTTAACGCCTGAAATGACGAAACTTCGCCTTTTTTCTTTTTAACGATTACATCTTTATGTTCATAGCGTTTTAGAATTAAGTTCAGTGCGTGTTTAAATCCCCATATGCCAATAAACCGCGTACGTATTGTAAAATATACGGCAGCAGTCATCAAAAGAACAATAAGAAATTCAATTTTCACTCCATGAATTGTTACGTGGCTGAAAATTATCCCTGAAATCTTATCGGCTATAGGTGATAAAAAATTATCTATTGCGCTATCTAAGTTCATCTTGATTATATAATAACATGAACATAAAAGATATACCGCCTACCAAGGATAATCATCTTTAATTGTCCAGTTATCGCGCATTAACTTTTCAAGACAATACAATCCTGAACCTGTCTTTGAACAATTCTTATTAATCTCCTCTTCTGAAAGTGAATGTCCGAAAGGAACAAAAGTATTTGATTTGGTTGAAATATCCAAAATAAAAAAGTCTTTTCCTGCAACATTAGGACCTTTAATTCCATTAATATCAACATATGCTTTAGGGTTATCATAAAAATTCCAGCCATCACAAATCTGCTGCTCATTTCCTTCTTCATCAGTAACAATTTCGCAATTTGCACCTCCTGACAAAATCCAAACAATAGAACCATCATTAAATTTAAAAATAGTTCTCGTAACTCCGCTTCCATCAGCGGCTCCAAACGCTATTGGCTTGCCGTTTGGGGACGTAAAAGGGTTAGCCATAGAATATCCAGGATTCTTTACTCCGCCAACAGCTAAAAAATATGGGGTCCAGTATTTTGATACAAAATCACTTGAAGCGTTTTTCAAATCAAAAGTCCACTCTGAATATTCTCCATTTTCAGCAACAGAAAGACGAAGTGCCTGATTTAAAATTGAATAAGCTTTTTTCATTCTTGCAATAGTTTCCTGCTGCTTATATTTATTCACAACAGAAGGTAAAGTCATTGCAGCTACCACCCCAATTATGCCAAGGGTTATTAATACCTCTGCAAGGGTAAAGCCTTTTTTACGGGTTT
>CABLZX010000030.1:0-9557 GCA_902383995.1 uncultured Brachyspira sp.
AATACCAAGAGTAATTAAAACTTCCGCTAGTGTAAATGCGGAACGGGATAATCCCAAAGCGTAAAAAAGCCCGCCGGCGCTATCTAAGCCCCCCCCCCCTCTTTGAAATTGAAGCTATAATTGATTTTTGCATAATGATTTTTCTCCTTTCTATTTGTAATTAACTAATTGGCAGATATGCCTGAGGGTAGTTGTAGTCCTCTTTAAAGCCTATATGTCTGTATAGTTTTAATGCCTGAAAATTATTTGTTTCGGTTGTTGTGTTAACTTCGGTTATAGGGCGTCTTCCGCTCTCAGCCATTTCGATTAACTTGTCGACTGATTTTTTAAGCATATGTTTTGATAGTCCTTTACCCTGATGTTCTTTTTTTAGTGCCATAATAGGAATATTTGCTATCTGACCTCCTGTCAGGTTCATAAAACAAAAGCCGACCGGTTTCCCTTTATAAAGCAAAACGGTTGTAGCCTCCGGCAAAAATTCAGCATACAAATCTTTTACGATTTTTGTAATAATATCTTCTGTTCCTTCTACAGTTTTAAATCTCGGATCAAAAAGAGCATCCGCACTTTCTGTAAAAGCCTCGTTTACAACACTGACAGCATCGTCAAAGAACTTTCCGTTCCAGCTTGTGAGTTCATAATCTTTTTCCAGAGGCGCAAGTTCTGCCATAGCAAGAATTTCTTTTGAATTTGTACCGAACATCATAAATCTCAGAACGACTATTCCAATAAACTTAAATTTGTATTTAGCTGCAGTATGTATTAAATTTTTTTGTGCACCGAGCATAGGGTAGCAGACGACTTTATCTTCCCTGTCGTATTCAGTTTCTCGCAGAAATTCTTCTATAAGATATTTAGCGCGTTCTTCAATATTTTCCATCTGGTATGAATGAATTATATTCAGCTCAACAGCTTCTGAAATTGAGGTTGTATAAATCAAAAATGCAGTTGGAATGCTATCTTCCAGCAGAACTATACATTTAATTAACTCTTTTTTTACTGCTTCTAAAAAGTCTTTGTATTCAAGCGGCTTAAGTTCAAATTTATATTCCTCTACAGCCCGGTCTTTAAAGTCATTATATACACTTTCAAAACCTGCATAGTCTTCTTCGCTTAGTAATCTAGCTTTGTAAATCTTTTCCATTATTCCATCCTTATTCCGGTTCCGGGAAATTTTTGTCTAATCCGGTTTTATAGCATATGGTGCATTTTTTCTTTTTTAGTTTCCATATAACGCTTGTTGTAATCTGTAATTTCGGACTCTACTTTTATTATATCATTTATTTCCAATCCGTAACCCTTTAAACCGATGATTTTTTTAGGGTTATTGGTAATAAGGTTAAATTTTTCGTAGCCTAAGTCAAGAATAATCTGCGCTCCAACACCATAGTCTCTCAAATCTTCCTTAAATCCCAGAGAAAGATTTGCTTCAACCGTATCCTGCCCGCATTCCTGTAGATGATAGGCTTTAATTTTATTAACAAGCCCGATGCCTCTGCCTTCATGTCCTCTCAAATATACTACAGCGCCTTTACCGTATTTTTCAATCATTCTTAAAGCGCCATGCAGCTGTGAGTTGCAGTCGCATTTCAGGCTGTGGAAAATATCACCGGTAAGGCATTCGCTGTGAACTCTTACAAGAGGAATTTTGTCACTGCCGTCATCTTTTACAAGTGCAACATGTTCTTCTTTTGTAATTTTATTTATATAGCCGTATATTTTGAAGTGTCCGTATTTTGTAGGTAAATCAGCTTCTGCCTCGCGGGTTACAAGTTTTTCAAATCTCAGACGGTATGCGATTAGTTCGGCAACGGATATAAATTTTATTCCATATTTGTCCGCAAATTTTCTCAAATTATCTCTGCGCATCATATGACCGTCTTCGTCCATAATTTCGCACATCGGACCTGCCTGAATGTGTCCGCATAATTTAGCGAGATCAACAACAGCTTCGGTGTGCCCTGTTCTTTGTAAAACTCCGCCTCTTCGCGCAACACAAGGGAATAGATGTCCGGGTCTGTTTAAATCAGAAGGCACTGCATCCGGCGCAAGTGCTACTTCTATGGTTTTTGCTCTGTCAAATGCTGAAATACCGGTAGTTACCCCGTATTTTTCAGCCGCATCAATACTTACTGTAAAAGCTGTTTTCATTCCTTCTGTATTTTGTTCGACCATTTGCGGGAGCTGAAGCTTATCTGCAATTTCTTGTGAAATTGCAAGGCATACAAGCCCTTTTGCTTTTTCTGCCATAAATTTAATTATTTCAGGCGTAGCCATTTGACCTGAGCAGATTAAATCGCCTTCATTCTCACGATCTTCATCATCTGCGACTATTATAGGTTTACCTGCTTTAAAATCCTTTATTGCTTCTTCTATCGAGTCAAATTTAAAATTATCTTCCATTATAAAAATCCATTCTCCTGTAAAAAGTCTGTGGTAATATTATTATTTTGCGTTGATAAAAATTTTTCAACATACCGTCCTAAAATATCTGTTTCGATATTTACATAATCACCGTATCTTAAATCTTTTAACGTTGTATTTTCCAGTGTATGCGGAATAATTGCAATTTTAAAAATATTTTTATTTATTTCTGCAACGGTCAGGCTCACGCCGTTTACTGTGATTGAGCCTTTATATACAACATATTTAGCTTCACTGTCAGGAATTTCAAATTTCATGTCGCCGAGATATTTTGCAGTGCAGTCAACATGTCCCTGAACAATATGCCCGCCCATTCGTGCAGATGGTGTAATTGCTCTTTCAAGATTAACCCTATCGCCGGTTTTAAAATTACCAAGCGTTGAAATCCTTAATGTTTCCAAGCTGACATCGGCAGAAAACGAATTGCTGCTTATATTTGTTACTGTCTGGCAGCATCCGTTTATTGCAATACTATCGCCGATTTTTGTATCTTCAAGTACATTTGTACAGCCGACAATGATTATTGCTCCATTTGAGGTTTTGGTAAATCCCTGTATTAAGCCGATTTCTTCAATTATCCCTGTAAACATAAGTATAGTTTATCATAAAAATTTAAATTAAGCATAATGTTCCCGGACAAGGATAGCTACTGCATTAACGCGGTTTCTGGCTTTTGTTTTTTTTATGATTACACTTATATAATGCTTAACTGTATGATGGCTTAGGTGTACCAGCGGGGCAATTTCCTTTGCGCTCATTCCCTGAACAAGGTAGGGTATTATTTCTTTTTCAATTTCATTAAGTTCTTCTATCAAGTTATCTTTACTATTCAACTCATCACTCCATTGTGCGAACGATAGTGCTTATATAGCAGTGGTGCTAATACAGCATAACATATATGATAAAAACATGTCAACAGAAGGTTATGAGACATATTTAACTATAGGACAAAATATTCGTAAATATAGATTAGCAAAGGGCTTATCTCAAGAAAAGCTTTCAGAAATGGTGTGTGCAAATCCAAAATTTATAGGTCATGTTGAAAGAGTAGAAAGAAATATAAGCATGAAAAAGATTATCCGGATTGCAAAGGTTTTAGAAATAGAACCGATTGATCTATTCAGAAAATTGGAGGATTAATTGCAATAAAATATTTTTCCTAATATAATACCGTTGAGGGTGACTTAAAAAAAGGAGAGATATTATGTCAAGAAAACCTATTATTGCAGGAAACTGGAAAATGAACTTACTTCAAGCTCAAGCAAAAGAAGTTTTTGAAGGGGTTAGAGATTTTGTAAAAGACTACACAGCCGTTGAATTGCCAACAGTAGTTATTGCACCGGTATTTACATCACTTTGTGCTGTGGAAGCAGTAAGATGTAATTGCGGATGCGGCGGAAACAAAATTTCCATTGCCGGGCAGAACTGCCACTGGGAAAATTCAGGAGCATACACCGGTGAAATTTCTGTAGAAATGCTTAAAGATGCCGGATGTGATTATGTTATTATCGGACACTCTGAAAGAAGACAATACTTCTCAGAAACTGATGAAATGATTAACAAAAAAGCTAAAGCTATTCTTGCAGGCGGATTAATTCCTATTATCTGCTGCGGTGAAACTCTTGAACAAAGAGAAGCCGGAGTTACTGATTCATGGATTGCAGGTCAGATAAAAGCAGCTTTAGAAGGCATTTCTTCAGAAGATGTTGCTAAATCAGTTATTGCATACGAACCAATCTGGGCTATCGGTACAGGCAAAACATGTGATTCTGATGAAGCTAACAGAGTAATTGCAATGATTAGAGGTGTTGTTAAAGAAGCTGCAGGTGCTGAAGCAGCTGATGCTATCAGAATTCTTTACGGTGGTTCTGTAAAACCTTCTACAATCGCTGAACAAATGTCTAAATCAGATATTGACGGCGCTTTGGTAGGCGGCGCTTCTTTAAAAGCTGAAAGCTTCAATGAAATTATTGCTAATACTATGAAAGTTGCTGTTGCAAAATAATTTTTATTAACAATTTAATGTTAGACGACTGGCTATATTTTTATTTAGCCAGTCGTTTTTGTTTGTGATATTATAAACTTAAGATAATAACAGTATAGAAAGATGGGAAATGAAAAATATTTTGATTACAGGCGGTGCAGGCTTTATAGGCTCACACCTCTCGGAAAAACTTTTAAAGGAAGGAAACCACGTAATATGTTTGGATAACTTTTTTACGGGTTCAAGAAAAAACATAGAGCACCTGATGGATAATAAAGAATTTGAATTGATAAGACATGATATTGTTGAACCAATTCTTATAGAAGTTGATGAGATTTATAATCTGGCATGTCCCGCAAGTCCTGTTCATTATCAGTACAATGCCATCAAAACAATAAAAACAAGTGTTCTTGGGGTAACTAACATGCTTGGACTAGCAAAACGAGCAAAAGCTAAAATTTTGCAAGCCTCTACTTCGGAAGTATACGGCGACCCTCTGGTTCACCCGCAGCGGGAAGACTACTGGGGCAATGTTAACACAATCGGTGTTAGAAGCTGTTATGATGAAGGAAAACGCGTTGCTGAAACTCTAATGATGGATTATCATAGACAGCATAATGTAGATATAAAGATTATAAGAATTTTCAACACCTATGGACCGCGTATGGCAGAAAACGACGGACGTGTTGTTTCAAACTTTATAGTTCAGGCATTGAAAGGTCAGGATATTACAATATACGGCGATGGTTCGCAGACTCGTTCTTTCTGCTACGTGGATGATTTAGTCCGCGGTATGACTGCTCTTATGAATAAAGACGGATTTATTGGTCCTGTTAATGTGGGCAATGACGGTGAATATACCATAAAAGAACTTGCAGAAATGATTATTGATCTGACAAATTCAAATTCAAAAATCATATATAAACCATTGCCATCGGATGATCCTTGCAAGCGCAGACCGGATTTAACCCTTGCCCGTAAGGAATTGGGTTATGAGCCTGCAGTACATGTAAAAGATGGTTTGATGAAAACTATTGAATACTTCGCTGGAGTTATTTAACTGAGGAATTGATGAAGAAATTTTATTATTTTTTTTGGACTGCATTTATTAAAATACTTATTATTATAATTCCGATAAAATCAGTTAGAGCAAAGTTAAGAGTTCTTAAAAATAATTTGTTAGCGTATACTTATAACTTTATGAGTGTAGATGAATATACTCATAAGAAAAATATTAAGCTTAAGCAGTTTCCTCTTGGAAATAACAAAGTTAGTCTGCTTAATAATTTTTATGTAAATGTTTTTGAAGATTTGTCTTATCTGCATGATGGAGATAATAATATTTTGGAAGAATGTGCTTCTTCAAAAAAAACTAAAATTTTAGCTAAAAAATCTATTCATATAAAACCGGATAAAGTCAAAATGCTTGATAAAGCAGTTGTATTTGCATTGGAAACAGAACATAATTATTGGCATTTTACATTTCATTGTCTGGATAAGGTTATAAATTTAGAAGAAAACGGTTTCGATGGGAAGTATATTGTCTTTGGTGATTCTTACATAAAAGAGTTAATGAAACTAATTGGTATTAATGATGACAGAGTTATCCCTGCTTATAGAAACGAGGTATTTAAAGTTTCAGAATTGTATGTAATAGATGATTACTTTAAAACTGATTATTCTGCTCTTCAAAAAGTAAAAGAAAAAGTTCTTTCAAATATTGATTTATCAGATATTGAAAAATACCCTAAAAGATTATTTGTAAGAAGAATAGAACCTTACAAAAGAATAATTAAAAATGAATCAAAGGTTATAGAATTACTCTCTCAATATGGTTTTGATGTAATATTTCCAGATTCATATTCTGTCGAAGAGCAAATAAAATATTTTTATGCCGCTGATATTATCATAGCTCCTCATGGAGCAAATTCAACCAATGCACTTTATATGAGGGAAAATACAAGATTTGTTGAATGTTTTGGCAATTATTACATAACTCCTTGTATGCTTGATATTATAAGAGATAATAAAATGTCTTACAACATGCTTGTTTCATATACAAATATTGAAGGAAAAATAACTGATATTATTGGCAGAGATGAAGATTATTTAGTTAATCTTAAGTTATTAAAAGACACGATTTATAACTTATAACCTCTATTGCAAAACATGCAGAAAAAAGCTATAATACCCATGTTCCGTAACGGTTTGTCCGGATACGGGTTAGTTTAGAAAGGAGAGTTTTCTATGTGGGAAAAGGATATTAACATTAACGAAATTAAAGAAATCCGCACAAGAACCACAGTTTATTTTGGTGTTGGTGCTATTAAAAAGATTGATGACATTGCAAAAATTTTAAAAGATAAAGGCATAGATAAAGTTATAGTTATGTCAGGTCGTAATGCTTATAAAGCAACCGGTGCCTGGGATTATGTTGAAAAAGCGTTGAAGGATAACGGTATTGGTTATATTAACTATGACCAGGTTACACCAAACCCTACAACTGTACATGTTAATGATGCCGCTAAAATGGCAAGAGATTTCGGAGCAAAAGGCGTTATCGCAATAGGCGGCGGCTCCCCTACCGATGCCGGTAAGTCAGTTGCTATTCTTTTGGAATATCCTGATAAAACTGCTGAAAATATTTACGATTTTGAGTTCGCTCCGGAAAAAGCTGCTCCAATTGTATCTATTAACTTAACACATGGAACCGGTACTGAAACTAACAGATTTGCAGTTGTAACTAATCTTGAAAAGAACTTCAAACCTGCGATTGCTTATGATTGTATTTATCCTATGTTTGCTATTGATGACCCTCAGTTGATGACAAAATTGTCGCCGAAACAGACAAGATATGTTTCAATTGATGCCGTAAATCACGTTGTAGAGGCTGCAACTTCAACTGTTGCTTCACCTTATTCAATTTCTCTTGCAAAACAGGTTATTGAACTTGTTGCAAAATATCTGCCGAAAGCAATTGCAAATCCGGAAGATTTAGAAGCAAGATATTTCCTTGCATATGCTGCAATGATGGGTGGTGTAAGCTTTGATAACGGCTTGCTTCACTACACCCATGCGCTTGAACATCCTTTGAGCGCAGTCAAACCAGAACTTTCTCATGGTTTGGGGCTTGCAATATTATTGCCGGCAGTTATTAAAGAGATTTATAAAGAAAAACCTCATATTCTTGCAGATATTCTTTCTCCGATTGTTCCAGGGTTGAAAGGCGAACCTGATGAAGCTTTAAAAGCTGCTGAAGGCGTTCAGGCATGGCTCAAGTCTGTTGATGTGCCTGAAAAATTAACAGATGAAGGTTTCTCTGATGCCGATGTTGATAAGCTTGTTGACTTAGTTTATACAACTCCTTCTCTTGAAGGTCTTTTGCAGATTTCACCTTGCGGTGACGGCCGAGAGGTTGTTAAAGAGATTTATAAAAATTCAATTAAACCTTTATAAAGTGTAATATCAAAATGAAAGGGCTTCTGTAACCAGGAGCTCTTTTTTTTATTTGCAAAGAGATTATCTTTTTTGTAAGATTATCATGCAGTATTAAATAAGATTGGATTATTGACGGTTCGCAAAAGCGTGGTTTTGCTCACCCGGATGTGCCGGGTTCGCTATTATTCACGCGGCGCACTTGCCAAAATCCAAAAGGAGAAAACGATGAAAAAATCAATTAAAGATTTAGGCGACATCAAAGGAAAAAGAGCGTTAGTAAGAGTTGACGTTAATGTTCCTTTGGATGAAAACAAAAACGTAACTGATGACACAAGAATTCAGGCAATTGTTCCTACCGTTAGAGCTTTACAGGAAAAGGGTGCAAAAATTATTTTAATGGCTCACCTTGGCAGACCAAAAGGCGAGTGGAACCCTGAATTTACATTGGAACCTGTTGCAAAATATATGTCAAAAGTTTTAGGTGAAGATGTATTATTCGTAAAAGAACCTGTTGGCGAAGGTGCTGAAAAAGCTCTTGAAGCTTTAAAAGATGGACAGGTTGCTTTGTTGGAAAATATCCGTTATTACAAAGCTGAAGAAGCAAAAGATGATGATATGACTTTTGCTAACGAACTTGCAAAACTCGGCGATTTCTATGTAAATGATGCTTTTGGTGCAGCTCACAGAAACCACACTTCAACAGCTAAACTTGCAAAAGTTTTGAAACCGGCTGTATCAGGTTTGTTAATGGAAAAAGAATTGAGATGTTTATCTCAGGCTCTTGATAATCCAACAAGACCATTCACCGCAGTTGTAGGCGGTGCAAAAGTTTCTTCAAAAATCGGTGTTCTTGAAAACTTAATTGATAAAGTTGATAACTTAATTATCGGCGGCGGTATGGCATATACTTTTGTAAAAGCTAATGGTGGAAAAATCGGAAATTCAATTTGCGAAGATGACCAGATGGAAGTTGCTAAAGCTATTGAAAAGAAAGCTGCTGATAAAGGTGTAAAATTAATTATGGCTACAGATGTTCTTGCAGCAGATGATTTTTCTGGCAATGGAACAAACAAATTCGTTAAAATTGATGAAATTCCTGACGGATTTGAAGGTGTAGATGCCGGTCCGGATTCAAGAAAGGCATTTGCTGATGTTATTAAAAATTCAAAAACAATTTTAATGAATGGACCTGTAGGCGCATTTGAAAATCCTAAATTTGCTGACGGTACAAAAGCAGTTTTGGAAGCTATAGTTGAAGCTACTAAAAATGGTGCAGTATCAGTTATTGGCGGCGGTGATTCAGTTTCTGCAGCTAAAAAATTCTGTAAAGCTGAAGATTTCACCCATGTGTCAACAGGCGGCGGAGCTTCACTTGAATTTATAGAAGGCAAAGTTCTTCCTGGTGTTGCAGCACTTGATGACAAATAATTCTCAAGCGGAATTTACTTTAAAAAGGGACCAGCCTCAGTGTACGGGGCGGTCCTTTTTTTTATTGAAATTTGTTGGAGTATAGTTTATAATAAAAAAGCAGAGGAAAAACATGTTAGAAAAGCTATATATGTATTCTCAAACATGCTTCCGCTCCCAATCCAGTGCAAGCTGTTTAAGGAAATGTAAATCTGGGTGGTGTCGTGCCTGTGTCACCTCTATCGCCTCGAAACCAAATATATTTACTTAATAACGCAAAGCCGGAACACCTTTTGATTAAATA
>CABLZX010000031.1:0-6480 GCA_902383995.1 uncultured Brachyspira sp.
GTACACCGGATTTGTGGGGTTTTGGAAATAGAGATGAAGGTGCAGAAGATGACGATGTCGATTATCAGGCTAATAATTCTTTAATAGTCCGGGATAAACTATTTCAAAATGTAAAAAGCTTAAAAAAATGTGATAAAGCTCTTAGTAAAGATGAATGCGGGCTGTCTAACATATATTACTTTGAGAATAAAAGGGTGGATTCTGAGCTTAATACTAAATCCAGTGGTGTAGCTTCAATTGATGGTAATAATATAATTGTAATTGCAAATAGCGGCAGTTGTACAGAAGTACGAGGCACAGGAAAATATTTGTCAAATGTGTGCGCTATTATTTATCTGGATATAAATGGGAGTAACGCCCCTAATACACATGGGAAAGACATTTTTTCGTTTTATTTAACTAAAAATGGTATAGTGCCGGTTGGAACTCAGGATGAAACATCATGGTCATTTGAAAAAGGCAGCCTTGGAAGGACTGCCTGGGTAATCACAAATGAAAACCTGGATTATCTTCGCTGTCCAAATGACTTGAACTGGAACGGTAAGACAAAATGTAAGTAATTATTTATGAAAGCTGGCTGAGTCTGTTGTTTATTTCGTTCATTAAATTTACATCATCAGTTTTTTGTGCAAATTTTTGGGCTTTAGTCAAAAGACCGCGGGCTTTCTCTTTGCTGTTATATTCAAGCATAATATCTGCTGCGCTGACATAGTTTTGTGCAACTTTTAGCGGGGAATCGGCTTTTGTATAGTTTTGGACTGCACTGGAGTATGATTTCAATGCTTCCTGCGGCTCGCCGAATCTTTCGTATGCTCTGCCTGTGCTGGAGGCTACAAAACCTTTAACTTTAGCGTTATCAGTCTGCGATACAAGAGCATTTGCCATATCAAAGTATTCAAAAGCGTTATCCTCATACATATCTGAGAAAATATTTCCCATTCTTGTTAAGGAGGTTGACTGTGCTGCAATGTTGCCGCTTTCGCCGCCGTAGGAAACTGATACGAAGTAATGGTCAAGTGCAGGTTCAATCTGGTTTACGTCATCATAAATCTGCGCCATTGAGTAATGTGCTTTTGTTTTTATATTGTTATCTGTAGTGTTTTGAAGCGATTTGTGGTAGCTTTTCAGAGCCTGCGCAGGGTAATCGTGGTTGTCATATATTTGTCCGATTTCGTAATAAATCTTTGATTGTGTTTCACTGTCGCCGACTTCTTCTGCACGAGAGAGTGCTTTTTGGAATGTTTCAATTGCTTTTTTAGGCTCATTCGCATAAGCAAGTTTTTTTGACTGAATAAAGAGAGATTTTAATTCTTTATCCTGTGGAATGTGAACATTTGTTTGCTTTTGTTCTGATGTTATTTCCTGCTGTTGGGTGTCAGTTTCTCCGGTTTGAATTTCTTCCTGAACAGGAACATTTTCAACAGGAGCTTTTTCTTCAGCTTTTTGAGCTTTTTCAGTTGACCCTTCCGGGAATTTTACCAGAAACTGCGGATTAATTTCTTCTTCGTTATATTTGAAATCAATCTGCTGTAAAAATAATGCGTCAACCCAGTTTTCTACAACTTTGGATTCTTTATTAAGGGTTTTTGAAATATATTCATCAAGTATAGAGGATGCGGTTTTTAAATCAGATTTAATTCTGCCTATATTAGGGTTTTCTTTTTGAACCTGTTTTTGAATAAGATTGAGGTAAGCATCAACTTCTTCTCCGAGTTCAGGCGGAGTGCCGATTGCTATCTGAGTATTTTTAAAATCTTTTAAAATTTGCGCTATGTTAATTTTGGAACTGCGCATTGAAAAATTCCCGGCAGGGTTTACTGCCTGAGTTTTGCCTGTAGTATTTGCTCCTGTGCCTGCTTTTTGTGCATAAACATTCTGCCACTGATCCGGCTGGATTTTCTGATAAGCAGGAGCTGCTTTTTGTTCGTTTTCTGTATATTGAAGTCCGCGGCTTCTTGAATTTTGATTTTGTGCCTGTTCTTCGCGTTCGGTTTGCACAGCAGATTTTGAGGCGTCATCGTCCTGTTTTTTCTTAACAGAACCTCTTCCGTCTTTCACCACGTAAGGCCGCTGGTAAATATTACTTAAATTCAACCCCATCCGGTTTTTACTACCTCATCTGTCCGCTTGCTTCTACATTACTCTACGTTATAACTATATATTAAATTAGTCATTACGTGCTCATACTTTCGTATGAAATCTTACATGATTTATTTAAGTATTTTTTTTCTTAAGTCAATCATGCTTTAGTTATTTGCCACAGGCAGATAATAAACATGTGCCGGCTGAGTGTATTTTGCGGGAATGCAGAGGCGGGTGTGCTGCTTTGCGACGAAACAATCGCCGGCATATCTTGCATGCGGGTGTTTATTTAGGTAAAAGTTTATGACCATATTTGCATGACACAGTTTTTGCAGTCAAATTCAAGGCGGTATTTTTTACCTTTTTCATCTACAAGAAATAATTTTTTCGGGGATTTACACATGTCAAAAGCATATTTCAAACAGTGTTTTGTCTGCATAAGGCACTTCCCGCAAGTGTTAATACTGCTTTCCAGCGACATTTCATTAACCTTACATCCGCAGTTTTCATAAAATTCTTTTGCTCCGGCATTATGTATATTTGCCTTGTAATCAAGGTCAGAAACTGGAAATTCAGTATAATGCAACGGCTTTTGAACTTCCCGTTTGTAATTTTTTAATCTTTCCTCCGTTAACTTTGCAAGAATACTGCGGCGCAGTTCGTTAATCTTCGAAACCGGCAGAAACGGCAGACTGCCCTTTATCTCAATATTTTGGACATAAAAGCTGCTTTCTCCTGTTTTTTTCATCTGGGCGGTGAAGTTTTCTTTCATTTTGTCAGGATTATTCGGGGTTTCGTTTGAATTGACAGGGAGTGAAACAATATTTCCGTCCTCATCTGCTGCTGTTAATCGGTTGTGTTCAAATGCAAAATCCACGCGGATGTGGCGTTTTGTTTTTGAATTTTTAAGCTGTTTTTCAAATCCGCTATCCTGATTTCTAAAAATTATTGTGCCGGGTTTTGGAAGATGAGGTTTATTTGGGAGAACTTTTGCACCGTCAATTTTATTGACCAGACAGCCTTGTATTTCTCCGTTTTCAAACCAGCATAGCCCGTCCTGCACTGAAAGTTTTGTGTTTGCTATTTCAAAATAATTATTTCCTGTTTTGGTTACTTTGCCGAGTTTTTCTCCGAGTGATTTCGGGGAATTAAAGTTGAAGCATTTTTTCCGTCCTTCTAAAAAGTAATCTGTAAAGCCGCGGTTAAAGCTTTTATTTAAATCGGGGATAAAATCATATTCAATTCTGCCGGAAGATATTTTCTGCGCATATTTATCTATTTCTTTCCTGTAGAAGGCGACAACATTTTTAACATAATTTATGTCCTTCAATCTGCCTTCAATTTTAAAAGATTTGACGCCGGCATTAATCAGTTCTTCAATATGTCCGGAAGCATTGAAGTCGCGCAGATTAAGCAGGTGTTTATCCTGTGCTAAAATGTTTCCTTTATCATCAATCAGAGAATATTTTTTTCTGCATGGCTGCGCGCATTCCCCTCTGTTTGCGGAACGCCCTCCGATTGCATAGCTCAAATAGCATTGACCGCTGTATGAAACACACAGTGCGCCATGGATAAATGTTTCTATCTCACAAGTTGTCTTTGCACATATTTCTTTTATCAAGTCTAAAGAAGTTTCGCGGGCGAGTATTACGCGTGAAACACCGAGATTTTCAAAGAATTTTACTTTTTCCAAAGTCCTGTTGTCGCACTGTGTGCTGGCATGAAGCGCAATTGGCGGAAGTTTCCCTTCTGCTGCAAGTTTTAAAATTCCCATGTCCTGCACAATTACGGCATCAACGCCTGCTTCATAGAGTTTATGAATAAGTGTTTGTGCCTGTATAAGCTCGTTGTCGGTAAGAATTGTATTTATTGTTACATGAACTTTTGCATAGAATTTGTGTGCATATTCCACAACTTCTTTAATATCATTGAGCGAATTGGGCACAGCTCTTCTTGCACCAAAGTCAGATGCCCCTATATAAACGGCATCTGCGCCGCAGTTAATTGCGGCGATTGCTGTTTCTTTATCTTTTGCCGGTGCCAGAAGTTCTACTTTTTTCATAAAATAATTCTATATAACAAGCTCACATTTCGCAACTGCATCCAGTTCTACTTATCTTTAAACGTGTGTGTTGAGCTGTTGATGTGTATATGGCAGTTTACCATACAACTTTTTCAATCATTTCAATTTCGTTGCCGTCCGGATCTTTAACAAATGCGATTTTTGTGCCCTTGCCGTTAAGGTCAAACGGTTCATAAAGATATTCATAACCGAGGTCATTCATTTTCTTTGTAAACTCGTCCAGCGAAGCAACTGAAAATGCAAGATGCCCGAAAGCTGTACCGTTTGTATAACCTTCTTTTGGTGTTTCATCATTGTATGTGAGTTCAAGCTGGCAGGTTCCTTCTTCGTCATTAAGAAAATAAAGTGTACAGTCTTCCAGTCTTTTTTGTTTATCAACTTTCATGTTCAAAAGTTCTGTATAAAACTTCAAAGAAGCATCAATGTCTTTGACTCTAATCATTGTATGTAATAATTTCATTTATTTTCTCCTTTTTTGTCTATTTAATCTTTATGTGATATAACGCCTTGAGATGCGTTATTATCTATAATTATTGTATTACGAATAATCGCGTGTGCCATCAATAATAAATAAGGGTTAATTTCATTTGTGGATGACATATTTATTTTAGCTTTTGTCTGTTCAATGCCGGCAGGTTTTGAGGCAGCTGTTTCAAAAGAAATTACAGATTGCATTGAATAATGTTTTTCTTCCCCTTGTATTCTATTCAGCAGTTCGTCTTTTGGAAATTCCTCAGAGCATGCAATATTGGCGTGTACAGAATTTGAGGTTTCCAAAATCAGTGTTGCGGTTACGTTGCCAAAGTTTATTGTTGTTATTGTTACTACAAGAACACTGTCATTTTCTTCTCCGCTTGAGCCGGTTTCTATTTCTAAATCAAAACCTGAACCGTCAGCAAGAGGAAGCCAAGGCAGGTACAACAGCATTAAAGTTTTAAGGGTTTGAGCCGGATTTTCCTGTGAGGCAAGGGCTATGCTCGCATTAATCAGCTTTGCCGTTTCCTTAAGCTGTGACATATCACTCACACCCTGTTTTGATGCGGCAGCCATTGTCAGAATAAGTTTTGTAATTGCATCCTTGCCGTTTGTTTGAATAAGCGCTGCAATTTCACTCAGGTTAATCATGGCGCCTGGTGATATCTGGAGATTTTTTAAAGTACTTGCAAGCTGCGTATTAAGCTGTGTTTTGAGTGCATTTTGTAAATCCTGGGTGGTAAGCCCCTGCAATTGTGCCAGAATTTGTGCCTGCTGCTGCGACATTGCCCGCCGGTTTGCCATTTCATACATTCTGTTAAACTGCATCTGGTTCATATTTTTCTGAAGCATATATATAAATTCATTCAGATTTCTCGGGAATTTCATCAAATCTTTTATATAAACAGAAGTATCGCTGCCGCCGAGGCTTCCCATCTGAACATTAGTTCCTCCAGAAATCCCTGATGACGGCGCGGAAGATGATGCCGAAGGCGCAGGGTTAAAATTTTGCGCTCCGGAGGTCTGCGGTTTTGCACCTGAAACCGAGCTGCCTTTTATCTGGTAGCTTGTAAATTTTGCAATCATGTGTCCCAGGTTGAAGTTATCCACATGCTTATATTAAATGATTTTTTGCATAAAGTCCAGTTTAGTAATCAATCTTTCCTTCCGCAAGCACCTTTGCAGTGCAAGCTGCTCCGGCATACAATGTTACTTTTGGAGTACATTTGGTATCATCATCGATGCCAGCAGGAACAAGTCCTTTGTTTGTTAATATAAATGCGAAAATGTCACGACCTATTGTATTTGGCTTTTTATCTCCATTTGCATCTACCCAAAATATATAAGTACTTTTGTTATAGTTTGAACCTAATAGTTTGAGATTAGTAACACCTTGGTCATCTATACTTATATTAGTTCCGTCTGCAAGTCTGAATATAAGAATACCTTGACCTATACCTATTGAATCTCTTGATGCATTATTACTGTTGAGGTCTTTTGTTATGCCCTTATGCCAGCAGCCAGCAATATCTTCGCATTCTTTCAAAATTTTTAGTTCAGGTTTTATTGCATTATATACCTTTTTCATATTAGCAGGAGTGCCGCCTTCTTCAGGATTTGCATCTGAAGTATCAATTTCCCAGGTTTCAAAAAATCCGAGTTGAAGCTGTGATTTTACTAAAGCCTGCGCAAGAATTGAATAATTCTTCTTTAAACTTGTGACAATCTGCCTGTCATTTTGCTTCTGAATAAGCGTAGGTAATGTCATAGCTGCCACGACACCGATAATACCAAGAGTAATTAAAACTTCCGCTAGTGTAAATGCGGAACGGGATAATCCC
>CABLZX010000032.1:0-5727 GCA_902383995.1 uncultured Brachyspira sp.
GGAGCTTAAATTACCTTGCCCCCCCCCCGGAAATCATTGTCTGCACTGCGTTTTCCATAATTCATTCTCCTTTTTATGTTTTCGTTTCTTATTAACTGTTATTATTTTCTCAAGCACGATCTCGCCCTGAGCAAGCTATCGTTTCGAAAATGAGAAAATAAAATATCTTACTCTTGAAACAGTCCAATGTCCTGTTTTTATTATAAGCTATTTTCCAATAAATCTCAACTAAATATTTTGGGAATTATTAATTTTTTGTTTATTTTTTAAGAATTACTGAAAAACAGTGTTATAACATAAAGTATAAAGAAAAATTATTAATTTTAGGTAAAAGGAGACGATAAATTATGGCAAAAACAATTGGTATTGACCTCGGTACAACGAACTCAGTTGTAGCAGTCATGGAAGGCGGTAAGCCAACCGTCATTGCCAACGCAGAAGGCTCAAGAACAACCCCTTCAATCGTTGGTTTTTCAAAAACAGGTGAAAAATTGGTAGGTCAGCTTGCAAAACGTCAGGCTATCCTTAACCCTGATAAAACAATCGCTTCAATTAAAAGACATATGGGCGATGATTATAAAGTAAATATTGACGGCAAAGATTACACACCTCAGGAAATCTCTGCTATGATTTTAAGAAAGCTTGCTGATGATGCAAGTGCATATTTGGGAGAAAAAGTAACATCAGCAGTAATTACTGTTCCAGCTTACTTTAACGATGCCCAAAGACAGGCTACAAAAGATGCCGGCAGAATTGCAGGTTTGGATGTATTACGTATCGTAAACGAACCAACTGCTGCAGCTCTTGCTTACGGTCTTGAAAAAGAAAAATCAGAAAAAGTTCTTGTATTCGACTTAGGCGGCGGTACATTCGATGTATCCATCCTTGAAATCGGCGATGGTGTTCATGAAGTTCTTTCAACCTCAGGTGATACTCACTTAGGCGGTGATGACTTTGACCAAAAAGTAATGGATTGGATTTGCGATGAATTCCAAAAACAGGAAGGCATTGACCTTCGCGGGGATAAACAAGCTATGCAGCGTGTTAAAGAAGCTGCTGAAAAAGCTAAAATTGAATTATCATCAGTTATGGAAACAAGCATCAGCTTACCATTCATCACTGCAGATGCAAACGGTCCAAAACACCTTGAATTAAGTTTGACAAGAGCAAAATTTGAAGACTTATGCCGCGACCTTTTAAACAGATGTAAAACTCCGGTTGAAAATGCGTTAAAAGATGCAGGCGTTTCAAAATCAGATATTAACGAGGTTGTATTAGTCGGAGGTTCAACACGTATTCCGGCAGTTCAACAGTTAGTAAAAGAATACACAGGAAAAGAACCTAACCAGTCAGTTAACCCTGATGAAGTTGTTGCAGTCGGTGCAGCAGTTCAGGCCGGTGTACTTGCCGGTGAAGTTAAAGACATCGTATTGTTAGATGTAACACCTTTGACACTAGGTATCGAAACATTAGGCGGAGTAATGACACCGCTTGTTCCAAGAAACACAACTATACCTGTTTCTAAATCACAGGTATTCTCAACTGCCGAAAATAACCAGACTGCCGTTGATATTCACGTTCTGCAAGGCGAAAGACCAATGGCAAAAGATAACAAATCATTAGGTATGTTCAGACTTGACGGTATTCCGCCGGCAATGAGAGGTTTGCCACAAATCGAAGTTACATTCGATATTGACGCAAACGGTATCGTAAATGTTTCAGCTAAAGATAAAGCCACTAATAAAGAACAAAAAATTACCATCACAAACTCTTCTAACCTTTCAGAAGAAGACATTGACAAAATGGTAAAAGAGGCTGAAGCAAATGCAGCTGAAGATAAAAAGAAAAAAGAAGAAGCTGAAATTAAAAACAATGCAACAAGTTTAATCGGTTCAGCAGACAGAATTGTAAAAGATTTTGAAGGCAAAATTGATGCAGCTGATAAGACAAAACTAGATGAACAAAAAGCAGCTCTTCAAAAGGCAATTGATGAAAACAAACCGGTAGATGAATTGAAAAAATTGTCAGATGAATTGCAGCAGACAATGTTCAGCATCTCACAAAAAGCTTACGAAGCTGTACAAAAAGAAGACGCTGCTTCACAAAGCTCAGCAAACAGCGAGAGTGCATCATCAACTAGTGATGACAAGAAAGACGACGTAATTGACGCCGAATACACAAAAGAATAATCTAAAAAACACCTGAAAACAAAAACAAACCCGAGCTTTAAATAAAGCCCGGGTTTTGTTATTTACAAGTTTTTTTGCCATCCCAGCTCAAATCTTTACACCTCAGATAATCCATATTTTCATTCATTATTACCCATGCGGTACAGGCTGCACCTGCTGTATTGTCCAAACACTTAGAAAAAGGATGATACGTTTCCTCTTTAGTTCCAACAGGTGTAATATTTTTCTTTGTTATATAAAATCCAAAAAAGTCTTTTCCGTAAGTATTTGGGGGTTTTATGCCATTCGTGTCAATATAAAGCCATCCATAAGTTTCGCTCAGAGCCCCTGGACCACGGGAATCTCCTTTAGGGTTTGAAATAACCATAATAGAACTCCCATCGCCCAAAAGAACAGAACATGTTTTCGCCTTTTGACCTGCGACTTCATTATTTACGTATCCAGTCAATCCATAATATGCATCAGCTAAACCGCATGCTTTCTGGTCTTTTGCGTTATCACAAGTTTTAATTTTCTTTATATTTTCAAATAATTTATCCCTAATTATTATTGCATTTTCTGCCTTGTAACTCTCTTCCTCTTCATCAGAACTTCCGGCGTCACGACCGGTTAAACCCCATTGGTCAGGTGTTCCGTATTTCTGAACGGCATAAAGATAACTCTGGGAAAAAAGACTGTAAATTTTTTTTAATTTTGTAACCGTAACTTTTTCCTGATATTTATTTATAACACTCGGTAGCGTCATAGAAGCAATTACACCAATTATACCAAGAGTTATTAGAGTTTCTGACAATGTAAAAGCGTTGTTATTCATAAAACCTCCTAGCAATATATTACTTTTAATATCAATATATTGATATTAAGTATTAATATATTCCCTTATGTTTAAAATGTCAAGGGATTATAATTTTTAAATGAAAGATAAATTAAAATATAAATTAGGACGCAACATAAAAGCTGAAAGAATAAGACGAGATTTAACTCAGGAAGAATTCGCAGAAAATATTGATATGAGTTTAAGCCATGTTAGTAAAATTGAGCAGGGCATAACCTCACCAACTGCAATTGCTCTCTTTAAAATGGCAAGAGTTTTAAACATTCCAATGGAAAAATTCTTTGATGGAATTGAATTTTAATTTATAATTCTGGCTTAGAAAAACAAATAATATAGGTTTGTAAGCATAAAAAGGGCGGATTTAAAAATCCGCCCTTTTTTATATTTTAGTATTTTGATATATTTGCTAATTGCAGGTAGTAATCATTTGCCCGTTCAAATTTATGAGCCGCGTTAAACAACCTGCTTTCCTGCAATTGAGGAGCAAGGATTTGCAGACCGATTGGCATTCCGTCCTTATCAAATCCGGCAGGAACACTCATACCAGGTATTCCGGCAAGGTTTGCCGAAATTGTTGCAATATCTGTCAAATACATCTGGAGCGGATCTGAAGATTTTGCGCCAAGCTCAAACGCTGTATTAGGGCAGGTTGGCGAAATCAATATATCAACTTTTTTAAACGCCTCAACAAAATCCTGTGTTACAAGTGCTCTCATCTGCTGTGCTTTCTTATAATAAGCATCGTAGTAACCGGATGATAAAGCATAAGTACCAAGCATTATACGGCGCTTAACTTCTGGTCCGAACCCTTCAGCTCTTGTTTTTGTATACATTTCCATGAGATTTTTGGCATCAGGAGTTCTGTAGCCGTATTTTACACCGTCAAATCTTGCAAGATTTGAAGAGCATTCTGCCGTAGCAAGAATATAGTAAATTCCAATTGAATGTTTCAAGTTCGGAAGCGAAATCTCAACAACTTCCGCACCGAGTTTTTTGTAATCCTCAATAGCTTTTTCCATAGCCTTTTGGACATCTTCAGAAAGCCCCTCTGCCATAAGTTCTTTTATAACACCAACCTTCATACCTTTAATATCATCATTCAGATGAGCCGCATAATGTTCTACAGGCAAGTTCAATGAAGTGCTGTCTTTTGGATCATGTCCGGAAATAACTTCAAGTAAATTTGCAGCATCTTCAACTGTTCTGGCAAAAGGACCAATCTGGTCAAGCGAAGACGCAAATGCAATCAACCCGTAGCGGGAAACTCTTCCGTAAGTAGGCTTCATCCCGACAATACCACAGAATGATGCAGGAAGACGAATTGATCCGCCAGTATCAGAACCTAAAGCCAGCGTTGCTTCACAGGCAGATACAGATGCCGCAGAACCGCCAGAAGAACCGCCCGGCACCTTTTTCAAATCCCAAGGATTATGAACTTTCCTGAATGCAGAGTTTTCATTGGAAGACCCCATTGCAAATTCATCAAGATTAGCTTTTCCAACAATCGGCACAAGGTTGCCCAGCAATTTTTCCGTAACTGTTGCATTAAAAGGTGACACAAAGTTTTCTAAAATCTTGCTTGATGCAGTTGTTTTAGAACCTTTCAAATTCATATTATCTTTTAAAGCAAGCGGAATCCCAGCAAGCAGCGGTAATTCTTCACCTTTTGCAATTTTTTCATCAACTTTTTTTGCTGTTTCCAGAGCAGTTTCTTTTGTCAACGAATTGAAAGCACCCAGTTTTTCATCGAGTTCTGCAATTCTGTCAAAAGCAGCATTTGTTAATTCCACAGCGGAAATTTCTTTATTTTTCAAGGCTTTGCTTTGTTCGGCAGCCGATTTTTTCAAAAGCTCGTTCATAGTATCTCCTTAGCTAGTCTTTGATTAGTACCCTGCGCCTGATACGACGCAGGCTTCTAGCAAAATTTTAGAATAAACATTTGTAATAAGCAACACTATGTTACAAATAAAATAGAAATTGGTGTGTTTTACGGAACAAATGGCTAATATCTTACTTTATAAGGATAATCATCAGGGATTTTCCAGCCGTTCATCTGAATAACTGCCGTACAGTATGCTTGTGGCTTAATTGAGGAATCACCTAAGACTGCACCGTTATAACATGCATCTTTAAGTTTCTCAACATCTCCGTCCCACGCATATTTCCATGGCTCAAAACTTTTATTGGAATTATAATGAAAACCTGTTGCGGCCGGATTGTAGTAAAAAGCAAAGTAACAGGTGCCATATCCTTTTGTACCAAGATTTTCACACTTTTCAGGCTTACCGGTATAAAAATACCAGTCCCTGGTAGTATGTGGTCTTGCATCTAAGGCACTACCATCGCTAAAATAAACCCTAAAAGCACCATTAGATAAAGTCTTTGTTTTAAGTATTTTCATATATGGAGCTAAATACTTATTAAACCATTTTTCCGAAGCTGAAGTTCCCGGAATAGGATTTCCATCCTTATCAATTTCAGCCCCTTTTACATCTTCCCACCAGTAAACTTTATCTCCATAATCCGCCTCTGCCATTTTTATCGCCTGGTTTATTGTGGAGTAAAACTTCATAAGACGCGTTTCTACTACCTTGTTATTATTTTTCTGTATTAGTGCCGGCATTGTCATTGCTGCGACTACACCTATAATGCCTAAGGTTATCAATACCTCGGCTAACGTAAAACCTGATTTAATGGTTCTTT
>CABLZX010000033.1:0-5590 GCA_902383995.1 uncultured Brachyspira sp.
CAGGTTTTACGTTAGCCGAGGTATTGATAACCTTAGGCATAATAGGTGTTGTGGCTGCTATGACACTGCCCGCTTTAATACAGAATTATCAGAAGAATGTGATAAAGCAGCAATTTAAAAAATCATACAGTATCGCTCAGAATGCGTACAAAATGGCAGAAGCTCGGCTTGGGTATACGCCTGCCTGTTATTATGGTTATAATTGGGTGGCTGATAAATGTGCAGAATATGACAAAAACGGTAATTGTATAAAGTATGATGGAAGCGGTAACGGAAGTGAGGCTAATGCAAGCAGTGATTGTAAGGTACTGAAAGAAGAGCTTAAAAAAGTCTTTAAGGTAGTAAAAATATGTGAGAAAAATGCCCTTAAAAATAAATGTATACCTGAGTATGACGGTAATGATACAGTCTATAAAGAAAGTCATGATACCGAAGATGATGTAGGAACAAACCAGGCAACCACTGGCTGTAGTGCTTGGAGAGAATCTCCAATACACAATACAAGAGAAGTTTGGAATCTGGCAGATGGAACAATTATCTTATGGTATGACAATAATAGTGCAAGGCTTTTTGCAATGGATGTTAACGGAATGAAAGGTCCAAACAAATGGGGTCATGATCTATTCTCTTTCAACCTTTTCTTAACTAAAAGCAAGGCTTTAAAAATTAAAGATGGAAATTGTAGTATTACCCAAGATGGAGGTATATCGACCGGTGCAATGCTTCAATCCTTATACAAGTAAATAGTTAATTTAATGAATTTTAACATGTCACTTGATTTTTATGATTTTTCAGATATGATGAAATTACGCAACTAGCTAGAAAAGGAAATTAACTATGTCTAAACAATGTGAAATCTGCGGTAAAAAACCGATTAAAGCAGCGAAATTAACTTTTTCGCATAAACAAATAGTACATACACAGGAACCTAACTTACAGTCTGTTAAAGCTGTTGTTAACGGTGCTACAAAAAGAATTAAAGTTTGTACTTCTTGCTTAAGAGCAGGCAAAGTTCAAAAAGCTGTATAACGATTTGTTTAAATGGATTTAAAAGAACTCTCCAAGTGGAGAGTTCTTTTTTATGTAAACTTTTATTAATAATTTAGCAAAATAATTTATTTAGATGAGTTAATATAACGTTAAATTAGCTATACTCTAATAAACACGATATGTATGGTAGTGGTGGAAATCTGCAGAGATTTTCAAAATTAGCAGTAGAGGATAAATATGGTCGATAACAGGTCAGCAGGATTTTTTGGGATTGGCGGCTCTTTTAATTTTAAGAGCGGTGATATTTCAGGTACCGCTGCCCGTACTCAGGATGATAAGATGGGGCAGGGCGGAGAATATTTTGCCCAGCAGAAAAATGAAGAGGAAGACGAAAATCAGGGTCATGACCGTTATATGGATAGAAGTGCTGTCCTTCGCGCCACTCTTAATTCGCTTGCTATGATGAATGTTGCTAATGTTATCAATGCTAAAAAATTAGAAATGGAAAAGAAAGCCAAAAAAAGGCTTGAAGATTTGAAGTCAAAATCTGAACACAAGGAAAGCGTTTTAGAGGAGGTTGTTAATTCTCTGGAAGAAGATATAGAGCAGATTGATGATATTGTGGATTAACCAAAGATAGATTTTTCCTCTGTCTTTTCTTCTTTTTTACCTGTATTAGCCATTAATAATTCACCGTGATAAAAAGGATTTGAGCCGTTTTTATCTTTGTTTGCTGCTAAACTTATTATGCTGTTAAATTTTGGAGTTGTTGTTTTTTGTTCCTGAACAGTAATTTCATTTACTGCGACTGTCATTTTACCTTCAACTGATTTTTGAATGTTTTGTGCTGCTTTTGAATTTAAAGTACTGATTGCATCAAGTGCACTCTGGCTTAATTGGATTTGAAGACCTGAGTTGTTCATTGCAATCTGTCTGGCTGTATCGGAATTTATATTTCCTTTATAAAGGTCAACACCTAAATCTCTCTGTTGAAAGAAGTTAGTGTTGTTATTTACACTGTACTGGCTGTTTTTTTCTGCGGCACGTTTAAGGATTTGCTGGGATACCTGCTGTAAGGTAGCCCTGTCTATGCCTAAATCTAAGTTTTGTGAAACACTTAATGCCATCAGTTATAGTCCCTTTATAAAAATCCCTTATGTTTTCTATATCGGCTTAGTTAGTACAAAACTTTAGTTATTTTACTATTTTTGTAATATTACTTAACAAAAATTTAATTTCATGGCAATTTATATATCAAAAATGTGTTTATATATATATCAAGTATATAACATGAGAGATGTATTATGGATTTACCTAAACTGAATTATACACTGAGTAATGTAAATAATTTATTGGGATCAACACTTGGCGCCGTACAGGACAAACAAAACGGTGCAAGTACTGGTGAATCCATTATGAATTTTGGATTAAATCTGACTAATGGTGCAATACGTAATGAAGTTGCATATGATATGCGAAAACATTACGGCACTAATATGGGTTTTCTTGTAAATAATATGGCAGGTTACGGCTCTGCTGAAGCAAATCAGAAGGGTATGACCGGATTGCTTGGAGCATCATTGTTTAATGCTGTTGTATCAAATCCTTGGTCTTTTGGCGGCTGTTGCGGCGGCTTTGTCGCTCCGCCTCCTGTAATGCCAATGCCAATGCCTATGTTCGGCGGCGGATGCTGCGGAGGAGGCTTCTTTGGCGGAGGAACCTACTTATCTCCGGGTATTTTAGGCGGAGTTGTAGGGGGTGTACCTTTGCCTTCAAGTCTGGCTACACCTTATTTCGGCTCAGGTTTTAGCGTATTCTCTACACGAGGATTTTTCTGCTAAGTATTTAATTATTTAATACTTTCCAGTCTTGAGAAACTTTATTCAGGATTTTTTCTGTAGGAGCTTTGTCCAGTAAAATTTCCTGTACGGCTGTATTTATAAGGTTATTTATATCTTTCTGGTTACGGGAAGATTGTAGAACCGGTTCAATTTTATTAAGCTGAGCGGCGCTTATTACGCGGGCTTTTGCCATAAGATCTCCGGCTGAATATTTTGTATAAAAGTCAGCTTTTAGAGCATTTCTATTTGTTGCGATTACGTTTGTTAGTTTTGCCATCTCTAGCTGGTTTTCTTCATTTGTAAGGAATAGCGCAAATTTCAAGGCTTCGTCTTTATGTTTAGCTTTCAAAGGGATAATAAAATTCATTAATGAAAAATCATTTTGTCCTAATCTGCCTGTCATCTGTGGGGCTACATCTGTATTTTTATAGGTTGAAGGTGCATTTTCCTTAATCATATTTAGAAAATTTGCACCGGCTTGGAAAAGAACAATATTTTCAGACATATATTTTTCAAGAGCTTCGCGGTGTGTTTGGGTTATGGATTCTTTCGGGATAAGATTTTTTGCATAAAGATTTTTGAAGAAGTCAAATACATATAGTGCGTTTTCGCTGTTAATAGTATCCGCAGAGTTAACTCCGTATTTATTCAGAATTTTGAGCATTGTATCATTTTCTGTTATGTTAGGAAGAAAAATATATGCACCTGTTTTTTCTTTTATAGCAGGTGCTGCTTTTCCTGCTTCTTCATAAGTAAGAGGAACATTTAAGCCTGCTTTTGTAAGAAGCTGTTTATTGTAAATAGTAACTGCGGAAGTTGCATACCAGGGTACAGAATACAACTTGCCGTTATACTTCAAAGAGTTAAGGATTTCCTGGTTAAACTGTGAGGTTTGAGTTTCATCAATTTCCTGAAGAGCGCCCTTTTGAGCCAGAGCGGCAGAAAAGTCCGGATTAAGATTTATCAGATCTGGCGGGTTATCGCTTAATACAGAGGCAAGCGTCCTTTTTTCTCCTTCTGAAAAAGGAACATCAATCCATTTTATTTTTATGTCCGGATTTTGTTTTTCAAATTCAGAGATAACGCTGTTCATATAACCCGAGAAATCGCTCATCTGAAGCGTCCAAACTATTACCTCGCTGTCTGCTGACGAATTATGTGGTCTGTAGAATATTGCAATTGCTGATAAAATGACAATTATAAGAGCTGCGAAAACTTTTCTCATTTGTAACCTCTCTAATTTAATGCTACAATTATACTATGAATAATCTTTTTACGGAACTGGAAAATCAAAATAAGCAAATCCCGCTTGCAGAGCTTCTTCGTCCAAAGACGCTGGAGGAATTTCTCGGGCAGAGCAATGTTGTTGCACCTAATAGCCCTATTTTAAATCTTTTAAAGACTAACAGGCTGTTTTCAATGATTTTCTGGGGAACTCCCGGATGCGGCAAAACTACACTTGCAAGGCTGATTGCTACAAAAACGAGCGCTAATTTTATTGAGATTTCAGCTGTTACATCAGGTGTAAAAGATATTAAAGATGCTGTTGAAAATGCTAGAATGGCATTGCGTAACGGTACAAAGACAATACTGTTTATTGATGAAATTCACAGGTATTCTAAAACCCAGCAGGATGCTCTATTGCCGCACCTTGAAAACGGTACATTGTTTTTAATTGGATCAACTACGGAAAATCCGTCTTTTCAGGTTGTTCCGGCTCTCCTTTCAAGAGTTCAGGTTGTAAGGCTTAATTCTATAGATGATGAGAGTATGAAAAAGATTGTAATGCGTGGTTTTGCGTATCTTGCTAAAAATTATGTTCCTATGGATTGTGAAGGCGGAGTGCTTGATTTCATAATAAACCTTGCGCGGGGAGATGCAAGATATGCGCTTAATGTTGTTGAAAATGCGTATTTTGCAAGCGACCTTGTTGATGGACGCCGGAATTTAACTGTTAAGATTATTGAGGAAATCTGCCAGAAAAGAAACACAAGGTATTCTCAACAGGAGCATTACGACTGTGCATCAGCTTTTCAAAAAAGCCTAAGGGGGTCAGATCCTGATGCTGCGATTTACTATCTTGCTAAAATGATTGCAGCGGGTGAAGATCCAAGATTTATAGCAAGACGTCTTATAACCTGTGCTGCGGAAGATGTAGGAAATGCAGATACAAATGCTTTGAATGTTGCCTTAAACGCATATAAAGCAGTTGAGCTTCTTGGGCTTCCGGAGGGAAGAATTCCTCTTGCACAGGCTGTGATTTATGTTGCACGTGCTCCTAAATCCAATGAAACTATATGTGCAATAGATGCAGCTCTTGCGGACATTGATAACGGCAATGATTATCCTCCTCCTATGCACTTGAGGGATGCCCATTACAAAGATGCTAAAACTTACGGGTTTGGAATAGGATATGTATATTCTCATGAGGCACCTGATACGTACCAACAGTTTCTTCCTGATGAGCTGGTTGGCAGGAAGTATGTAAAATAAATAGTCTTGCAAGTAATAAAAAAACAGGTTATAATAAAAACAATACAGTGGATTGTCAATTCTTTCAGTATGTGTATATCTTTTCTCAAACACGCTTCCGCTCTGCTCACGCTATCGTTTCGAAAAGATATACAGTTACTGAAAGTAAAAAGACAGGCACCAATCGAACATTAAAAGTACTAAAAAACTTTTTGAGACGAAAGCGGAGCCAGAGGCACGACACTACTCGGGTTAACTAAAATCCTATCGGGTTAATGAGCGAGAGC
>CABLZX010000034.1:0-5106 GCA_902383995.1 uncultured Brachyspira sp.
CCGAAGTTCTTATAACTCTTGGTATTATCGGGGTTCTTGCAGCTATGACAATGCCAACACTTATTAATAATTACAAAAAAACAGAGGTTACTACACATCTAAAAAAATTTTTTAGTATGATGAACCAAGCTATATTGGAAGAAGAGGCGGCAAGCGGCTCTATGGAATACTGGATGCCAAACTGCAAGAAAGCTGATAAAAAATGTTTTGAAAACTGGTATCTGGAACACCTGGATAAACATATAAAATCTTATCAGAAAAAGGCTTCCTCAAATGATATAAATTATAATGTAATTTTTGCAGATGGAAGCGGGTTTAATGCTTATGTATCAAACCCTAATCAAATTCACTTTTTCTATTGCACAAATTTTAAATATTGCAATACAGAAAAAGAAAGATATGACGGAGTACAGTCCTTTCTATTCACTATATGTAAATATAAAAATAAATATCAGTTAGTAGCATCAGACTGCAACTACCAGAATAAGACACGAGAAGAACTCTTGGATCTATGTCTAAAAGGAAATTCGGATAATGTTGATGTATACTCACAAGGTAGAAGACATGCCTGTACGAGATTAATACAATACGACGGCTGGGAGATTAAAGATGATTATCCTTGGAGCCAAGCCAAGCAGCCTGAAAAAGATAAATAATTCCAAATAAATTGACCGGCTTAACTGTTAATGCTTTAATAAGTATATGAACTATATATTTTATCTTTTAATAGTAGTTTCTATAATAGCAGGGGCAATAAACGGCAGATTGCAGGAGGTCGTTAACGCAGTTTTAGCCGGAGCAGAACTTTCAGTTAAGGTAGCATTTTCTTTAATAGGAATAATGGCATTCTGGCTTGGGATGATGAAAATTGCAGAGAAATGCGGAATAATAGATTTTATTGCGAAACTTATTAAACCTGTTACCAAACGTCTTTTTAACGAAATACCTGAAGATTCGCCTGCGATAGGTGATATTGCAATGAGTATTTCAGCTAATGCCTTTGGGCTGTCTAATGCAGCTACACCAATCGGTATTAAGGCAATGGAAGAGCTGCAAAAGCATAATAAAGACAAAAAAAGCGCATCAAATGCAATGTGCCTGTTTCTTGCAATGAATACTGCCGGCTTCCAGCTTATGCCTGCAACGGTCATTGCCGTTCTCATAAGCATAGGTTACAAAAATCCGACCGCAATAATTGCACCAACACTTCTTGTTACAACTATTGCCTTTATAAGCGCAATAATTATGGCAAAAATCTTCCAAAAATACTGGACACCTCAAACTGAAAAAAACGGAGGTGAAAAGTAATGTTTCAGCATATAATGAATGCAGCTTCACTCTGGATGCTTCCTGCGATTTTAATTATAATACTTACTACAGGTTTGATTAAGAAAGTGCCTATATATGAAGTATTTACAGAAGGTGCAAAAGAAGGTTTTAAAGTTTCTGTAAGCATAATCCCATACCTTGTTGCCATAATTGTTGGTATATCAATGTTCAGAGCTTCAGGGATCATAGAAATGGCAGGAAGTCTTTTAGGCCCTTTTCTGGCACATTTTAACATACCCGCAGACATAATACCAGTTATGATTGTCCGTTCACTTTCAGGCTCGGCAGCTCTTGGAATATTTTCAGACATCGCACATACGCTCGGACCGGAAAATTATGCTACAACCCTCGCTGCTGTTATGGTAGGAAGCAGTGAAACAACATTTTATATTCTAGCAGTATATTTTGGTGCTGTAGGTATATCAAAACTAAGATATGCTCTGATTGTCGGTTTGCTTGCGGATTTAGTTGGAATTATCGCAGCTGTAACAGTATGCAATCTGGTATTTTAATAATGACCAATTAATTTAGGGTTATAAACTTCTTTAACATCACACCAGCTTTGTGTAATATCATCTATTTGCGGCTTAATAACGGCTTTCACCAGAACTGCGTAATTAATATCTATAAAATTAATCTTATTTACGCGCTCAACAACAAAACTCCTAAACCCGCAGTTGTGACAAAAATGTGCTTCTGGTACAACTTCACCGTTTTTTATAATCGATTTCAGCTTCACTCCGCAGCAGGAACACCTTGTAATATACCATTGATTTTCAATTAACTCTCCGCAGTCCGGGCAATAAGCAGCATCTTTTTCAGGCGTAACTTTATCATGATGGCAGACATTATTTCTTCTAAAATACTCCAGTAAAATCATATCATTTTATTAATAATTAAGATCAGAAAGTCAATTTTTATTTAACCTGTAAACATCAAAATTTAACACATTCGCAAAAATAATCCACAACAGATACGGAACCTGCATCCACCCGAGAATTAATGAAATTTTAAAAAATATAAAAGTCATAAATGCAACCAGCAGCAAAAGCAATAATGAAATTACACATGACAGCCCAATATTCTTCCACTTAAAGAATATGTAAGGCCAGAGGAAATTCACAAAGATTTGTAATGCAAAAATACCTAACCCAAAAACTTGAAGAAGACTTTTCGGCATAAATAGTAAAATTCCGAATGAAATAAACATTAAGAAGTACAAAAACATCCACACGTAATAGAATACAAATCCGGGCGGAGCATATGACGGCAGTTTTAATTTATTATAAAATTCGTACATAATAAAATTTTAAATACAAACTTGTCCGAAAACATTACCATAAATAGCAATATATCAAACATTTAAACCATTACAAACAGCAATGTTTAGTAAATAATATTAGACAATGGCATTATCGGCAAATATAAATAAATATATTCAAAATTCCCTCATTAGAGGGAAACTCTGCAAATGGGATAAACAAATAATTAACGTATTTATAACTCCAATAACAGCTAACATTTCAAACAAAGAATTTTTTGTTTCTCAGGTGCTCTCTGCAATGCAAAACTGGAACAAAGTATTGAAAGAACATTGTATCCATGTACAATTTAACACTGTTGGATCAGCAGCTCAGGGTGATATTATAGTACATTGGGTAAAAGTAGGAAGAGTCTATGAGGGAATGTGCAAATACTTAAGTGTTATTGATAACAGGATAAACAAAATCTCAATAGATATAGGGCTTCCAAATAATTATGGAAGAGAAACCAGTGATTTAAGCATATATTGTGCAATTATGCACGAATTTGGACATGCTCTTGGGCTTGGACATGGCGTAGAAATAGACGACATAATGTTTGTACCACATCAGAAAAATATTTCGCTTCCAAGCGAAAATGATATTCATGTCTTAAAGAAAATTTATGAATAATTCACAGCTGCAATAAAACAAGGAGGTACTATGCGAAACACAATTATAGCTTCAAATTCAAAGAGGGGGGGGGGGCAATAGTCTAAATACCTTTCCATACAAATGGTTTGGTATTTACATTTTATGGAGTAACAACAAGCGCAGGATTTTTTTAAGACCTTTTTCTATTGCAGACGCTTTTAAGTTTAAGACTGGTTTTACTCTAGCATAGGTATTGGTTACTATTGGCATAATCGGAGTTGTGGCATCAATGACCTCACCGTCACTTGTACAAAATTATAAAAAACAGGCTATTGAAACAAGCCTTGCCAAGTTTTATTCAACAATTAACCAGGCAATAGCTCAAAGCGAGGTTGAGAACGGCAGCAGAATGTACTGGAGCCAGATGGAAAATTGAGATGTCAATAACGTAAGTAGAGAAGGAATAACACCTAAAGAATGGTATAAGAAATATTTGAAAAGATATTTAAAAGTGCTAAAGGTTGAATATAGCAATACTGATGAAAAAAGATTGGATATATACTTTTCAGATGGGAGTTTACTAACATTTTCAGGCTCCGGTTGGGGATTTTACCCGTTTGCTAAAGATTACAAGAAACTTAAAAGAGACAACCCAGACGGCACAAGCTATAACGATCTGAACAGAGAAACAGGAGGAAAAAAATTATTCTCTTTTATGTTTAGTCCTACAGAGCAGGATAACAAATATCTTTACCAAAAAGGAGTAGAACCGTATACTAATACAAGCTTGGATGGCACAATTGAAGATTTAAAGAACAACCCAAAGATAGGATGCAATAAAATGCAAGTAATACAGCAGCATATTGTACAAAGCTTATACAATTAAACGGATGGAAAATACCGGCTGATTATACGTTTAAGTTCTAAAAACAAATGAGCCTAAACAATTAATGAGTCTTTTTGAATCGTATATACAAAAAAGAGAACCAAATAAATATGTTTGGTTCTCTTTTTTAAAATAGGTGTCGGCAACGAGTTATTTTCCCAGGCGGTGGCCCGCCAAGTATTTTCACCGCTATGAGTCTTTACGACCGTGTTCGAGATGGGAACGGGTGGTTTCCTCACGCTTGGTTACCGACGAATCTTGTAACCAGTGCAAACGCACTCTGAAAGTTGCATAAAGATTATAAGGTTTCGCAATCATCTTAACCATCCAAAAGGATAATTAGGAAAAGCCCTCGTCCTATTAGTATCAGTCGACTGAAAATGTTGCCATTCTTACATCTCTGACCTATCAACCGTGTAATCTGCACGGGGACTTACTAGCTTATGCTATGAGAGATCTTATCTTACGGTGGGCTTCGTACTTATATGCTTTCAGCACTTATCCGCTTGGAACACAGCTACCGGGCGTTTACCGCTGGCGCGATAACCCGTACACTGGAGGTTCCCTCTTCCCGGTCCTCTCGTACTAAGGAAGACTCCGTTCAAATCTCTTGCGCGTATACCGGATATGGACCGAACTGTCTCACGACGTTCTGAACCCAGCTCGCGTGCCGCTTTAATGGGCGAACAGCCCAACCCTTGGAACGTACTACCGCTCCAGGATGCGACGAGCCGACATCGAGGTGCCAAACCTCCCCGTCGATGTGGACTCTTGGGGGAGATAAGCCTGTTATCCCTATGGTAACTTTTATCCGATGAGCGATGGCCCTTCCATTCAGAACCACCGGATCACTATATCCTGCTTTCGCACCTGCTCGACTTGTAAGTCTCACAGTCAAGCTCCCTTTTGCTATTGCACTCAATGGTTGATTTCCGACCAACCTGAGGGAACCTTTGAACGCCTCCGTTACATTTTAGGAGGCGACCGCCCCAGTCA
>CABLZX010000035.1:0-3927 GCA_902383995.1 uncultured Brachyspira sp.
CTTTTACTTTAGCGGAAGTTTTAATTACACTGGGTATCATTGGTATTGTTGCGGCTATGACATTGCCGGCAGTAGTTTCAAATTATAAAAAACAAGAGGTAGTTGCCCGTCTTAAAAAATTTTATGTAACTCTTAACCAGGCACTTCTTATGTCAGTATCAGAAAATGGTTCCATGGAATCCTGGGATTTTCCAGAGGCGCAGAATAACGGCAAACAGATGGATGAATTTGTAAATAAATATATTTTTCCATATTTCAAAGGATTACGCCGTTGCTCTTCAACAGATAACAAATGCAAAAAAATTGCTCAAAGATTACTTGGAAGCAGCCAGCCTGTATATATTTTTAGTGATGGCGGTTGTTTTTCAATGCTTAAAGGCGGCGGAAATGCTGACAGTGGAATGATGCACATACAATACGATATTAATTGTCAGGCAAATCCAAACACATACAATCGTGACATTTTTGCTTTTACAATCTCATATAGAAGCGGCAAGTCATTTGTTCTTAAAGTAGGTTCAACTTCGACCTTTAATTTGAATGATAGAGATGAACTACTTAACCAGTGCCAAAACAATGAGAACAGTCCGCATGCAAAAGGCGCTTGCGGTGCATTAATATACTACGACGGGTGGGAAATTGCTGATGATTACCCTTACAAAATATAAGCTACTCATTTAATGTAGCTTTTAACCTCGCCATAGCACGAGCCATAGCAGCTTCTGCTCTTTTAGCATCTATACAAGCCTCTTGCTCAGCTAATCTTGACTTTGCCCGGGCAAGGGCTTCCTTTGCCCTGGTAACATCAATCTGCTCCCCGCGTTCTGCAGTTGTAGTAAGAATGATACACTCATCATCTTTAAATTGTAGAACACCGCCCATTGTTGTAAAAAATAAAGGCTGATTGTTTTGTACAGCCTTGGTTACACCAATATCCAAAGCTGACATAACAGGAACGTGGTTTTTCAAGATACCAAATTCCCCATCCACACCTCTAGTATAGATTTCATCAACATCTTCATCAAAAACAACTTTTTCATGTGTAATTATTTTTAAACGCATATCAATACCTTACAGTTTAAAGAGTTTTAGCTTTCTCAACAGCCTCTTCAATAGTACCAACCATATAGAAAGCCTGTTCAGGAAGATTGTCATGTTTACCTTCAATAATTTCTTTAAATCCTCTGATAGTATCTTCAAGTTTTACATACTTGCCTGAAATACCTGAGAACTGCTCTGCAACAAAGAATGGCTGAGAGAGGAATTTTTGAATTTTTCTTGCTCTGTTAACTGTTTCTTTATCCTCTTCAGAAAGCTCATCCATACCAAGAATTGCAATAATATCCTGAAGCTCTTTGTATTTCTGGAGAATTTCAAGAACTTTTCTTGTAACATTATAATGTTCTTCGCCGATAATATTAGGATCAAGAGCTCTTGAGTTTGACTCCAGCGGATCAACTGCCGGATAAATACCCAGAGATGCAATATTTCTTGATAATACGGTTGAAGCATCCAAATGAGAGAAAGTTGTAGCAGGCGCCGGATCGGTTAAGTCATCTGCCGGCACATAAATTGCCTGTACAGATGTAATTGAGCCGTCTTTTGTAGAGGTAATTCTTTCCTGCAATTCGCCCATTTCATTAGCAAGTGTAGGCTGGTAACCAACCGCAGAAGGAACACGCCCTAAAAGTGCTGATACTTCGGATCCTGCCTGAGTAAATCTGAAAATATTATCAATAAATAATAATACATCCTGTTTAGAAAAATCCCTGAAATATTCGGCAGCAGTCAAAGCGGAAAGTCCGACTCTCATTCTTGCTCCCGGCGGCTCATTCATTTGTCCGTAAATCAGAGCAACTTTATCTATAACGTTAGATTCCTTCATTTCATTCCAAAGGTCGTTGCCTTCACGAGTTCTTTCACCGACACCGCCAAAAACAGAAACGCCTGAGTGTTCCTGCGCAATATTATGAATTAATTCCATAATCAAAACTGTCTTACCAACACCGGCACCACCAAACAACCCGATTTTACCGCCTTTTTGATACGGCTGAAGCAGGTCGATTGCTTTAATACCTGTTTCAAGAATTTCTATATTTGTATTCTGATCAACAAGCTTAGGAGATTCTCTGTGAATAGGAAGATAATTTTCTGTCTCAACCGGTCCCATTTCATCTACAGGTTCTCCTACAACATTTAAAATTCTTCCCAGAATAGGTTTGCCTACAGGAATTTTAATAGGTTCATTGGTATTTATAACTTTCATACCTCTTTTCAAACCGTCAGTAGAAGACATCGCAACAGTTCTTACTCTGTTTGACCCGAGCATCTGCTGAACTTCTGCCACAAGATAGGTACCATCTTCACGCATAATGTGCAAAGCTGTATAAATTTCCGGCAAATCATCCTGCTGAAACTCAACATCAATAACCGGACCAATAATTTTTGTAATTATACCTTCGTTTTTTGCTAATGTCTCCATATGTCCCTCTCCTTTAATTATCTTTATGCTACTACAAGAAAAAAATTTTAGCAATTAATAATCTGTTTTTCTTATCATTAAAAAATAATTAATTATTCAGCCTATTTACAAATTTTATATTATATTATAAATAGGAGATAATTATGGAATACAAAGACTATTATGAAATATTAGGTGTAAAAAGAGAGGCATCTGATGCTGAAATAAAATCTGCATACAGAAAGCTTGCACGCAAATACCACCCCGATGTAAATAAAACAAAAGAAGCAGAAAGCAAATTTAAAGATATAAATGAAGCCTATGAAGTTTTAAGTGACAAAGCAAAACGCCAGAGGTATGACAGCCTTGGTGCAAACTGGCAGGGAGGTCAGAGCTATACACCGCCGCCAGGATTTGAAAACTTTAACTTCGGCGGAGGTCAGGGCGGAGCTTACCAGAGTTACAGTTTTAATGGGCAGGATATTGGCGGATTTTCAGACTTTTTCAGTTCATTATTCGGTGATATGATGATGGGTGGAGGAGCTTCCCGCGGGGCTCAGGGAATGAACTTCGGCGGATTTGATTTTGGCGGAGCCCAGCAGGCTTCATCCGGCAGAAGAACACGCCAGACAAGAACATCAAAAGAAGATTTGGATATAACCAAAAATTTAAATATTACAGCAAAAGATATTTTTAACCAGAAACCGGTCAGTGTAAGTTTTTCTGAAATGGAAAGATGCACCCAGTGTCCGCCCGGCGGGGGGTATTGTTCAGCCTGCGGAGGCACAGGAATTAAAAATGTGACCAAATCCATAAAAGTTAAACTGCCACCTGAAGTTAAAGAAGGACAAAAAGTCCGGCTGAAAGGCGAAGGGAAAGTTGACGCTTACGGACAGGCAGGCGATTTATATTTGATTATTCATTTTAAAGATGCAGAATACGAAATTGACGGAACAGATTTAACAAAAGAAGTGGAAATAACACCGCCGGAAGCTGTTTTAGGCGCAAAAAAAGAAATTAAAACACTACATGGAAATATTGGTATAAAAATTCCTCCAAAAACTTCCTCAGGTCAAATGCTAAGGCTTAAAAATTTAGGACTGCCGAAAAAAGCCGGAGGCTACGGCAACTTAAATGCTAAAATAAAGATTGTCATACCAAAAGATATTTCTGCAAAACAAATTGAATTATATAAAAAAATTCAGGAAAGCTAAAAAAGGCGGAATTGTTTCCGCCTTTTTGTTACATATTTAACCAGCCGGAAAAGTATTTTCCGGCTTCCTCATAGTTGAACAGTCGAATAATCAATCACCCAAACACACCGCCTGCATGTAGCTGTTGGTACGGTAGTTGTAGCCCCAGTACGTGGTCGTGGAGGCGAAGTAACGCCAGTATGCGAAGCTGCTATTATTCTCCTCACCAGACCACAAGTAGAAGCTGGGTTCAGGTAAGCCTAGAGAGGTTGC
>CABLZX010000036.1:0-3923 GCA_902383995.1 uncultured Brachyspira sp.
AATCTTCAACTTTCGCCATATAACATCACCCAGTTACATTGTATAATTCATACTTCGCCCGTGGAATGTTGCTATATGCAGGTTGGTTGAAGTTTATAATTCATATATTACATCTTATATTTTTCAAGAACAGGAATTACAATAGAAGGGAAATGAAAAAAGTAAAAGAAAAATTTCTAAAGTTAAATCCTTTTGGGTTACTCAGTTGTATATTAAGTGTAAGGCGTTTTACACATGGAAGGCGGTGACACGGTATCGAAGATTTCATACTAATTAAAAAAATCCAGTCGGGTGACACAGATGCATTTGAGATAATTGTCCGAAAATATTATCAGTCAATTTATCTATTTTGTTGTCGGCGATTGAACGGCAATCCAGATACCGCCGCAGATATTACACAAGATGTTTTCTTGAAATTGTTGGAGAATATTCAATCAGTACGAAAGATCGGGAAATTTCAAAACTACCTGCTAACGATTGCTGTTAATACCTGTAACAATTATACTAAGAAAGCAAAACCCCTGTATATGGATTTAGAAACTCTTGAAGATATAGAAGATACTGATAATGCCTTTGAAAAAATTGAGCTTAACGAACTTAAAGCGCAAATTCAATATGCAATCAACACATTACCGGACTATCAAAAAGAGGTCATCATTTTACGATTTTATTATGATTTGAAAATCCGAGAGATTGCAACCATTACAAAAGCTAGTGTTTCTACTGTAAAATCTAGGCTCCAACAGGGGATTAAAAAACTGGAACGATATTTGGCTGATTTTAGAGGAGGCGATAATGTATGACCCAAAAACAAAATGGTGTATTAGAATGGTTGCAGAGTTGTGAAACGCCTGCTCCATCTGAACCTAAAATTAAAGCAGTAATCGTAGCTGGAAAAAGTTACATGAATAGTTCTGAATTCAATAAAAATTCAATGCGAGATATTATATTGAACCAACTTCAATTTCTGCCGCTTTCTTTCTGGATTGTTCAAATAATACTCACTATATGTGCAGTATTATTAGCATGTATCCTGGGCCAATGGAGGGTTCCATTTTATTATCCATTGACAATCCTTGCAGTTATGGTTCCATTCCTTGCGTTATTAGGTGCAATAGAAATATCTAAAAGCAACATCTATGGTATGTGGGAAATTGAACAGTCTAGTAGAACAACGCTGGTAAAAATTGTAGCAGGTCGTATGCTGATTATTGGAGTAATCAACCTTTTCCTAATAACAGTCATTTTAATTTCAATGGCATATATTTACCAGAAATCAATGATTGAAATGGTGTTGTATGGTTTGATTCCATTTAATATTTCTTGCACTTGTTATCTTTTTATATGTGCGAAAAGCAGGACAAACGATAGCTTATATCATTTAATCGCTTGTATGATTTTTCTTTCTGGAACATTTTCTCTTGTACTCCATCAGCGATTTATATTTGAAGCGTCTATGTTCTGGGGATGGATTGGATTTTATGTGTTATCTATTATCCTATTAGGGAAAACACTTCAACTGTACTTGAAAAAAGAAAAAATGATTGGAGAATTGATATGGAATTTACAATAAATGATCTTTCAAAAGAATATGGAAGAAAAAAAGCTGTAAATCATTTCAGCGTAAAATTAACAAATGGTGTTTATGGTCTACTCGGGGCAAATGGTGCGGGCAAGACAACTTTGATGCGAATGATTTGCGATGTCCAAACTGAAACGAAAGGAGCCATTTTTTTTAACGGGAAAAACATTCATGATTTGGGCGAGAAATATCGTAATATCTTAGGCTACCTGCCACAAAATTTTGGCTATTATCCTAACTTTACAGCGTATAAATTTTTGATGTATATCTCTGCAATAAAGGGGCTGCCGCCTAAAAAAGCCCATAATCGCACAATGGAGCTGTTGCAGGTTGTTGATCTGCTCACACAGAAAAACGAAAAAATCAAAACTTTTTCCGGCGGTATGAAACAACGCTTGGGAATTGCTCAAGCATTACTAAACGATCCCCGTATTTTGATTTTGGATGAACCTACAGCTGGACTTGACCCGAAAGAGCGGGTGCGGTTTAGAAATCTGATTAGTTCTTTGGCAGAAAATAGAATTGTAATTTTGTCCACTCACATTGTTTCTGATGTTGAATATATCGCAAATGAGATTCTGATTATGAAAAATGGCGAGTTAATTCAACATGGTTCTCCAGAAAAACTTTTGAAGCCGATTGAAAAATGTGTTTGGGAATGTGATGTATCTCGAAAAGAGGCCGAAGAATTAGAATTGAACTATGTAACAGCAAATCTGAAACATAATAATGGTGCAGAACGGCTGAGGATTATTTCTCAAGAAGCACCATGCAGAACCGCTTGGAATGTTGATCCAACATTGGAAGATTTGTATTTATACTATTTTGCGGAGGTATCCGAGCATGAATGAAATGATAAAAGCAGAACGAAATAAAATATGTTCGAGAAAGCAAACACGAATGTTGTTTTTAGCTGGTGTGGTTCTTATCGTTGCCTATTTTTTCTTTTTTCAATTTAATTATCAAAATGTTTTCTATGATTATGACCTTGAAAAAATGGCATTAGCAAGCGGTTTTACAGCCATTGAACAACGGAAGGAAGTAGCAGAAATATTTGAAGGAAAACTCTCTCAAAATACATTACTTACTATGCAAGAAAAAATCGACCAAGCAAAACAAGCAACTGTTGGACAAGATGAAAATTCTGCTTTTTCTGCTGTTCATGTTTATCGTGACCAAGCGGCGATTCTGGAATATTTGACAAATTCTGATGGTAGTTTTAAGTCACTCGAAACAGCATATCCAAATAGTCCAACTGTGACTTTAGGATATTGCGATGGCTGGGATAAGCTATTATCTGGAATGGGGAGCATCTTGTCCATAATGATATGTTTAATTGTTGTAATCACTCTATCTCCTGTTTTCTCAGAAGAGTATGCACTTCATACAGATAGCATTATTTATTCGGCTCGGTATGGCCGAACCAAACTCACAACTTCAAAAATTATAGCGGCCTTGGAAGTTGTAATTGGCACATACCTCTTGTATTTACTGCTAAATTTAGTTCTGTATGGCTGTACCTATGGGTTACAGGGGTGGAATGTAAGCATTCAATCTTCATTACATTATGCTTCTTCAATATATAATTTGACCTTTTTGCAAATGTTCTTTATCTCTGTAATATTGAATATTTTTGGGATTGTAGCCTTGACAACTATTACATTGTTTTTAAGTGCTCAAATGAGTTCTCCTGTTACAGCGCTTATTACTTCTTGCGTCATCTGCTTCTTGCCAGTTGTGTTTGATTTTAATGATAGCCTTCCTGTTTTACAAAAAATGCAGGAAATTTGCCCGATTTTTATGCTTCATACAAACGGTATATTTTCTGATATGAAAACATATTTCGGTATGAGCCAGCCGGTCTTTATGATCATCCTTAATGTTGGATTGATATTCGTATTTTATAGACTAACAAAAAATATATCAAAGAAACATCAAGTTACGGGGTAATTTTGATGAAAGAGACAAGTTGGGTTAGTTGTCCTATATGCCATAATAAAACCCGAATAAAAATACGAATTGACACGGAATTAAGGAATTTCCCCTTGTTCTGTCCAAAATGTAAACAGGAAACGCTCATTCATGTAAAGCAACTGAATATATCCGTTATTAGAGAGCCAGACGCATAGACGCAGAGCCGATAACACGCAGGCTAACATGACTGCTGTTATCGGCTTTTCATATTCTTTTAAACCTGCCCCGCCTAATGGGGAAAGAAAAAAACCGTAGCTGGGCAGGTTGATTTTGTGCGCTTACTCTAGATACCCTGGCGGCGGTTTTGAGAAATCAGAGCCGCCGTTTCTTTTCGTCTACGCTAAACCAACGACGACCTAACACCGTG
>CABLZX010000037.1:0-2189 GCA_902383995.1 uncultured Brachyspira sp.
ATACTCCACTGCTTGTGCGGGCCCCCGTCAATTCCTTTGAGTTTCAACCTTGCGGCCGTACTCCCCAGGTGGGATACTTATTGCGTTTGCGACGGCACAGAAAATGAAATCATTTCCTACACCTAGTATCCATCGTTTACGGTGTGGACTACCAGGGTATCTAATCCTGTTTGCTCCCCACACTTTCGTGCCTCAACGTCAGTTATTGTCCAGAAAGTCGCCTTCGCCACCGGTGTTCCTCCTAATATCTACGCATTTCACCGCTACACTAGGAATTCCACTTTCCTCTCCAACACTCAAGAACAATAGTTTTAGTTGCAGTTCCTCAGTTAAGCCGAGGAATTTCACAACTAACTTGTTGTCCCGTCTACGCACCCTTTACACCCAATAAATCCGGATAACGCTTGCTCCCTACGTATTACCGCGGCTGCTGGCACGTAGTTAGCCGGAGCTTCCTCCTTAGGTACTGTCTTGTATCTTCCCTAACGACAATAGTTTACAATCCGAAAACCTTCTTCCTATACGCGGCGTCACTGCGTCAGAGTTTCCTCCATTGCGCAATATTCCCGACTGCTGCCTCCCGTAGGAGTCTGGGCCGTATCTCAGTCCCAATGTGGCCGTTCAACCTCTCAGTCCGGCTACTGATCGTCGACTTGGTAGGCCGTTACCCCACCAACTATCTAATCAGACGCGAGCCCATCTACTAGCAGATTACTCTTTTCCCATTTTCATCATGTGATGTTCATGGCATATGCGGTATTAGCAATGATTTCTCACTGTTATTCCCCTCTAGTAGGCAGGTTGCTCACGCGTTACTCACCAGTCCGCCACTAAAGCCATTGTTATAAAATCTCAATCAGATAAATCTTCAATCCTTTTTATAACGACTTCCGTTCGACTTGCATGTCTTATGTGCGCCGCCAGCGTTTATCCTGAGCCAGGATCAAACTCTCATATTTATGGTATTTATATTTAATGTTTTTCAACATTTTATAAATCTAAATTTTTAAGTTTTAAAGCTCATTAAATTTGTTTTTTATGGTAGTACAAATTAACTACCGCTATTGGTCTTTTTTCAAAGGTTTATTGTTTACTTTTCAATGTGCTCTTGTTCTTCAGCTCTTCGCTATGGAACGTTTCATATTGTACCATCTTTATTTTGTTTTGTCAACAGTTTTTTTAATTTTTTTCAAATTATTTTTTATACTGTTTTTTAGGGCAAAATAATAAACTAGTAATTGTTGTTTTTTCTTAAATTGCTCTCTTGTTTTTACTAATTTACGTTCTAAAAATATTTATTATTTTCACTCGTTTCTCGGTACATTCTTATAATACCACAGACCATATTCTTTGTCAACACCTTTTTTAAATTTTTTTAATATTTTTGTCTATTTTTATTTTTAAATGTCTACAAGTATAATGTCGTCCCCTATGCAGTGTATTTTTTCCCACGGTATGACTATATCGTTTTTGTTTGAAAACATGCTTGCCAACTTGCTTTCACCAGGTACAATAATTGATGTTATCGACCCCGTGTTTAAGTCGGCACATACATCTTGCACATATCCCAGCCTTTTTCCAGTATTAATATTAACAACCTCTTTATGCTTAAAATCCAGTCCTTTTCCAGTCATAAAAATTTCCTCCTAGAATTATTATATGACTCTTTTCTAGGAAGATTACCAAAGTGTTAATTATATAATTTCTTTATATGTTCAATAGCATTCTTTTCTAATCGTGATACCTGTGCCTGTGAAATTCCAATTTCTTCTGCAACTTCCATCTGTGTTCGTCCTTCAAAGAACCTTTTGTTTATGATATTTCTCTCCTTTTCTTTTAATTTTTTCATTACCTCTAATAATGTTATATCATCTGCCCAATTTTCATCACTATTTTTCTTGTCTTTTATTTGGTCTTCTACATATATATTTTCTGTATCATCTCCATACACTGGTTCTTGCAGTGAAACCGGATCTTGTATTGCATCCAAGCAAAATGCAATTTCTTCTTTTTCTACTCCCAATTCTTTTGCAATTTCATCTATCGTAGGTTCCTTCTTGTTTTCCCTTAACGCTTTTTCTCTCACTGCAAGTACCTTATAAGCCAAGTCTCTTACCGATCTACTTACTCTTACCATATTATTATCTCTTAAATATCTTCTTATTTCTCCAGCAATCATTGGCACAGCG
>CABLZX010000038.1:0-1966 GCA_902383995.1 uncultured Brachyspira sp.
AAGTCGTATTGCTATCATCATGTTAAATACATTATAATAAGAAGAAAACAGCTAAGGCTGTCAAGGAGGAAAAAATAAGTAATTGAATATATTGTTAAATGTGATTAAATGTGTTTAAATATACTCAAAGGAGTAAATTATTATGAATACATCAAATATCACAAATTATAAGCCAAAAGATTTTGCTGAACTGTTAGGTGTGTCTGTTAAGACATTGCAACGCTGGGACAGAGAAGGAACTTTAAAGGCAAATCGAACTCCAACTGATAGGCGTTATTATACCTATGACCAGTACCTTCAATTCAAAGGCATAAATATTGAAAATGATAAACGTCAGGTAGTTATTTATGCCAGAGTGTCTACAAGAAATCAAAAAGATGATTTACAGAATCAAGTTGCATTTTTGCGACAGTTTTGTAATGCTAAAGGTATTATTATAGACCAGTGTATTGAGGATTATGGAAGTGGTCTTAATTACAATCGTAAAAAGTGGAATGAATTATTAAATGAAGTAATGGAACAGAAAATAAAAACCATAATAGTAACTCATAAAGATAGATTTATCAGATTTGGTTACGATTGGTTTGAAAAATTCTGTATGAAGTTTAATACAAGCATTGTGGTAGTGAACAACGAAGAACTATCACCACAGAAAGAACTCGTACAGGATATTGTTTCTATACTTCATGTATTCTCTTGCAGGTTGTATGGACTTCGTAAGTATGAAAAACAAATAGAAAGGGATGAGGAAATTGCTAAAGAGCTTCAAGACGGAAATAAATCCGACGATTGAGCAAAAAATCAAGATTAACAAGACTATTGGCACTTGTAGGTACGTCTATAACTTCTATCTCGGTCACAACAAAACTTTATATGATAACGGTGAAAAGTTTATGACTGGCAAGAGTTTCAGCGTATGGCTTAATAATGAGTATATTCCTAATAATCCTGATAAAATATGGATTAAAGAAGCATATTCAAAAGCTGTAAAAAAGTCTATTGAAGATGGATGTACTGCATTTACAAGATTTTTTAAACATCAAAGCGCTTTTCCTAATTTCAAAAAGAAAGGTAAATCTGATGTAAAAATGTATTTCGTAAAGAACAATACTAAAGACTGTAGATGTGAGAGACATAGGCTGAACATACCCACTTTAGGTTGGGTACGCATTAAAGAAAAAGGTTATATACCAACAACTAAAGACGGATGGAAAATCAAAAGCGGTACAGTATCCGTCAAAGCAGACAGATACTATGTGTCAGTTCTTGTAGAAATTCCCGACGTTAAGATTGCTAATAATAGCAATGGTGGTATAGGAATTGACTTGGGTTTAAAAGACTTGGCGATTGTTTCCAATGGTAAAACTTATAAAAATATCAATAAGTCAACAAGAATTAAAAAATTGGAAAAGAAACTGCGTAGAGAACAAAGATGTCTCTCACGAAAATATGAGAACTTAAAGAAAGGAGAGTCCACTCAAAAGAATATACAAAAGCAAAAGCTCAAAGTACAAAGACTTCATCATAAAATAGATAATATCCGTACTGATTATATCAATAAATCAATAGCTGAGATAGTGAAAACCAAGCCATCTTATATAACTATTGAAAATTTGAATGTATCAGGAATGATGAAGAACAGACATCTTTCAAAAGCTGTTGCGTCACAGAAGTTCTATGAATTTAGAACCAAGCTTAAAGCAAAATGTGATGAAAATGGTATTGAATTAAGAGTCGTAGACAGATGGTATCCATCATCCAAAATATGTCATTGCTGTGGTGCTATCAAGAAAGATTTGAAGCTTTCAGATAGAATATATCGTTGTGATTGTGGTTATGTTGAGGATAGGGATTTCAATGCTGCTCTTAATCTAAGAGATGCTTTAACTTACGAAGTTGCATAATAAACGCAAACGTAAGTATGTACTGCGGGCTATCGCAGGAATTTACGACTGTGGAGTGTACA
>CABLZX010000039.1:0-1692 GCA_902383995.1 uncultured Brachyspira sp.
GCATGAAATCATTGAACGGTATCGCCCCGGCGAAGATGACCCCCATTTGAAAGTGCTGCAAGCCGCCCATATCAGCGATGATGAATATTTCAGCCACATGGTTCTGGATGACCTCAACCTGATTATCCGGGATATTCGGGAAGCCCACAAAAAGGACAGTGAGAGTGCGCCCCAAACTACCGTTGCTGATGAACTGAAAGAAAATCTGGAAGCGGTCGAAAATTTCAAGGGCAGCCGGGATGAAAAGCTGGTTGTTCTTTACTGCAAGCAGCTCGGTATCAACTATAAAAATCTGTCAGACGAAGAATTTCGCTGGCTGATTCGTATTCTCAAAAAGTCAAAGAAAATGGGAACGCCTATCAGCCAGAGGAAAAAACGCTAACAAAAAACCGCTGTTGCATGGTTTGTTGGCTTCCATGTAGCAGCGGTTTGTGCTGGGGTTATTCAGTTAAAATTTAGGGCGATACACTGAGGATACAACTAAAATACACCCTATAATTGAATTGCCGATTTCTCTGAATCATTTATATATACTGCAATCGAATCTGTTTCTTTCATATATGGCTTATCCCATAAGAGATGGCTTTTGTGATGATAAATCTTCCCTCCGTATGTATAGCTGTAAAGAACTCTGTACGGGGACTTTTTCCCATATTGTAGAAACTTCTGCATATATACTTTTTCTACAATCCCATTAACTTTAATTCCGTTAGAAATCAACTTGTAATAGGATTTCTTCTTTGCAGAAGCAAGAACTGTAAGAATTGCTTGTGCAATTAAAAAAGCGACACCAAGTACAGAAAAAACAATCCCAATGTTCCTTTGACTTTGAACTATTGACGTTGATGTAGGCTGTAATATTCCAATAAAACTAAGCAAACCAAAAACGATAAAAGCACAGCCTAAGCACATAGAAATAAGAGCATATAACTGTTCTGCATATTTGATTCTATTCATAGTATTCTCTCCTTTACAACTTCAACATTGTTGTTCCAATGCTTTTTTTAAGTCCAGAACAAATTGAGTTTGCTGCTTCTTCAAATAGAGTTTTACAAAAGGTTTCATAAACCACTTTTTAGGTGTCACATTTTCTGTAAAATCAATTTGTGTTTCATTTCCCTTAGCTGTAAAAATACCAATCCAATGCCCGGTCATATTGCTATTTTTCATGTCAAATTCCCAACGTTTATATGGCTCAACAACAGTAATAGAAAATATAGTTGCATATCCGTCTTTCGTGTACTCAATAAACTGCTTATCATTTATGATTTCTGTTTTGCTTAAATCGCTTCGCCACTCACTATATTTATCAACAGCAAAAACAATATCCCAAACTTTATGAATATCATCATTGATAATCGTATTTATATTTGAGATTGCCATTTTCATGCCCCCTTCAAACTCTATTTTGTCATAATCATTCTACCATACCATTATGAATAAATCATCTCATGCAATACAATTTCTTCTGCCCGGTTGTGAATGTTATTACACCGCCGCACCCATTCCATTTGATGGGTACGCTTTAATTCTTCGGTCACGCCCTCGGCAGCCTTCATCTGCTCTATGATGGTGTCTAACCGTTCTTGTGCCTGTTCGTTCAGGTCTGCAAGATATGTCCATAGCTCTCCGGTCAATATCAATGTGTTCAATCTGGCTGGGTGGACTTCTCTTAAATATTCCCGGTGCATC
>CABLZX010000040.1:0-1554 GCA_902383995.1 uncultured Brachyspira sp.
TGTATAAGAGACAGGCCGATATAGGGAATACAAGTATTACACTTGGTTTATTTGATGAAAATGCACTTGTTGAAGAATTCAGACTTGCTTCTGACAAAGATTTATCGCTTGAAGAATACGAAGTTCTTCTGAAATCGTTATTTAAAGCTTATTCTATTGACGGATGTATTATATCTTCGGTTGTAGAGGAGTTAAATACCAAATTTCAAACTGCTGTTAAAAATGTTTTTAATATTAAACCATTATTTCTATCAGCAAAAATAAATACAGGTGTAAAAATTACAATGCCGCATCTAAATGAAATTGGAGCTGATAGAATTGCCAATGCTGCCGGGGCTTATGTTTTATATAAGCATCCGGTAATTGTAATTGATTTTGGAACTGCAACCTCATTTGATATTGTAAACGGGAATGGAGAATTTATCGGCGGGGGTATTGCTCCTGGCATAAGCCTTCAGTTAAAAACTTTAAACAAATTCACCTCAAAATTACCGCGGATTGAAGTGGCAAAATCACCTTCTGCAATCGGTAATAACACTGTAGATGCAATCCTTTCCGGAGTAATCAGAGGCTGCGCCTGCATGATTGACGGGCTTGTTTCACAATGCGAAGAAGAACTCGGAGAACGTGCAGTCATTGTTGCAACAGGCGGATATGCAGCTTATATAGCACAATATATGAAACGTCCGTTTGACTTTATAAATCCTACATTAACTCTTGAAGGGCTAAGACATCTGTATAACATCAACCAGCTTGCTGTGGTTTAATCAGATATTATAAGTGAATTGCAGAAAATTGCCCATAAGGTTTTCGTTCCAAACCTGAACATCTTCAGGCACAGAAAGAACTGTCGGTGTAAAATTCCAGATATATTTAATGTTAGCTTTGACAAGAAAGTCAGCAGTTATCTGGGCATATTCTCTGGGAACAGTTAAAATTGCAATATCTACATTTGATTTTCTTGCAAGATTAGGTAGTTTTGAAACATCCAAAATCATTTTGTGATTAACAGTCCCGCCTATTTTCTTTTTATCGTTATCAAAAAGTGCAAGAATATTCAAACCGTAATTTGTAAAGTTATCATATTTTGCCAGAGCCATTCCCAGATTTCCTGCACCTATAATAAAAGCTTTTTTTGTCTTGGAAAAGCTTAATGCAGCCTCAATAGATTTTTTTAGTTCTTTTACTATATAGCCGACTCTGCTTTTACCTGCATTATTCAGCAAATTTATATCTTTTCTTACCTGTGAGTCATCGATTTTTAAAAGCGAAGCTATCTGCTTGCTTGAAATAAATTCTATATTCTCATTTATATAATCGGCAAGAATACAATGATACAAAGTAAGGCGGTTTATAACTTTGTCCGAAATTTTTTTCTCCATAACATAATTATACATCAAATAAAAAAGGACGGAATATACTCCGTCCTATAAAGGCTTTATTTTTATCATACATATCTGCGGTTTGATTTATTTTCGAGGCTGCAGATAATTCAGATTTACTTACCAGCGCCGTAAAGAACAGCTTCACCGGCTCTAGTAGCAGGCAGAATAG